>CAZVWJ010000050.1:0-19067 GCA_964631325.1 uncultured bacterium | reverse complement strand
ACAAAATCGTAGAATTTTTTTAACAGAAGCGAAAAAATTATGTCAGGAAAATTGGTACCCGACAAATGTCGTAACTGTCAATTGTTCATACGTTCACGGGTTCAGTTAATTCCCGGAAAGAACTAACCTGAGTTTCCATGGAAGCTACGGGGGATCGAGCTGAGAGGAAGAAATCACAGGAAGAGGAGTGTACATAAAAAAAGAGCGGGTGGCCCCGCTTATTTTCTCTTTCTTTGACTCTATTTTTATCTTACCAATTTTGACGTTTCCGAGTCAACACCTTTTTTGAAATTGTGCGCACAAATTAAAGAACGGGCTCAGAAAGCTTTTTGCTTTCTGATTGTAGCCCGGGTTTGTATATGATTAAATACTGTTTGTTGGACCGAACTGCTTCCGAACGAGCTTCGGCGGTTGAAAGTTTAAAAATATTTCAGGCTGGTTAGAACCAATGAAAAACAGATTTTCTAATTTAATTTTGAATCGATCTGTTCTTGGGCTGTTGTTACTGGCCGGATTATATTATCTACTTGAGGCATCCACAACCGCCGTACGAGAGTGGAGTTTGTGGGGTTTACGTTTCTCCATTCTTGTCGCCCTACTTGGATTTTATGGAATCTGGCTTACATCCCTTGTGTGGTACAGTGGTGATTTTTCTCCCTATATCATTCGCCGAAGCTGGACACATCTGATTGTTACTATTCTCGGTATTCTCCCGGCCACGGTTCAAATGCTATTCATCCCCATGAATTGGGTTAACACCTTTTCGGAACTTGTCCTCCTGGTGACCATCGATTTGCCCGTTCTATTCACTTGCATCTGGTTATTGCTTTTTTACCTGTTCATCCGGGAGGGGGGCGACATAGTCTTTTACTGTATTCACAAAAGTAACCGGGTTGTTAAAAACAAAAAACTGCTCTACCGGATAATGGCGATCAGTGCTGCAGTCATGGTGGGCGCACCAATAGGACTATGGGGACTCATGCTATTTACTCTAATATTTTTAAATTAAACTCTAGAACGAGCCTCAAAACCTGATTTCAATATACAAGTTTTTAAGTTATTGCAAAAAATCAAAAAATTTCCGGGGGTAAAGTTGTTAAATAACTCAAAATTAAAAATCTATCCACTAACCCGATGGTAATTTTAAAAAAATTTCCAGAAAATGACCGGCAAACGGAAACCCTGAAGGTCAAACCAAAGAGAGTGTTTGATTTATCTGAAACAGCACAACGACTTGTACACTGTAATTTAAAATCAGCGGCAGGAGAAAGGTTCTTCAGTCCGGCCGTTCAAGTTCCACTTCAAGCGGTTTAAAATTATTTTCAGTAAATTCATTTTCGTGGAGCTTAAACTTACAATTCTGATGATCCTCCGTCAGAATAATCGAATTCTTTTGAATTGTCATTTTAACCCCGGACATAAAAGTATCCGAAACAAGAATCTTGCCCCCACTCATCTCCTTTATTTTGGATTTTAGATTATCGAGTTCATCCCCGAGAGAATTGATTTCCTGTTTAATTGTTTTTGCTCTTGCCGTAAGCTTATCTCGAAGTTCCTTTTTATCCTCCGGAAGATTTTCCATCCCACCCACTTTACTTGCGGTTTTCTTAAGTCCTTTCAAGTCGTTCTTGGTTTTATCCATTACCTCCTTTCGCTCTTCGATTTCGTCCACCAGTTCCCTAAACTTATCACGCAGTCCTGGTGATATACCGCATTCCACTTCAGTTTTGGAAGCAAGTTCCCCTCCGATGTTCTGAGCCTGAATTGCTTCACCGGCCCTTGTTATCCCACCAATAATATCCCCCCGGCGCTGACCATCAACGATAACGTATTCCTCGGCATCAACCCGGCTGTGCATTATAGCCTGTTCAACCACAACACTCTCCCCGGCCTTCAACCTGGCATTCTCTATGTATTTGGCAAAAATATTTCCTTCGGCCTCCAGAACCCCTTCGCCCCGCCCAACGACCCCCTGGTCAACGATTATGTCTCCTCCAGACTTGACGTGGGCCTTCCCGACGGACTCGGCTTCGACTCTCTGGGTTGCCGAAACCTGGAAACCATCAAGGATCTTCCCGTCAACGACAACCACCCCTTCCATGTCAACATTACCTATCTCATAGTCAAGATCACCGTTGATCTCAAAAACAGGTTCAACCAGTAATTTTTGCTCAGCGTCTTCACCCTCCAGCCTGACACGCCCCCCGGTTTCGGCTATAACTTCAGCTCTATCCTCCGAAAACCTGGTGTTTTCACCAGTCTCAAGTTCAACGCTCTCGCCCGGCTCCGGTGGTAATTCATTCCCGTAAACCGAGACGCCCGGTTCACCATTCGTGGGAGGAATAATTTCGGCAAGAACCTCCTCCTCCTCGACCCCGGCTATTTCATCAACTGAGTGATGATCAACTACTTCGGGCTCTCCCTCTTCCTCCGATTGAGGGCCGCCGTTAAAAGTAAATTCGATTTCACCATCACGACCATGCTCCGGTTCCTGGCCTGAAGCTATTACAATTTCCTCCTCGAATTTCTCCTTTTCAAAAACCTCGGACAGCTTCTGCTTGTCATAATTAAAACCTTCCGCTTCGAGGTATTCCTCAACTTCTTCCTCAGTAAGCGGAATTCCGCCAGGTTTAGGGGGAATAACTGTCAGGTAAGCTTTCGTCTCGGAATCATTAACTTCAATACTAAAGCTACCGTCAGTATTGGAGTCCCTCTGGCAGGGGCCAATTACCTCCAGTTCACCGGTAGGATTTTCCACAAGTTCCTCAACCTTGTCCCAGTTAATATCTTGATCATAATTGTTTTCCTTCAGCTCCTCCTCGACTTGACCCATAGCCACCGGAAAACCATGTCCCTCGGGCGGATGAACAGCTAATTTCAAACCTTCAGATGAATTTTCAAAATCTATATATCCATCATCATCCTCCTGTTGCTCGGCTTCTTCCAGCAGGTCAAAAGAGTTCGTCTTTTCTTTACTTGACTTCTCCGAGGATTGCTCAATTTCATCCTTCCTGATCACCCGAATTAAGAAATCCTTTTCTCCAAACCCCATAAAACCCGACTTCCCCTCCTCAAGAACTTTAACCACCAGTTCATCCTCGGCAGCCTCAAGATATTTCGCAGCTCGCTTTACCCCTTCCTCCGGTGATTTACACTTTACCTTGACCGATTTCTTTGCGTTTGGGTCAAAATAGCGACGCACGCTCTCCTTTTTTTCATCCCCACGAACTTCAATCCCCCACCAGGTCCTTGACTGTTCAAGCTCTTCTTCCCCCACCTGGTCCCCCGCATTCTCCAGCTCCGGGTCAAGATCAATAAGAACCAGATCTTTATCATCCTCAATTCCCAGTAATGTCCGTAGTTGATCCTCCCGGTTAAACATCTCCACGTCTTCCTCGCAGATGACATTCCGGCGCAGTTCCTCCAAATCAGGCGTCTCGTATTTTTCCTCGATTTCCTTAAGTTTTTTACCGACGGAGAGACTGAAATCCAGGTCTAACTCCGGCTCGTTGAAGCTATCAAAATTAATTTTCTTTTCCTCCCCCCGGATGGTGCAGTGATTGTGCTCTTCATCTATAGGTTCTTTGATGGTTCCAATATGCAATTTAACCCCTGGAAACACTGTGCCACGGACATATATTTTTCTATCAACATCGGAGTTAAGTTCCTCTCTTATACCTTCTATTCGATGGTTTACCTGCTGAAAATTATCCCGGGCATAATTAAAATCAAATTCCAGCTCACGCAGTTTCTTCTCATTAGCCGGGTTCAGACTGTCAGCCTCTTGCTTCCCAATCAGATTATTTACATTTTTTTCCTTTTCCTCCACCTCGCTTTCCAACTTAGCCCGCAGGTTCTCAAGTTTTTCCAGTTCCTCCTGCAATATCCCCTGGGCTCCCAACCTTAATTTCGTCGACGGAGAACTTGTTGAACCAAGGTCGTTCGCAACGATCAACTCGTTTGCCGCTACCTCGCCGCCAACAATGCTGGCAGTCTGGTCAGACAAAATTATACTTTCCTCGGCCTTGATGTTGCTTTGTTTTATATCCTCTTTAATTATCACTTTACTGCCGGCCTGAATACGGGCGTTCTCAGCAAATTTTCCGTAAACTAAACCGTGGGCCTCAATTTTTTGTTTTTTTCCTCCTTTGATTTCCCCTTGAATGATAACGTCACCACTGGCTTTTACCCGCGACCTGTCCACCATTCCCATAACCCAAACATTTCCCCGGGCCTGGACCAGCCGATTAACCCCAACTTTCCCTTCAATAAAAACATTTCCATCATATCTTATATCCCCGGTATCACTATCAACATCACCATCAACGTGCATAATCGGTAAAACATGGACAGTATCCCCGGACCAGACTACCTGGCCGGCACGGCTGGCAAAGAGGCGACGGTTGTCCTTCGAAGCCCGAATGTATTTTCCGGCTTTAAACCGGGGCTCACCGTCTTCAGTTAAATCCGCCGCTACCAGCTGACCCGGGTTAACCTCCTCAAAGTTTTCCATCGATTCACTGATTTTCTCAAGTTGGGCCTCTATGCTCTTTCCCGTTGCTTGTTCCTCTCCAATTTTTTCTTCGTGCTTGTTGAACACGTATTCTTTTGTTACCCCGGACTTTTCTTTCTCCTCAATCCCGCTTGAGCGGATAGTTGTCCCTTGGATTTTTCCCAGACTGTCCTCAAGATCCATTATCTCCTCGTCCGGAAGTTCAACATCTGCTTCCTCGTCCGGCGAATCATCGGTTGCTTCAGCCTCAGCCATCGGAATATAAACCCCCATAGCAAAAAATGATTATAATACGATAAGAATTTGCAAATTCTGTTTAATCTTTTCAGAAGCTATATTAGCCCACATTATGCACGAAATCCTAGAATTTAGTGCATAATGTGTATCTACGATACAGCACTCAAGACTGTATGAGCAAATTAATCAAATTGTAATATTGACCCGAAAAATTACAGCTATTTTTAAGTATATATATTCGCTCTGCTTGAGTGCTGGGTTAACCCAGCCTACAATCGAGTAGATTTATGGTGAAGCTTAACCGTTAAAATTGCGTTGAGAGCCCCTTGCCAGCGATAAACACTAAATATGGTACCTCGATTGAAGGCTGTCCTTCGGACGGATAATTCACGACAGTCACGCTGTCGTGAATTATCCGGGTTAGAGCGACTTTGTTAAGTTGAGCTTAACTATTACAGCATAACAACAAGGCACAAAACAGTATATAATATGCATGAATGATTGGAAGGAGGAATCAACTTATAGAACAGTTGTGTCCATATAATTGTGTAAAAGAGGTATCGAAATATATAACCAGCCCCTTCTGGGGCCATATATTTCGATAAATCCGTCTCCAAAGGGTTCAAGCCCCAGCTTCTATTAAAGATAGACAGTTATACAGTTTTTCTACAAAGCCTTCGAAATAGAAACAGTTTTGTAAAACAGTATATTTCTAAAGGAGGATTTGAAATAATAAAAGGAGAGAGCACGATTAATATTATAATACAACCGGAGAGAAAATGGATTTACACCTTGCAGCAAACTATGACGTGGAACTTATCGAGGAACTGGCCGCCAGTTCTGTAACCGGGGTTTACGGCAAGCAGAGAAATGATTTTGTAGGAGGCGGCCGGGCCGGTTACATGGGCCGGCGAATAGAGCTGGATGAGTTGAGCAAGTATATTGATAAGTTAAAAGAGAAAAAGCTTGAGTTTTCCTACCTCCTGAACAGCTCTTGCCTGGGAAACCGCGAATGGAATCGTCGCGGCCAGAAAAAGATAGAGAACCTCCTTGACCGGCTGCTGGAGGCGGGGGTAGAAGCAGTTACAGTTTCCACCCCTTATTTATTTAAACTGATCAAAAAACGGTATCCGCAGTTAAAGATCACGGTGGGTATTTATGCCCAGGTGGATACGGTTGAGCGGGTAAAATTCTGGGATGAACTGGGCGCCGCGGCCATTACGCTGGAGTCTTTCTCTATTAACAGGAACTTTGAAAGGCTGAAAAAAATAAGAGCGGCGACGGAGAAAGAATTGATTCTCATTGCCAACCACCTTTGCCTGCCGAACTGTCCGCTTCAGCCCTACCATCAGAACTGTTTTTCCCACGGGTCGGACAATGAGTCAAATTTTTTCGTGGACTACTGTTACCTGGAGTGCAACCGGCGCCGATTTGCGGACCCTGCGCAGTTCATCAAAGCGCAGTGGATCCGGCCGGCAGATATAAATAAATATGAAGCTATCGGGTATGATACCTTCAAACTGCTGGAAAGAGATCTTCCCTCGCCAGTGCTGGAAAAACGTGTCCGAGCCTATGAGACGGAGGAATACAGCGGCAACCTGGCCGATTTGTTTCTCTCGCATTCCTTCGGCCGGCAGGAAAATACAGTGGGGCTCTGGGATTATTTAAAACAGCTCTTCCAGGTCCCGGTAAAATCCCTCTTTGGTGCCCGGGAATTTATGCGGGAACAGGGCCTACTGCACGAGCTTGATCAGCCTCCCGTAAAAATAAGAAGCGAGGAAATTCCCGCGAATTTTCTTGCCCGGGTGGCGGGCAAGGATTGTCTAAATACCTCCTGTGAGCAGTGTGGCCTGTGCCGGGAAGTGGCCGCCCGGGCGGTTGAAGTGCCCGAGGAAACGGCAGCGAAATACGCTGAAATAATTGAGCGGCTGGAATCCGGTGAATTCTGGAATGTTTGAGTTGAGAGAACGGCTGGCCAACCAAAGCGAAATTATTGACGGGCCCGCGCCAGCGCCCGAGGTGTTCGAGCAAAGTTATGCTTTAATGGAGGAAGTAAACAGTTATTACGGAGGGAACCACGTTATTCGCTCTTTCTTGCGGGAAGAAAATAGAAGGGGGAAGTTAACCGGGGACCCTCCCTTGAGGATACTTGACCTTGGCAGTGGGGCCTGTGATTTACCAACTGCCGTGATAAATTGGGGAAAGAAAAATGACCTCGAGATTGAGTATACCTGTCTGGATAACCAGCAAGCGGCTGCTGAGAGGGCCCGGGCGAGGGGCCGGGCCGGCGCCAAACTACGGCTGGTGGAGGAAGATCTGCTGGCACACGAGCCGCTTCGAAGTTACGATTACGTGACGGCCAGCATGGTGATGCATCATTTCTCTTTTGAAAAGATCAGAGCTATCTGCCGGAAATACATCAGTTACACTGATGAAGCGCTGGTCATAAACGATTTACTTCGAAGTTATGTTCTCTATTTGCTCACCTGGCTGAGGACGACAATCAGTGCGCCCGAAGTCAGGCATGACGCTTTACTTTCAGTTAAAAAGGGATTCTGCGAGCAGGAATTCAAGCGGCTGGAGAAAAAGTTGCCGGGTTGTCTCGTGGAAACGGAAAAACAGCCGCTTTTCCGGCTCCGGGCAGTTATTAGAGAAAGGAACTCAAAATGAGCCTGTATATCAACGAGATTGCGACGGCGGTACCGGAATTTTCCGTTACCCAGGAAGAAGCCTTTGTTCATTTGCAGAAGTTTTTTGATCTGTCAGAAAAAGAGAGACTCTGGTATAAAAAACTTTTCCGGGAAAGCCCAATTGAAAAGCGGCACCTGGGCCTGGATAAAGCCGAGGATATTACCAGGACCGACCAGGACGAGCTGGTGGCGAGGTTCAAAAAACAGGGACGAAAGATCGGGCGACGGGCCGCCCGGAAATGTCTCGAGAAAACGGAAACTGCAGGTAACGAGATAGCCCGGCTGACCGTGAATAGCTGTACCGGTTATCTCTGTCCGGGTTTGACCTCCTACCTGGCTGAGGATTTGAACCTGAAGAAGGATATTGCCATCTGTGATTTGATGGGAATGGGATGTGGCGGCGCCCTGCCCAACCTCCAGACCACGGCTAATTACATCCACAGCAATAAAGGTGCCCGGGGGCTGGCAGTTGCGGTGGAAGTCTGTTCCGCCACTTTTTTCCGGGGGGAGGACCCGGGACTGATGGTTTCCAACGCTATCTTCGGGGACGGAGCCGGAGCCCTGCTGTTGTCCACACAGGAGGGGCCCTTTGAAATCCTGGATTTTTCTACTGTTTTACTGCCCGAACAGCGGGAAAAGCTGATGTATAAAACGGAAAATAACCGCCTGCGCAACGTGCTTTCGCCGGAGATACCGGAGATTGGCACCCGGGCCTGCCGGGAGGTTGTCGCGGATTTACTTGCCAGAAATGGCCTGGAGCAGGTTGAAGTAGAACACTGGGCGGTGCATCCGGGGGGCAAAACGGTGCTGGATGAAATTAGTTCTGGCCTGAATCTTTCCCGGGAGAAATTGAAGTATTCTTACTCTGTTTTTGAAAATTACGGTAACATGTCTTCGCCCAGCGTAATCTTTGTATTGAAAGAGCTTATGGAACAGGCTGATCGAAGAGCCGGAGATTACCTGGTGATGACCAGTTTTGGGGCCGGTTTTTCGGCGCACGCCTGTCTTTTGAAAGTTAATGGTTGAGCTTGAACCGGTTTTATACAGGTCAGCGAGCGAAAGAACAAGGTTTGGTTGTTAGTGCGTTGCAGGAGCAAGAACACGAAAACTAACGGGCAATTTAGTCCGAGGAGGTAAAAAGCATGAGTTTTGAGCTGGACATACCAACACGAGTTTTGTTTGGACCGGGTCAGTTAGATAATCTACACGAACAGGAACTGCCCGGTAAAAAGGCCATGCTGGTGCTCACTAACGGGAAGTCCGCGAAGGAAAACGGATACCTGGCAAGAACCGAAGAACAGTTGAAGCGGGCTGGCGCACAAACTGCCCTGTTTGACAGAGTTGAGCCCAATCCGACGAAGGGCACGGTTATGGCGGGGGGTGAGTTTGCCCGGGAGAACGACTGTGACTTTATTGTCGCCCTGGGCGGAGGCAGTCCCATGGACGCGGCCAAGGCAATCGCGGTAATGGCAACCAACGGTGGAGATTTCTGGGACTACGTCCAGGAAGGAAGCGGCCGGGGCAAGCCGATTGAGAACACGCCACTGCCGCTTGTGGCAATCACCACCACGGCGGGCACCGGGTCGGAAGTTGATCCGGTCGGGGTAATCACTAACGAAGCAAAAAACGAAAAGATAGGTTTTGGCGGGCTCCGGGAATTGTTTCCTGAGATAGCGGTGGTTGATCCGGAGCTGATGCTGACCGTGCCGCCGCGGCTGACTGCCTTCCAGGGATTCGATGCCCTGTTTCACAGCGTTGAGGGCTATATTTCCAACCAAACGAATCTTCTCAGTGATACGTATGCCCGGACGGCAATTAAAAATATCAGTGAAAATCTGCCGGTGGCCGTGGAAAATGGAAACGATCTTGCGGCGCGGGAAAGAGTCGCTTTTGCCAATACTCTCTCCGGGCTTGTAATGTGCGTGGGCGGAATCAGCAGTCAGCATTCCCTGGAACACGCAATGTCCGCTTACCACCCGGATCTGCCCCACGGGGCCGGCTTGATTATGCTCAGTGAGGCTTACTTCAAGCAGTTAATTGAGGCCGGAGTGGCCGGGGAAAGGTTTGTCGAACTGGCTGACCTCCTCGGTTATGAGCAGGCCGGGGAACCGCTCGATTTTATCACCGCGCTAAACGAACTGCGGGAAGACTGCGGGGTGGCCGACCTGGAAATGTCCGATTACGGTATCGGCCCGGAAGATTTTGAAAAGCTGGCCAAAAACGCCCGAGCTACAATGGGCCGGCTGTTTGAATGTGATAGAATTGACCTGACGATTGAGGATTGTGTGGCTATTTACCGGGATTCCTACCGGTAGGAATGCAAGGACAGGCGGGGAGTTTGTGTATTTATCCGTTCAGAGGCTGGGTTAGATTAAAAATACCTTTAATCTGATCAAATCGATTGTTAGACTACCTGGAACAAAATAATTGAAGTGTTTGCTTTCCTTTGAGATAAAGCCTTGTTTAAACCAGTTTTTTGATGGTGCAGGGTGGTTTTACGCAATTTCCGGGTAATTTGTTAGATTATTATAACTGTTATTTTTTATTTGAGTGGTAAGGAGTTTGGAATTCCCGTGGCCCAGACAGAGAGTGAATTGATCGAACAAGTTGAGCCGGCTGAAGTAAGCCGGGTAATAGTTTGTGCCGGGACTGGCTGTGTCTCCTCCGGTTCGCTGGAGATTTTTGAGCAACTGCAGGGAAAAGTTGCAGATCTTGCGGCTGAGGTTGAGTTCGGTGATCCAGACTCTGAGTCAGGTCCGACGGAAACTAAGGTCAGCGGCTGTCACGGATTCTGTGACAAGGGACCGTTGATCCGGTTTGATCCGGCCGGCATTTTATATACCAACGTCCAGCCCGAGGACCTCGAAGCGATAGTGGAGAAGACACTGCGGCGCGGGGAAATTTTAGAGGACCTCTGTTACGTTACTGAAGCGGGCGAAGAGTTTGCTTACGAGGAAGAAATTCCTTTCTACAGCAGTCAACAGCGGTTGGTGCTCGATAACTGTGGAAAAATAGACCCGGAGGATATCGAAGAATACAAGGAACGCGGGGGCTACCGGGCAGTTGAAAAAGCTCTAAATGAAATGACTCCGGAAGCGGTGCGAAAAACTGTCAGTGAAGCTAACCTGCGCGGTCGTGGAGGTGCGGGTTTTCCGACCGGGCAGAAGTGGGACTTTGCCGTCCGGAATTCAGCCGAACAGAAGTATTTTGTTGCCAACTGTGACGAAGGGGATCCGGGAGCTTTTATGGATCGGAGCCTGATGGAGGGAGATCCCCACCGGGTGATCGAGGGGATGATTATCGGGGCCTACGCAACCGGTGCCACGAAAGGCTACATCTATATCCGGGTCGAATACCCGCTGGCGATTGAACGGTTGGAACACAACCTCGCCAAACTGCGGGAAGAGGGATATCTCGGCGAAGATATTCTTGGTTCCGGGTTTGATTTTGATATTGAACTGCGGCTTGGCGCCGGCGCTTTTGTCTGCGGGGAGGAGACGGCCCTGATTAATTCAATTGAGGGCAAGCGTGGAATGCCGCGGCCGCGCCCCCCTTATCCCACCGTCTCCGGCCTCTGGGAGCAACCGACGGTAATAAATAACGTGGAAACCCTGGCCAATATGCCCGATATTATCAAGCGCGGAGCCGGGTGGTTCAGCAATCTCGGCACAGAAAAGAGTTCCGGGACAAAAGTATTTGCCCTGGCCGGCCAGGTTGTAAACACCGGCCTGGTGGAAGTGCCCATGGGTATTACCCTGCGGGAAGTGGTGGAAGATATTGGCGGGGGAGTCCCCGGTGACAAGGAAATAAAAGCGGTCCAGACCGGTGGACCGGCCGGTGGCTGTATTCCCGCCCGGGACCTGGATACGCCGGTTGATTTCGAATCGCTGGCGGAAGCGGGCAGTATGATGGGCAGTGGCGGAATGATTGTCCTGGACGAGGACTCCTGCATGGTTGACCTGGCCCGTTATTTTATTGAATTTTCCTGTGAGGAATCCTGCGGTAAATGTACCCCCTGCCGGGAGGGTAATATTCGCCTGAAAGAAATATTGACCCGGATTACCCGGGGTGCCGGTGAACCGGAGGATATCAAGCTTCTCCGCCGCCTCGGTAAGTTGACGCAGGAAACTTCACTCTGCGGACTTGGCCAGGCGGCGCCCAATCCCGTGCTCAGTACGCTTGATTATTTCGAAGAAGAATACTGGGCCCATATTGAGGGCAAGGAGTGTCCGGCCGGTTCCTGTCGGTATTTGGTGACCTACGAAATAGATGCTGAAGCCTGTGTCGGGTGTGGAGCCTGTGCCCGGGAGTGTCCGGTTGATTGTATAAGCGGTGAGTCCCAGGAACCACACGAAATTGACCAGGAAGAATGTATCAAGTGCGGCCAGTGCTACGAAACCTGTAATTTTGACGCGGTGTTGCAAAAATAATGGCTGACAACGAAAAGATAAGTCTGATTATTGACGGTATGCAAACTGAGGTTGATTCGGGGGCGACGATAATGGACGCGGCTGACCGGGTCGGCGTCCATATCCCCCGGCTCTGCTATCACCCGGAACTGAGTACCCTCGGGGCCTGCCGGATCTGCGTGGTGGAGTTGGAAAAACGTGAAACTATGGCGGCCTCCTGTTCGACTCCGGCCGAGGAAGGGATGGTCGTCAAAACCACTTCCCCGCGCTTACGCCGGCACCGGCGGGACATAGTTGAACTGATTCTTGATAACCACCCCCAGGACTGCCAGACCTGTGACCGCGACGGTAACTGTGAACTGCAGGATCTCGCTTACAGTCTCGGGGTGCGGGAACGGCTTTTTGAAGGGGACAGGAAACGTTTTCCCGAGGATAATTCTTCTCCGGCAATTCACCGGAACCCGGAAAAATGTATTCTCTGCGGCCGCTGTGTGCGGGTCTGCGACGAGGTCCAGGGAGTAACCAATCTCTGGCCCCAGTTTCGTGGGTTCGAGAGTGTTGCCGCTCCCGCTCATAACGTTGATATCATGGAGTCGGTCTGTATTCACTGCGGCCAGTGTGCCAACGTCTGCCCGACCGCCTCAATTGTGGAAAACAATGTTACCGACGAGGTACTCGAGGCCCTGGCTGACCCGGATCTGCACGTCGTTGTCCAGACCGCTCCTTCGATCCGGGCGGCACTGGGCGAGGGGTTTGGCTACGAGCCCGGGACGCCGGTTACCGGCAAGATGGTTACCGCCCTCAACCTGATGGGGTTCGACACTGTCTTTGATACAGATTTCGGGGCTGATTTAACTATCGTCGAGGAGGCCGACGAATTTCTTAACCGCTTTCGCTCGGGCGAAAAGTTGCCCCTGATCACTTCCTGTTCGCCGGGCTGGATCAGTTTCCTGGAGACTTTTTACCCGGAGCTGATCCCCCACGCTTCCACCTGTAAATCACCGATGAGTATGCTTTCCTCGCTGATTAAAACTTACTATGCTGATCAGAAGGAAATCGCCCCCGAACAGATATATTCGGTTGCCACCATGCCCTGTACGGCGAAAAAATACGAGGCCGCCCGGCCGGAACACGAAGCTCCCTGGGGCGCTCCGTACACGGACGCGGTGCTGACAACCAGGGAACTGATCTGGATGTGTAAGTGCATGGGGGTTGATTTTCGCAACCTGCCCGACAGCCAGTTCGACCGGCCGCTGGGGCAGTCCTCGGGCGGCGGCGATATTTTTGGGACTACCGGGGGAGTAACCGAGGCCGCCCTGCGCACTGCTTATGAACGGTTCACCGGGGAAGAGTTGACCGAGCTTGATTTCATGCAGGTGCGGGGTGTGGAGGGGTTGCGCGAAGCTTCGGTTGAACTGGACGGGGACACCGTCAACATTGGCGTGGCCAACGGACTGCAGAACGCTAAAAAATTATTTGAACGACTGCAGAGCGGCGAAAAGGAATATCACCTGATTGAAATTATGGCCTGCCCGGGGGGTTGTGTCGGGGGCGGCGGCCAGCCTTATCCGCCCAAGGATACTTTCGCCCTGGATCCGGAGCTGGTTAAGAAACGGGCCAAGGCGCTCTATTCCATCGACGCCACCAAGAAAGTGCGAAAGCCGCACGAAAATCCGGATATTACTGAACTCTACAGTTATTTTTTCGGTGAACCTAACAGTGACCGGGCACACGAGCTTCTCCATACCTCTTATACGCCGGCGGAAAGGCAGGGAATAAAATGAGTGGAAAACAGTGTCTGAACGAAGAAATACATTCAAAATTAGAAGAATATCGCCAGTCAGACCGGCCGGAAAGTTATTTGATCCCCGCCCTGCGCCGGGTCCAGGAGGAATACGGCTATCTCTCCCGGGACCACCTGGATGAAGTGGCCCGCACTCTGCAGGTTCCTTATGCGAAGGTTACCGGTGTGGCCTCTTTCTATCATTTCTTTAATTTTTCGCCCGCCGGGGAACACGAGATTGTAATTTGCACCGGCACCGCCTGCCACGTCCGCGGCGCCGGCGCCGTTTTTGACCGGTTCCTTGAGGAGTTGGGAGTAGAACCGGAGGAACCGACCGAAGACGGTAAGTTTTCTGTTACTGACGCCCGTTGTGTGGGCGCCTGTGCCCGCGCACCAGTGGTAATAGTGGATGAAAAAGTTTACGGTAAAGTCACCCCCGACGACGTCCCCGACATACTCGCCGACTACGGTTACGAGCCTGAATCATAAGAGTTACACGGATAGGATTTAGTTGAGTTAGGCTACTTCCCCCGTTTTTCTTGGTCATTTTCCATTCTTCAGTTAATATAAATAGGTTCTATCTGATATTCTTTTTTTAAGATTATCTGAATATGGAGTCTATGTGTATAGTTTGCTGTTAGAGCAGGATAAGTAGCTTTACTTATTAACCGAAAACTATAAACTCCGCTCATCTTCGGAGGTATTGCAATGATTGAGCTTGATGATTTAAGTGAAGTTGGGGTAGGGTTACGGCTGGGAGTAAAGGAGCTAGTGCACGGTTCCGCGCCCATTTCTACTATTATTGATACGGCGCTGGCGGGCGGAATAAATTTGCTGGAGATAGTAAATACAATTGGCCTTGGTCGGGTTGAACAGCGGGTCGGCAAGCAACTGCGCCAGAAAGAGTGCCGGGAAAACCTGTTTGTGATTACTAAAGGTGGAGTGGAGTGGGACTCGGATGGCCAGATTGTTCCCGACGGTTCTCCGGAGGCAATTCGGGACGGAGTAGAGGCTAGCCTGGAACTGCTCGGGGTCGAAACCATAGACTGTTATCAGATTTACTGGCCGGACGGAGAGATTCCTTTTGACGAGACAATTGGGGCCCTGGCGGACTTGAAACGGGAGGGCCTGGTCCGCTTTACCGGTCTGACCAACTTTTCCGTCGAACAGATTGAAACGGCCCGTCAGGGCGGCTCAGTAGACCTGATTCAATTTCCTTACAGTCTCTTCCAGCGCCAGGCTGAAAACGATTATATTCCCTACTGCAAGAAAAATGAGATAAGTACGCTCACTTATGGAGTTCTCTGTCGAGGCCTGCTTACTGATGAATTTCTGAACCGGGGAGAACTGGAGTTTGATACCCTGAAAAACCGCTTGCCTGAAGTGGAGAAAAATTTCTCAAAATATCGTCGGACGGTCCGGGAAATTTCTGGCTATCTCAAGGAAGAGGGGATTACCCAACCTCTTGCTTCAGTCTTAATTTCGTGGGCCCTGGCCCAGGAAGGAATCACGCATTCTCTGGCGGTTGCCCACAACCGTCCTCAGGTGGAAGTTGTCGGTGCCGCCCAGGGCGTGAATCTAAGCGAAAAACAGGTGGAGGAAATAGCGGAGATGGCCCGGAAAAATATCGGTGATAATATAGAAACGGAATTTGTTACTCCGCCACACCAGGAGTAAATCACAACTTTTCAAAGGAAGTGTTTGCAATGGATGAGCGATTTATGCGTGATCGATATCGACTGCGCCGGAAATTCTTTAAAATATTCGGGAATGATTTTTATATTTACGACGACCGCGATCAGCAGGTTTTTTATTCGAAAATGAAAGGGCTAAAACTGAAAGAAGACCTCCGGGTTTACGGTAGTGAAGAGATGGACGAGGAACTGCTCGTGATAAAAACCGACCAGATCCTTGATTTTGGTGCCAAATACACCGTAACCGATCCGCAGACGGGTGAAGAAGTCGGAGCGGTCAAGCGAAAAGGGATGAAATCGTTGGTCAAGGACGAGTGGGTTTTTCTCGATTCCGCCGGTAACGAAATCGGGACTTTAAAAGAAGACAGCCTGCTTCTCTCTTTGATCCGGCGCTTTGTGATCAACCTGATACCCCAGACTTACAACCTGGAAGTTGATAATCGCACTGTCGCCACTTTCAGTCAGAATTTCAACCCGTTTATATACAAGCTGGAGATTGACCTTTCGGCTGACCCGGACGGCCAACAGCTCGACCGGCGCCTCGCTATCGCCGCGGCCGTCCTGCTCGGTGGAATCGAAGGCAAACAGGACTGAACTTTAACTTAACGAAATTTTAGAATGTTTTTATCTCCTCCCCCTCGATGGGGGAGGACTAAGGTGGGGGTGAAAGGGTTCAGAGAGACAACCTAAAGGAGCTGTTAATTTATGGGTATTCTGGAACTGCAGGACGTTTCGCTGGAAATTGATAACAGCCAGATCCTTGACGGGCTCAGTATTGATTTCTGGGCGAACCATGTGCACGCGATAATCGGCCCCAACGGAGCCGGGAAGTCCTCGATGGCCAAGGCAATTATGGGCTTGCAGGGCTACACGGACCTTGAGGGCGACATTTTATTCAAAGGCGAGTCCCTCCGGGGCCTGGACCCGGCCGCCCGCGCCGAGCGGGGAATTACCCTGGCCTGGCAGGAGCCGGCCCGCTTCGAGGGCCTGAAGCTGCGAAAATTTATCTCCTGTGGCGTTGATAATCCATCCGAACAGCGCCAGGAAGAAGTACTGCGCCAGGTGGGCCTCGATCCGGCTGTTTATTTGGATCGGGCCGTCGACGAGACGCTCAGCGGCGGCGAACGAAAACGAGTTGAACTGGCCAGTATCCTCATGATAGAACCGGATTTAGTTCTGCTCGATGAACCTGATTCCGGGATTGATGTCGGTGCCCTGGAAAAAATATTTGAAGCAATTCAGCTCCTCAAGGAACAGGGGGTGACGGTTCTGCTTATCACCCATAGCATGACCGTCCTCCAGCAGGCTGACCACGCTTTCTTGATCTGTGCCGGCCAGCTTGTCGACAAGGGTGATACGGAAAAAATCGGTGCTTACTTTGAAGACGAGTGTCTGCCCTGCGATAGCAAGGATCCGACGCTCAAGCAGGCCGCAGAACATGTGGAGGTGGGAAAATGAGTTCAGAGGTTGTCGACCAGCTTTACG
The DNA here is from genome assembly GCA_964631325.1 of uncultured bacterium. GTDB lineage: Bacteria > T1Sed10-126 > T1Sed10-126 > T1Sed10-126 > T1Sed10-126 > CAZVWJ01. The sequence continues at coordinate 2,256 of CAZVWJ010000050.1, read as the reverse complement.
ATTCGTTGGGCGGGGGTGTCTGCCGTCCGCAGGCGGAGGATGAAGCTCATATAGAAATTCACGGCAATGAAGTGGTTGGCGCTCACCTGGTGGACGGCTTAAAGGTGGATGCCCGTTCCCGGGGCGAGGCGGTTGAAGCGGATTTTGTCCTGGAGGCGGGCACGGTGCTGGAGAATCCCGTCTACATCTGTTTTGGTATGCTGCCGGTTGAAGGCCGTCAGCATATTATTCTTGACATCACAATTGAGGAAGAGGCCGAGGGGAACTTCCAGGCCTACTGCACCTTTCCCAACGCCGAGGACGTTCGCCACGAGATGGACGCCCGGATCACTGTTGAGGAAGGCGCTACTTATTCTTACTTTGAGCGCCACGTCCACGGCCCCGAGGGCGGCGTTAACGTTATTCCCCGGGCGGAAGTGACTATTGAAAAAGATGCCCGCTTTGAGACGGAATTTGAACTAATTCGCGGTGGCGTCGGTCGGATAGATATTGATTACGAGATGGATTGCTACGCCGGCGGAGTTTTTGAAATGCTCGCCCGGATCAACGGCAAAAATGACGATGAGATTCTAATTAAAGAGACCGGGAATTTATTAGGTGAAGGAGCCCGCGGTGCGCTTACCTCGCACATTGCCGTCCAGGACCGGGCGAAAGCTGAAGTGGACAACGAGTTGGTTGCCGAAGCACCAGACGCCCGCGGCCACGTTGACTGCAAGGAAATTGTCCAGGACGAGGCGGTCGCCCGCGCCGTGCCTATCGTCGAGGTCAACGACCCGAAGGCCCACGTGACTCACGAAGCGGCGATTGGTTCCGTCGATTCCAAACAGCTCGAAACCCTGATGTCCCGCGGTCTCCCCGAGGACGATGCAGTTGATCTGATTATCGAAGGAATGCTCAGCGAATAACTCTTTCCACAGGTTCTAACCTCATTGTGCACGAAATTATAGAATTTCTTGCATAATGTGTATCTACGATATAGCACTCAAGGCTGTATTAGTGAGTCTACTGCAAGAACTTTCCCCCTCTCTTGGGGAAGGGCCTTTTGACGCAACAATTTCGCCCAGGAAGCTGATAGTCCCCCTCAAAATGTAAAAACTGTGAGGCTGGCCCTGTGGGAATGGCTGGTAGCTAAAGTTTAAAGTTTAACTCCGACCCCAAAACTGATTATTTTAAAAGCACCTGTAAACGTCCTGATCGTGCCATGATCAAGGATGAATGGATACAGCGGGTTATAGAATCTCCAGTTTGCGAGCAGATTCAGGAGGATGGACGTATTCGGCTCTGGGGGAAAATCGAAGAAATGGATGGAAAATATTTACGTGTAATTTTGCTTTCAGATCGCGAAACAGTTCATAATGCTTTTTTTGATCGGAGTTTTAAACCATGAAGGTAAATTATTTTAAAGATACTGATACATTGTATATAGAATTTAACCGCGAAGAAATAGCAGAAACGCGTGACCTTGATGAAAACACTCTTGTGGATGTGGGTGAGGATGGAAACGTATGCGCAATTACGTTTGAGCATGCCAGTGAACTAACTGATGTAAATCAACTAACTGTGAAAGGACTTGCAGCCTGAAAGATTAATTACAGGCGTAGATTTCCAACTCCGCCTCCTGATATTGTGACTGTGCCATCCACTTTCTCTCCAGGTTTAGCTGCCACTCAATCCCTCAATCGATCACTCAAGTACTAAAAAAAGTACTACCAAAATGATTGAATTTCCTCCGTGACCACTGTGGTAATAATAGTTTGATTTTGATGTTTAATGTGAAGTTAATCTGCGTATATCTGCGTCCATCAGCGAGCTAATTAGTTTTGATTTTACTGTAGAAAACTACTTTGGGAAATCTGTAATAATTGTTGGTAAGTGTTTAGCGTATCTCTAAAATCCCTCATCGAATAGCGAATCGTGCTCCCTGTTTGACGGATTTTTACATTTTCAAGGCTCAGGATGAGCCGGTTTTGAAAATGTAACCCTCAGAGCAGCCTGGATGGCTGCGAGAATGAGTCTCACAGGGAGTATGATTCGCAGTTACAGGGGGCGCTAAACAAGTACAATTGTTGTATACTAAAAGCAGAAATAAGTTGGATTTGGCACGTTACACGCAGGGCAGGCACAAATGGGGGTAAAAGGGTCTTAAAGGGCCTTTTGACGCAACAATTTCGCTCAAGAAACTGATAGTCTCCCTCAAAATGTAAAAACTGTGAGGCTGGCACTGTGGGAATGGTTGGTAGCTAAAGTTTAAAGTTT
>CAZVWJ010000049.1:0-19312 GCA_964631325.1 uncultured bacterium | reverse complement strand
TTTTACAAAAGGAAAAATGATGGAAGATCGCCGGTATTTGTCCTTTATAATAATAAGAGGGACTGGGAGATTAAGTTATTGAGTGATTGAGTTAAATCGGGACGAAGTGACTGAGGGACGAGGGGAACAACGAAGTTGATAGTTAATAGTTGATGGTTGATAGTTGAGTTCAAGCGTTGGGATTGTAATCAAGTGTTGCCGGGATGAGGCAGTATCAAATTCAAAGTCAAGTTCAAAAGCCCAGTCCACGGATCGCACGAATCGACACTAATTTAGTGTGAAATTAAGACCGTTAAAATCAAAAGCAAGGAGCGAAAGTCAAGATGGGTTGCCGGATCGGAGTCCGGCAATGACGTGCGAATATCGGGAAGCCAAGATGGATTGCCGGCTCGTCCAGCACTCAATCGGGAGCCACCTGTAGGAACTCGGAAACTTTTCAGCAATTCTCCGATTGAGTTTTGGAAGGCAATAACAACCTTTTGGTGTTTCGTCGACCGATTCAATGTCTGACTGCCCATGTTTTTATGGTCGTCATTCCGGGGCTTGACCCCGGAATCCAAGTTGAATTTGACGTTGACTTAGTATTTAATTCCAACACGAGACGCCAAACGTGGAACATTGAACACTGAAGGTATTTGACGTTGCTTTTGTTCATGAACTTAACGCGCAACACGAAACCCGCAACTTGTAACATGTTTATCGGGATGTGAATTCCTATTTCAGATTTAAGTTCTTATTTTGAGGACATACAGGTAAAAATAAGAGAACCCGAACAACCGGATAGCGTCCGGCCCGGCCAGGTGTGGACCGTTTATTCAGAGGAAGCGGGCGGTAAGCTGCTGGTGGTTGTTTTGGAGCGGGGGCCGGAGAACTCAACCTGGCGGCTGGCGCCGCTTTCGGTTCGGTTTGAGTTCTGCCGGGAAGACCACGCTGACCTGGTTTTTGCAGGGGAGGACAATCCGCTTGGCTATGACCTTTACCTGCAGGGCTGGTGCCAGGTTAACCTGCCGGAAGCTGACCTGCTCTCCTGTTTTGGCTCCCTGGAAGAAACAGCCCTGCCGGCCGGTGGTCCCCGGGAGTTAGAGACCGGTGAGGAGCGGGTGGACGAGTACCGACGGGGCAGGAAACGCCTGCTCGAAGCGTTGGCCGAACGCCAGCAAAAATCTACTGGTAGCGAGCGGCTGTCCCCGGACCAACTCGAGGACGTGGCCGGCGGCCTGACCGGCCCGCAAGAGGAGGAAGACAGTCCACCGGATCCCGAGGAATAGCCATTGGACTACAGAAATTTACGTTTGCCATTTCGGACCTCGCCCCCAGACTTTCAGGTTGAATTTGAATTACAGCAGACAGTCAAAATCAACTTGGATTGCCGGCTCGGGGGCTGGCAATGACAGTCTTTTTTATGCTCGTCATTCCGGGGCTTGACCCCGGAATCCAGTTTGAATTTGACGTTGGTTTTAACCAGCAACGAGCAACAAGGAACCAGGAACTTCGACAAAACCATTGGACGGGATTAACAGGATCGACAGGGTAAAAAAACAGAAGTTTTATATTTTTGAAACCAATCCAGCTAATCCTGTTCATCCTGTTAATTGAGATTTTGAAGTTGATTTTAACTTGAAACTTTGAACTTGAAACTGAAATTATCGACCTCAGATCGATAACTATGGACAGATTGGATTTTTTGTTCTTTATATAGAATGAGTTAAGAATTAATTGAATAACTAAGCAATTAAAATTTTGAGTAAACTAGCAACGAATTGACTGAGAAACTTTAAGGCGAAAGAAGCTCGTAACGAGCAATGTTTTTTCATAAATAAAGCGGAGGTGAAAGTTAGCTCGTATGATATTTTCTGTTTTTGAATTTGTAGCTGGTTTTAACTGGAAACTTGAAACTAAAATTTCCCGAGGAGGAAATTTTCATGTCGAAACAGGACCTGGAAGAATTTTTCGAGGGGAAAAAGGATAACGAGAGTGTAATTAATAGCTGGGTGGAGGCTGGCTCTCCGGAGGAGCAGGCCGAAATTGCCCGGGAAGAGGGCTACGACGTCGAGGCTGAAGACATCGAATCCTATTTGGAGGAAGCAGAGGGCGACCCCGAAGGGGACGGCGAACTTTCCGAGGAACAGCTCGAGAACGTTGCCGGCGGAGTTTCTGATAAATTATGGGACAATATAGCGGCTGTAGCTTGTTTCGATAGCCCGGTCTACGTAAGGAGTTTAATGACAAAGCTTAGGAATAAAAAAAATTCCAGAGAATTTAACCTTGCAATTTATGAGCACAGAGAAAAATACATTGACGAGCATGGGGAGGTGCCAGATCTTATGGAAACAGCTAAGTGGATCGTTCATGATTACAGTGATAAATGGTTTTAAGATATTTCAAGTTTAACTGTGAGTGATAGGGTTAAAACATATTATAAATTTGGAGGTAGATTTATCATGTCTCAGGAAGAACAGGAACTCAGCGACGACCAGTTGGAGCAGGTAGCCGGTGGAATGTCCGATCTCCTGCAGGATGAAATTTTGAAACTCGCCCCTATCGCTGGCTTCACCAAGCGGGGAGAACAAAGGCTTAGACAAGCGCTTTCGGAACACAGCGACAATCGTCGGCTTGAAGAAGAAATACATGGTTTTCGTGAAGAGTACATTAATTACCACGGTTCCGTGCCGGACATACACACCACAGCGAAGTGGGTTGTGAAGCATAGTCATTTTGTTGGTGCTGTTCTTAATGATGAGACCGTAGAAAATCTGTGATAGAAAACCGGAAAAACAACCTGGACGGTAATGACGCCCCTTTTTATGTTCGTCATTCCGGGGCTTGACCCCGGAATCCAGTTTGAATTTGACGTTGGTTTTAACTTGAAACTTTAAACTTGAAACTGAAAACTATCGATCTTAGATCGATAACTATGGACAGTTAGCATTTTTCGTCCTTTATATATAATGAACAGTTACCTGACGAGGTTACGAAGTGAAGGGCGGACGAAAAAAAGTGGGAATCGACCATAGTTAGTTGACTAAATTTAACTCGCAACGCGCAACATTTTAACTTTATGCACTTTTACACTTTACAGGAGGTTGATTTGTTATGTCGATGGAAGAAGCAAAAAAGTTTCAGAAGGTTATCGTGGAAGACGATAAGCTGAAAGAACATTTTAAAGATCTTGAGTCCAGGGAATCGGTCCTGGATAAGGCCCTTGAGATAGCCAGTGAAAAGGGGTTTGATGTCAGCCGGGCGGACCTCGAAGAGCTGATGGATGAGCTGGCCGAAAAATCCGAGGAACTTGGTGAAGAAGCCCTCGAAAACGTGGCCGGCGGCGGGAAAGTAGATCTGGCCTGGACTCTTGTTTGTGTGGAGTGGTAATTACAGACGACTGGAAATTTAAGTCTTTTGGCGGGGGAATTCCGGTCTATATACCGGGATTCCCCTTCTGCCAAATCCACGTGGCAAAGTGCCAGCGCCCTTAATGCGAGAAAAAAGGATGAATTAATACTCAACTTAGTTTTTAGATTTTGAAGTTGATTTTATTTTTAACTTTCGCACATTTACTCTCCACAGGAGGCTGATTTGTTATGTCGATGGAAGAAGCTAAAAAATTGTATGAAACAATTGCCGAGGATGAGGAGCTTCAGAAGGAGCTTAAAAAGCTTGAATCCGAAGAAGAGTTATTCAAGGGGATGCTTGAGATTGCCCGGCAAAAAGGGTTTGAAGTCACCCAAAGTGAGATCAAGGATTATATCCAGCAACTGAGTGAAAAGGCCAGTGAAATGGACGAGGAGGAATTAGAAAAAGTAGCCGGCGGAGAAGATTGTATTGATCACGACACGATTGGTCCCTATATAAAATCAGTTATTAAGGGTGCGGTCCCCTGGGCTCAGTGCAATTTACCTGAGTGAGAACAGAGGGACTTGATTTTTGAATCAATCCAGTAAATCTTGTTCATCCTGTCAATTGAGATTTTGAAGTTGGATTTAACTGAAAACTTTAAACTTGAAATTAAATTTCCCAAAGGAGGAAATTTCCATGTCATTAGACGAGGCACGTGAACTTTACGAGGAAATTGGTGAGAACAAGGACCTGCAGGAGGAATTTGAAGGGCTAGAGTCCGAGGAAACGGTGATCGATAAAGCCCTTGAGATTGCCGACAACCGGGGAATTGACGTTAGCCGTGAGGACATCGAGGCCCTTTTTGAGGAGCTGGCCGAAAAGGCCGAGGAAATGGACGAGGAGGAACTCGAAGATGTCGCCGGTGGTCGCCGATCGACTGGAGATGATTGTCACATCATAGTAGTTAATACCAAATTTCCCGGTTTATGCACTGTGTTTTGAAAATAGGGTCAGGCTACGTTTGTCATTTTCGGGTAAATAGTGACAGGGGACGTAAGGAATCTCGTAAACCGTGATTACGTGAGTCCGTGATGAGGTAATGAGACAGCATCAAATTCAAAACCAGGTTCAATAGTCTGGTTCACGGATCGCACGAATCGATGCTGATTTAGTGTGAAAGTGGGGAAAGTAAAACCGTTAAAATCAAAACTGTAAGGTCAAAATGGATTGCCGGATCGGAGTCCGGCAATGACGATTTTGTTTGGGCTGGCTTTTAGGCTGGTTCTGAATCCGGCAATGACGTTCTTGTTTGGTTGGTGCGTGGACTGATTTTTATGGTCGGCAAGGGCTGTTTTATGGAGGTAAGGGGATAAAAATACTTTTATTACCGTCCTCGGTTGCTATACTTTTTCTAAATTAAGTTTTGTCGGGGGGATGGATTGGTACCTTGAAAACGGTAATAACAGGAAACAGAAAGGGTCACTTTGGTTATTTTAAGGAATAAGGTCATAATATTCTTCAGTTACTTTTTTTTACTTGTGACCCTGGGGGCGGGAGTGCTCCACTCTCAACCCCGGGTCAAAACTGCAGGAGATTTAAAAAACAGCTCCCTGGATTCCAAGCAAAAAATTTCCCTGGAGTCAGTGCTGAGTCGTACCCTCGAAAAAAACACTCAGATTCAGCTCCAGCGCCAGGTGGTCAGTCAGCGCCGGGGCGCTTATCGCAGTGCCCACGGTCAATTCGATTTAAATTTTAATTCGACCCTTTCCGGAAGCCGTGAATTTGAACAGTATAATTCCGAAGACCCCGTAAAAGTGACCGGTTATCAGCTCGGGCTGGGACAAAAATTTCTCACCGGGACCGTGCTTTCCCCCTATGCCAGTGCTCAAAAAGCCGAACAGGTCGACCCGTTGACCAATACTGAGATAGTAGGTTATAGCGGAAAAGCCGGGTTCAAAGTTAAACAACCCCTGACCAGGAATTTTGGCGTGGAAGCAGTCGGGGCCGAGCAACGGAGGGCCCGGGCGGAGTTTGCAAGTGCTGAAAAAAACTTAATCCATCGCACTGCTAACAGCCTGAAGGAAGTTACGACGGCTTATTCAAACTACCTGGCGAGCCTGCGCCAGGTTGAAATTCGCCGTGGTTCACTGGACCGGATCAGGGAACTTTACGAAGCCACGAAAAAATTGGTTGAAAAAGATGAAATCCCGGAGTCCGACCTTGCTCCCCTGCAGGCCAGCCGGGCAAATAAACGTTCCCAACTTATTTCAGCCCGCCAGCAGGTAAATGAGGCCCGCAGTGCTCTCGGGCTGGCAATCGGTCTGGACGAGGAAAAAATCAGTCAACTACCGGCGCCTGAAAATATTTTTAAAAAAATAAGTTACGACACGAAAATATCCGAACAAAATTTACAGCAACTGGTTCAAAAAGCCCTGGCTCGTCGTTTTGATTACCAGGCCCGGGAAAATAAAATAGAGGCCGCCCGCAATCGGTTGGCTAAAGCCGAGAACCACCTCTCCAACCCGCTTGACCTGGAGGTTGACCTTTTTTACAAGAGTGGCCGGCAAGAGGACAACAGTGACCTGTATTACGACGTTTACGGGGAGGAAGAGTCCGGGCTGAACGTAACCGGCCAATTAACTTATAGCTGGCCGGTTGGTAATAACCGGGCCGAAGGTAATTACGAACAAAGCCAGTCCCTGCTTGAACAGCAGCTTACCCGCCGGGAACAACTTCAACGTCAGATCAAGACAAAAGTTCGGATTGCGTTTGATAACCTGCGCGCCCGGCTGAAGTCCTACCGGCAAACGAAGAAGTCCATGGGCTATTACCGCGAAACTCTGGAGGCCGAACGTCGAAAACATCAGATGGGAATGGCCACGGTTCTCGACGTGATTAACACCGAGGAGAAGTTGACAGGGGCCGCCGGTAATTTAGTCGAAGCCCGCCGCCAGCTTGTGAACGCCCTGGTGGAACTGAGGTTTCAGACGGGTCGATTGTTGACAAAAGAAAACGGAATTTACACTGTTTCGGCAGAACAAATTTTATCGATGGAATTTGGAGAGATGGAAAGTAATTGAGTAAAACCGGGACGAGGGGACTGGATTTGCAATTAGAGATTAAGAGATTGAGTTGTAAAAACCAGTGACGAAGGGACGAGGGAACCCCGTAAATCGTGATTGCGTGATGCCGTGATGAGGTGATTAGGTAGCTTCAAATTCAAAATCAAGTTTAAACGCCCGGTCCACGGATCGTACGAATCGACACTGATTTTACTCAACGATAAACTTAAGAAGTTCCGCTTTTGGTCAACTTGTAACTTTAAACTAAAAAACTTGAAACTGTTGGCCCCCGTGCCAACTCGTAACCCGTAACGCGCAACTCGCAACCACGAAGGCTTTGCCTTCGGGAGGAGAATAAACCATGGCTGATTCAATGTATCGGGAGGAGGCGCTTGAAGAGCTGGCCTCACCGGATGAACTGGATAAATTGATGCAGATTACCGGCCCGAAGGGCTGGTTTGCCCTGGCCGGGCTGGCGGTGGTCGTAATTACCACCGTTCTCTGGGGAATTTACGGGTCTATACCAACTGATGTTACTGCTATCGGGGTTTACGTTAAATCGGGTGGTGTCCAGGATATTACAACCCCGGCCACGGGACAGATTGCTGAAATTACCGTCCGGTCCGGCGACCGGGTTGAACAGGGTGATGTCGTTGCTTATCTCAATCAGCCGGAGCTTCGGGACAAAATAAAAAATATTCGCCAGCAGCTTGAGCTGCAGAAAAAAACTCGGGCGATGATAAAACAGTTCCAGACCAAATCACTTGCCGACCAGATGAAATATATTAAAGAACAGCGCCAGCAACTGACCCGGCAGATTAATAACCTGAGAGAACAGCTAAAAAACAATCGAGAAATTCTTCAATCCCGGCGGGAATTGTATGAAGACGGTCTGATTAACCGTCAGCAACTGCTGGCTAAAAAGCAACAAATTGACCAGCTCGAGGACCGGATCGGGCAGGCAAAATCGGACAGCACGAACCTGAATGTGAAAAAGGTACAGCTAAAAAATGAAATGAAACAGAAACTTAACGCCCAGGACGTCAAAATCAACCAGACCCGTCAGAAACTGGACACCTTGCTAAATCAATTCGAAGAAACGCGCCGGATCACCGCCCCGCAGGCCGGACGGGTGCTGGAATTGAAATTTTCCGCCGGTGATTTGATTCAACAGGGGCAGTCACTGTTGACCGTGAAATTCATCGGGCGAACCATCCAGGACCTCGAGCTGGTTGCTTACGTTTCGCCCGGCCAGGGAAAAAAAGTCCAACAGGGAATGGATGTAAAAATTTCTCCGGAGACAGTCGAACAGGAAAAATTCGGGTTTATGCTGGGCAAGGTAAAGTCCGTCTCCGAGTTCCCCGTCTCCCGGCAGGCCATCCTCCAGGTGGTGGACAACGAAAGGCTTGTCCAGCAGTTCTCCAAACGGGCCGCTCCTATCCAGGTTTTTGTCTCCCTGGTTCCTGACGCGCAAAATGTTGGTGATTACCGCTGGTCTTCCGCCGGCCCCCCGACCAGGGTTACTCCGGGTACAATGGCCCGGGTCAAAATTACCGTGGATCGCCAGCCGCCGATTAACCTGGTGATTCCCAAAATCAGAGAGTTCCTGGGAGTTTAAAGGATGGACTTTGGCTGGCTGTTCGGGGGAGAAAAAGAGCCCCACGAAAAGGTAAATAGACGGGTTAAGACGCCCACTGTTCTCCAGATGGAAGCCGTTGAATGTGGAGCCGCCGCTTTAGGTTCAGTCCTTGGCTATTACGGGCGGACGGTTCCCCTCGAACGGCTGCGAATTGACTGTGGAGTTTCCCGGGACGGTTCCAAGGCCAGCAATATGCTCAAGGCGGCCCGCAAATATGACCTGGAATGTCACGGCTATAAAAAACAGCCCGAAGATCTGCTGGAGCTGGACTTCCCGGTTATTCTTTTCTGGAATTTCAACCATTTTGTTGTTCTTGAAGGGATTAAAAACGGTGAGGTTTACCTGAATGACCCGGCCAGTGGACCAAAAACTGTCAGCTGGGAAAAATTAAAGAAGTCGTTCACCGGAGTTGTGCTTACTTTTGAGCCAACTGAAGATTTCGAAGAGGGAGGCGAGCGCCACAGCGTCTTCGGGGCATTGGTTGATCGATTGGCCGGCGTCAAGACGGGCCTGTTAATGACCGTGCTCGCCGGGTTATTATTGGTAATCCCGGGCCTGATAACTCCGATTTTTTCCCGAATTTTTGTTGACTATTATCTGGTTGAAAACCTGGAAAGCTGGCTCAAACCACTGCTGGCTTTTATGTTTTTCACGGGCCTGGTTCAGGCGGCTTTAACCTGGCTGCAAAAACATTATCTGCTGCGAATGAACACCAAGGTGGCCCTTTCCGAAAGTGGCCGTTTTCTCTGGCACGTTCTCCGGCTGCCGGTTGATTTTTTCGAACAGCGTTATGCCGGCGATATTTCCTCCCGGGTGGGAATAAATGATAAAATTTCAGGCATTGTTACCGGTCAGTTCACTTCCAATATAATCAGCCTGGTCATGGTTGTATTCTACGGGGCCTTGATGTTCTACTACGACGTGGTTTTGACCCTGATCGTTATTCTTGCCTCGGCGATTGACATTATTGCCCTGCGTTACGTCTCCCGGCTCCGGGAGGATGCCAACAGGCGCCTGCAGAAGGACCAGGGCAAGCTCCAGGGCGAGGTCATGAGCGGGCTGAAGTCGATTGAGACTCTCAAGTCTTCGGGGGGCGAGGATGATTTTTTTTCCACCTGTTCGGGGCGTTTTGCAAGCGTGGTCAACCAGTCCCAGCATCTGTCCATTATGACCAAAAAATTGAACGTGGTTCCCGGCCTGCTAAAATCCCTGGCCATGGCTTTTATCCTTGGCATCGGTGGCTTGCGGGTTATGGAGGGTGAGCTGACGATGGGGATGCTGGTGGCCTTCCAGTCTTTGTCCGGCAGTTTTCTGGCCCCCGTTAAACAATTGGTTAATTTCGGCGCCCAGCTCCAGGAAGCCCGGGGCGACCTTGAGCGACTGGAGGACGTGTTGCGCTACGACCGGGACCCGGTCTTTGAAAATGATACCCGGACTGAAGGTGAAGAGGAGCTGAACCTCTCGGGCCGGCTGGAGGTAAATAATCTTAAATTTGGTTACAATCCCCTGGATGAGCCGCTAATTGAGGATTTTTCTCTTGACCTTGAGCCGGGAATGCGGGTGGCCCTGGTCGGGGCCTCCGGGTGTGGTAAATCAACCCTGGCCAAGCTAATCACGGGTCTGCTTCAGCCCTGGTCCGGTGAAATCCTGTTTGACGGCCGTCCCCGGGAAGAACACCCCCGGCAGAGCTTAAACGAATCCTTATCCTTTGTTGACCAGGAAATTAATCTGTTTGCGGGGACTATCCGTGAAAATCTGACCCTGTGGGATGACACGGTTCCCGACCGCCGCATTATCCGGGCTACGAAGGATGCGCGGATTCACGATGTTATTGCCGCCCGGCCGGAGGGCTACGACAGTTCCCTTGACGAGGATGGTAAAAACTTTTCCGGTGGCCAGCGCCAGCGCCTGGAGATTGCCCGGGCTTTGGTCTGCAATCCAAACCTCCTTGTCCTCGACGAGGCGACCAGCGCCCTGGACCCGACTACCGAGGCGGAAATTGACGATAATATCCGGCGCCGCGGTTGTACCTGCGTCATTGTCGCCCACCGGTTGAGCACTATCCGCGACTGTGATGAAATAATTGTTCTGGATAAAGGTAATATAGTGGAGCGGGGAACCCACGAACAGCTTTATGAAGAAGGCGGACATTACGCCGAGCTCCTTCAGAGCGACCTTGAAGTTTCCGGGACCGAGGAGGAGCAACAATGAGTGAAGAAACTGTTTCGTTTGAACAGCTTTTAGAAGAACGGGGCGAAAAGTGTCAGCTCAGCGGCAATAAGCCGCTTGATCTGGTTCAGAAGCAAGCTGGTCTCTGGGTGGTTACCGAGGGGAAAGTTGACGTTTTTACTGTTCTTGAACGGGAAAAAGAAGATATTTATGAACGCCAGCATTTCTGTCGCCAGGAACGGGGCGAAGGCCTGCTGGCAATTGCCCCCGCCCGGGTTCCCGCCGGACTCAAACTGCGGGCTGTCGGTAAGACCGGCACTGAAGCCGTTTTTCTTTCGGCAATTGAGCTGAAAAAAATAATAGAAGCGGGCAATTACAGCGCCCGGCTGGCGAAAATATTTGATTCCTGGCTGACTGCCTGCACGGAAGCGATAACGTTGAAACAGCCCCCCCGGAAATTTATCAGCCTGGTCCCGGCGTCAACTCTGGAGTCTGACCCCGACCGGCCCCTGCACCCCCTGGAAGAAGTAGTCTGGATCCGGAGCTCCGGTTCGGCCCAATATCTTGGCCGAGCTGATCTGCCGGAACTTGAGGCCGGCGATTTATTTCCCTTGACTCCGTCCTCCTGGGCGAGTTGTGAGGAAGCTCTGCAGGTGGAAACTTTTTCCACCCAGGCTGTTCTCGAGGAACATTCCAGCAATAAAATATTTGATGTTTTTCACTCCCTGATTCTGCGGGGACAGGTTAAGAATATGGGAGATAGGCGCTCGCGGGAGAAAGAGCGTCGGAAAGAAAAACGCGAGCAGGACCGCCAGGCAAGTAAAAGTGCTCTGCGCCAGCTGGCTTCAATTCTCCAGCCCGGTCTGCAGGCCCCTCATGCGCGAATTGAAACGGGCTTGCACCCGCTGGTCGAAGCCTGTGCGGTCCTAAATGAAACCTTGGATATGAACCTCGGGTTGCCCGGGGATACCGAGGAAATGTTCGAACAATCCCGGGATGAACCGCTCTCGGTTTTGGCGCGCCAGTCCGCCTTCCGAACCCGGCGGGTTCGGCTGGAAGGGGACTGGTGGGAAACTGACAGTGGGCCGCTTGTTGCTTATAAAAGTGAAACCGGGGAGCCGGTGGCTCTGATTCCTCAGGGGGATGAAACCTATGAACTCTACGACCCCGAGGATAAATCCTACCGGACCGTGGACAAAGAAGTGGCCGGTGAACTTAAAACCTCCGCCGCCATGCTTTACCGGGCCCTGCCGGACAAAGAGTTGACCGGCTGGGATTTATTAAAATTTTCCGCGGCCGGATTAAAAAAACAGTTTTTTCTGCTTCTGCTGATGGGGGCCGCCGGTGGCTTGCTGGGGATGCTTACGCCAATTATTACCGGATTTATGTTTGACGAAATTATTCCCGGGGCCCAGCGCGGTCGCCTGGTTGTTTTTATTGGGGGCCTGTTTGTGGCCGCCGTGGCCAGCACCCTTTTTGATCTTACCCGTAATTTCGCTCTGCTTTCCGCCGAAGGAAAGATGCAGGGTCGGCTGCAGCCCGCTGTCTGGGACCGGCTGTTAAATCTTCCGATGCCCTTTTTCTCCGAGTACAAGGTTGGTGATCTGGCCCAGCGGGCCGGTGGGATTATGGCCATCCGTCAGGCGCTTTCCGGGGCCACCCTGACCACCATACTCTCCGGTGTTTTTTCTATTTTTAGTTTTTTCCTGCTTTTTTATTACAGTCCAATTTTAGCCCTGCTGGCTTCGGGATTGACCCTGGTTGCCATTATTCTCATGGGGATCTTCAGTTATTTCAAAATTAAATATAACCGGGAAATGCTGGAGCTGGGCGGGGAACTCTCCAGCCGGGTCCTGGAGTTGATCCGCGGGATTTCTAAAATAAGGGTTGCCGGGGCCGAAGAACGGGCTTTTTCCCGCTGGGCCGATATCTTTACGGAAAAACGGAAGTATTCCTTCCGGGCCGGACGCATCGGCAACTTACAGGGGGTTTTTGACGCGGTTTTTCAGCAATTCGGGAAAGTATTAATTTTTGGCGTGGTTGCCTTTTATCTCATCACCCCTGATTCTCCCGGGTTAACCACCGGTAGTTTCCTGGCCTTTATGTCCGCCTTTGGCCAGTTCTTCTCAGCCGGTTTAAGCATGGCCAGCACCGTGGTTGGATTGGTTAAGATAGTCCCGCTCTACGAGCGGGCCCGGCCAATTATGGAGACTACTCCGGAAGTGGATCGGGAAAGCCGTCAGCCCGGCGAGCTGGAAGGATCCATAGAAATGCAGGGGGTTGATTTTCGCTACGAGGAATCCGAGCCCCTGGTTCTCGAGGATGTCTCCCTGGCGGTTGAACCGGGGCAAATGGTTTCTTTGGTCGGTCCCTCGGGTTCGGGAAAATCCACTTTGATGCGCCTGATTTTGGGTTTTGAACGGCCGGAATCCGGTTCGATTTATATTGACGGTATGGACCTGGCCAAGCTCAATCTGAGGGCGGTCCGTCGCCAGATCGGGGTGGTGATGCAGGACGCCGAAGTCCAGACCGGCAGTATCTTTAAAAATATTGTTGGGGCCCGTCCCTTTACCCGGGACGACGCCTGGGAGGCGGCCCGGATGTGCGGACTGGCCGAGGAGATAGAGGAGATGCCGATGGGCATGGATACCCACGTCTCCGAGGGCGGAGGCACACTCTCCGGCGGTCAACGCCAGCGTTTGCTGATTGCCCGGGCCCTGGTCCACAAGCCCCGGGTGGTTTTCTTCGACGAGGCGACCAGCGCCCTGGACAACAAGACCCAGAAAACGGTCACTGAAAGTTTGAACGGCCTGGATGCGACCCGGATTGTAATTGCTCATCGTCTGAGCACCATCCGGGAGGCCGACAAAATATACGTAGTTGAGGAGGGCAAAATCACGGAAACCGGTGATTACTCGGAACTGATGGAAGCAGAGGGCGCCTTCTACAACCTGGCCAAACGCCAGCTGGCGTGAAACGGGGACGAAGTGACTGAGTGACGAAGGGACGAGGGAAACCCGT
This sequence comes from uncultured bacterium, assembly GCA_964631325.1. Lineage (GTDB taxonomy): Bacteria > T1Sed10-126 > T1Sed10-126 > T1Sed10-126 > T1Sed10-126 > CAZVWJ01. The sequence goes on along the minus strand of CAZVWJ010000049.1, from coordinate 6,088 downwards.
AAATCGTGATTGTGTGATGCCGGGATGAGGCTATAAACCATGTTCCGTGTTCCCTGTTTACGCCAAAAAGTACCGATCATTCCGAACAAATAAACGAAGTGAGTACGACCTGTAATCCAGGTCTACAAGATTGTCATTCCGGGGCTTGCCACCGGAATCCATTTTGATTTTGAAGTTGATTTAACCAGTAACGAGGAACAAGGAACCAGGAACTCCAGAGGCTTTGCCTCTGGTAATCACGGAGGCGGAAATTATGATGATTTTTGACGCTACAAAAACACAAAATATTCCCCGGACGCTTTTGTTTGCATTTCTTGCCTGCATTTTCTTGTCCCTTCTATTACTCTCCGGCTGCGGATACCTTGAAGACACCGAAAGCCGGCGCAAAGAGCTGGCCAAAAATCCCGACCAACCGATAACTTTCGGTGTTGCCTGGCCTTTTTCTGCGGTTGACAGCAAATTTCAGGAGGGGGTTGAGCTTGCCGTCGACCGGATAAATAAAAACGGGGGAGTGGATGGCCGGAAAATAAAAATAATCTACAAAGATGATCAGCGTGATGTTACCCGGGGCCGGTTTATCGCTCAGCAGTATGCCGACAATCCGGAAGTATTCGCGGTTATCGGCCATTATAATTCTTACGTCTCGTTGCCCGCTTCCACCATCTACCAGCTCAATGGTCTGCTGATGCTTACGCCCGGCTCATCCAGCCCTGAAATTACTTCTCGTGGTTACGATCTTGTTTTCAGTTCTATCGCCAACGACAACCGTAACGGTGATCTACTGGCCCGTTATATGCAAAATCAGGGGTACAAAGAACTGGGAATTTTGTACGAGGAATCGAGGTATGGCCGGGGCCTGGCCAACTCAATTCAAACAAGAGCGCGCGAGCTGGGGCTTGCTGTTGGAGATAGGTATTCCTATTCGCCGGGCGAAGTCGGTGATGATTTTTTTGTTCAGGTTATTGAACACTGGAAAAGATATGAAGTTGACGCGGTCGCTTTTCCGGGGGGGACTGAGGAGGCGGTTAAATTTATAAAATTAGCCCGTCAGAAGGATTTGAACCTGCCGCTTGTGGCCGGCGATGGCCTGGATGCCGCCCGCCTCTGGGCGGAAGCGGGCACCGCAGCTAACAATACTGTGCTTCTTGAACCCTACCACGTAAATCTAAAAACCAAGCAATCCGAGCAATTTGTCCGCCGTTTTCGGGACTGTTACGGTGGAAACCCCGACGCCTGGGCGGCCCAGGGTTACGACGCCGTTAATCTGCTGGCTGAAGCTGTCCGGCGCGCAAAAAATCCTCTACCTGAGAAGTTGGCTTCCGAACTCCGTCAGCTTGAAAACTGGTCGGGAGTGACCGGCAAATACAATTTTGACGATAATGGCGCCCTGGTTGGCAACCCCCTGGAACTGCTTCGACTCAAGGACGGAAAACTGGTGCCGGTGGAGATGGAAAGTGAAGAAGTGACTGAGTGACGAAGGGACGAGGGAAACCCGTAAATCGTGATTGCGTGATGCCGGGATGAGGTGATGAGGCAGCTTCAAATTCAAAAACAGGGTCAAAAGCCCGGTCCACGGATCGCACGAATCGTCACTGATTTAGTGTGAAAGTGAAAAAGTAAGACCGTTAAAAACAAAATCAAGAAGCGAAAGTCAAAATGGATTGCCGCCTCGGGGGCCGGCAATGACCTGCGAAAAACGGAAAGTCAAAATAGATTGCCGGATCGTCCAGCACTCAATCGGGCGCTGTAAGTAGGAACTCGGAGACTTTTCAGTAATCCCCCGATTGAGTGCTGGACGGCAATGACGTTTTTTTATGTTTGTCATTCCGGGGCTTGACCCCGGAATCCAGGTTGACTTTGAGTTTGAATTTAACCAGTAACGAGAAACAAGGAACCAGAAACTGCGTAAGCCATGCTTCCGGCCCCCGGTATTTATAAGAGTAAAGTAAATTTCCCGGGCAATCATTGATAAACTATTTAAAGTTTTATAAAGTAGATTTAGGTTTATAAAGCTAAAACGCAAGAAGGGGCTTTACAATGACCGAAATACGGAACATCTGGAAGGATTATGGGTTTTCCAAGAATCCTTACCATACCGAACATCTGCGACCTACGGACGAAGATGCGTCCTTATATGTCCGTCGAAAAGAGGAAGAAAAAGAACTGGGTGATTTTTTAGCGAGTGAAGAGGCGGGAGCAGTGGTTGTTGAAGGGGCAATCGGTTGTGGAAAAACCACCTTTATCAATCAAACTCAATACCAGGTCAGTCAGAACGAGGAGTTACCTCAAATCTTGCCCAGCACGTCGTTAGTTGAAATTGTAGATGATATGGGCCCCCGGGAGCTTGTGTTATCTATAATCACAACCACGTTAAAAGCACTTAAACTTAATGAAAAAGACATCGCCACTTCCGAGGATTTTAAAGAATTAGATAGATATACGCGAAAAGTTCTCATCCACAACTGGTCCGCCGGAGGAACTGTATTTGGTTTTGGGGCCAGTGGTGGTAAAAGTGCCACATCTTCAGAACCGGCAGATATCCCCCTCCAGTCACTGCAGGATTTGCTGGATACGGCTGCCAGACTTGCCCGCGAGGCTTCGTTCGAAAAAATAGTTATATTGTTGAATAACCTGGATAATACAGACGAGGAACACTTTTTTGGTTTACTTCATGACTTGCGGGATACTATCCTGGAAAGAAAACCCTATCTTTTTGTGATGTCGGGTCCAATCGGTTTGCGGCAGTCTTTAGCAAGCAGCCGGGCGCATCGACGGATTAGTGAAAAAATAACCGGTAACCCTGTCCAACTGGGAGCTCTTACAAAAAAACAGGTTCACGAAGTGCTCGCCAGGCGGGTAAAAAAATATCGAGTCAATCCGGAAGTCAGAAGCCCGGTTCCGGATCAGGCGATTGACGTGTTATATGAAGCCAGCGGCGGGGAGATAAGATACATTCTTAACCGTGCGAATGGTATCGCTCGAACTGTTGCTCAAAAACTTGTCACTGCCGGTGGAATTGAGGAAGATTTAGCGTTTGCCGCCCTGCAGGAAATTGTTCGTGAAGAAGTTGAAAATTACGAGCTGAGCGAGCGCAAGTGGGAAGTTCTTCAGCAAATTGTAGAACAGGGTGAAGTCCAGCCGCGGGATTACGAGAATTTTGACTTGAACAGTCCCCAGGCATTTACCAATTATTTAACAGAATTCCATAAGATGAAATTATTAGAACGTTCCCGGGAAGGACGAAATACAATCTACACCCCTCGAGGCGATATCCGCCTGTATTTTGAAAACGCTCAAGCAAATTATAATTAATTGCTCTATAAAAATAACGGAATTTTGCGGTCGTTATTCCGGGACTTGACCCTGGAATCCAGAATACTTCACTTGTCATTCCGGGGCTTGACCCCGGAATCCATTTTGAATTTGAGGTTGATTTTAACCCGCGGTGATCTGTTAATTGAGATTTTGATTTTAACTTGAAACTTTAAACTTGAAACTGAAAACTATTGATTTGTGATCGATAAATATGGACAGATCGGTTTTTTCGTCTTTTATATATAGTGAGTGGATGAGTTATTGAGTAATTAAGTGATTGAGGGATTGAGGCAAACCGGGACGAAGTGACTGAGTGACGAAGGGACGAGGGAAACCCGTGAATCGTGATTGCGTGATGCCGGGATGAGGTAATGAGGCAGCATCAAATTCAAAGTCAGGTTTGAAAGCCTGGTCCACGGATCACACGAATCTACACTGATTTAGTGGGAAAGTGAGACCGCAAAAATCAAAAAACTGAAAAGAAAAAGACAAGATGGATTGCCGGGTCAAGCCCGGCAATGACGGGCAGAAATCGAAAAGATAAGATGGATTGATGGACGGCAATGACAGTCTTTTTATGTTCGTCATTCCGGGGCTTGACTCCGGAATCCAAGTTTGAATTTGGGGTTAATTTTAACTTGAAACAAGGAACCAGGAACTCTGGAATCCATTTTGACTTTGAGTTAGATTTGGTCTTGATTACAACCTGCAACGCGCAGCAATGATTTTTTATAAATAAAGTGGAGGTGAAAGTCAGCTTACTGATTTATTTGCGTGAGTTTTGTTGTTTTTTAATTCATCTGAAAACTTGAAACTAAAATTTCCCGAGGAGGAAATTTCCATGTCGAAACAAGATTTGAAAGACTTTTTTGAGGATAACAAGGATAACGAGGGCTTGAATGAAAAGTGGCAGGAGGCTGACTCGACCGAGAAGCAGGCCGAAATTGCCCGGGAAGAGGGTTACGACGTCGAGGTTGAGGACATTGAAGTATTTCGCGAGGAAGCAAGGAACAAGGCAGTCGAGCAGGAGGAAGGAGATGAACTTTCCGAGGAACAACTCGAGAATGTTGCCGGCGGAATCACTTCTGAATTATTCAAACTCACATTGACTATGGCAGACAATAAAGTCAGTTCGGACGGATCTTTTGCTGATAAATTGGCCTGGTGCGGCGGCCCGAAAAAATTAGGCTATATAGCTGAACTGAATAGTGATGACACTCAGCGTGCTGTTAATGACTTTCGAAGTGACTATGTGAAGAAACATGGCTTCGACCCGGATCGAGCGACTACCGCCGAATGGATTGTTAATGAGTACAATAATCCAATATAGTGAATATCCCCTAAAATTTGAGCCAAATGAGGTCAATTGGAAATGGAGGTGACGTGGGAAACCCGTAAATCGTGATTGCGTGATGCCGGGATGAGGCTATAAACCATGTTCCGTGTTTCGAGTTTCGGGTTCCGTGTTAAAACCTAAAAATTAGAACGCGTGTTATAAGGACATAATCGAAGTTCAGGTGAAACAAGCCGGTCAGTTTTGAAAATATATAATTTCGTCATTCCGGTGCTTGTACCGGAAAACAGAACACAACGCCCGTCATTCCGGGCAAGTGAGCGTAGCAAACGCGACCCGGAATCCAGGTTGAAGTTGATGTTGTCTTGATTTAAACTCGCAACTCGTAACCCGCAACACGCAACAATGTTTTTCACAAATAAACCGGAAGGTGAAAGAAAGCTTTTAGATCCGCTTACACGATTTTGATGTTTTTGAAGTTGAATTTAACTTGGAACTTGAAACTGAAAACTTGAAACTAAAATTTCCCGAGGAGGAATTTTCCATGTCCCAACAGGGTTTAAATAATTTCCTGGAAGCTGCAAAAGGAGACGAGGATTTACAGAACCTGCTTTTTGATGCTGAGGATTTGGAAGAACTGGCCCGCGCCGCCCAGGCCAGGGATTTTGACGTCGCGGTAGAAGATTTAAAGGAATTAAGTGATTTATTAACTGATTTTGCTGCCGCAGTAGAGGAGGAATTGGACGAAGAGCAGCTCAAACAGGTGGCGGGTGGACAGTTTCCACCTACAAAACAACTGGGGGGGAACCCCGACTCGAAACCGATGCCCGTCACGGATATTGTGTTTTATCTTGGTGCAATAGAAGGAGAAAGATTGCAGAGACAGCTTGAACAAAAGATGCAACACCTGGACGAACAATCAGCTACTTCACTGCAAAGCCTTACACATAAGTATCATCAGTCTTTCGCGGGCAGCAGTGATTTGATGAAGTCAAACTTTCAAACCCTGATCGCGATTAGCAGGAATATGTAGATGTTGTCGAAACCTATTATGGGGGTGAAAGATCGCATATAGTAAAGTCGTAACGAAGAGATGGAGTTGGTTTTAATCGGTAACTTTTTAACTTTTAACTAAAATTTCCCGAGGAGGAATTTTCCATGTCACTTGACGACGCACGAGAGCTATACGAAACGATCAGTGAGAACGAAGACCTGCAGGAGGAATTCGAGGGCCTGGCGTCCGAGGATGAGGTCATCGATAAAGCCCTTGAGATTGCCGGCAACCGGGAAATTGACGTTAGCCGTGAGGACGTCGAGTCTCTCCTTAAAGAGCTGGCCGAAAAGGCGGAAGAAATGGACGAAGAGGAACTCGAAGAGGTCGCCGGGGGTGACTCCGAGCGCGCAGGGGAGTGTCGACCCAAAAAATCATCCACATGTTGCTACCGCTCGCTGTGATTCCGCGCGCGCAGGGGAGTGTCC
>CAZVWJ010000048.1:0-20213 GCA_964631325.1 uncultured bacterium | reverse complement strand
ATTTGCTAATACAGCCTTGAGTGCTGTATCGTAGATACACATTATGCACGAAATTATAGTATTTCGTGCATAATGTGGGCTAAGGAGCCGGTCAACCCCTGGGACGTTTTACGTGCCCGGTAATGGCAGATATATTTTGAAATCTCTGTTTGCATTTTTTTTGTCCTTGTTTTATATTATATAAGTGCTATAGTTAAAAGAGCTGAAAGGGAATCGTCGGGAAGGGAAAGAGTTATATTTTGATTGTGAATGGAAAGGGAATTCGGTTATGGAAGCCGGGAATCGTGCCTACCTGTCTTTTCTCCTCCTCTGTCTACTTCTCGTGGTCTTTCCTCTGTACCCTGTCTGTGCTGAAAAAAATTATTCCTCTGATAAGTATATGAACTCTCCCCTTGGAAAATTATCTGATCAAACAGATACCACAGCTTCCGGTAAAATTCAGCAAAAAATTCAAAATCAATCCGGCGATTTTTACGGGGATGGTTTTTTTTGGTTTCTGCTTAAAATTGCCGGTGGACTTGCAATTGCCAGTTTCTGTATCTGGGGGATTGCGAAACTGGTTCGCAAAACAGGGCTGGCCGGGACTAATAATGATTTTATGCAAATCCATTCCACCCTTCCGCTCAGCCGTGACCAGTACCTTCGAATAGTCCAGATTGGTAAAAAATTTATGGTCCTCGGTATTACCTCGGAATCAATAAATAAAATTTGTGAAATTACTGAACCGGATGTTATCCAGGAGTTACAACTTGCCTCTGAAGAAAAGAAAGAAAACGAGCAATCCCGTGATTTTTCCAGTATTCTCAACCGTTTTCTCGGCGGCAGCCATTCCTTCAAGTCAAAACAAAATCCCGATTCTTTCGAGAATTTAAAAGATAAACTTCAAAACCTTCAGCAGGGCGCGGGAGAATGAAAACTGACCGATTATTTTACCTGTTTTTGATTGGTTTACTGATGTTTACCTTCCTGGTACCTTCGGCCTACGCAGCTGAAGGTGATTTCCGGATGCCGACTCTCAAGATTGGTGTGGAAGGAGCCGAGAATTCAGGCGAAGTAAGCCTGGCAATGCAGCTTATTTTCCTGATTACAGTACTCTCATTAGCTCCCGGGATTATACTGATGGTTACCTGTTTTACCCGGGTTGTAATTGTTTTAACTTTTGTTGGCCGGGCTCTTTCTTTGCAGGGGATGCCGCCCCGCCAGGTCCTGGTCAGTCTCGCGTTGTTTCTCACTTTTTTCATAATGGCCCCGACCATCTCGGAAGTAAATAGCCGGGCCGTTCAGCCTTACATGAATGGAAAATTGACCCAGGTGGAGGCCTTGAAAGAAGCGGCTGTTCCCATCCGGGCTTTCATGATGCGGAACACGGAGCAGAGTGATCTTGCTTTTTTTCTCAACACTGCTGAGCTGCCCAAGCCGAATACCCGGGCCGACGTCCCTATCTGGGTAATAATCCCCTCCTTTATGTTAACCGAAATTAAGCGAGGTTTTGTGATGGGCGTCCTGATTTTTATTCCTTTTGTTGTTATTGACATGGTCACGGCCAGTGTTCTGATGTCCATGGGGATGATGATGCTCCCCCCGGTAATGATTTCATTGCCTTTTAAAATTTTGCTTTTCGTGCTGGTTGACGGCTGGTCAGTAATTGCTGAATCCATAGTGAAAACTTATGGAGGGTGAGTTTGAATGACTGTAAACCTGGCCATGGATATTGGCAAAATGGCGTTGTGGAATGCGCTTACAATTTCCATGCCTCTGCTGGGAGCCGGTATGGTAGTCGGTCTGATTATCAGTGTGTTTCAGACTGCTACCCAGATCCAGGAACAAACAATCACCTTTGCCCCTAAGGTTACCGCACTTATTCTTGTCTTGATGTTTGGTGGCCCCTGGCTGATTCAACGATTGATGCATTTTACTCTGCGGCTCTGGGACTATCTAATCATAGTCGGGGGTGGTGGATAAACAGTGGAAGCCGTCCAGTACCTGTTCAGGCATTTTGGGGAATTTCTGGCCCTCTTGATGCGCCTCTCCGGCATTTTTGTGATGGCTCCGGTGCTCAGTAGCGAAGTGGTGCCCTTTAAAGTAAAAGGAATTTTTGTGTTGCTGTTAACTCTGGTCTCTTTTCCCGTGCTGGTGGCCAGAGGTCTGTTGCCGTCACCAACAAATTTTGTCGAATTAATGGTTGTTGGCGCCGGAGAGTTTTTTGTTGGTTTTGTAATTGGTTTTTTTGTGCTGTTAGTTATTACTATTTTCCAGGTTTCCGGCCAGTTTTACAGTATTCAGATGGGATTTGGAATAATTAACGTTTTTGACCCCCTGGCTGAAACCAGTGTTCCGATTATTTCTCAGCTAAAAACTCTGCTGATGACAATTGTTTTTGTGGTACTTCGGGGCCACCAGTTCGTTCTTAAAGCCGTGTTCGAGAGTTATCGCTACATCCCAGCCGTGTATTCAATCCATTTGGGCCCGGTAAAGAGTACAATGGTTGGTAAATTTGACGAGGTTTTTCAATACGGTTTTTTAATTGGTTTACCTCTGATAGGCATGGTTTTTTTGATGACTGTTTCCCTGGGCCTGCTTTCCAAATTAGTTCCCCAGATGAACGTAATGATCCTTGGGTTTGGTTTAAAAGTCCTTATCGGAGAGTTCACTTTTGTTATGCTTCTGCCGGCCTTTATATTTGCCGCCCGCCATTTTTTCGATGAAACCTTCCGGCAGCTTGCCGAACTTCTGTTTGCTATGGGGGGCGGGTAAATAATGCTTGATTTTATTCAATCCCGCCTTCAGGGTCAAACTCTGGCAGCGGAGCGAAATCCGCGGGAATTTGATCTACAATTTTTTGCTTCCGCTGAAGACGAGGGCCGCACTGAGGAACCATCTTCCAAGCGTCGTAGTGAAGCGCGCAGTGAGGGCCAGGTTCCGCGCACTGAAGAATTAGCCAATGCGTTAGTCATGGGGGCCGGGTTTCTTGTTATCTGGCTGTGGGGGGGCTGGATGTTCTGGCAGATCCAGCAGTTTGCCAGAAAAATGATGAGCATGAAACTTTTTCACGCTGTCGACGAAGGAAATATTACCTTGATATTTAGAACCGTCATCTGGATGGTTGTAAAAGTTGCTTCACCGGTTGCGGCCGCGGGATTTGTTGCCGGGATTATTTCCCACCTTTCCCAGGTGGGATTTCTATTTACCCTTGAACCGCTCCAGCTTGACTTTGATTTCCTCAAGTTTTCTATGCCCTCCTTGCTGGACAAACTAACTTTTTCCAAGGAAGTACTCTGGAATTTACTTACCTCTATTGTGAAGCTGATTGCCGTGGGACTGGTTGCGCTCGAGGTTATCTATTCTGAATACGACACGATTTTGCTGATTATCACCATGCCGCTTTTTCATGGGATCAAGCTAATTATCAGCCTGGCTTTTGAAATTATCTGGAAGACAATTTTGATTCTCCTGATTCTCAGTATCCCGGATTACTGGTTCCAGTGGTATCAGCACGAGGAGAGTTTGAAGATGACTCCGGAGCAGAAGAAAGACGAACGTAAACAGGCCGAGGGAGATCCGCAGGTCAAGAAGAAACAACAGGAAAAAATGCAAGAAGCTATGCAGCGGCGGATTGAAGAAGAAGTTCCGGAAGCTGACGTTGTAATCACCAACCCGACCCATTATGCCGTCGCCTTAAAATACGACGAGTACGAGATGGAAGCCCCGGTAATTGTAGCCAAGGGAGAAGATATGCTTGCCCAGCGAATTAAGCAATTGGCCCGCGAACACGGGATTCCCGTCTACGAGGTCCCCCTCCTGGCGCGTACCCTCTGCCAGCTTGAACTGGACCGGGAAATTCCTCCTGTTTTATACGACGCGGTGGCTACGGTGCTGGCCTGGGTTGAGCGGAATCGGACGAACGTGGACCGCAGTGAAACGGCGAAACTGGAGCAGAAAGTGGAGGAATTAGACCTTGCCCCGGCCTAAAGAAAAACAGACTTTTGTTGACCTGTTTCCGCAGACGGAATTACTCCTTCCAGTAGGTATTGTCTCCGTAGTGACGATGGTGATTATTCCCATCCCCAGGTTCATTATGAACCTGTTAATTGTGGTTAACATCAGTTTTGGCGTAATGACTATTCTCACTGTTGCTTACATGAGTGAAGTCGTGGAGTTTTCTGTTTTTCCCAGTTTGCTGTTGATTCAAACTGTGTTTGGTCTTGCTTTAAACGTAACCACAACCAGGAATATTCTCCTCGGGGGGGCAAGCCGGGTGCAGGGGGTAATTACCGCCTTTGGCAACTTTGTCATGGGAGGTAACGTAATCGTCGGTATTATTATCTTTTCCATAATTATGATTATTCAGTACATGGTTATTGTCAGTGGGACTACACGAGTTTCTGAGGTCGCTGCCCGTTTTACTCTGGATTCTATGCCCGGTAAACAGATGGCCATTGACGCTGATTTGCAGGCCGGCTCGATCACTAAGGAAGAAGCCGATGAACGACGTCAGGCCCTGAAGGATGAGGCTGATTTTTATGGGTCCATGGATGGTGCCAGTAAATTTGTCAAAGGAAATGTAACCGCGGGGATCATTCTTTTGATTGTTAACAGTTTCGGGGGGTGGGCAATTGGAGTACTTCAGCGCGGGCTGGACCCGATTAGCTCTATTCGAACCTACGTGATTTTAACTGCAGGAGACGGGTTGGCCGCTCAGATTCCCGCCCTGATGATTGCCACTGCAACCGGTATGATCGTTACTCACGCGACCGAGGACGAAGACCTGGGACACCAGCTTGCTGCCCAACTATCCCAGTTTCCCCCGGCCCTCTATATTACCGGGGGTACGATAATTACTTTTGGCACACTGACGCCACTTCCTTTTATTTCTATGGGATTGATTGGTGGTGGCTTGGTCACCCTGGGCTATACTATTGGTGAAATGCAGGAAACGGCCGTCGAAGAAAAAGAGCGTGCGGAGGAAGAAGCTGAGGCAGAAGACGAGGAGGAACCGGAGGACGTTTCACAAATTCTCCGGGTCGATCCGATGGAACTGGAAGCTGGTTACGGTTTGATCCCTTTGATTGATCCTGACCAGGGCGGAGATTTATTGGAAAGAATTACTGTTATCCGCCGGCGGATGGCTCTTGACATGGGATTAATTGTTCCCCCGATAAGAATCCGGGATAACATGCAACTGGAACCGAATGAATATGTAATTAAAATTCGCAACGTGGAGGTTACCCGTGACGTGGTCTATCCGGAAATGTTTTTGGCCATGAATCCCGGAGACGTATCAGCTGAACTGGAAGGCGAAGAAACAATTGAACCGGCGTTTGGTTTCCCCGCCACCTGGATAGGTGAGGATCAGCGGGAAAAAGCGGAACAGGCCGGCTATACGGTAGTTGATCCCTCTTCCGTCGTGGCCACACATATCACCGAGGTCATTAAAGACAATGCTCCGGATATCCTTGGGCGCGATCAGGTTCAGACAATGATTGAACAGCTTGAAAAAGATTATCCGGCCCTGGTTCAGGAGGTTGTCCCCGACCCGGTTGAGCCCGGTATTCTCCAGAAAGTTTTAAAACTTCTCCTTGAAGAAAGAATATCTATCCGGAATATGGTGACCATAGTTGAAACCCTGGATGAACAGTTAAAAGAACAGGTTCGGGATCCCGAAATGCTGGCCGAATACTGTCGGATGGCGTTGAGCCGTGAAATTACTCAACAGTATATTTCTGAGGATGGCACATTAAATGTCATTGCCTTTGAACCACAGCTCGAGCAACAGCTTCAACAAAATCTCGGAGAAGCGGGCGAGGGGCTACCACTGGAACCACAGCAGGCTCAGGCTTTACTCAATCAGGTTCAAGCGGAACTGGATGATTTATCCCAGCGGGGGATTGAACCGGCTCTTGTTGTTTCGGCTGTCCTGCGGCGGCCTACTTATAATTTTATCAGCCGTCAGATCTCGGATTTGCCGGTTCTTTCTTACAATGAAATAACTGATGAAGCTGAGGTTGAGGTGGTCTCCCAGATAGGTGCGGCGGCCCCCAACCCCGCTGAATAAAATTATGAATTAGTTACATGAATTATTTTATCTGTTAAAAACTAATTTAGAGGTGTGAATGGAATGGATAACTGTAAAACTTACACAGGCGATAATTTAAAGGAGGCATTACTGCAGGTTAAACTGGATCTTGGCGAAGAGGCAAAAATAGCGGATACCAGGGAAATTGAAAAAAATAGTTTTTTTGGGTTTTTTGGGGAATCACTGGTAGAAGTTGATGCCTGGCTGCCCGAAAGTGAAACTCAACTCGATGAAAATAGTGAATCGCGTGATTTTACTTCTTCAAAACAGCGGCAAAATTCAAATCCGGGCAAATCCGGGGATGAACCCAGGGAATGGTTACTTTCTGAGCAGAATGCTCCGGAATTTTCACCTAAAGATCAGGCCACCCGGTTGATTGAACAAAAACAAAAGGGTGGCTCCGATAAAACATATTCCCGCTCGCTTGATTCGTCGTCCCGATCTACTTCTTCCTCCGCCGCCTCAGCGGCTGATACCGGTTCGTCGCCCGCTAAACGATCAAAATCTGATCGTAAAATCACCGGGTTGGTTGAGAAAACTGATCTGCTCCAGGAAAAAATAGATGCGCTAACTGATAAAATTGAGTCTAAGGATGAGCAGACTGCTCACGAGACACCCCATTATCCCGGTCAGCTTTCCGGGCTTTATACTGAGTTGGTTAACGAGGGAGTTAAACGGGAATTTGTTCGTCAGTTGATTGGTCGGGTGCGGCGGATGGCTGAACCGGATGAGTTTGACGCTCCCGGTGCGCTTGAAGAACATGCCCGGGAGGTTTTAAAGGAAAAATTTGTCCCCCCGGCCTCGCTTGATTACGATGAAAAACCGGTGATTATCCCCTTTATCGGTCCAACCGGTGTGGGAAAAACAACCACCCTGGCTAAACTGGCCGCTCAGAAAATATTTGAAAATAAATCGGTTGGTTTTATTTCTCTCGATATTTATCGGTTGGCTGCGGTTGATCAACTGCGATGTTATGCAAATATCCTGGAGGTCCCTATGGTTGATATTGAAAACTACGATCAATTTGGAGAGGCCGTGGAGGAACTGAAACAGCAGGGGGCAGAGTTAATTTTTGTTGATACTGCCGGTCACAGTCAATTTGACGAAGAAAAAATCAATTACCTGAAGAATGTTTTTGAGGCTGACTATAATTATAAGAATCACCTTGTTTTGCCCGCTACTTTACCCAAAGATGAAATCGAAAGTGTGTTGAACGGTTTTGGCCAAATTGGATACGATCGGCTGGTGGTTACGAAATTGGACGAAACCAGATCCTACGGTCTGATTTATAATTTGATTAATGAATTGGAAGAACCCATTTCTCATTTTACTAACGGCCAGGATGTTCCGCACGATTTGATGCTGGCTGAGGCAGACCACGTGGCTGATTTATTGCTGGGGAGTGAATCTTAATGCCCGACCAGGCTGCCGAGCTTCGGGACATGATGAAAACGCGGCGAAAAAAAAGCTCTCGTGCCTCTGTCATGCCTCCGCCGAATAATAATTCAAGTGCCTCTCAAACCAATCTTAAAACTGATTATTTGATGCCTGAAAACAATGAAAAAAAATACGAACCGGCGGAAGTGATTGCTGTTACCAGTGGTAAAGGTGGCGTCGGAAAAAGTAATGTGGCCGTTAATCTTGGCATGGCTCTGGCCGGTAATGATCAGGAAGTTGCCGTGGTTGACATGGACCTCGGTCTGGCTAATGTAAATGTAATTACGGACGTTACCCCGCCCTATAATTTACTTCATGTGTTTGAAGGGGAAAAAGAAATTACGGACATAGTGGAACCTGCTCCCGGCGATATCAAAGTTATTGCCGGGGCTTCCGGGGAAGAGGATCTGGCCAATCTTTCCCGGGGAGAATGTAATCTTTTCTTAAAAAAATTAGAAAGGCTTGATGAACTGGCTGATGTCGTTATCGTTGATACTGCCGCCGGAATTTCTAAAATTGTTCTCCAGTTTGTCTGTGCGGCGGATAAAACTCTTCTTGTGACAACACCTGAGCCTACGGCAATAACTGACGCTTACGCTGTGGTTAAAGCTGCTCTCCAACGAAATGATAACCCTGAGATGAACCTCGTAGTAAATCGTGCCCAGAGCCTGGTTGAAGCTAGAAAGATCGGCGATAAAATGAAACGGGTGAGTAACGATTTCTTAAATTTTCCTCTTGATGTCCTTGGCTATGTGCTGGAAGATAATGCTGTTCAGCGGGCTGTCCGCAGCCGTTCTCCGTTTTATCTGAAGTATCCAAACTGTAAGGCCAGCGGTTGTGTTAAACAGATTGCCAGGGGACTTGAAGGTAAACAGGTTGAACAAAAAACCCGCGGTATTAAAGGATTTTTTGCCCGGTTGTTTGAATTTGGCAAATAGTTTGCCGCCCTGCCAGCATTTAATCGGGCCTCTTCAGGGTTGTCATTCCGGGGCCCTGACCCCGGAATCCAGCTTGATTTGATTTTCAATGTAAATCAACGTGAAGTTCTGAAAAATGGATTTAACGCATACACGTCATCTAATGAGCTGGTCAACCCCCGGGACGCTTGCCACGTCATACGTGGTTTTACGTTCCCGGCAATGACGGTTATTTTGCAATTCGACTTGTAATTTATCCCAGGTTGTTTTAGTCTATTCTAATAACATAACTTCAGCCAGCCGGAATCGAGGTAGTGGGAGTATCGGTCAATTTTGACTATACGAGTGGAATAATAATTTAAATTGGAAATTGATCACCCTTGGATTCTAAAATTCAAAGTAAGTTGTTAACCTGGATAAGAACCGGGCAACTGCCGGAAAAAAATGAGATCGGGAAACTTCGTCGCCGTGTTGCGAGTTCAGGCCACGAAGAGTTGGCCCGGGTGTTGGTTTCCACGGAAAAAGCTCTGGAAAATGACCACTCTGATCCGTTGAAAAAATTACGTTTATTTTTTCGTCAGGGGGGCACTTCGGCCCGGGAAATTAGTCTGGTCCAGGACAAATTCGAGCCTTTCCCACGATTGCGGCAACGTGTCCTGGAAAATCTGGTTGATCGCTGTGAGGGGAAAATTGTTAAAAATGGTGTGAAGAACGTTACGGTACGGGTTTTTGATGAGGCTGCCGGAAATTTAATAAAATCGGCCTATAACTGGAAGGTAAATGAAGAATAATGAGTGCAAAAGCTGTTCTTATAGGATTAATAGCCGGAGCCCTTGTGATTGCTTTAAATTGGCCTCGTATGCTTCTTTTCACTCTGTTGTGGCGTGGATTACTGGCCGGGATAGGGGTCTTTTTGGCAATCACTTTTGCAGAGAAGTCGGTTGAGGTTTTTGTTGAAACCAAGGGCTCTACCTCTTCGGTAAGTCAAACAAATCAAGATTTAAGCCAGGAAAAAATAATTAGCGAAGAAGAAAGACCTGAAGAGGTCGAACCGGCTTCGGATGTGACCGGGGGAGCCGGTCCGGATGAAGCCGTTTCTGCCGCTCAGGAAGAAGGCGAAGAAATTGAGCCCGAGCAGCCGTCGGCCGAAGAAAATGTGGGGGCGGAGACTGAAGAGGGAAAAGCGCTTAATGATGAGAACGCCAGTGAAATAGCTGACGTTATCTCTGATACAATGAATGAATAAAAATATCGTAATTACTCACCTAACCACTCTCCCCTGGTGGGAGAGAGCTTCCCCTGCGCATGGACGGGGCTTGTGGAGCGTACGCGCTATTCGCTATTAAAGAGAGAGGAAAATATTGGGTGAGTAGTTACAAAATATCATCACTGGGATTGGAGTTATCTTATAGCGGGTAGAGAGAAAGTTTTATTACTCTGACTGGTTAGCTATAATTCTAACCCGGATAATTCACGATAGCGTGACTGTCGTGAATTATCCGTCCGAAGGACAGCCTTTAATCGAGGCACCATATTTAGTGTTTAAAGTAGTATCTTATCAGGTCTTGCGGGTATGGAGGTCACAGTGTGGTTGAAAAATTAGAGAATGAAATGGAATACTGGGAGAGATACAAAGATGAAGAGGAAATGGAAGCCCGGGATGAGCTTATTGTCCAGTATTCCCCTCTGGTAAAACACGTTGTGGGAAAAATTTGTAAAAAAATGCCCCCTAACGTTGATTTCGAAGATTTGATTGGTTATGGCACCCTGGGGCTGATTGACGCAATTGAAAAATTTGACCACACGCGGGGAATTAAATTTAAAACTTATGCCATCCCCCGGGTCCGGGGAGCAGTGCTCGATGAATTGCGTGCCCGGGACTGGATTCCCCGTTCAATTCGTCGCAAGGCTCGCCGGGTTCAGAACGCTATCAACGAGCTTGAAAGAAGATACGGCCGTTCAGTGGGTAAAGAAGAAATAGCTGAACACATGGGACTTACTCGAGAAGAATTTGATGATTTGTTGGTTGAAATTAGCGGCACCAGTCTGCTCTCTCTGGATGAAATGTGGAATGTTAACGATGACGAAGATGAAGTGGCTATCCAGGAAGTAATTGAAGGTGAGGAAAAATACGAGCCGGATAATATCCTCGATGACGAAGAACTTAAACAAATACTTGCTGATGAAATTAGGGAGTTGCCGGAAAATGAACGGATTGTTGTAACTCTTTATTATTACGAGGATTTAACCCTGCGAGAGATCGGTGAAGTACTTGAAGTTACTGAGTCAAGGGTTTCACAAATACACAGTAAAGCAGTTACAACTCTTCGCAGCCGGTTATCAAAGTTTGAAGAAGCCTGCACTGATGTATTATAGTTATAGTAGTTTCTCTCCGAAAAGTCCCCTCTCCCCTGGTGGGAGAGGGCCTGTCCTGCGCATGGACAGGGCCAGGGGGACAAAACACATTGGGCGTAGTAACCAACTTTATGACGCCTTTTCACCCCCACCTTAGTCCTCCCCGATCAAGGGGGAGGAGATAAAATGCGGGGATCCCCCCATCAAGGGGAGGAGATTTTAGACACTTTTCGGATGGCTCTAAAGTAGGTGTTGATTTTTCTCGTGAGTTATTAAATTGAGGGGGATTTCGGGAGTGAATAACAATGCCTTTTTCCCCGATCGATTTGCAGGTGACTTTTCAGCAGGCGGGGCGGGTTGCTGACGAGGCAGCAGCGGCTGAAAATTCCAAAGACCGTGCCGAAGCAGACCAGGCCAAGCAAGATATAGAGCAAAGGCGTATTCAGGAAAATACTGCACAAGAAGCTGACGATAGCAATGAAATTGATGAGGAATCCCAGGGTAATCCTGGCGGTTACTACAGTCCCGAGGGGGGAGAAGAAGAGGAGGAAGAAACTGCAGGCGGCACATCTCAAAACACTCCTGAAGACCCCGGAAAAGGTAGTTTCCTGGACGTAACCACGTAATTTCAGATATATCTTGCCTCGTTTAGTTAGACCACAGCTCCTTTTTGGAGTGGGTCTAGTTATTTCAGGGTCTGGATAACTGTAACTACTCACTTAATCTTTCCCCCTTGATGGGGATAATACTGATGTACGCAGGGCAGGCCTTACTCCCACCCGGGTAGAGAGAATAGGTGAGTAGTTACGGATAACTTTTATTAAGGAGGGTCAAGGGAAGTGCTGACGTTTATATCTCTTTCGTTTTCTTTGCTCTCTCTTGTCCTTGTCTGTTTGTTTTACTGGAGGGTGCGGAAAAAACAAGAAATGACTGTTGATAACCTCTCCAATCGCGTCAGCAATTTGCTTTCTGAATTTAATTCTGTTTCAGCAAATAATATCGAACTGCTTGAAGAAAGAACTGAAGAGTTGCGAAGAACAACCGAACTGGCTGATATGAAAATTAAAAAGATTAATCGGCTCCTTGATCAGCTTCAGGGGGCAAAAAAACGTTTGCAGCAGGTGAAAGAAAAATCTGAAGACGGAGAGACCACTTTTAGCTCCCGGCGTGAAAGGGTTCTTTCTCTCTCCGAGCAGGGATATTCTGTGGAGGAAATAGCCGAGAAGACCGGTTTGAAAAGAGGCGAAGTAGACGTAATTGTTAAATTCAACCGTTCCCGGTTGGCCGGTCTATGATCCCGCCACTGGCTCTACGGCTCTCTAATTCCACCCAGCAAAAATTACTCTATGCTCTGCTGGATTCCAACTGGCCTTCGGAAGTAGTTAAAATTGGTTCGCTGACAGAGTTGAAACAGCTCACTGAACGCCGCCGGTTTGGTTTAATTTATTTAAAGTTGAAAATTAATGCTAAAAATCAGTTGGACTGGTTGTCCCACCAGTCGGACCCCGTGGTGGGCATTATTAACCGTAAGTGGTCTGCTGATCAACTGGAAGTTTTTCTTGAACAGGGACTTGAAGATTATATATTAAAACCCTTTCAGCCGCCGAAAATAAAACAGCAACTTAACTCTCGGGCAGTGGCAATAAAATCGAAAGATAATTACTCACCTATCCTCTCTCCCCCGGTGGGAGAGAGTTAGGTTGAAGGAATTTTTGAAGCCTTTTCACCCCCTTTTGTGCCAGTGGTCCTGCGTACGTCAGGGCAATGACAGTTCGTTAAAAAATTTTTGTATCGAAAGAGTGATTTTTTAATGCGCAGTATGACCGGTTTTGGCGAAGCCTGTGTAGAATCCGGGGACTCCTATGTGCGGGTGGAAATTTCTTCGGTTAATCGACGTCATACAAGGATAAAACTTAACTACGATCAGCCGGCGTTGAAAGAAAAGGTTATCAAAAAAGTTCGAGAATCAATTGACCGTGGTTCGGTTGAAATTCATTGTGAAAGTAATATTCTTGGTCGGGAAAAAGAGATCCCGACTATTAATCGTGACCTGTTAGACCGGTATTTGAACTCTCTAAGGGAACTCAGCCAGAATATTGAGGAGGTTCCGGATCAGGTAAATGGGATTGATTTGTTAAATTTGCCCGGCGTGGTTGAAGTCCACACGGAACAGGCCCACAGTGAAAAAGGGGAAAAACTACTTCTGGAAGCCGTGGACAAAGCTCTGGAAGAAGTGCTTAAAATGCGTGACAAAGAGGGAGAGGAAATTGCCGCAGACCTGAAGGAGTGGATTGAGAACATTCGGAACTATGTTAAACAGATTAAAGAACGGGTTCCCGGGGCGATTAAACGGTACCGGGAAAAGTTACTCGACTCAATTGAATCTATTCTTGAGTTGACCGGGGAAGAAAAGCAGGAACGGTTGGAAAAAGAACTGAAAAATTACGCGGAAAAATGTGACATCAGCGAAGAAATTTCTCGGATTTACAGTCATTTGAAACAGTTTGATGAATACCTCAGAGCCTCAGGCCCGGTAGGGAAAAATCTTGAATTTCTCCTCCAGGAACTGCAGCGGGAGATTAATACAGTTGGAGCCAAAGCTAATGATGCTGAAATAAGTCAGCTTTCAGTTAAAATTAAATCGGAACTGGAAAAATGTCGAGAACAGGTGAAAAATTTAGAATGACTCAACAGAATACATTTGATGCGGAGGATATTTTTACTGCTCCCGAACCCCCGCTGATTCTGGTTTTTTCTGCCCCTTCCGGGGCCGGGAAATCGACTATCTGTCGGCATCTGCTGAAACGTAATCCGAGACTCGATTTTTCTGTTTCTACTACTACCAGGCCGCCACGCTCGGATGAGCAGGAAGGGGTAGATTACCATTTTGTGGAAGAACAAGAATTTAAACAGATGATTGAGGCCGATGCTTTTCTAGAGTGGGCCCGGGTGCATGGCGAATATTACGGTACCTCCCGCCAGGCGGTTCTGGATGAATTGAACAAGGACAAGGACGTCATGCTTGATATTGACGTTCAGGGGGGGACCCAGATCCGGCGGCTCTATCCCGAGGCAGTAATGATTTTTATCGTTCCCCCCGGCATGGAGGAATTGGAAAGACGCCTGCGGGCTCGTAATACCGAATCAGAAGCTGAAATAAATAAACGTCTTACTAACGCTCGTGATGAACTTAAAGCGATTAATAATTATGATTTTGTTGTAGTTAATGATTCGGTTGATGAGGCAGTTGAAAAAATTGAAGCGATCCGTTCTGCCGAAAAACGTCGGTTGAGTCGGATTAAAAAAGGTTTGCCGGAACTCTGATGAAGCGAGCACTTTCCGCTGGGTTACCTCTCAAAAACAGACGGGTTCTGCTGGGGGTAACCGGTAGTATCGCCGCTTGCAAGGCGGATCGGATCATCCGGGAACTACAGGACCGGGGAGCGGAAGTTCAGGTTCTTTTAACAGCTTCCGGCCAGAAATATTTTACCCCGGAAACTGCCGGGGCACTTACCGGGAAACCGGTTCTCACCCAGGCTTACCAGGATAATAACCCGGAAAAAATTGTTCATATTGAGGCGATTGAAAAAGCCGACACAATTCTCGTTGCTCCGGCCACTGCCAACCGTCTGCTTGAACTGGCCGAACCCACCGCCGGTGATTTGTTCAGTACAATTCTTTACGCCTTTGAAGGACCGGTTTTTTATGCTCCCGCCATGAACTCGAAGATGTGGAAAAATCCTCGCTGCCAGCAGGTAGTGGAGGAGTATTCAGAAAATATAATCTTACCGGACTCCGGTTCCCTGGCCTGTGGCACTTCAGGTCCGGGCCGGCTCCCTCCCCCGGCTCAAATAGCTGCTAACGTGGCCGCCGGACTCTGGCCGGATTTACTGGCTGATACTCGCTGGGTGATTACCGGTGGTCCCACTCGTGAGTCCTGGGATGAGATGCGATTTCTCTCTAACTATTCTACCGGCAAAATGGGCGAAGCCCTCGCCCTGGTCGGGAGTATGCTCGGGGCTGATATTATCTATATAACCGGTCAGCAGTCTCCTCACTATTCGGGTGATTTTTACCAGTCAGTGATGGTCGAAAGTTGTGCGGAAATGCTTTCTGCCTGCCGTGCTGAGCTTGCCGAGGATATCGGTTTTATTGGTGCGGCGGCTGTGGCTGATTACCGTCCGGTTGCCGAAGAAGGTAAAATCAGGTCCGGCCGGGATAATCTTCAGCTTGAGCTGGAATCTAATTCCGATATTATTTCTTCACTTCGAAAGGAATATCCCGAGAATACTTTTGTCGGTTTTGCGGCCGAACCAGAAATTGATCCTTCAGCCGCGCTCAAAAAGCTGGACCGAAAAAAGCTGGACGCAATTGTCCTTAACCGGCTGTCAAATGCTGCTTCTGTTGCGGGCCGGGGCCTGTTTGTAACCGCCGAGGCAGCTCCGGTTGATTTTGGTAAACGCAGCAAGTTGGAACTTGCGCTTCAAATCTGGCTCTGTTTGCTAAAAAATAATTTATACTGATTCTTTTTGGGAAACGAAAGGTGAATTCAACAGCCAAGTGCCACATAAAACAGCAATAACTGCCACTATAGATCCCTTCCCCTGGTGGGAGGGGATTAAGGGGAGGGGGAACGATGGCGCGGACAGTGTTCTCCTCCACCTAACCTCCCCCATCAGGGGGAGGGATGTAGGAATAATAGTTGCAGTATTTGATAGTTGGAACCAAGAATGAATAAATCTCAGCTTGCCTATGAATTGCATCGTTATTTATTTGCCCGGCTGGATCGGGAACCGCCAGCTCCGCCGGAGGATTTGTCTGTTTCCCGGGAGGAAGAAAATACTATGACTGCTAATTCTCAGTCCTCAGAAAAAGAAATTGACCAGCGCCAGAGCGAACTGGATCAGTTAGTCGAGCAGGCCCACGATTGCTCGAAGTGTAAGCTGTCCGAGAATCGAACCAACGTGGTTTTTGGCCAGGGGGGCGTTGAAGCCCGGGTGATGGTTGTCGGAGAAGGCCCCGGCGCTGACGAAGATGAACAGGGGGAGCCTTTTGTCGGGCGTTCCGGTAAATTACTCCGGCAGAGTTTTGAAAAAGTGGGGCTGGTTGATGCAGACCTGTATATTACCAACGTAGTTAAATGTCGTCCCCCGGATAATCGCGACCCTCACCGGGAGGAACTTTCCGCCTGTGAACCTTACCTGGACTACCAGCTTGACCTGATAAAACCGGGTGTGATCCTCTCGCTCGGGAATTTTGCTTTCCAGTATTTTGTCGACTCTGACCAGGGGATTATGTCGGCCCGGGGGGATACTTATGAGCTGGACGAATATACGCTGGTGCCTACCTTCCACCCCAGCCATATGCTTTATCATCCCAGTAAAGAAAAGGCGGAACAGTTTGTAACAGATTTGAAACTGGCTGTTGACCAGCTCAATGGCTGATCCTGTTTCTCGCGTTTTAAAAGTGGTATTTCTCCGTCGTAATATAAAAGTTCCTTATGATTATCTCTACGACGGGAACAAAAATCCGCTTGGCTATCCGGTTGTGGTTCCGCTTAATCAACAGTTAACTGTTGGCGTGGTGGTGGACTGCGGTTCGCCCGTTGAATCTGACTCCGAAGGTCTTCGCCCGGTAGAAAAAATCGCCACCTCGGTGGATCCCGTTCCGGCGGATCTAATCAAGCTGGGAAAATGGCTGGCTAATTATTACTTAACTCCCCTTAACCAGGTTTTTAAAGCGATTTTACCCCCCCGTTATTTACCCCGTCCTCAAACTGCTTGGGAAGTTCAGAATGGTCAGACGGTTTCCAAAAAATTACCTGAAGAACTGGCAGGCCCTTTTGAATCTGAGGACGTGGTCAGTCTGAAGCAATTGAAACAGCGAACCGGGTGGAAACAGAAAAAAGTTATTTCTGAACTGGAAGAACCGGTTAGCTCCGGCCAACTCCACAGAACTGTGGAATTGAAAAAACCTCCAACTGGCCGGCGGTTACTAAATTACGTAAAACTCACCGAAGAGGAGGGCCAGGTGGAATCGTTTGTTGAGTCAGCCGGCCGCCGCCAGAAAGAGCTTCTTGGATTGCTCCGGGAAGAGGGGGATAAATTTCAAAAAAATTTGCCCGAGCCACTGCGGCGGACTGATCTCTTACAGCGATTGGAGGAAGAAAATTTAATCAAAAGGGAAAAACGTCACAAGTGCCGGCTCCCTTTGACCGAACTTGAAACTGACAAATCAGCTCCTTCATTTTCACTCACCGAGGAGCAGCGCCGCGTCTTTGCAGAGATTAGCTCCACCTGCCGGGAAGATGAATTCGCTGTTCACCTGGTTCACGGAGTTACCGGCAGCGGCAAAACTGAAGTTTATTTTCAACTGGTTCAGTCAGTTCTTGAAGAAAACCGGACCGCTCTTGTCCTGGTCCCGGAAATTACTCTTGCAGTTTTTTTAATGCAACATTTTCGCCGTCGTTTCGGGGAACAACTGGCCGTTCTTCACAGCGGCCTTTCCCAGGGAGAACGACGCGATGAATGGCATCGAATTCAACAGGGGGAAGCCCGGGTTGTCCTTGGTGTACAGTCCGCGGTTTTTGCTCCTCTTGAGAACCTTGGTCTGATTGTAGTTGACGAAGAACACGACTCTTCTTACAAGGCCGGGCAGGCTCCCCGTTACCATGCCCGTGATGTGGCGATTAAACGGGCCCAACTGGTAGATATCCCCGTTGTCCTGGGTAGTGCCACCCCGAGTATTGAAAGCTATTCTAACACCCTACAATCCCGTTACCGGAAACATGAAATGCAGTCCCGGCCTCTTGGTGGCCAGCTTCCCGAGGTAAAAATTGCGGATCTGCGTAATGCTGATTCGCTTTTAACTCAAACCCTGGTTGAAAAAACCCGTCAGGCCCTGGCGGCCGATCACCGGGCCATCTGGTTCCTGAACCGGCGAGGTTACTCCAATTTTCTTCTCTGCACAGATTGTGGTGAAACAGTTGGCTGCAACCAGTGTAACGTTTCCTTGACCTATCATTCCTCACCCCGCCGCCTGCGCTGTCATTACTGTGGTTATCAACGGGGGATACCGGGGGAGTGTCCGGAATGTGGTAGTGATAATTTACAACTGCAGGGCACGGGAACACAACAGCTCAGTAAACTGGCCGGAGAACTGTATCCGGAGGCTGAGATAATCAGGATGGATGCGGATACGGTCAGCCGGAAGAATAAACGGTTTGAATTACTGGAAAAATTCAAACGAACCGAAGGAGCTCTGCTGCTTGGCACTCAGATGGTCACCAAGGGACTTGATTTTGAAAAGTTGGATTTCGTCGGTGTGATTAACGTGGATACCGGGTTGAATTTTCCGGATTTTCGAGCCGGTGAGAAAACTTTTCAACAGTTAGTTCAGGTCTGTGGTCGGGCCGGGCGGGATAAACCCGGGGCTATGGTTCTGATTCAGACTTATAATCCGCGCCACTACGCTGTCCAGTTTGGAGCGCGGCGAAAATACGATGATTTTTTCAGACAGGAATTAAGCCAGCGGAAACCACTTTCCTATCCTCCGTTTGGAAGAATGATTGATTTTATTGCTTCCGGGCCCCGCAAAAATTCCGTCGTTGAAACCCTGGAGAAGCTCGAAGATTCTCTGCCGGGAACTGAGAATATTCAGCTTCAGGGTCCGGTTCCCTGTGGTCTGGAGAAAATTAAAAATAAATTTCGCTGGCACATTTTATTAAGGGGGAATTTTTCTTCTGACTGGCGCCGCAAAACCCAGCAGCTATTAACGGAATTTAAACCCTCGGGTAAAACCAGGCTTTTTACCGATGTCGACCCCCTCTGAGCAAAAGGAGACCCTCGGGATTTCAGCCCTTACTGTTAGCCTCGGGACTTTAACCAGTCGAATTTTTGGGTTAATCAGGGACATCAGTATTGCTTTTGTTTTTGGTGCCGGCTGGATTACGGACGTCTTTTTCATTGCTTATCAAGTTCCCTCGCTGTTTAGAAAATTGCTTGCCGAAGGGGCTCTCTCTTCCGCTGTGGTTCCGGTTTACACGGATCTGCGGAATAACTGGGGAGAACGCCAGGCAAACCGCCTTGCCCGGGCCGCTTTCACCTGGACAATTCTCCTGGTGGGTGGTTTTGTTTTGCTTGGCATTCTGTTTTCTCGTTACCTGATTTATCTTGTTGCCCCCGGGTTTACCGGGACTGAGTATTTTCCGTTAACTGTCTCCCTGACCCGGGTGATGTTTCCTTTTCTCCTGATGATGAGCGCGGCGGCCGTGATAATGGGGATTCTTCATGCCCGGAAAATGTTTGCAGTTCCCGCATTTGCCCCGGCCCTGTTTAACGTTTGTCTTATTCTCGCTGTGCTTTTTCTTGTCCCCTATGTGGGAGCTACTTCCCGTCAGAAAGTCTGGGCTCTGGCAGTGGGGGTGTTAATTGGCGGTTTTTTGCAGTTTTTTGTCCAGTGGCTTCGGGCGCGTCAGGTCGGTATATCGCTCGCCTGGCTGTCTGAATGGAGCGTTGAAGGCCTGAAGAGGATTTTAAAATTAATGGGGCCGATGGCTTTTGGCCTGGCGATTTCTCAATTGATAGTCCTGGTTGATAAAATTGTTGCTTCCTTCCTCCAGGCCGGAAATATCTCGCACCTCTATTATGCTAACCGGCTGTTTCAATTCCCATTTGCTCTTATTGGAATTGCCGTGGGCACTGTTGTTTTACCCGCGTCCTCCACCCATGTCTCCAATGAAAATAAGGAAAGGGTTCTTTCCACTGCCCGGCACTCGCTGGGGATGATGTCCTTTTTGATGTTCCCCTCCATGGTCGGGCTGTGGCTGGTTGGCTATCCGCTCCTGGGTTTATTATTTCGCCGCGGAGAATTTACCCTGCTGGATCAAAAATTAACTTTTTCAGTTCTTCTCTTTGCTCTCCTGGGACTGTTTGCTTACGGTTGTATCCGGGTTTTTGTTTCACTTTGCTATTCTTTCGAGGATACGCGGGGACCGGTCCTTGGGGCCGCCCTGGCCCTGGCTATAAATGCCGTTCTTGACGTGCTCTTTGTCCTTATCTGGCCCTGGCCGCAATACCGGGTATGCGCCCTGACCCTGGCCGGCAGTTTTGCTGTCTGGAGCCAGACAGTTCTACTGCGTTTCTGGCTTAAAAAACATTTGCCCGCCGGTTCACTTTTTCCCTGGAAAAAAATCGGGAAGCACTTCCTGTTGGCCTCAATAATGGGAGCAGTTTTATCCCCCCTGGTCCTGGCTGGTTTTTCGGAGCTGACTACAGTTTTACTGACTGTTTTAACAGGAGCTGCACTTTATTTTTTCCTTGCTCATTTTAGCGGTGAAACTTATCCTTATCAGGTATTAACTCGGATTAAAAATAAACTAAATTGAGCGATTCTATGGTGAGTCTGCAAGATATCACCTGTTTCTATCATTC
>CAZVWJ010000047.1:0-20249 GCA_964631325.1 uncultured bacterium | reverse complement strand
ACCCTGACCCTCTCCCGCCAGGGGAGAGGGGACTTTTCGGAGAGGCTCTAAATAGGCTTATATCGAGAATTCCCTATAATGTACTGAGTAATTCTATGTATAATTCAAGTGAGGTGCAAATCATTTTGACTGTTAAAAAAAATACAAACAGGCTGTTTATGGTTTTTTGTTCAATTATTATCGTTTTTTCTATGGTTAGCTGTTCCGGCGGGGAAGAAGCTAAACAGGCCGCTGAACAATCTGAGATTACAGCGAATGGAGAAGTGGTTATTGATTATGGGCACGTTCCTTCCATTTCTGCCTCGGAGAAATTTGATCAGCTTTCGCCGCTGAAAAACCACCTGGAAAGAGAATTAGGAATAAAATTTAACTTAAATTTTGCCAGTGATTATTCAACTGTCATTAAAAAAATTAACAGTGGTGAGTATGATTTTGCCACATTTGGTCCGCTTTCTTATGTTGCCGCCGAAGAAAAAGGAGCGGTCACCCCGGTGGTTAAACCGGTTCGGTATGGTTCAACCAGCTATCGATCGCTGATAATTACGAATAAAAACACGGGGATAAAGACGATTGAAGATTTAAAAAACAAGAGCTTTGCTTTCGTTGACAAAAAGTCAACTTCCGGTTTTCTTTTTCCTTATGGCCATCTGAAGAAACACGGTGTAGCCCCGGAAACAACCCTTGGCCAGTACAGTTTTCTTGGTGGCCACGTTGATGTCGCTGCGGCTGTCTGGTTGGAAAATTATGACGCCGGTGCTATTTACGAAGATGCCCGCAAAAGCATGGATAACTCAAAACAGGTAATAAATGAAACAAGAATTGTTGCTAAAACTCCCGCCATCCCTAACGAACCCTGGGTTTTTCGAAATGCTTTTATTAACTCTCATAAAGATCTTGTCGGTAAAATAGAAAGTCTTTTGCTTTCCCTTGACAAAAAGGGACCGCGAGAAAAACGAGTTCTTGATAAGCTGGGTATCGATGGCTTTCGGACTGCTTCTGACACGGACTATAACGTAGTCCGTGATTATAAAAAATATCTCCCCGCCAAAAAGTAAAGATATATTTTCGCCTCTATCTGCAGATTAAAATTTTGGCCCAGAGGTTTTAATCTTCTTGTCCTTGAATTCAAGATTTTAATCTGTGTAATCCCCATAATCTGTGGATCCCGGTTTAGATGATATTTTCAGTTATTAGTTCCTGGTTGATAGTTGAATTCAAATTCTATTTCAAAACCATACGTTCCCGATAATGACAATCGTAATCCTTTACCAGTTTAACTGACATAGATTAGTGCTGATCCGTGCAGATCTGTGGACCAGGGTTTTGACCTTGAAATTGAATTTTTAATCCGTGCATATCTGCGTTAATCTGTGAGCTGACTGAAGTTGCACCGGGTTTTAACAAGGAACTGGTTTTTACTATGCTTCCCGAATTTTTAATTGACCGTAGGATTACCGGGTTTCTCTCCTTTTTTTCCTTCTTTTTTGCCATCCTTACTCTTTTCGTTTTGCTGTCCCATTTTATTCCCCTTGCCCGGGGTATTGGCTGGTTCTGGTTGATATTTTTTCTTTTTTTATTTTTTATCGGAGAACCTTTCTATCGGCGTTTCACCGATAATTTTGCCCATCATATCCTGGTACTTGAATTTTATCTATTTAGTGTTTACTTTATGCAGCATTTCTTTGCCAGTTCACCCTACGCTCATTTATTTTATTTAATTCCGATCTTTTCAGCCGCTCTCAGCTTTGGATTAATGGGCACCATGCTAACCTCTTCTTTTGCTTTTTTACTGGAAGTTGTCCGGGTATCTCCGCCATGGCAGTTTACTCCCGCGGCAATCCCCCCTTTACTGCCGGACATTCTTCCTCTGTTCATTCTTGCACTGCTCCTTGGTTTCACGGTGGAGTTAAAAAATCATACTCAGCAACAGTTGCTTCATCGGCTCTCTAAAATGGATGCCTTCCAGGCCTTAAAAGAAGTCGTTGATTCGACCGGGAAGGGATTGCCGTTTACTGAAGAATTGATTAAAACGGTAGTTGAAATTACCAAAGTGCAGGGCGGAGTTATACTTCAATCTGAACCCCGGGAGGTAGTTGCTTCTGCCGAAATACAAGAAGCTGAACTCCAGGCATTGATGGAGGTTTGTTCTGAGGGCGAACAATATTACCGTCATCGCCGGGTCTACAGGATTAGCTTACCCTGGGAAGAAACCGCCTACGAGCTGGTCCTCTGGGGTTCGCGTCTCCAGGGGATTTTACTGCAGGCGGAAGCGGAAATGATTCGGGCTCTGGCCGTGTACCTTGAGCATTTTATTGATCACTTGCGGGTCCAACACGAAAAGGAAAAGTCTTACCGGCTGCAGGAGGCACTTATCGAGGCAGTCCCCCTGGGGATAGTTGTTACGGATGCCAGAGGCGCTATACTTGAAATGAACCGGCGAGCCGGTGAACTTCTGTCTCTTACTCCCACCTCGGCGGTTGGACGTCGGGCCCGGGAAGTGTTTGATTTTAAGGAAAAAGAATTTGAATTGTCCCCGACTCGTGCCGAGGTTGATATAGTTTCCGAGAAAAAAATAATTCCGGCTGATTTTTCCATTAGAGCCGCTGATTTACGGAGGGGCGAGGAACAGTGGGTGATTGTTTTTTCTGATTTGAGTCCGTTAAAGGAATTACAGGAAAAAGCGGAAAGACGGCGGCGTTTGCTGGCCCTGGGGGAGTTTGCCGCCGGGATGGCCCACGAAATCCGGAATCCGCTCGGCAGTCTCTCCGGGTTTCTCTCCCTGTTGAAAAAGAAAATTAATTCTTTAGAACCGGGGGAAGAACTGGAAAAACTGCTTCAAAAAATACAGGCCAGTTATAATCGAATAGATCAACTGGTTGAAAATTTTCTTCTTTACGCCCGCAAACCTGAGCCGGAGTTGGAAAAATTTAATTTAAAGAATTTTTTACAGCCGCTAATTGATGAATTTGAGCTCCCCTCAAACATTGAATTTGATTATGATATTTCTGCGGCTGATTGTCTTATTTCCGCCAACCAGCCCCGGCTGGAGACGGCTCTGTTAAATGTTTTACGAAATGCCCGTCAGGCAGTGAACGAATCAGGCCGGCTTGAATTTAAAGTCACTTACACCGGTGACCGGGTTAAATTTATTGTCGCTGACAACGGTCCGGGGATCTCACCTGAAAAAATTGATAAAGTCTTTGATCCATTTTACTCTGAAAAAGATGAAGGATTGGGTCTGGGCCTTGCCATAGTCCACCGAATCATCACCGAGGAACTGGACGGTGACGTCTTCATTGATTCAGAAATAGAGAAGGGCACTGAGATAACCTTAACAATACCCAAAAACAATAGTACGCAGATGAACGCAGATTAACGCGGATCAGAAAGCATATAGAATCTCCGTATATTTGTGTAAATCTGCGAGCTAAGAATTTGGAACTTGAATTTGTTGTTCCTTCGTCACCTCGTCACTCAGTTACCTTGTCCCGAATAACGATTTACGATTTTAATCTGTGTAATCCCCATAATCTGTGGACCCAGGTTTTGAATTTCATAAAACAAAATTAGTGCTGATTCGTGAGATTCGTGGACCAAGATTTTGAAAAGCTTATAATCCGTGTGATCTGTGTAATCTGTGGACCCAGATGTTGAACTTGAATTAAAGCTTTTAACCAGGAACAAGGAACAAGTAGCCAGGAACAGAAAGTTCTTCGTCACTCAATCAAAAAATAATTCAATAAACGCCTCCGGTGTAATAAAATGTAATACAGAGGTGATAAAAATGTCGAAAACGGTAACCATCAGGCTTTCCGATGACCTGGAAGAGGATTTTAAGCAGTTTATTAAAGAAGAAAATATCAGCCAGAGTGAGGCAATCCGCGAGGCCCTCCAGCAGTATATGTCAGTGCGAAATTTCAGGCGACTCCGACAAAAAACTCTACCTTTTGCGGAAAACCGGGGAATTCTTACGGACGCCGACGTATTTCAATTAATGTCATGAAAAAACTCTCAGAAGAAACTTTCCCCCCTTGATGGGGGGAAAAGAAAAGGGGGGTGAAAACGACCTATTAATCATTTTTCTCCTCACTGGGACTTAAACTTAATAGTGTGAGGAAAAATTTGCTGGTTTTGATAACATGAAGTTAGTATTGGACAGTAACGTAATTGTTGCGGCCTTTGCCGGCCGGGGGCTGTGCCACGAACTATTCGAGTATAGCCTGTTAAATCATAAGATTATTACCAGTGAATTTATTCTTAACGAATGTACCCGGGTTCTGGAAGAAAAGATACGGCTTCCGGAGTCTACCGTAAAAGACATTGGGACTTTACTCAGGCAGGAGTGTGAGTTTGTGGAGCCTGCCGGTCTCTCCGTGGAAAATCTTGATGATCCTGATGATCAACCAATCGTGGGCACGGCTGTAAGCGGCTCGGCCAAATGTATTGTAACAGGAGACAATGATTTACTCTCCCTGGAAAAAGTACACTCGATTCCCATATATACCCCACGAACCTTCTGGGAGCAACAAAGGTGAAATCGCAAAGAAAACCGAAAACCCGGAAAACCAATAGCACGCGGATAAAAAAACATATAAAATCTGCGCATATCTGCGTCAATCTGCGAGCCACATGCAGTGTTACGGGTTAGCCACATCACGGCATCACGGCATCACGCAATCACGATTAAAGATGTTCCCTCGTCACCTCGTCCCGAATAACGATTTACGATTTTAATCTGTGTAATCCCCATAATCTGTGGATCCCGAACTTGACTTTGATGTTAAGGTTTTAATCTGTGCAATCCGTGCAATCTGTGTAATCTGTGGATCCCGAACTTGAATTTCATAAAACAAAATTAGTGCTGATTCGTGAGATTCGTGGACCAAGATTTTGAAAAGGTTTTAATCTGTGGATCCTGGTTTTGTAGTTGACATTGAACTTATTCAATCACTCAATCTCTTAATCACTTGGAGTTCAAAAACATGCCTGATGAAACAATCCTCGTTGTTGAAGACGATAAAATGATGCGGGATTTTCTAAAAGAAGCTCTCACCACCCACGATTATAAGGTGATAGAAGCCCAAAATGTGTCTGACGGACTTGATGGATTTCGTCAGAATCAACCGGATCTCGTTATTGCTGATATTAGAATGCCCGGAAAATCCGGACTGGATTTTTTAGGCGAATTGCGGGCGGAAAATTGCCGCCTCCCCGTTATAATGATTACTGCTTACGGGAACGCTGACAGTGCGGTGGAGGCCCTTCGCAAACGAGCAAATGACTTTTTACGTAAACCTTTCGAAGCTGATGAAATCATTGGTGCAGTTGAGAGGCAGTTGTCAGCAGTCGAACGTGCTGAAGCCGAGTGGAGCGGTGAATATAACCTGGTTTACGAAAGTGAGGCTATGCAGGAATTGGTTGATTTTGCCCGCCAGGTAGCCGCCGAAGCCGAGCCGGTGTTAATTGAAGGGGAAAGTGGTGTCGGCAAAGAAGTGTTTGCCCGCTATATTCACTACCAGGGGCCCCGGGCTGACGCTCCATTGGTTTCCGTGAATTGCGGTGCCATCCCCTCAGAATTATTAGAAAGTGAATTATTTGGCCATACCCGGGGCGCTTTCACCGGAGCCCGGGAAGAACGGGAAGGCCTGTTCCAGGCCGCCGAAGGCGGCACCCTGTTCCTCGACGAGATTGGTGACCTGCCCGTGGGATTACAATCAAAACTCCTGCGTGCCCTTGAGAACAAGGAAATCAAACCGGTCGGCAGTGACCGGACGCTGAAAATAGATGTCCGAATTATTGCCGCCTCCAACCGGAACCTGGCTGAGATGGTTGAGGCGGAGCAGTTCCGGGATGATCTTTTTTACCGGCTGAATGTTTTTTCTCTTTCCATCCCGCCGCTCCGTGACCGGCCGGCGGATATCCCGGTGCTGATCGAACATTTTTTAAACGAATCTGAATCCGATTTGGAATTCTCGAAACCGGTGATAAAAAAATTAACTGATTATCCCTGGCCGGGCAACGTGCGAGAAATCCAGAACGTCCTCCGCCGTCTGCAGGCCCTGGAGAATGAGGAAAAAATCACCTTAAATGATCTGCGTTCAGTCGGCCTGAACCTTGACCAACAGGAAACGGAAGTGTCGGGTGGACTCGATAAATTTCCACCGGAACCTGACCTGCAATCCCATCTTCGTGAAATTAAACGCGAGTATATTAAACGAGCCCTTGCTGAAACAGATAACAACAAATCAGCCGCCGCCGACTTGCTTGGGGTCAACCGCACCACCCTGGTGGAAACAATTAATCGCCTGGGGATTGAAGAAGAGAAGTAGTGAAGAAGTGATTAAGGGATTAAGTGATTGAGTTAATTCAAATTCAAAATCAAACTCTGGATCCACAGATTACACAGATTTAAAATTTTCCATTTTTTCAGATTAATCATTACATTTCTTCCTGTCAGGTAGTATCCTTTTATTGAGGAGTGGTCAAAATGAGTGATTTCTTAAATCTAAAAAAACAAGAAAACAAACCCCGCGAAGGACTTATTGATGAATGGAAAAGTCAATTGGATAATCTATTTGGAAAAATATGCACATGGGCTGAAGAATATGATGCTGGTATTGAAACAAAAAAAACTTCAAAAACCATTGATGAACCTGACCTGGGAACATATAAAGCGCCTGTTCTTATCTTGAAGAATAGTGAGCAAGAAATTAAATTTGAACCTTTCGGGAGAATAATTATTGGGGGCCAGGGGAGAATTGATGTGGATCTGCCGGAAGAAAAACTCAAACTTATATGCTGGGAAGATAATGGAGGCTGGAATTTAGTCAACGATGTCCGAATCAGTGGGATACAATTTGATTACGATAAAGAACTCTTCACCAAAACTGTTTTCTTTAATCTGATTAATGAAACGTTCGATTGAACCTTTAGAGGATGTTTTTGCCTGGTATGAAATAGCGAAAGAGAGTTACGACGTAACCCGCGACACTCTTCAAAATACTCCGGAAGTTTTCCCGGAAAGTTCTGTCCTTAGCGCGATCTCTCCTTCTGAAGCTATAGATAGACTGAAACAAGCGGATAATGAATTGGATGATCTGGCAATCCTTTCCTTGTTCTCTATTTTCGAGCAACTGGTTAAAGATTTTATTATGGAGATAGGAGATACTCCAGTAGAAAACTGCAATACCGACTTAGAAAAATTAATAGCGAAGCTTTCCAGGGTAGTTGAAGACGATCATTCCCTCGAGCACTGGCGGTTTAAAGAGATACTGAATTTATTTGAATCGAGGGTCCGAGAAAAGACGTTGAATAATGTTAAGCAAATTCACGACTACCGTAATGGGGTAGCTCACTGGGATAAAAGAGAACATAATTTATCAGTTGAAAAAACTTTTGACCGCCTTAAACAATTCTTAAAAGAAGGAAATGTATGTCCCGACGCAAATCAAGAAGAACTAAGAACAAATAACGATTAAATGTACTAAACTTCCTAATTTATATCACCAAGTATTTATGTCCCTCCCTTCACCCAGTCAATCTGTTCCCCCGATCCTGTCACTCCTGTCCCTCCTTATTCATCCAGTCAATCTGTTCTCCCGATCCTGTTAATTCTGTTAATCCTGTCACTCCTTCCGTCATTTATTTGGCACTTACCGTCATTTTTTTGACGAAATCACTTGCTTTTGGTGATTTTTTTATTAAGGTAATATTAATTAATTTCCCCAACTATCAGTGATATTTTCGGAAAATAGGAAGTTTCATTCAGAAACTCTGTTTAACCAATCGTATTGGAATGAATATTGCTCTTTATATACATGAACTTTTAGAGAACATCAAAGATTTTGTCATTGCAAACCAGAATAAAACGACCGTCATTGCCGTCCAGCACTCAATCGGGAAGTGCTGAGAAATTCCCGGGGGTTCATTGGTGGCTCGCGATTGAGTGCTGGATGACCCGGCAAACCAGACAAAACGAACGTCATTGCCAGGCTTGACCCGACAATCCAGGACAAAACGAACGTCATTGCCGGGCTTGACCCGGCAATCCATTTTGAATTTGACGTTGATCCCCATTAAAGGTCAAAATCAAGCTGGATTCCGGGGTCGGGGCCCCGGAATGACAATCGGGAGAAGGCCGTCATTACCGGGAACGTAAAATGTCCCCGGGTTTGACCCGGCAATCCAGAACAAAACGACCGTCATTGCCGGGCTTGACCCGGCAATCCATATTAAATGTTTTCTTGTTTCTGTATTGTGTGCTTCATCTCTTAAGTTTAATAGTGTTTTGAAATTCCGATTCAAGCCGACTTAATTTACATTTAACGCAATTTTTATTACACTTATTTATGAGAAATGTTTTAAAGACTCCTCAGCGGGAGGCTGATATATGAGGCACCATTTTTGATTGCTGAAGATAAATTTGCTCGAACTTTGTTATTAAACACTTATTCTTCTAAGGAGGTAATTTTCAGTGAGCTTTTTAGCTAAGCGTGAAGCATTTACGTTAATCGAGCTGCTGGTTGTTGTTGCCATTATTGGTATCCTGGCCGCCGCAGCGATTCCCCAGGTGATGAGTGCTATCTGTAAATCTAGAGCGGGTGGCACAAAGTCCAGTATGGCTTCGGTTCGCACCGCTGTATCTCAATGTGCCGCAGCTAGTTGGTGTGATAATTCTAATCTGTCACTTACTGCCGATAATGCTGGTAACTATTTACCAGGATCAATAGTTGATAATGGTAATTGGCACATTGCAGGCCCCGCCAGTAATTACACGATAACCAATGATGATGTTGGCTGTCAGGATTGGACGGATGATGCTGGTAACACGGCGAGCAGTACTATTATGCAGTTTAATTCTCAGGATGGTAAATTTATTAATCCGTAGTCTTTTAAAACTAAGCCTTTGCTAAAATATATAGGGAGACAGGGTTTACCGCCTGTCTCCCTTTTTCTTTATTATTTTTTTTGAAAATAGTAGTTTGTCCTCATTCGTTTTAACATTAAATCTATTAAAATTGGAGGGAAGCAGCAATTTTGTATTCTTGGTAGCTTTGTCTCAACGTAATTATCCTGCAGTGATTATACCTACATGAATTCTTATACCTATAAGTCAATAATATTTTACCTTGCTCTGATAACTTTAATTCTTCCCTTAACTATCCGCACTTTACATGCCAACGATCTCTGGAAATCACTTTATACTGGTCGTTACATTGCACAAAATTTATCTTTTCCCCAACATTTAACTTTCACTTTTTCCCCGGTTGACCCTGGTCTTCAGGCTCGCAATTCTTGGACTTGGCTTGGAAATCTTTTTTTGTATGGACTTTACCGGCTTTCCGGTGAATTGGGTCTTCAATTATTTCGATTTTTATTAGTTCTTTGGAGCTTGGTTTTATTACATTCCTTGGCTGATTTTGAGACTCATCCGGTTATACTATTGCTATTGCTGGCCGGGGTTTTTGGATTGACGCAGAAATTACTATTGCGGAATGCAATTTTTCTCATTCCTGGGGTAGTACTATTATTCTGGTTCTGGTGTCAGGCCAGGATTAAAAATCGGCCTGGTTGGATATGGGCTATTCCAGTTTTATTAACCCTCTGGGGAAATATGCACGGATCTTATCTGGTGGGGATTGGAATGTTGGGTTTGCTTGTAGCCGGCGACTTTATTGATTGGCTCTGGCAGCGTCAGGAGCGGAAAGATAGATTGTGGTACGTGAGTTTACTTTTGATTTTTTTACTGTCCTTTCTCGGTGTAACTTATCTAAAACCGCTTGCACCTGATTATAAAACGGCTCGCATTTTTCAACGGGTTAGTAATTTTGGCGTGGGGGGATTACTGGGTGCTAAATCGAAAGATAAATTAAATAAAAAAGAGTCACCTGATAGTATTTATGGTCAGATAAAAAAGTCCATGCAGAGTACGGTCTTTGGGAATGTCTACGGAAGTGAGGTTAGGTCAGCCGAGTTTCAATTTCCACTTGAAAACACGGAAAGTTTATATATCGATATCTCGATAGGTTTGTTAATTATTACTCTTTTTGCTTTTTTGATGAACTTTAATCAGGTTAGATTTTCTTTTTTCCTTCCTTTTTTGGCTGCTGCGGTTATTGGCTTGGGCTATCTTCGTACGGTTGCTCTAATTCCTCTGATTACCCTTCCGCTGATATTTATGAAATACAGCCGGGGAGACTTCAAAGAGTTTACCTTGGGGAAGGGAGTCAAATATACAGCAGTAATTGCTCTGGTAATTTTAGGAATCAATATGCATTATCGTGCATATTCAGGTGACATATATAAATTTGTTGGGATGGGATATTATCGATATGGTTTTGGCCGTCATTACCGTCTTTCAACAAAAGTTCCCGAATTTATCCTGAACAATTATCCGCAAGAGCCAATGTATAATGATTACAATATTGGAAGTTGGCTGATCTGGCAGTGGTGGCCGGATAAGAAGGTTTATCTGGATTCCAAGAGTTCTGCTTACAAAAAAGAGTTTGTGAATAATTACTACAATGAATCTATAACCTGGGCAATGAACAAGTATTCATTGAAATATGCGGTTATTCCCCTCCGTCCCCCGTTCCGTATTTATTTTATGGTTCTCCACAAATCTTGGCGGCTTGTCTGTTTTGATCAGGGCATGGCTCTGTTTGAATATGTGCCAGGGGGATATGAATTTTCAAAGAGTGATGAACCAATCGGGAAAAAGTTGCTTTTATCCCCTCGGGAATTCAGACAGCTTTCCGACGATGAACGAATATTATTAAAAGGCTTGGCCAATACTTATTACAATCGGAGTAAAGAACGGAAAAAACTAATGAAATCAATGAATATTTCCGATACTCCTCCGTGGTAATTCAGGGCAGGGCTAAAATTGTTAAGAAGATTGATTAAAGAACTAAATATATACGTATTGATTTTTTATCTTGCCTTAATAACTGTGGTTCTTCCCTTAGCCCTTCGCCAAATTGCTGCTAATGACCTCTGGAAATCCCTTTATACCGGCCGTTATATAGCCCAGAAATTAGAATTTCCCCATCATTCGGCTTTTACCTTTTCACCGGTAAAAGCCGGAATTCACGACCGGCACTCCTGGACCTGGTTGGGTAATTTGATTTTCTATGAAATTTATTCGCTTTCCGGCCAATTTGGTCTGCAATTATTTCGGATAATTCTTCTGATTTTTGTTTTAGTCCTTGTTCATTCTTACGTTGATTTTAAGGCTCATCCCCTGGTTCTGCTTCTGCTGGTAGTTGGAGTATTCGGACTACTGCAGAAGTTGTTGCTCAGAAATGCCATTTTTTTGCTGCCCGGCTTAACGCTTCTTTACTGGTTGTGGTATCAAGCTCGGTTTAAAAAACGAGATTGGTTGCTCTGGCTCTTGCCAGCTCTCATAATTGTATGGGGTAACCTCCATGGTTCCTATCTCGTAGGAATGGGAGTTTGTGGATTGCTGGTGATTGGCGATTTTATTGATTTGCTCTGGCGCCGGGCGGAAAGAAAGAATAAGTTGTGGTATGTTACTTCTGTCTTGATATTGCTGGTATCTTTACTCGGTGTAACTTATGTCAAACCACTTGCTCCGGATTATAAGGCAGTTAATACTGTAAGTAGAATTTTTCAAATGGGGCAGGGGGGGTTACTGAATGCGACTTCCCAGGTTGGTGAGAAATCTAAAAAAAGTAATTTTTATCAGCAAATAAAGAAAGCACTTCAGAGCACGGCATTTGGTAATGTGTATAAGAATGAGCTGAGATCCGATGAATTTAGTTTTCCCCTTGATGATCCGACCCGGCTTGATATGAGTGTTACTCTGGCTTTACTGTTTACGTATATATTATTTACAGTTTTAAATTCCAATCAGTTTCGGTTTGCTCTTTTTTTACCCTTTCTGGTGACTACTGTCGTTGGTCTTGGTTATTCACGTACAGTAGCTCTGGTTCCCCTGACTGTCATCTCCTTTATGCTGATAAAATATACTCTTATGGAAGGGTTGGAATACAATTTTTCAGGAGCGATAAAATGGGTCTGTGTGGTTGGTCTGGCTCTTCTGGGATTAAATTTATATTATCGGGCCTTCACTCAGACTCTCCAGAAGTTTACCGGGCATCCTTATTATGAATACGGTTTGGGACGCTGTGGTTGGCTTGGCCAGGGGGTTCCAAAATATTTGCTTGAGGATTATAAAACAGAGAGGTTTTATAATCATTATGATGTGGGAAGCTGGTTGATCTGGAACTGGTGGCCGGAGAAAAAAGTTTTTTATGATACCAAAGGTTCGGCCTATAAAATGAAATTCAGGCGCAGCTACCAGAAATATTCCCCCCCTTTATATATGCAAAAAAATGATTATGAATACGGTGTTTTTCCCCTTCATACGAAGTGGATATTTTACTATTTTATTCCTCATCCTGACTGGCAAATTATTGCCCTTGATTCAGGACTGATAGCTTTTAAAAAGCGAGAAAAAAAAGAAAGAGTTATTGCAGAAAAACAAAGTATATTTGATAAGATCAGGTTATCAAAACAAGAGTTTAAAGAATTGGCTTCTCCCTCCCGGAGCCGTTTCCTGGATGTGGTTGAGTTTATCCTGGATATGAACAACAGAAAAAAGATGGTGGCAAAGTTTAAAGGCCCAAATTCTTATTTAAAAGTTATAACTGATTAAAATCATTTTTTCCTGAGAATAATCACGGTGGGGTTTATAGGATGCATTGCTGTTGGGAAAACTGCTTTTTTTAGCATTACTGTTGGTTCGTAATCGGTCTGGATTGGTGGCCCGAAAGATTTTTCAATCAAATACCCCTGTTTTTCGTTAATTAAGCTATGAAAGGTTTTTGTAATTTGCGGGTAGGCGTCTGGGTCACGAAAATAGCGGCTGTATTGTGAACTGACCAGCACTATGTACTCCGGTTTCTTTTTTCTTAACCTTTTGTTTAGTTGGAGCCATGGTAACGTGGGTCCGTTTAATATTTTAGCTGTTCGTACTTTTACCCTTTCAGGGAATCCTGGTAGGTAAACCTGCCAGGAGTAACCGTCAACTTGGGTTCCCGCCGGTAGATTCTCCTTTAACCACTCAGTAGCTTTGATCCGGGAGTCTCGCTTGAATTTAATTACTCCTCCCAGGGTATAATAGGCTGAAAAAATAATTACAACAACAAGGATCACTCCGGTTATTTTACCCAGCAGTGGTTTTTTTAATAGTTTATCCGTAAACTGTCCGGTAAAAATAAGTAGCAGGGGCAACAGGGGTAAAACTGCCCAGTCACCGATTGCATCCCAGCTTGAAATTATTGCCAGGTAGGGAAGCAGGAAAAGCTGAATTGCCCAGAGCATAGTATTTTTTGATTGTTGATAGAGTTGACGCAGGGAATAAACTAATCCTCCCAGGGATAGAAGATACAACGGTAGCCCTAGGGAACGAGCAAGATAATACTGGGCTATTATGAAGCTGGAATAGGGAGCCTTTAACTGTCTGTAATCCCAGCGAAAAGAAGCTTCGCGTAAGATGGATTGCAGTGACTGCTTCGGAAATATCAGCAATCCGGGGGAGGCAATCAAGTAAGATCCAATCAACAGTGCCAGGGCTCCTCCTGCTTTTGTAATAAAAGAGCGGAAATTTAGTTCTCTGTTTAACAGGGAGCTTTTTTCGGTTGTCTGGCCTGTAAAACTCAAGTAAATTACCGTCCAGCCGTAGGGGAGCACAAGCAATCCCGCAGAGGCCTTTGCTGCTACTGCCAGCCCCCCAATGGCAGCTCCCAGGTAAAGATATCTTAGCTTGAGATTTTCGTGAAAACTTACTAAAAGATAAAGAGAGAGGAGGAGAAAGAGGGTCATAATTATATCTTCGGTGGCAAAATGGGCGTGGTAAATGAAGCCCATGCTTAGAGTTAAATAAATTACGCTTAAGGCCCCTGTTCGAATGGTGAATAATTTTGAGGTAAGTTTATAGGTGACTAACAAGGTTAAAATTGCTGCCAGAACGGAAAGCAGGCGACCGATAACGTAATATTCGTAAATATTTTTTATTCTGTCCTTGCTTCCAATCCAGTTGAGGTAGAGATATTTTGGGAGATAGCTTACTGCCAGCAGGTTGACATGAAAATTCCCCCCTTTTTTTAATACAGGCTGGAAAAATTTGTGTTGAGTAATTTTATGCAGAGCCCGCAGTGAATTTTCCAGTCCATCCGGAATCATCAAGTGTGGTTTTAAAACGGTTAAACCGATGGAGGAAAGGATGATAGTCAGCAGGATAGAAAGAACCATAATAAATTGCCAAATTTTTGGGATGTTGTTAAACATAACATTATCCTTCAGAAAAATACCGGATTAATTCAGCTACTGGCAGCTAAGACTTTGTATACTCATTACTTACCAGCTAGATGTAATCTTTTCATGATTAGCTATGAAGAATTAAATCTGGGATGAAAACAATTAGACCGTTAAAAATTTCGATTCAAAGTAATTTAGCCAATTTAATGTAGCAATTATTATTTTCCTGAAATGTGAAGATTTTCTTTTGAAAAAATATATACAATAACCCGCCTGCAAGAGAATGAATAAGCGAAAACCCGCGGAAAACCAGGGCCACCAAGAGTGAGGTTTCCAGAGAAAACAGGTTTGGTGGAGCCTATCTTTATAGTGCCTTCTTCGAGTGATAATGTTAAACTTAATTGGTACTTGTGACCCGGAAAATAAACTCTTTTTTTGACCATCTGTTTGATGGAAACTGAAACATAATAAAGCCGATTAATAACCATAAAGAGTTAATTTAACATAAATACCTTACCATATTTTGAGGGTATAGGTAATGTCTTAGAGAGATTTATGGGTAAGTCCTATATGCACTTTTTTTGTCGTTCAATTAGAGAAATTAACTTATCGATTATAGCTAATATTTCAAAGTCAAATTGAATTTTAATTTCTAAGAAAGCTTGTCAATTCGTTTTCTCTGGGAAGTTTTAAGAATGGGTTATCCTGATAATATTGTCATTGGAATTGACGGGGCAACTTTTGATCTTATCAAACCCTGGTGTGATAATGGAGAATTATCGAATTTCAAACAATTTATGCAGACGGGGACGGTCTCTGAATTAACTACGACCTATCCACCGTTAACCGCCCCGGCCTGGGTTTCATTTATGACCGGCTGCAATCCGGGGCGACACGGGGTTTTTGACTTTTTGACTGCTGATCCCGAAGCGGAGGACATAGTCAATTATAATTCTATTAAGGCCCCCACGCTCTGGGAGATGTTAAGTCAACGGAACGAGCAAATTGGGTTGGTTAATGTTTCCGTAACTTACCCGCCTCCAGAAGTTAATGGTCACGTTATCTCCGGCTCACTGAGTTCCACCGACCCCCGTGAAAGCTGTCATCCACCTGATTTGATTGAAACCTTGGAACAAAAGACAGGTGAAAGTTGGTGGCAGCGGTCCACGGCTGATTTCACACCTTCTCGACCTCTGGAGTATTTTGAAAATCACTTCCAGTACAATCAAACGGTAGCTGATTACGCTCTACGCATGTTAGAAGATTATAACTACGATTTTTTCATGGTTTTGCTTGATCTAGTGGATTCAATCAGTCATTTTTTCTGGCATTACATGGACGAGGAACATCCATTTTATGAGCCGGCCGGCGACGAGTATCAAGAAGCCATTTTAAGAGCCTATAAATTTATTGATCGCTTCTTAGGAAGTTTGGATACAAAAATTCCTGACAGCACAAATGTTATCCTGATGTCTGACCACGGATTCGGCCCAATTGAAAAAATGGTTAATATAAACAATTTTTTCCTGGAGGAGGGGCTTTTAAAACTAAAGCAGTCCCCTGGTGCTTTAGTTAAACGCCTGGTCAGGAACCTGGGTATTACTCCGACCAGACTGGTGCGGCTGGCCGAGAAGGTTGGTTTGGATTCCCTGGCCTTTAAATTGCCTAAGTCGCTCCGCAATAAAATAATCGGGACGATGGGAGATTATTCGGATATATGTTGGCCGGAGACAACCTGTTATTCCCGGGGGCATATGGGCCAGATTCATGTTGCCGACCATTTAAAAAGCGATAGTCAGGAATACCGCAGAGTCCGGGATAAGGTTGCTCGGATCTTGAGGGAAAAATTACGGGATCCGGAAACCGGCGAGCAACTTGTCACTGACATCTTTTTCCGGGAGGATATCTATGAAGGTCCATACCTGGAAGAAGCTCCGGATATGTTTTTGGTTATGCAGGATTATCGATGTATAGCTTATCCGCTTTTTTCGGGGGGTTCCAGTCTTGTTATCCCTCATATTCAGGAAGGCCGATATGCCAACCACCGGATGAATGGAATATTTTGTGGCCGCGGGCCTGCCTTCCGGGAAGCGAAGTCATTGGAGTCAGCCTCAATAGTGGATCTGGCTCCCACGATTCTGTATCTGCAGGATTTACCGATAGCTGAGCAAATGGATGGTAGTCTATTGAGGGATGCCTTAATACCGGAATTGTTACAGGATAAGCCGCCGGAATTTACTGCTTATTCTTCTGAAGATAAGCCCGGGCAGACGGGGGAGGATGAAGAAATTAAAGAGAGGCTTCAAAATTTAGGTTACCTGGGCTGATTGGCTTCGAGGTATAATTATAGTTACGAGGAAAAGAACTGCCTATTCAGGTTTTCTTGCGATTATGAACAAGCGTGGGCCTTGATTTAAAAACGTAAATAGATCATCGAGGTAAAAAAACAGATAAAGCATAAAGCTGACCAGTCTTTTCCATACAGGAGGCGGTCCTGAGGCATTAAAATTTTTGAAGTTAGAGGGGGTGAAACGGAGCAACCTGTAATAAATATTGTAGATTACCGCTCCCCAGATGACTCGTTTTTGAATTTCGAAGCCCGCTTGCGTTAGTTTCTGTGAGAGATTTTTACCACTGTAGCGGCGTTGGTGGCCCGCCCGGGCATCCATTGGACTCCAGTATTTTTTTGAATAGGGAACTGTGATCAACGCCTGCCCCCCGGGAACTAATAGAGTAAATAAGTTATTAATTGCCCCGGTGTCATTTTCTATGTGTTCAAGTACCTGGAGGCAGGTCAAGCTCTTGAATTTGCGCTCGATGTTTTCTGATCTTGTAAGGTCAATTCCCAGGGTCTGGAAACCACTGCTTTCCACCGTGGAAAGTGCTTCGGTGGAAAAATCTGCGCCCGTTATCTCTTTCCAGCCAAATTCCTTCTTTACCCTTTTTAACATTTGACCGCTCCCGCAGCCCACATCTAAGTAAGGGGCGGAGAAATTATATTTTTTCATCAGGCCAAGTGAAATACGTAACCGGGAACGATGACCGGGCCCCCACTCGAAAAGTTTACTATGTCCCGATTTATACTGTTGGTCGTAAAATTCAGCGTCTTTCTCAGTCATTGGAATCGGCTAGTTGCTTCAACCGGTCAAGGTAAGGCTGATGCTTCTCGAGAAATCTCTTGTAAGAATAATTCTGCTCGAATTT
Source organism: uncultured bacterium (assembly GCA_964631325.1). Classification (GTDB taxonomy): domain Bacteria; phylum T1Sed10-126; class T1Sed10-126; order T1Sed10-126; family T1Sed10-126; genus CAZVWJ01. Next base: position 2,762 of record CAZVWJ010000047.1, on the reverse strand, counting down.
TTCCTGACTTTTTCTGGTAAGTTCTTCCAGGTTTAAATCCGGTAGTGTTTCCAGGGCCTTTTTGAATCCTTCAACATCTGGCTGGACCCAGATGGCCTCATCTTCCTCCAGGATAGAACGGTGTGGTTGGGTGTCCGTGGCCATGATTGGCCTTCCCGCCCAGAGATAAGTGAAGATTTTGAGGGGCACGTTGTCCCCCTCCCCCCGGGGTGAAACTAATACGTCGGCATTCTGCAGAAGTGGAGGAAGCTCATTTGTCGAAAGTCGTCCGGCTAATAGGACCTGGTCGTTGAGTTCAAAGTTGGCAATTAGTTGTTCTATATTTTTTCTTCTCGCCGGTTTACCTCCGACCAGGAGAAGTTTCAGACTGTTTTTGTTAGTCGCCTTTGATAATCCCTCGAGCAGTTTATCCATCAGTTGGTATCCCTGGAAGGAGCCGGTGTACAGGAGCTGGAATTTGTCTTCGCTTTTTCCCCAGATCAAAAACTTATCCGGGGGAGATTCAATTTCACTCCCATCGAGTAAAGATTCGGGGGCTAAATTTTCTATCACGTAAAGTTTATCCCGGGACAACTTTTTCCTTAATTGGTTAGCTAATGCTGGCAGAACACAGATGATGATGGAAGCCTTTCTGAGCGCCCAGTTTTGCAGGTAATCTAAGCCGGCCAGGAGGAGTTTGCGATTGTATAAATCAGTCCCCGCTGTAATTTCTGAAAGCTTGGAATGGTAATCGTAAACAAGCGGTAAATTAAACAATGAGGCTAAAGGAATAGAAAAGATAGCCGCCTCTTCGTGGCAGTGGATAGCGTTGTAGTTTTTATGGTGTGTGATAAGGTGGAATAAAAGATAAAACCACATAACTATATCAAGAAGGAATTTTCGAAGCGAAGGTCCCACGGGAATATTATTAATTCCCGGTAAATTCCAGATTCTTGTTAATTTGACATTCGCCGGGATTTTATTTTCCCCGAGTGGGAAGGTTACCAGGTGAACCTTGCAGTTATTTTTAGTTAGAGCCAAAAGCCGGGTATAGATAGAAATAAGTACTCCGCGGGGGGCGTAGTATGGTTGAGGAGAAACCATTAAGATGTTCAGGTCCCGGCTGTTTTCGTATTTAGAATTCACGGATTTTTGTTCACTGTTTTTGTTGCGGTAATTGGAGTAAAAATGTAAATCAATCCACCTAACGAGGAATGAATAATTGAGAATAATCTTAAAATAAGGCTGACTGCCAGGCCGGTTTCGAGCGGCAAGCCAAAACCGGCCAGACAGAAGGTGATGATTCCTTCCCGTAGCCCGATCCCGCCCATCGAAATCGGCAGAAAAGAAGCAAACGCGATTATTGGCAATATAAAAACTACTTTAACAAAGTTAAGATAATAGCCGGTGGCTAAAATTACAAGCAGATAATTTAAGCCCCGGAGAAAATGAAAGGAAAAAGAGAGTAAGAGAAGTATTAAAGTTAATCCTGGATTTTTGAAAGGGTAGGAGTAAATAGTTTTAATCTTTTGTTGAAGAGTATTTTCTTCCTCCTGGTGACTTGAAATATAATAATGTGCCGGGAGTAAAAGCAACAGTGATAAAAGAGCAAGTAGACTCCAGTTGCGGCCTTGACTTGCAAAACTGATTCCGACCTGGTGGAAATATTCGGGCCGCCATAAAATAAATAAAACTCCCAGACAGCCGAGTGCCATAACCCCGGTGGAGCGTTCCATTATTACTGCGAGTGAACTGGTGAATATGTTCCCTTCGCTTGATTTATTTAATTGGACTGTTTTGACAATATCGCCTCCAATACTGGTTGGAATAAAATTGTTAAAGAAAGAACCGATGTAATAGGCTCTGTAAACAGTGAAAAATGGGAGAGAATTATTTTGAGCATTTAGTGCGAGTGTTAGTTTCAGGGCGGAAATCATAAAATTCACGGTGGTGAGAGCCAGGGCTAATCCCATAGGAAGCAGGCGAATATTCTTTAAAATAGTATAAACTTTTGCCAGGGGCACCCAGTAAAAGAGTAGCCCGAGTAAAAATAAGCCCAGTAATATTTCAAGATAGTTAATTTGTTTTTTCTCGAACAATAGTTTTAGCATCCTTGTTGTTGAAAAGAGTTAGATAATAGAAACGAAAAATCGTAAAATCGTATCGTACTTAAGTTTTTGGTGACATATCAAAGTTGTGAGATCTAATAGCAATCAACTGATAAAAAGGTTGACAAAAAGGGGCATCGCCGATTCCATCGTTTGACGACCAAATCACTCGATGGAGGTTGATCGACGATGCCCAAAGTTAGTCTAACTAATTCATTGTTTGATATCCAGCTTAAGTTGAAACAGCCTGGAAAATTTACTATTGTCAGTTTTGCAAAGCGACTAATCGAAAAAAGTATCTATCCTTAAATAATCGGTTGATATGGTAGAATTTTTCCACCGATTGATTTACCTTATTTCACCCAGAAAATATGACCCTGCGAGAGGGACGAGGCTTACTCGTAGCGCCCCAGGAGGCTCAGTACGAATTGCCACCCTCTCGTAGGATTCGTACTTTAAGATTTTAAGTTATTCGTCAACTTCTTTCCATTTGAAGTGTTTGGACCGCTGTTTTTTCTGACTCAGGATCCCCAGCATCATTCAGGGTCGGACCCGTTGTTTTTCGTTTCTCGAAACTCTCTCCTCCGCTGAACTCTCAATTCCAACAAAATACGGTATCCCGGAACACTACCGCACTTGAATTCCCGGGTCGCAGTTAAACTTTAGATGAGTTAT
>CAZVWJ010000046.1:0-20537 GCA_964631325.1 uncultured bacterium | reverse complement strand
TGATAGAAACAGGTGATATCTTGCAGACTCACCATAGAATCGCTCAGTTTAGGTTAAATCAAGCACCTTCGCCACTGGTTCGGTAGTAATCGTAGATTTCCTCCTTTTCGCCGCGAAGTTCCAAAAGCCAATCAGCGAGTTCACGGACTGCACCCGCTCCGCCTTCTTTTTCTGCCACCTGGAGACATTCATCCTTAACTTCCGGTAGCGCGTTGGCCGGAGCCAGCGGTAGGCCAACCCGACGCATCACGGGGACGTCCAGCACATCGTCGCCGATATAAGCGAGCTGGTGGGGCTCATAATCCTGGAGAATTTCCTCCAGCGCTTCTTCTTTCCAGAAATGACCCTGGTAAATTTTCTCAATTTCCAGTTCCTCAGCCCGTTTTTTCACCGCCCCGGAAACTCGTCCGGTAATTATTCCAACCTCGATGCCGGCACGTTGGACCAGCGTGACTCCCATCCCGTCCTGGACATCAAATTTCTTCATCTCCTGGTCCTCACCGATTAAGAATATGCCACCGTCGGTCAGGACTCCGTCAACATCCAACAATAACAGCTCAAGTGCTTGAACTCGTTCCTCCAGCTCGGGCTTGCTTAAATTTTCATGTTGTTTACTCAATAGAAATTTCTCCTTCTTGATTTTTAAGGGATTTTGGGCAAGTAACGGCATGACTCGGTATTTGGCTACCTTGATTTCGTGGTCTCACGGGCGAAAATCCAGTAATGTCAGTCGGTTGGCTTACCGGACAACCTCCGGTGAGATGCAGTTTTATATTCATAAAATAGCTCGATCTCCGGGGGATGAAAACAAAGCCGGTTTTACGGAATAATTAAATCAGGTAAGCTACCATTTACTTGATGTTATTCAACGACTAATCCGAACTTTCAACGTCAATCCGTGAGAAAACGGAACTTAAATTTCTCAGCAATTAGATTTGCAGATCTGTAGAGCCCAGTTCCTGAACTTAAATTTGAAGTTACCTTGTCCCTTCGTCACCTCGTCACAGTTCACAATTTATTACTTTAACTATAGACTGATGCCTGGCAACTACAAATCTCAGATTTGTCACTCCATCAGTCCTTCTTGAAGCAGGTTCTGGACGTCCAGGATGCCCTGGGGTTTATTTTCACCGTCCACCACAATTAAATTATCCACTTCTTCTTGCTTCAAGTAATCCACGGCTTCCTGGAGAACCACGTCCGCGGACAACGACTTGGGCTCGCGGGACATTAAGTCATCGACGTCCTGCTCCTCAAGGCTGTCCTCGGCCAACGCCCTCCGCAAGTCACCGTCGGTTACAACTCCAATTAATTCACCACTGTCATTGACAACCGAAACAACCCCGTAGCTTCCCCGGGTCATTTCAATTGCCGCTTCGGCAATCGGCGTCCCGGCTTGAGCTACCGGGTTCTTCTCATCAATAAACTGGCGGACAGTGTAGGTGGTTAACTGGGTATCAATCGAGAAGGATTCCAGTCCTTTCCCGGTCAACACATTATTGGGCAGAACTTTCATTACCTGCCAGGGCAAAGTAATTGCATGGGCACCGGCGTTACAGGCCAGCCTAACGTGTTCCGGATGTCGAACCGAGGATACCATAAGTTTTGACTCGTAATTATCGTTTTCAAGAAAATCCACCGCTTGTTCAATCAAAGCAAAAGAATCATGCCCCTGGTCGTGGAGTCGACCGACTAAAGGACAAATATAAGTAGCACCCGCTTCGGCTGCCATGTAAACCTGGTTTAGTGTGTATACCAGGTGCATATTGACGTTAAAACCATCGTCCGTCAGTCGGCTGGCCGCTTTTAGGCCCTCAGTGGTGACCGGTATCTTGAAAGTAAGGTCCCGGCCCAGGCCTTCCAGCGAAGCAAGCCGCTCTGCTTCCTCAATAATCTCATCCCTGGTGTCCCCGAGTGCTTCTACATGAATCTGCGGGCCAAGATTGGAAAGTTTAACAATTGCTCCGTCTACATCCTTGATCCCATGGCGTTGCATAAAGGTGGGAGTTGTAGTTATCCCTTCAACAAAACCAAACTCAATCGCTTTTTTTATTTCATCCATTACCACCGAATCAATAAATAGCTCCATAATTACTACCGTCCTTATTAAAATTTTTCCACGCATAAACAACGAAATATGATACCTATTTTAACCAAAATGTAAACTTCTCCGCCTTTAATTCCAACCCTTCATCTGTACGATCGTACATTTGAACGATCGTTAGTACGTCTAAATGACTTTAAGAATCTTCTGATCGAGTTATTAGCGGTAGTATTTCTAAAATCTTGTCCACTATATCATCTCGTCTTATTTCATAGATCCTGTTGCGTCCTTCGGACTCGGCCCGAACTAATCCTTGGGCGGCCAGAACTTCCAACTGATGTGAAATCGAACCAGAAGTCCGATCAAGTTCCTCCGCTATTTTAGATACACACAGTCGTTCATTCTCTCTTAGCAACAAAACAATATCCAAACGAACACCGTTCCCCAGAGCATCCAGTATCTGAGCAAGTCGAAAAATAACTTCATCCATCTGCCTTCACTCTCCTACCTGGTTTATACTAACATTTGAACGATCGTTTCAATGATAGGATAGAATATTGGTAAAGGGAATAAAAACTTATATAAAAAATAGTAACTCGGTTCCCCGGGGAAGGTATTTTGAAATATTCACAGAGTATGCACAAGCGATATATTCGGATAAAAATATAAGTTGAAGTTATACAAATTTCCTCGCTATTACGACTAATAGGTAAAGAATCCAGGTACGAGGGGGGATAACAATACCGGTAAGGATTTTAACTGCATAAAATCTATCTATACTTTGAGTTAAGAAATAGGTAATTAGCCTGATTTAACTATTCGATTTATCTCCAGCAGGGGCTTCAGGAACTCAATAAACTTGTCAATCTGCAGTTGACTGGCGGCGTCACATTTCGCAAATGCAGGGTCGGGATGTGTTTCAATAAAAAGGCCGTCGACGCCCGCAGCTACGCCGGTCCGGCCCAGCACGGGTAGGTATTCCTTGCTACCTCCGGCCGGATCCTTGCTGGGAATTCCATACTTGCGTATCGTGTGAGTCACGTCAAAGACAACGGGATACCCCACCTGACGTAACTCATAGAAACTGCGGGGATCTACAACTAAATCGTTATAGCCGAAAGTATAGCCGCGCTCCGTCAACATAATCCGCTCATTTCCCTGGTTGGTAATTTTAGCAACCGGTTGGTCCATGTTCTCCGGAGCTTGGAATTGACCGTGTTTGACGTTGACAGCTTTGCCGGTTTGGGCCACTGCCTCGGCCAGGTCGGTCTGCATACAAAGGAAGGCGGGAATCTGAATTACGTCCAGCACCTCGGCGGCCCGCTCCACCTGGGCGGGATAATGAACGTCGGCGACAACCGGTAAATCAAATTCTTCAGATATCTGTTCCAATATCCGCAATCCCTCTTCAAGTCCCGGGCCGCGGTAATTATCCGGTGCACTGCGATTGTCTTTTTGAAAGGAACTTTTGAAAATAATGGGTACTTCGAGTTTTTCACTGATCTCTTTCAATTTTTCCGCCGTCTCTAACATCACTTCATCCGTTTCAATTACACAGGGACCGGCGATCAGGAAAAGATCCTCCGCTCCACAATTGATTCCCCGGACGTTCACTTTTTTAACCTTGGATAAATTATGCACTATGAATCACCTTGATAGTTGAAATTCATTTACTTCAATCAAAATAAAGTTTATCACGCAAATTTTAAAGATTGAATGCAACTGTCCGCAACACTGCCCACACTTTTCAACGGATTCATTTTGTACTGGGCAAAATATCCTCCCGTCCAGCGACAACTTCTTTGACAACGAACTGACCGAGGTAATGACCGTTGACCCGCTGACCATCAACCGGGACCAGGGGGCTGTCGAAGCTCTTCAGATTATGGAGGAACATGAAATCACGGTTCTTTTCATAGTCGATGAAGAGTACCGGCCGGAAGGCGATATCCACATGCATGATCTCTTCCGAGAAGGGATCACCTGAAAGAATTTATAGGGGGTATATGAATCTTCCCTGTTTCTTGTCTTTTGACTTCTGGCGCAAAATAGCTTATATTTAGACTGGTTGCCAACCAGTCTAAACTATAGGTGAGTCTAATGGGAAAAATCGGCAGTTACGAAGCGAAGACTAATCTGGCCAAATTGCTACGGGAAGTTGAATCAGGGAAACATTTTACCATTACTCGTCATGGCACTCCCGTTGCTGAGCTGGTTCCGGCGGATAACTGTCCGGATCAGCCTCCGGCTGAAACAATTTCCAAACTAAAGGAGTTCCGGAAAACGCACCGGCTTGGGTCAAACACATCGATTCAAGAACTCAAGGCGAAGGGGCGAAGATAAGTTTGTTTGTGCTTGATACTTCCGTGACAATGAGCTGGTGTTTCGAGGACGAAAGTGATTCCTATGGTGACCGTATCCTTGATAGACTTGAGGAAACCGAGGCTTTTGTCCCCCTGCTCTGGCAACTGGAAGTTATAAACGTCCTGGTCACCGCTGAACAACAGGACAGAATTGAGCCCGCTGGTTCGAGAGAATTTATTAATCTGCTTTCGGCCCTCCCAATTAGCGTGGATACCCCCCAAACCACAACTTACATTCCAGAAATCAGTTCAATAGCCCGCAGACTCAGTTTGACTGCATACGATGCTGCCTACATCGAACTGAGTGAGCGACAGAATATTCCTCTTGCTACCCTTGACGAAAACCTCCGGGAAGCAGTTCAAAAGGAAGGAATCGAAACAGCGTAACTAGCAAGTCAATTACCCGTTAATAGATACTAATTCCCGGTTTTCCACAGCCCTCCTTTGCCCCATCTCTATCAGATTTTTGGCAACAAATTGGCGGCCAGGTAAATTTATAACCACCTGCTTCTCCAGTCTTGAGAGGGAGAGTCCAAAAACGGAACCTTAAACCTAATCTCCTCTCCCGCCAGGGGAGAGGATTAAAGTGAGGGGGAAACCCACTTTTTTACCCCCCTCTGTATCTTCCCCTGTCAATGAAAAAATCATTTCAAGGTTCCAGATCAACACCTTTTTCTATTCATCTAACGATAATTTTTGTTACACTTTGAAGCACTTTAAGGGCGGAGTTGCTAGTAAATGTCTCACTCCGCTTATAAATTTTTTTCTCCGGAAATAAACGTAGGGCAAATTGTTTTTCACAGTACCAACAATAAACGCAAAATTAAGTTATCTCCATAAAATAATAAGCTGGTAATTACTATGACTGAAAATTTACCCATTTCCGTTTGCGTTATCACCCTGAACGAGGAAGAAAACATCGAACGGTGTCTGAATAGCGTTCAATGGGCGGATGAACTGCTGGTCGTTGATTCGGGCAGTGAAGACCGGACTTGTGAAATAGCCGAAGAGTGCGGAGCCCGGGTAGTCTATAACGAATGGCCGGGTTTTATTGAGCAAAAACAGTACGCCACAGAAGCGGCCAAACACGACTGGGTGTTAAATTTAGACGCTGATGAAGAGGTAAGCGAAGAATTGCGGAAAGGAATTTTTGATTTATTTAAAACTTCCCCTGCGCCTGATACAGCCTTCAAGGTCAACAGGCTAAGCTGGTACCTGGGCCAGTGGATTTACCACGGCAGTTTCTATCCTGACTACGTCTGCCGCCTGTTTAATCGCAATAAAGTCCACTGGAGCGGATATGAACCGCACGCCCACCCGGAGGGCGCTGAAAATATCGTAAAACTGGACGGTCACCTGTATCACTACCCTTACGAAGACCTTTCCGATCATATGGAATTCCTGAACGATTACACCACAACTATGGCCCGGGAAAAAGATAACGAAGGGACAGGTGGTTCAGTAACAAAAGCTCTTGCTCACAGCAGTTTTAAGTTCGTAAAAGATTACTTCTTAAAGCGGGGTTTCCTGGACGGTAGTGCCGGCCTAGTAGTCGCAGTAATGGGCACTTTTTATAACTTCTTAAAGTACGCCAAACTATGGGAGAGGCAAAACGTAGAAAAAGAAGAACCGGAAACTAAACCATGAAGGTGCTCCATGTAGATACCGAGGCGGACTGGCGGGGGGGCCAGGCCCAGGTATATAACCTTCTCACTCACATGAAAGATTTACGGGTTAAAAATCATCTATTGACTCTACCTGGTTCCGAACTGCAGGCCAGACTCAGGAAGGCTGAGGCTCCAGTTACAATTAATAACCACAAGCTGCGTGGTGAATGGGATCTTTCCGCCGCCTGGAAACTCCAGCGCCTGCACGACAAATACGAGTTTGACCTAATTCATGCCCACAGTTCCCGGGCCCTGGGGATAACCTGGCTCGCTTCCTTATTTTTTAGCCTACCCCCTTTTATTGAAACCCGGAGGTTGGAAACTCCGGTCGCCCAGAACTGGTTCAGTGAAAAAAAATACGGAGCCACCGATCATCATATAGCCAACTCCGAGACAGTCCGGGAAACTCTGCTCGAATGCGGGATCCCCGATGATAAAATAACGGTTATTCCCAGTGGGATAGATTTTCAAAAAATTCAGGAAACAGAGCCTGACTATGAACTCGCAGAGAAGTTGGGCCTGGACCCTGATCGGCCCATAATTGGAAACGTGGGCGCCCTCTGTGAACAAAAGGACCAAAAAACTTTTTTGCACGCTGCTGTTCGAGTGTTAGAAAAACATCCCGAGGCCCAGTTTATCATTGCCGGGGAGGGTGAACTCAGGGGAGAACTGAAAAAACTGGCTCGAAAACTGGGAATCGAAAATAACGTTATTTTTGCCGGTTTTGTGGAGAATATCTTCGGATTGATGAAAACATTTGACCTGTTTGTTCTAACCTCGTTATACGAGGGCCTCTGCGGAACAATTATGCAAGCTATGGCCTGTGAGGTTCCTGTCCTTTCTTCAAAAGTCAAAGGAAGCAAACAAATTCTACACAGCCAAGAAAATTGTGCCACGGTTCCCATTGGAGCAATCGAAAAATTTGCCAAAAAAATAAAGATATTTCTAAATAATCCAAAAGAATTTAATAACTATATTGAAAATGCCCAAAACACTGCAAAAAAATTTGATTACACTAAATTGTCACAAAGCTTATATAATTTTTATAAAAATTTGCTTAACGAAGTGGTGAAAAAATGACGAATAAGAATCTCGGGATTAAAGATTGGATTCTATACTTTCTATTAACTTTAACCGGTCTGCTAATTATGCCCAATAATATTGGTTCCGGTGCATTTGACATTTCTCTTACTATTACTTTTATTTATTTTCTCTGCATCCGAAAGATTCAATGGAAACGGTACTGGACTGAACCCATATTAATAGCTTGGCTGGCATACTGTGCCTGGCTCTTAGTAAGCGGTTTTTTCAATACTCCATTTGAGACATTCCTCTATACACTAAGAAAATGGCCACTGAGAGGCCTTTTCTCCTTGATTATGCTGATTGAATTAGCCTGTTCTAAATTCAACCAGGACAGAAGGTTTGTATTTGTCTTGTTCATACTGATTTTTGTTTGGGCACTCGCCGGCGGATATTTTTCTTTTCTTATCGAACAACGGTGGCAAACAGGAAAAAAGTTCCGCCCCTTTGAAATGCATTGGAATGTCACAGCCAAAAATTTAAACCTTTTCATACCACTTATTTTAGTCTGCTTTTTCGTGGCAAAAGAAAAACTGTATTCCTACATTTTTTTAATTCTAAGTTTAGCTGGAATTTCTGGTGTTCTTTTATCACAGTCACGCTCCGGCATCGGAGGGCTCTTGGCCGGAATTACTTTATTATTATTTATCCTTGACACCTGCAACTTTAGAAGAAAAAAAATCATTATTTTTTTGATCGTCCTATTGTTAACTTGCGTTTCTCTGTATGGGATGGGAATTTTGGATGGTTTACACAATCGCATGATCAGAAAAGATTATATTAGCACATCAGGCCGGTGGGATAATGTCTGGCCAAAAGTCATAAAACTTATCTTAGAAAAACCCTGGTTTGGGCACCAGTTAATGAATTTTAACCAAAACATAAGTCAAATAGGTGGACCTCAAGTTGGAGATGCCCATAATCTATTTCTTCACGTTGTATACGATGGGGGAGTAATAGGTCTTATTTTTTATTTGATTTTTGTTTACACTTTTTTACGCCGAAGCTTGCGCACCGCTTTTTTCCACGTAAATACGAATTTTTTAATCCTCGCCGTACTTTGTTCTTTCATCATAGTATGGATAATTCAAGGAGTTGTGGATTACCCAAGCTATTATTTGACATTTTTACTTATAAGTTGGTTTTACTTCGCCCGAGAAAATCAAAACCTGATTTTGAATAATTTGTCCGGTGGCTGTTCACAATATTTTACTATTTCATCTGAAAAGGGAGATACACATGTTGATTGAGGACTACAAAAAGGCAACAATTGCAATTGTTTTGTTACTGATACCATTAGGAGCTGTAAGCCTACGATTCAAAATGCCGGGAGTTATCATTACCTCCCTACTACTTCTTATAATTGCTTCAGCCCTTCAATTTAGATTTTTAAAAAGAATTTACAAAAAATCTGAAGAACACAAGCGTAATCTTTACTTACAGGTTGAAGCTTTAAAAAACTTACATTCCCAACTCAACTTCAAACACCCCCTCCCACCACTAGGCGGTATGGCACTTTCTGCCCCGGTTTTAATTCGGTTGGTGGAAATTATACTGAGGGAAGAGCCAGAACAAATTCTTGAATTTGGTTCCGGAGTTTCTACGGTTGTATTGGCAAAAGCTCTCGCTCGATCAGGTACTGGGTGCATATATTCTCTTGATCACAAGGCTAAATATGCTCAGAAAACCAGTCAACAGATTAAGTTACAAGGAATCTCTCCCTATGCCTCTGTTCACCACACACCACTTGCAGAATTAAATTCAGCCGGTAAAAACCAACGTTGGTATGACATGAATTTAAACGAAATTATAAAGAACAAAATTGACTTGCTCATTATCGATGGCCCCCCTGGCATACCGGGAGAAAATAATCGGGAACCAGGTTTATACGAGGCAGCTCCTTTAATGGCTGAGTCGATCTCTATCTTAGTAGATGACATACACCGGGAAGATGAAAAATCCATGATTAAAAGATGGACTCAAGACAATCCAAAATTTAAAAAAGAAGAAATCGCTGGCGACAATCAAGCCATATTACTAACAAAAACAAAAACTTCTGAATAACCCTCAAACATCACAGCGCTTGATTACATATTAACTCCCTATTACTCGCTGAAAAACATTTAAATAATGGTTAGCTATTTCATTCCAGGTGTACTGAAGCGCAAAGTCAGCTCGTTTTTTAATCATCTTTTGACTAAAAACAACGTCTTCTTTCATTTGTTGCAAACTATCAGGTATGGAATTTTTAGAAACTTTCCCCAGCACATCATTTTTAACTATTTCTGATACACCGGCTTTGGCACTTACGACAACATATAAACCCATAGCAAGTGCTTCAAGTGCAACGATTCCAAATCCATCGTAGTGAGTTGGTAGAACAAGCACATCCGCAGCGGCATAATATTGAGCTACATTCTGAACCTCCCCAATCCAATGTATACGTCGCTCGAGATCATCCTCCAAAGTAGGTTTTTGCCCTCGCCCCAATACCATCAAATACCAGTTTTTATTGGACCGTAAAAAGGGGAAGATACGTTTCAACCCCTTTCGGTGATAGTCATTTCCTACAAAAATTATAATTTTCTTTTCTGGCTTTACATTTAATTTTTTCTTTGTAATTTTCCGATTAGCCGAACGAGCTTCCAAATTATACAGGGTAGAGTTGTAACCGTTATAAATTACTTCAATACTGTTACTGGAAAGATGAGGATAACACTTTAATAATTCTTTTTTTAAAAACTCTGAGGGTGTTATTAAAGTTTTAAACTGACTTTCTAAACTTTTCTTTTCAAGATAGAGTGCTAATCGATTGGAAATACTAAATTCTTTACTAAGTTTATACAACCAACGATTGAATTCCCCTTCTTTTAGTTTGGTCATCTGTTCAATGTAACTTCTGTGAACTCCGCCATACCGTATTACATCTCCGAAACCAACCTTGCCATGAGTTAGAATTATATCAGAACCAATCTCACTAACCTTATGGGCTGCATTTCGAGCAAAAATATATCTATGTAACCCGAAAGATTTTCCAATCATTTTCACCGAGTAAAAATTAATGTTTTTATGATCTATTTTTTTATAATCATGAGCTACGATATTAATCTTTTGACCATGATTAAGAAATTGTTGAACTAAATTCCAGGTTAGTATTTCTTTACCCCCTTTTTTATTATTAAATGTGTGAGTAACAATGGTGGCTTCCATTAACTAAACCTCAAACTAAATTTAAATTATTCAGAGCTTCTATTTAATTTCATGATCTGAAAAGATAGTTGTCCCAGAAAGTTTTTTCTTCGATCCGGAAAAATAATTTCTTAAAAGTTAACTTTCGTTGATTCCCCTTTTTCGTTATACGAAATGGTTTATAACCCGAGTCTTTCAGGAAACGCAGGGCTCGGATTGACTGGTTGTGAGTTTTGTCTCCGCCCCAAACTTCCATTATGAGATTAGGATGATAGTTATTTATAACGGCTCCTCCCCCAAAAAGGACCCGATCTTCCGCCCCCTCAACATCAATCTTAATTATCCGAGGAGGTGATTGATCTTTTACATATTCATCTAGTTTTTTTGAAGAAACTTGAGTTGACTGTAAATTTCTACAAGAATCCTCACACACATCTGAGTTTAGAGTTGCCCCTGTAAAAATTTTTTCATTAGGATTATCGTAAAATTCAATAGTACCACTTTGATCTGAAATCGCCACTTGATTAATAATGACCGAATTGCAGGATTCAAAGTTTTTTTGCAAATATGTAAAAGAAGTTTTACTTGGTTCAAAGGCGTGTACTTCTTTGACCAGCTCTCCAGCGAGAGCTGTATAAAAACCAAACGAAGCCCCTATATCATAGAATATATCTTGGGATTTTAAATTTTTAACAAGAAAACGTGTCAGTGCGTATTCATTTTCGGTTAGGATTCCATGAGCATAAAGTTTCGGGGTTAAATGAGCCTCTACTGGAAGAGTAAACTTACGCCCCCAAAACATTTCTGCGCTACATTCCTCTGGAATAAAAGGTAAAATTTTTAGTGCCCGCCAAATTCGAATCCACCGTTTTTTTAATTTGGTTTTTAAAACTAAAAGGGAGTTATCACGATAATAACGCTGCAATGATTTGTGTGCTTTGTCTAGTTTTTTAAGCATTTGGTTACGTTGATTAGTTTCCATAAGTATAAATCCCTATTCTTCTTTCGGTATTTTCCAGCATCCTATATAATTTCTTCTTTAATTTATTTACGAAACTGTTTTGAAAAATTATGAATCTATTATAAACTACATAACTATTTTTATTTAGATACTGGAGTGTTACCTTGATGGAAAAGTTATCTAAGGTTCCTTCCCTTCTCCACGTTTTAAGTTTAAGTACCCCTGCCGGTGTTCAAAATCAAGCATATCGCTTTATGAAAAATTCTAACTCAAGTTTCAATCATAACCTATTATTGCTAGAACGACACATCCATCCAAAATTTCAAGAATTCGTTGAGCAAAATTGCAGAATAAATTTTTACAAACATTTTTGGGGCGGAATAAAGATCCCCAAATACCCCAGTTACTTACGAGCTTTTTTTACTGCTCGGTGGAATCGTTCAATCCAGAACGATTTTTCCATCATATACAATGAACTCCACAGATCTTCTCTGATTAAAGGACTTATGGATTCAACCCAGAAAAAAACAATTTATTATGATCAAGGCTCGTCTTGGAGTCAGCCTATGAAACCTAACAAACTTGCCCAATCCCTTGATCATATTATAGCTATTTCTAATGCATCAAGAAATATGCTTACAAAAAAGCTTGGTGTAAATCCTAACCAAATCACCCAAATCCCTAATAGCATTCCCAAAGAAGAGGCCGAACAAATTAACCAATTCTCTAACCAAACCTCTCCCTTTAACGAAAAATTAGCTGATAAATATAAAATGCTTTTCATTGGGCGCCTGGAATTACAAAAAGGAGTCAATTCCATAATCCGTATGTGTCAGCATCTACCAGAAGATTATCATTTATTCATTGCAGGGGATGGGGATGAGCGAAACCACTTAGCAGATTTGGCTTGCCATTTAGAAGTTGAAAACCAGGTAACATTTCTGGGTTTTCAGCCAGATCCAAAAAAATTCTTAAAAAGTGCAGACGTAATGCTTGTCCCCTCCGTATATGAACCCTTTGGCATTGTTGTCCTAGAAGGTGGCGCAGCCAAACTTCCTGTAGTTGCAAGCAATATTGATGGTATCTCCGATATTATTGATAACGAAAAAAATGGTTTGCTTATTTCTCCAAATATCCCTCCCGAACGTTTCAAAAACGATATAAATAAATTTGATAGCCTCCCTCCTGTGGTTTATAATCCAGATAGTGGTCAACTCATTAATCCACAATTTCTTGACCCCAAAATTTTGGCTGAAAAAGTCCGGTGGTTAAAAAAACATTCGACCCAAGCACAAAAACTTGGTGAAAATCTCTATAATCGAGTAGAATCAACATTCACAATGACGCATACTGTACAAAAAATAACTGATTTACTCGAAAAATTATCCTGAATTATACACTCATCGTAAAATCAAATAAATTTTTACTAATTTTGGGCATATTTTATGAGTGATTTATTCGTGAATATTTGGCTTAAAATTTTTGTGTAATTGTTTAGCGTCCTGGCAAATGTTAATTATACCTCCCTGTAAAGCTCATCCTTGCAGCCATTCTGACTGCTCTGAGGGTTACATTTTCAAAACCGCCCAGCCCAACGGGGCTTGAAAATGTCAAAATCAGTTTAACAGGAGGCATAATTCGCAATCTGATGAAATCACTATAAACAGCCACAAATTTTAAATTTATATTTCCATTTTTTCGGGCTAAACTCAACAATATATTTCAGAACCACAATAAATCATTGTTTCAGTTTATAATTACTTTCTGAATATATAAGCTTACACTCGCCATTGATTTAGGTATGTAAATTATTTTAATTTCAAGAATGATACTTGAACGATACTAACATCACTTGAATCGGTGAAATACATGGTAGAAAAATATTTTATTGTATCTACCGGTTTAACCGGAACTCATTTTTTTGGAAACGCCCTTAACACCTTTTCCGCTATTACTTCTTACCAAGAACCCAGTCCAGATATGGGCAAAGAAGGCTCCCGCTATATCCGCTGGAAAAACAATACTTTTAGAAATGGCAGGTTAAGAAACTATTTTCCTTTCTACCATTATTATTATTTAAAATTCAAGTGGACTCGTAAAAGACTCATGCCCTCCAGTGATTCCAAAATTTACGTAGAAGCTAATTGTTGTCTCACTCGAATTATAGAAATTGTAAAAACAGCTTTTCCTGAGGCTAAAATTATTCAAGTAGTTAGAGATCCAAGAACCTATATCCGTTCTGCTATTGATCGAGGGTGGTTTCTGGACAATGCTTTGCTTGATGACTTAAACCCCTATTATACCGGAGAAATGGAACGTTCTGAGTGGTTTCAAATGACCCCGTTTGAACGAGCGAGCTGGAGCTGGCGTCGACAGAATGAAATGATTTTATCCCATGAACCTGAACTTATTTTAAAATTTAAAGATATCTTCAAAAACGATCACACTGGCTTTAAATGTCTTTTGCGTTTTATAAAACCGAAGTTAGATCTTCCTGACTTTTTAGAATTATTTTCTTCTAAAAATCGTCCCACTAAATTTCATATACTTCCCCCTTTCCCCGATTGGAAGGAAGAATGGAAAAAACAAATTCTGGACTCCGTTGAAGACTTCAACAAAATATATCAACCTAAAATCAATGACTGTATGGCGGAATATCAAGAAGCTAATTGATTAATCTCTTGGGATTGCAGTGTGAAATTAAGCCGTTAAATAAATAGCTATTCCGGCTATTTTAAGCTAAGATAAATTTAATTTTTATATTATAAAAACAAAGAAATATTTTTAATCGACTGAAAACCTGATGTTTGTAGGATATATTCTTATCTTCTCGATCGCATATAATTTCTAATTTTTTATAATCTTGAGGTTTTTTTGAATGCAAAATTATATTACCCTCGTTATTTATAATAACCCGTTATGAAAATACTATACATAGCTGGTCTTGCTCACACGGGTTCTACTCTGTTAAGCCGGATACTCAATCAGCATTCACAGATTTTTGCCGCCGGAGAAATGATAAACCTGCACGAGGAGTATGGATCCAAACAACACAGCTGTTCTTGTCTCTGGGAAGCTAACGCCCCCGAAAAATATAAGTGTGATTTCTGGACAGAAATATTTGACAGCTTGGATCAAAAAGGATATCGACCCGAAACCATCTCGAGGCTTTCAAAGGACAGAAGACTGGAATGGATTAAAGCTTGTCTAAATTTTTATCCACCTGGAGGAAAAGAATTGTTCCGAGAGCGCAATAAGTATCTATATAAAAAAATTTCTGAAAAGGTAAACTCAGAAATAATTCTTGACAGTTCCAAAAGTCTCTGGCGACTTTTACCCCTATCTCGAATTCTTAAAGAAGAGGAGCTTTATATACTTCACCTAATCAAAAAACCTAAAAATCAATTAGCCTCTCGGTTGAAAAGAAACTACAATTTTTGGCATTCAGCACTTTTGAAATATTTCAGAAAAAATTGGCTTCTTAACCTATTTTTCAGAAACCATAAAAATTATTTAAAAATATATTTCGAAAATTTAGTTTATCAGCCCCAGCATAATTTACAACAGATTTATCGTTTACTTAATCTTTCTTTTGAGGACCCTTTTGAGCCACCCCAAAAAACGGCTCATCATCTACGGGGACATATTGAGGCTTATAAATCAAAAAAATCAATAAAAAAACCTTCTCCGGCCCGTCTAAAGGAAACTAAAACTGATTTTAATCAACCTCAACAGTGGATGATCAATTTCTTGAACTATTTTTTTGAAATATAATTTTTTAAGTCATGCTACATTAAAAACAAAAAAATAAATCTAGCCAAAATTTCTACAGGCTTACGAACACTGAAAAACATAGAAGTGGAGTTTTACTAAATATGGAAAAATCAATCTTTTTTGTCTCCACTGGGCGGACCGGGACTCATTTTTTACAGTCCTTTTTTGAAGAAAACTTAACCAATACTTTAAGCGTTTGGGAACCAAATCCTTCTTTCAAAAGACGCAGCACTGAGCTAGTTTTACGACCACCCAATTTATTTGAAAAAATTTATTTTTCTTTGCCGCGCAAATTTCAAATATATTACTCTGGTTGTAAATATTACGTGGAAGCAAACAGTTCTTTATACGGTTGTTTACCTCTGATTCGAAAAACTTTTGACAATCCTCAAATTATTCATATCATCCGAGATGGTAGAGAAGTTGTGAAATCATTTATGAACAGTTTTAAACGCTACGCCAAAGATCCTCATGGAGGAAAAAAATCACAATTATCACCTAATGATTTTGCGAAAGATCCCTACCAAAAACAATGGGAAAATATGAATCCCGTAGAAAAAACAGCCTGGTTTTGGCTCCGAGTCAATGAAGTTATTGAACAGAATAAGCCTGAGTTCACTGTTTTTTTTGAAGACTTATTCAAATCTCCACACAAGCCTCTCTTGAAACTACTTGATGATATATTCAATGTAAAACTTGAACATTACAAAATCCAAAAAGCTTTCAAACGCAAAACTCACTCGACTCAAGGTCAATTCATTCCCGAGTGGGAACATTGGCCCAATCTCTGGAAGGAACAGTTTGAAAAAATTTGCGGAGAAAAAATGAAAGAATATGAATATGAGTTATAGAATTGTTGTCTATAATTAAATTGATAAGAAAACTTTTTAGTAAGCTCCGGTAAATTCTAAATTAACTCTCCCCTAAATAATCTAAAAAATTATTCTATATAGCCCAGTGCTTTTAATTTCTGGCGCTGGGAAAAACCAATTGATTCGGGGGAGTATTCAAATTTTTGGTGGTTAATTGAAATTTCGTTTAATTTTTCGGCGGACCTTTCCGGTACCTTGTCCAACTCCTTCCAACTCATATTTTGGGGTCCAAGTAATTGGTAAGCTTCATATTCCGGAGTATCAGGCTGGTTATGAAAAAATACCTTCTTCTCATTTTGAACCAGCGAGACATGAAAGCCGGGGGAGCCGGCGGAAATTCTCTCCGACACTGGTGGCGAAAAATCCTCCTTTATTTGCCCATTTTTGAGAAGAGATTCTCCACTTATTGAGTAATCAAGCTGAATTTCAGTATTCAATACGTTTAAAATAGTCGGGAAAATATCAACGTTGTCCACTGGTTCTTTTGCAACTTCGTTTCCCAACTTATTACCGGGTAGTTTTATAAACAGGGGAACTCGGGTCACTTCCTGGTAGAGTTTTCCCCCGTGCAGCCATCCTCCGTGATCGTAAAATTTTTCTCCGTGATCGGAAGTGAAAATGATTATACTTTCCCGGTAGAGACCACGCTGTTTTAAATCTGCCAGGATTTTATCAATTTTATCAGCAACATCGTTTATCTCCCCGTCGTAGCGACGTTTAATTTCCTTTAATACTGTTTCCGAGGGAACACCTTCCGGTTTCTTATCCTCCTTCTGGTTAAAATACTCCGTTGTTTTTAGATCCTCCGTGCCGGCGGGATACCATTTTTCCTCGGGGTTATAGGGAGCATGAGGGTCGAAAAAGTACAGGTAGAGGAAAAAAGGATTTTTTAGCTTTTGTTTCATGATTGTATTATAAGTATTTAACAGGCCGCGTGGAGATTGGTGAGTGGGCTTGAACCGGCGGTAGAGAAAATCCAGTTTGCCAAGGTAACTTACCATATTTTCCTCAAGCCAGAATTCGTTCAAGATATCGACAAGAGTAGATTCCATAAATACGGTGGAGGTAGCGTAAAAAAAGTCGAACCCCTTGCCAAAACCCCAGCCCGGACTAACCAGCGGCTGATTGCTGACCGCGTAGGTGGAATAATTAAGTTTCTTGAGCACCTGGGGCAGGGTAACTATATTATGGTTCATAAGCGAGCCCTTGGATTTTCCATGTTGAAGCGGATAGAGGGAAGTCAGCATGCTGGCGACGGAAGGGGCAGTCCAGGAACAGGTGGAATAACTGTTGGAGAACTTTATGAAATCTTCCTGCCAGCGGTCAAAAGCGCTGAAAACAGTTTCCTTGCCGCCGTATTGTTTTAGATGATCCGAACGGAGGGCGTCGGCGGTTATCCAGACAATATTTGGCCTGGCCTGGGGCTTCTTCACCCGGAGTGTGGGCCGTGGAGAAGCCAGGTAGATGGAACCGGCGAAATAAAGAGCAACCAGGAGAAACGGAGTGAAGACCAGCCACCATTTTTTTCGGGTCTTAATAAATGCCCCGCCGACTAAAGCCGTCAGAGCGAGAAGACCAAAGATTTTCACCGGAAGATCAATCAATTTACCGTAAAATATTCGGTAGATGCGGGCCGCCATCAAGACGCACATGAAAGCACTAAAAGACCAGAATATTTGGTTGCGGGTTTGTTTACTAAAAAAGCAAGCCGCCAGCAGAACAGGCAGACCAAAAGCGACAAGATAAATAAGTCCCAGGTTTATCCCTATCAAATACCAGCCACCCAGTCCAACCAAGCGATCGCTGGCAATCATAAGCCCTTCGACAAAACCAAGACAGAAAGCAACGGGAAGGAAATATAACACTTCGGCGTAAAAACGTTTAAAATAATTGAAAAACATCAATAAAACCTCTACCTGAAACGGGCAAGATTTTAACTACTTTTCTCCATTGCTTTACTGAGTTCTTTCGCAAGATTTTTTAAATCCTCCAGGTTACGAAGCGCTTTGAATACTTCGGAGGAATCAATTTTTATATATTCGTGGACGAGTACATTTCGAAAAGAAGCCATTTTCTGGTAATTTTCAAGGTTATCCGGGCTTATTAAATTATTTTCAGCAAGCTTGCTAAAAACTTCCCTGTTTTCCTCCGGTTGAGGGATAGTGTTTTCCGCAAGGATTCGTCGGCCTATATCAAGCGCAGATTCAATTGCTACTTCAAAACTTTTCTGGATTGTGTAACCCGGTTCACGGCGTGAAAGCTCTTCGTCAACCTGAATATCTGAACTTTTTGTTTCTAAAAATTCTATTTCTTCCCGAAGCTGCTGTAATTTATTTCGAGCCGCTGGTGTCATTTCGACTTCTCCTCCACTAGACTCCGATAAGATTCACGTCGAAAAAAGGGAGTTTGATCCTGATACCTTCGCGCCACCTGGATCTCAAACTCAATTCTTCGTTCTTCATTTTCACAGAGCATAACCTGACAGGCCTGAATAACTTCAAATTGCAGGGCAAGTGGTACTTCATTCAGGTCTATTACTTCAGCGTTGTCCCGACCAAATATTCCAAAGAGTTTATCCATCATTTCTCCGCGCAAAATGTTTCTGTTAGCCTCCGGAGTTTCCGGCGCGAAAAGAACGGCAAAATCATAGTCACTCCCGGCATAAACTCGAGCGGGGTCAGTTCTGGAGCCAAATAAGTATACTACCTCAACTGGATAATTCTCAAAAACTTGCCTGGCCTGGCGATATTTTTTGTTCTCATAGAGTTCTGTTTTTACGGAGGAACTCATACCTGATCAATCCCCGAAAACATCCCCAATATTTTTGGCTCCGGATATCGAAATTTTCCATTTCTGTTTTGTAATACTAAGCTTTTTCGTTTTACGCTTTTCGCCGAATAGGGGGTTAGCCCCTATCCAGGGAAAACAAATTGGCATATAAGTGCAAAAGTTTAGTGTAATAAGTATAACACATTGGGCTTTGCCCATTTTGAAAATCGATTGGGAATAAAAAAAACTTAATAACCCTGTGGATGGTTCTGTTTCCAGCGCCAGGCGTCGGCAATTATCTGCTCCAGGTCATGGCGGGGCTGCCAGTTGAGCATCTCTCGGGCTTTTTTATTGGAAGCTACGAGGCGAGCGGGGTCGCCGGGCCGGCGGTCCGCTTCGCTTGCGGATATTTCTCTGCCCGTGACATCACGGGCCGTCTCAATTACTTCCCGGACAGTGTTCCCGGTCTCGGTCCCCAGGTTAAGCTGTTCACAGCCCAGCTCGTCGAGTTTCTCCAGGGCGGCCAGATGCCCCCGGAAAAGATCTTTTACGTGAACAAAATCCCGCAGGCAGGTGCCGTCACGCGTCTCGTAATCTGTGCCGTAAATTTCCAGGTGGTCACGCTCCCCGGCAGCCGTCTCCAGGATTAAGGGAATAAGATGAGTCTCCGGGGTATGATCCTCGCCAACCCGATCGCCGGCTCCGGCCGCGTTGAAATAACGCAGGGCAACCGATTGCACGCCATGGGTTTCATGCAAATCTTCCAGATACCATTCCACGGCTCGTTTTGAGTGGCCGTAGGGATTAACCGGTTCCGTGGGATGGGCTTCGGTAATCGGAATTGTCTTTGGCTCACCGTAAGTGGCGGCAGTGGAGGAAAAGATAAACTGGTCAACACCGTGTTCGAGCCAGGCATCAAACATATGCTTGGACTTAATAAAATTCTGTTCCCAGTATCTTGCCGGCTGTTCCATGGATTCACCGACCAGGGCCAGCGCGGCAAAATGCATTACCACTTCTACCTCGTGAGATTCAGCCACCTGCTGAATTAGCTCCGTGTCCGCCATGTCACCCCGGTAAATTGGAATATCCGCGGAGAGGACTTTCAGGGCCTCCGGGTGTCCGGTGGAAAAATCATCAATTACGCAAACCTCACGCTCAGCCTGCAAAAGACCTTCCACAACTGCTCCTCCGACATACCCGGCACCACCAACCACGACAATCATTGTTGATCCACCTTTATTTCAGATAATTTATAGTTCAAGCTCCCCTTACACACCACTTACATCTAAAACGATTGTATTATTCATCGCCGCCTGTCCTCGGCAAGAAGTTTTTCGGGGCCAGGAAGCTTTTCCTCCGGCCAATTTTCCTCACTCTGCTTTAACTCAGCAATTGTTTCCCGGCGTTTTCGGTTTTTAGCTTCTTTGCCAGAAAGCGCCTGTTCCAATAATACAAGCGCCTGGCTGGATAAACTGCGGTGTTCTTGTTCAGAAAGTTCCTTAATTCTCTGGTAAACTGGCTCGGACAAATTTCTAATTTGCAAAGCTCCCACTTGAATCACCAGCCTTATGTACTTGCTTCAACTTACAACATTTTTCAACCAAATGCAAACATGTTCATTATGTACAAAGGCTATTAAGATTTTTGAATTACGCACAATCTGAATTAGAAACATTTGCAGTCTCCCCCTCAGCCTCCCCCCTTGTGATCCGGAAATTAATTTCAATCGAATATCGACTCGCAATCATTATGTCTTTTAACTTAACTTCACCCCCCTAATTTTTTCCATTTCAAACAAAGATCCCCTTTAAA
>CAZVWJ010000045.1:0-20731 GCA_964631325.1 uncultured bacterium | reverse complement strand
AGTGTTTTCTTCCATTCCTTACAATTCAGAGACGTTTTCTGGGGAAAGGGGAGGGCATATCAAAACAGAAATATGTTTTTACGAAAAAATCTCGCTGGAAGGTTCTGTGGATATGTGCGCACAAATCCGGTAAAAATCTTAAAAAATATCATTAATGGGTGGAAACAACAGTTTTTAAGCGGCAATTGGCCCTTGATAGTCTTCGTAGCAAAGGGGGAAGAGTCGGTAGAATATTTTGGTGAGCCAGCTCTCGTGCCACTAACCCGCCAGGATAGCGGAGTGGAAGTTAAATATATTTCTTGTCAGTTGGTGATCAATATTAGCCAATTCTTCTTAATTCCAGGTGCAATGTGAATCAGATTTCACGTGCGTGTTAACTTTGTAACCACTTGTCCAATTCCACGAGCAAGCAGTTATTTATAGGATTTCTTAGTTCCGAATTTCAGCTATTAACTGTTGGGTTCGGGGAATACGATAGTTTCCAGCCCGGGAGGCAGCTATTCATAAGGGGCTACAACTTCCGCAAACAAAATTCAAAAGTAGATACTGGGTGTTGTTAGGTGACCGAGCCTTGCCCCAGGAAGCTGTGAAGCGTTTTAACCGCGGAGAAGGCTGGTTTTCCGGCACTCGCGCAGATATAATTAACGTAGTTCGGAAAAGAAAATTTCTCGCCTTAAGCCCGTTGTGCTCCCCACTTTTAAGGCAACTACAACAAATTCTTGTAAAACTCGGAGATTACGGGGTTAGCCGGGGTCTGGCCAAGCGGACGAAAGAAGTCAGTTTGCCGTCTGGCGGTCAAACACAGCTAAGGAGTGGTAAGATGGAACCGATCTGGATTGATGGGGCCGAACAACTGCGGAAGTTTTGTGCGAAGAACGACGGTGGACCACTGACCGTGGACACGGAAAGTGATCACTTTCACGCCTACCAGGCCCGGGTCTGTCTGATCCAAGTGGCCGACGGCGCCCGGGAGGCCCTGATTGATCCGCTGGTTCTCGACGCGAGTGAGCTGGAGCCGCTCTTTGAGCTCCTCCGGGATCCCTCTATCGTCAAAATACTTCACGCGGGCCGCAACGACATCCGGGAGCTCGACCGGGATTACGGAATCGGGCTACGGAACCTCTTCGATACGCAGATCGCCGCCCGGTTTCTGGGCACCGAGCAGAATGGGCTGACGTGGATGCTCGAGGAACTCATCGGCGTGGACACGGGCAAGAAGTTCATCCGGTTTGATTGGACGACGCGCCCGGTTCCCGAGCAGGCCCGCCGTTACGCCGTAACCGACGTGCGTTACCTCGAGGAGCTCCGGGAGCGGTTTACGGAGGAGCTCAAACGGGAAAATTGGCTGGAACCCTGCAGACAGCAGTGCGCCTACGTGGCCCGGAGTATGGAATACGAGGCGAACGAGTTCGCTCCTGAGGACTGGCGAAAAATCGACGGAAGCGACAAGCTGGAGGGCCGCGGGCGGGCTGCCCTGAAGAGATTATTCGTCTGGCGCCACGAGCTGTGTGCGGAGCAGAATCAGTCGGCGGTGACTCTGTTTCCGAACGGAGCCCTGCTCCGGCTGGCCCGGGAGGGGCCGACGGCCGCCGCGGAGGTCGACGCCGTTCCCGGTGTGCCCGACCGGCTGGCCGACGAACACGGTGAATCGATTGCGGCTGTCGTGCAGGCTTCGCTGGCCGACGCGCTCCCCCCTGAAAAGCGGTTGAGGCAGTCCTCCGAACCACCGCCGCAAGCACAACGGGAACGGTATCACGCCCTGCGCAAGTGGCGGAACCGGTGCGCGGAGGACCTGTCGATTCCGTCGGAGTTTATCGCGACCAACGACACGATCTCCAAGCTCGCCGCCGACCCGCCGGCGACCGTCGAAGAACTGGCCTCGTTCCGGGCTGTGTTGCCGTGGCAGGCTGACAGGCTGGGCGAGAAGATGGTGGAGGTTCTGCG
This sequence comes from uncultured bacterium, assembly GCA_964631325.1. Classification (GTDB taxonomy): domain Bacteria; phylum T1Sed10-126; class T1Sed10-126; order T1Sed10-126; family T1Sed10-126; genus CAZVWJ01. Next base: position 18,787 of record CAZVWJ010000045.1, on the reverse strand, counting down.
GTCCGCCGGGTAAGGGATGCGACCAGTTCAACAGCGAGCGGGGCCCCGCGAGCCGTTCCGGGAGTTTCTTTTGAAAATAGGATAATTCTCGGAGCAGACCGCCGGCTGGCTCCGAGGGACGGGCAATTTCGCAGTAATTGACAGCTCGCCCCCGGGCTAAAAATCAATTTTTGAGAAAGGAATTAACATGGAAGAACAGATAGCAACAGAGCTCGAACTGACGGAGAACCAGGTGGAAGGTGCCCTGGAGTTACTCGACGCGGGCAACACGGTGCCCTTTATCGCCCGCTACCGGAAGGAACAGACCGGTGGCCTGGACGAGATGCAGATTCGGGCGGTGGCCGCCGAGGCCGAGTCAATCCGGAGCCTCGAGGAACGCCGGCAGACGGTGCTCGATTCGATTGAAAAGCAGGGCAAACTTACCGAAGAACTGCGCGAGAAAATCGAGCAGGCAACCACCCGGGCCGAGCTTGAGGATCTGTATGCACCCCACCGTCCCCGGCGCATGACCCGGGCAAAAAAGGGCCGGGAGAGTGGCCTGGAACCGCTGGCTCGAATGATCGAGGCGGGCCAGGACCCGCGGTCGGAGGCCGAGGAATACCGGTGTGAGCAGTTCGAAAGCGCCGACGAAGTTCTCCAGGGCGCCCGAGACATCCTGGCCGAGGAGATGGCCGACGACCCACAAATTCGTAGTTTTTTGCGGGAACAGGCCCGGGAGAAAGGCAAGCTGGTCTGCTCCAAACGACGCGGCGCCGACGGCGACCCCAAATACGAAATGTACACTGACTTCTCGGTCGCGGTAGACAAGGTGAAGCCCCACCAGGTTCTGGCAATCCGGCGCGGCGAGAAGGAGAAGGAACTCTCCGCCGGCCTGGAGCTGGACGACTCGACCTTGATCAAGCGAATAGTTCGCCACCGGGTCAGTGTCGACGGAGTCGCTCGAAAATACTACGTCCGGGCGATCGAGGACGGCTACGAGCGCTTGCTGCACCCGGCGATCGAACGGGACGTGCGCGGTGACCTGGAGGCGGCGGCAGACGAGCACGCGATCGAGACCTTCGCGGTTAACCTGAAGAATTTGCTTTTGCAACCGCCGATGCCGGACACGGTTGTCCTCGGGGTTGATCCGGGGCTGCGTTCCGGTTGTAAGCTGGCGGTAATCGGGCCCACGGGGGAACTGCTCGACACGGGGGTCTGTTACGTTCACGACGGCCGCCGCGAGCAGGCGGTGAGCACGATCGCCGACCACGTGGCGGACTATGACGTAGACCTGGTTGCCATCGGCAACGGGACGGGCAGTCGAACGACCGAGGAGACGGTAGCCGAGGCCCTCGGTGACGTTGACGACGTCCAATACGCAATTGTCAACGAGGCCGGGGCCAGTGTCTACAGTGCCTCCGAGCAGGCCCGGGAGGAGCTGCCGGAGCTGGACGTCAGTCTCCGGGGAGCGGTCTCCATCGCTCGCCGCCTCCAGGATCCGCTCGCCGAGCTGGTCAAGATCGAGCCGCAGAGTATCGGGGTTGGCATGTACCAACACGACGTCAACCAGGCCGAGCTGCGGTCGGCGCTGGCGGCGGTAATCGAGGACGTGGTCAATTCGGTCGGCGTCGACCTTAACTCGGCTTCGGCCGTCCTGCTGGAACGAGTGGCGGGGATCGGACCGAGCCTGGCCGAACGACTCGTCGATTACCGGGCGGACCACGGCCAGTTCGAGTCCCGGGAGGAACTGAAGGAGGTTCGTGGGATGGGGGACAAGACCTTCCAGCAGTGTGCCGGTTTTCTGCGGATCCGCGCCGGCTCCGAACCTCTCGACAACACCGGGATCCACCCCGAAAACTACAGGCTGGCCCGGGCGATACTGGAGGAGATCGACGCCCATCCGGGGGACGAAGATTTGGACGAGAAGCTGGAGGGTCTGCGGGAAAGCGGCCGACTGGAACAATTGGCCGAGGCCCACGGGGTCGGGGCCCTGACTCTCGCCGACTTGCTTGAAGCTCTGCGGGCGCCGGGCCGGGATCCCCGGGACGAGCTGGAGCCCCCGGAACTGCGCACGGACGTGCTTACCATGGAGGATTTGGAGGCGGGGATGAGCCTGGAGGGCACGGTGCGCAACGTGGTTGATTTCGGCGCCTTCGTGGACATCGGAGTAAAGGAGGACGGGCTGTTGCACATCAGCGAGATGGCTGACCGGTATATTGAGAATCCCCACGAGGAAGTCGGGGTCGGAGACCGGATCGAGGTGAAAGTTACTTCGGTTGACCCCGAGCAGGGTGAAATCGGATTGAGCCGAAAGAATTAGATTTTAGCGGCGGGCGGGGGTCGGTCAATGCTTATCCGGAACATACTTAAACCTGAACTACAACCATTATTTTGAGCACCAATCTCGGGGTTAACAGTCCGCTAAGATATAATTCAACAACGGTTGAACTGAAAATCCCTCTATCCTTAAATAACTGTTAACGATTACAGGATTTACCACTGATTGAATTAGCTGTTTTAAAAGGTTAGTTGGTGGCGAAAATAAGTTTATATTACTCGACAGTTCGTTTATGAACAGTTTCCGAAAGTATGGAACAGATAGTTGACCTGGTTTCACTTTACGGAAAGTATTTTGGCTTAGCTGTAATTGAGTAGTTACAAAGTTAATTCCAGGGGGACTATTTTTGATTTCATCAGTAACACTTGCGTTTATCGCGGCAATACTTTTCGGTCTGGCAACGCCATTAAGTAAGATACTGCTTCAGGGGATAGAACCCTTTCAGTTGGCCGGGCTGCTTTATCTCGGGGCGGCCCTGGTTCTGTTGCCGAAGTTCATCAAGGAAAACGGCTACAGAAAAGTCCTGGAGATGAACTCCGCAAACAGATTTAGAATACTTGGAGCGATACTGTTTGGCGGCGTGGCGGGTCCGGTGGCGTTACTTTTTGGTTTACAACTGGCAAGCGCCGCTTCCGTTGCCATGTGGTTGAATTTGGAACTGGTTCTGACTGCTTTACTTGGCCACTTTATTTTCAAGGACTACCTGGGAAAACTTGGCTGGCTTGGTTCGCTGGGAGCAATAACAGCGGCGGTTCTGCTTTCATCAGCGGGTGGGGTTGCGGGATTAAAAGCGGGTTCTTTCGTGGCGCTCGCCTGTCTGTTCTGGGGGTTTGACAATCACTTTACGGCACTGATTGACGAAATATCCCCGCAGACCAACACCTTTCTTAAAGGATTGTTTGCCGGCAGTATTAATCTGGCAATCGGACTTTCACTTACCAGCTATAGTGTGGGCTGGGTGGAGACCCTTGCCGCTCTGGTTCTGGGTTCTTTTTCCTACGGAATAAGTATTGTCTTATATATCGGAGCCGCTCACGGGATTGGGGCAACCCGAGCGCAAATTATTTTTGCCTCCGCACCGTTTTTCGGGGTGGGTGCTTCTATCTTAGTATTAGGGGAAATCCTTTCTTTGATTCAGATTACTGCAGCAGTTTTACTCGTACTATCGTTGATTCCCTTACTGTTGGACAAACATCTGCATAAACACGATCACGGGGGAGTAAACCATGAACATCTTCACCGCCACGGCGAGGAACACCACGAACACTCCCACCCGGATAGTAAATTACTGGGTTGGCTCCCCCACACTCATCAACATGAACACGAGGAGACCACCCATCTTCATCCACATCTGCCCAGCATCCACCACAGGCACAGGCACAACGAAAGTGATACTTAACTTTTGAAGGCTGGTGGTTGCCCCGAGTCTCCCCTGGAGGTTTGAAAAGTGCCAGCCTTCCAGGATTTAGGTTTCACCCGAGAATCGTTGAAAAATTGGCCAATTCCACCATTTTTGCTCCCACGTTGACCCAAAACCCCTGAACATGTGCACAATTGTTCACACGTGCAAGGGTTTTGCTGATCCAGGGAACAGCTAACCTGACGTTTCAGATAAATTGCCTGAATATGGAGCGAAAGGGAGGAAATTACAGGGCAGAGGAGTGTACATAAAAAAAGAGCGGGTGGCCCCGCTTGCTTTCTCTTTCTTTGACTTTATTTTTATCTTACCAATTTTGCCGTTTCCGAGTCAACACCTTTCTTTGGTTTGTGCGCACAAAGTGAAAAGCTGGATTTAATCGAAGGGAATGATTTGTCTGGAGCAGTCCATTGTGCGGTTATTTACCGGTTCCTTCCCGAAATCATATATTTCGATAAATCCGTCTTCGAAGGGTTCACGCTCCAATTTCTGTTAGAGCCACTCAGTTAAAATGTATTTTTACAGAGCCCTGTTAAATAAATTCAGGTAATATTATTAAGTAATCCGGGTTAGAAGAGCAGGGGGATCAGGGCCGCAAGAATGGAAACGGGAAGGGTGAATTTTAGCTCAGTTCTGTTTATTTGGACGAGTAAGTAACTGGTTAGAGCTGCGCAGTGAATAATAGCCGGGAAATAACCATAAGGGATAAGGTACCAAATTCCGGTAATCAAGCTGGCACCGGCAATGCTGAGGGCAATTTTTCCTTCGCTAAAAGACGGTGAAACAAGCCTGTAAAACATAAATATTATTCCTCCGCGCGCCAACCAGACCACGATCAATATTATCCCTTCCATAATCATAAATAAACCGTAACGGACTATTGGTGGAATTGCAAATTCACTTTCCTCAGCAAAATAAGCAAACAGCCTGAGAATTGAACTGGATTCCCCGGGAGCCAGGAAGATCCTGATAATTATTGCCAGGAAGGGTAATAGCAGTCCCCATTTCAGCCAGACTGTTACCCGGCGCCATTCACGAACCGGATAAGAACGGGAAATTGAAACAGGGTTAAACAAAATTCTGAAGGGTACCATATCTTTCTGAAGGCTCCTTATTTCGGCTTAATAACGGCGGTCGACGATAGCCAGATAAGAGCGTAGTTCTTTGACTCGTTGTGAACTATGATTACGGTGATAAATATTAATTAAATTTCGGAGCAAACGGAGAACAATTTTTTTATTAGAAATTGGCTGAAGGTATTCTTCGACAAAACCAAATCCGGCGCTATCCAGGAATTCCTGGCAGTCTTCCCGGGTTAACAGGCGGCCGTTGTGAAACGGGTCGACGAAAAGCCGGTTATTTTCTCCCCGGTAGCCAAGGATAGCGTGAGCGGGCATGCCGATAATTTCAAACGGTAAATTTATTCGCTGAGTAACTACCTGGACCAAACAACAAAGAGCCAGGGGAGTCCCGGTCTTACGCTCCAGGATCCAGTTAATGAAGTTATTATTCGGATTATAGTAGTCCTCTTTACTGCCTTTAAAACCTAATTTATCAAAGAGTAGGTCACTGACGATTTCAACTGCGGTGTGGTCGTCAATTGCTTCCCAGCGCGCCAGTTCCCGGGCCAGTTCATCCGCCAGATCATCCAATAAATGCCGGGACTCGTTTACTGAAAAATCCGGAAATCCGATTCGTGCAATTGTATATAGAGCTTCTTCCAGAATTAGATCCTGATTTTTCTCATTAATCGGAAGAGAACGGAAATCCTCACGTAGAGTGCGGGGCTCAAGTTGTTCAAGTATATCCTTGAGTCTGTTTTTTACTGTTGGAGGCTGATTGTTAAGCTGGGCCTTTAGTAAAGGGAGGGCATTGTTTCCCATTTCAAGTAGCTGTTTCTCTGCAGTGCGGACTATTTCACTATCCTCGTCACCAAGCAGGGTAAGCAAAGCATCCACAGTGGAACTTGTATCTTTCATGTTACTCACTCCCAGAGTCTCGTCCTGAATTATCGGTTTTTAAAGCGGGGAATATAAGCCGGCAACTCCCAGGTCCTGCTTTCAGTCTGCAGCCAGTTAATTACCTGGCGTGCCCTCAACCTGACCTTAAGGGAGTGTTCTTCTATTTCTTCTTCTATAAGTGTAACTATTTCCGGCCCGAGCTCCAACAATTTCTTCCGGGCCGTATTCGCTATTTCCACCTGGTCATCGCCAAGCAAATAAACAAGGGCTTGAATTTCAGATTTATTTTTGTCCATCGGCTTACCTCCCCGTAATGTAGGTGACTTAAACTCTACTATTATTATCGAAAAGAGGGAGGTAACCCTACAGTGATTTTCAGGATTATTTTCTTCACCGCGTTAGTCCAGTAGACTTTAGCTCATTGATTCAACTTTATCGATAACGAGCTGAGCAATTCGTTCCTGGGCTTCCCCTGTGGAAGCACCCAGATGTGGGGTAGTCACGGTGGCCTGGTTGGTGATAAGCGCTGACTGCTCCGGTGGTTCCTCGGTGTAAGTGTCCAGACAGGCCCCACCAATTTCTCCCGCCTCCAGGGCTTCCTGTAGGGCTGTTTCGTTGATAATTCCGCCTCGAGAGCAGTTTACTAAAATAGCTGAATTTTTCATCCGGCTGAGTTCAGCCCGGTCAATCATATTTTCAGTTTCCGGGGTTAAGGGGACGTGGAAAGAAATAATATCGGCTGTCTCGATCATTTCATCGAGTTCCACGGGCCGGCCGCCACCGGCTTTAATTTGAGCGTCGTCAATGTATTCATCAAAAGCGAGCATTTCTGCGCCAAATGCGGAAAGAATTTCCCCAACCCGCTGGCCGATCCGGCCAAAACCAATTACACCAACTGTTTTATCCTGGATCTCACGCCCGTCCAGTTCGCTCTTGATCCATTCCCCCTGTTTTAAGTTCTTGTCGGCGCGTGGTATTGACCGAAACTGGGCGAGGATGTGGCCAACAACCAGTTCGGCCACGGCGTTTGTCGAGGCTTCCGGCGTGTTTTCCACCTGAACGCCGTATTCCTCAGCTTTCTCGAGGTCAATGTTGTCCAGACCAACCCCAGCCCGGACAATCCCGACCAGGTTTTCACCCGTTTGCAGGCGAGCTTCATTAACAGTTGTACCACTGCGAACGATAAGGAAGTTGGCCTCCGGCAGTTCGGCGTCTATTTCTTCGTCAGGAAAGGCTTCTATAATCTCAAAATCATCAGCTTCTTCGAAGTGTTGCACTACGTTCTCGTCAACGGGATCACAAATGACAATTTTCATCTGATTGACCTCCAGCTATGTATGGTTTGATTGAACGTTATGTTTCTCTGAGAGCCTAATATCCTACCTATTTTTTCAAAAAATAAAAGTTTCTTAGGCCGGTAAACGTCGGCTATATTTTATTCCCGAACCTAATAAGCTAAAATGAGAATAACTAGTGAATTCAGGCAACGGTTTATCAATTCCAGCAGGAGGTAGAAAAATATGTCCAGGGAATGGCAAGTTCACGAGACGATAGTTCGACTTGTCCAGGGAGATATTACGAACCAGTCGACTGACGCTGTAGTCAATGCTGCAAACAAACGATTGGCGCCCGGTGGTGGAGTGGCCGGAGCCATTCACCGCGCCGCCGGCCCGGATCTCTGGGAACACTGCAAAGGACTCGACGGTTGCCAGACCGGGGAAGCGGTGATTACGCCCGGTTTTGACCTGCCGGCCCCGAAGATAATTCACACGGTCGGTCCGGTCTATAACTCCCATCCACAGCCGGCCGACGCACTGCGGGACAGCTACCGCAACAGCCTTCAGCTCGCAGTCGACAACGACCTGACCAGCATTGCCTTCCCGGCCCTGAGCACCGGCGCGTTTGGTTATCCCATCGAGCCGGCCGCGGAGATCGCGCTAACTACCACCCGGGAATTCCTGGAGGAGAAGGACGGCCTCGACGCCGTGAACTTCGTCCTCTTCGGCAGTGACGACTACGAAGTTTTCCAACAACAGGCGGAGAAAATTCTGGCCTGAGCTGGTGAATGGTTCATTCTGATTATTTTATGCATACGGACCAGAATGTGCTCAAAGCTGTCAAACAACTAAATCCTTGCGGGGGGCTTGTATTTGGCAGTGAAAGTTTACAGATGATTTGCGGTGTCTTACTTTTCAATCCCTTTGGCCAGAGATTAGAAAAAGTTGTAACCGATTAATTTTCAGCTATACGTCAGAACTTTCAAATTTTTTTACCTTGCGATTCATGGATTTACTATAATTTTACCGACCAAATAGTACACATTGTGTGTATACACATAATGTGTACCAATGATATTTTCAATAACATGGAGGGGATACTAATGAAAAATCCATTTCAGTATGGAAAAATTGTCACCGGTGACAATTTTTGTAACCGGGAAGATGAGCGGCAAGAACTCAGAGATTCGATACTTTCCGGACAGAACATATTGATTTACTCGGAGAGACGGAACCGGGGGACACGATAGAAAGCTTGGATTTGGAACGTGCGCAACAGAAAGTTCTGGGGGAAGAAAGTTATGCTTACACAGTTATTTTGGAAAATTTGACGAACAATCAGAAAAGATTGCTGGTGGGACTTGCAAAAGAAGATAAGGGGGTAAGTATTTTTTCTGATGAATTCATTGACCATTATCGGCTGAAAGGAAACTCAATAGTTCAAAGGGCTATTGAAGCTCTCAAAGATAAAGATTTGGTAGATAAAGATAACGAAGGTTATTTTGTCATTGATAGATTTCTACAATTATGGTTGTTGAGTGAATATACCCTGAGTTGAATGATAAATTTGCGATAGTGATGTAGGTACTTACCCTCTAAATTGGAACCACCAAATAGCTCTGAGAGTGTGAGATTTTTGTCTGTAATTCTATTCTTTTCGATACTTTAATTAGTTTACGTATTCTCCCTATCCATTTTGCTCCCTGCCATGAATTTCGTTTTATGGCTCATTTTTTCGTTGCCATCTTTTACCTTTTTAGTTTGTCATAGACATCGAATATATACTCGAAACAGAACTTACTATATCATCAAGACCTTCCTTTCCCTTCAAATTAAACCAAAGAGAAATGCAGTCATTCCAATTATCTCAAATGAATTTACCAAATCATGTGACAATTGTTTACATACCTTGGATCGAAAAGTATAATTTTTCTTAATGCTTGTTGGCTTAAAGTAAGTTTTAGGGTGAGTAAATATAAGGAGTCGATCTCATGTCTCACAAAAGCTCAAATTTTTCCAGTGGGATTCCCGAATTTCTTATTTTAAAATTAGTTTCCCAGGAGGAGATGTATGGCTACCAACTCGTGAAACAAATTAAAGCCGGTTCCAATGAGCACCTCGATTTTCAGGAGGGATCCATTTATCCGGTTCTGCATTCCCTGCAAGACAAAGGGTATCTCTCCACTAGATCGGAGGAAGTAAAAAATCGTCAGCGAGTGTATTACCGGCTAACCGACGACGGTCGGGACCGATTAAATGAATTGGTGGACGATTGGAAGAACACGGTTAAGGGTGTCTCAGCAATATTTGGAGATGAGAACTTTGAGTTCGTCTCCGGTTAAAGAAATTAAGCGGGATCTGATTGAACGGGGGATTCCCAGCCAATATGTAGAGAGGGTAACCGCGGAGTTGACGGATCACTATGAGACACTCGTGGAACGATACCGTGATCAGGGACATTCGATCGACGAGGTTGAACGACGTGCTTCTCAGACCCTGGGGAAACCTGATCAATTATCTGACCAAATTGCCGACAGGTTGCACGATTCAACGTGGATTTCTCGCCATCCCGTGGTGTCATTTTTTATCACTCCATTGCTTTCACTGTTTTTGGCCGTGCCGTTAATGTGGTTGGGGCAAACGTTTCTGTTGGAACTCATGGAATTATTTCGAATTGTTCTGGGAACTAAGCCAGGTAGTCTTACACCGATTTATTCAGGCCTGGAACAGCTATTTCAATTTGTAATTTTATTCGTGATTCCGTCCGGGCTAGCCGTGATTTTTTACTGGCTATCCCGACACTATTTCCGGGGGCACCGGGGCGGGCTGACGGCTGGAATTTTAGTTACTCTTACTAACATGATTTTTTACATCGGTGACCTTGAAACACTGTATGGAGCTCAACAGGAAATATGGTTGAGCCTGACAAAAACGAATCCTTTAATTGTCGGACTGATGGGTATGCTTCTCGGCCGTGGGCCCATTTATTTTGGAGATCAGGTTAAAGGCTTTGGTGTTCTGAACCCCACCTCTCATAACCTGGTGATGAACCTTCGTCAATCGCCCATCCGCCTGCTGCTGCCGGCTATTTGTATATTTATAGTTTACACGGTCTATCGCCGTCGGCAAACTCAATCGCTGGCAGAATTTGCGTAAATGAAAGAGTGGAAGACTCAAATGAACCTTGTTCAATATCATTGTAAGTTCACCGTAATACCCCTGCTTCTGTTTGTGTCTTTATCATTGTTTTCAACTGGTCCTGCCCTGGGACAAAACGGTATAGATCAATCCAAACTGGAGTTAGCAGAGCGGGTGATGGACTGGGGGAAACAACGGATGATATACCGAACGTTGGATAATATGCATCGACGCGTGGAGGCGACGAGGGTATGGGACTCGGCGGATTCGGCCTTGAGCAATGTACCCGGAAGTCCGAAGTTTGATGATGAAAACGCCTTTTACATCCTGAAATCGGCCCTTCAGAAACAGGCCCACCGATACAACAAGCTCGAACAATCTCTTTCAAAAATTTCAAAACCACTGTCCCCATTGCACATTCGTTTACTCCATAGGTATGAGCTGTTGCCGACAACGTTTCTTAACCCCCGGGAAACAGTGCAGTATTTACAAAGCTCTCGGAGCCAACGAATTCAGTTTCTGGACAAGCGGACTCACAATTCAGTTTTTCGATCCTATCTTCTTGGGCGCCTTTACTGGCAAACCGGCCAATACGAACAAGCTCTGGAACTATTTCAAGAGATAAAGACGCGAATTCAAATTGGGACAATTCCGTGGGTAGAATCAGAGCTATATCGCGTAAGTTCCCTGTTCAAGTTGAAGAATTACGAAGAAGCGGAGGCCTTTCTTTCAAACGTGATCGAACGTTATAAAAAACACCTGGATGAAATCGATGAATCTCAACAACGTTTCGTCGAAGTCGAAGGTATATGGAGTGTGGGGACACCTTTAATGAAATATCTTGAAACATGGTTGGAAGCAATACGAAGTAAAAATGATACCTCCTGGTACGAGACTATCGGGCAGGCTCATACGGACGTTCTTTATTATCGCTTTTTCAATACTCATTATCCTAACGAACCCCTGGGGCAGTTGATCGCCGGACAAATTCAAAAAGCCACCGGAGCCGATTTTGCCGTGTTCAATCACAAGGGGATGCGAGGGGGGATTAAGCAAGGTCCCATCAAACGACATGAGTTATTGCTGATCCTTCCGTTTAATAATGAAACTCAAACGGCCGTCATTGAAAAACCTAGTAAAGCAACATCCGATACGATGGCCAAAGAACTTAACAAGTCTTTGGAATCGTTGCTTCAAGGGACGTTTTTTCGAGCGAAGTTTTCCCTTGGAACTGGAGACCCCTTGAGTTTTAGTTCGGGAATAACGGTTGGGAAAGAAGGGTTCATGGAGTGTCCACAGTTTCCCTTTGGAATTGATGACACTGTCACAATGTCTACCGGTCGTTACGTCATGGGACGAATTGTCAATCGTTCGCTTGGAGTATTGATAAAATCATCCCTTTCCGTTTTCCCAACGACGGATCGGGAAATCTTCAAGGATTATCTACGGCGTGAGGACTCGATTGATACCGCTGTGCTGGGGAATATAAAAAAGGGACTCCCAGAAGCGTCCTTTATGGGGATGGAGCCGACGCAATTTTCAGGTCTATCAATGTTCAGCACGGTTCAGATTATTGCCCGCGTTCAACATTTAATAATGCTTATTCTGGGAGTTGGATTGTTTGTCGGCCTGTTCCGGAATTGGCGTGACGTGACACCTTACTTTCAATGGGGAATTTATTTTGCTCTGGGAACCGCAGTCATTTATTTAACCCTGACGCCGGCCATATTGGACGGGATTCAGGTGGAGATGGACGGAATATTTCAGGTGTTCATGTATATTTTTCTGGCTGTTGGATTGGTCTTTTCCTCTATCAAAATTTTCCTGTTCACAACGATGGGTTTCCATTACTCGACTAACCTGAAATTACCGTCGTTTCCTTTTTTGAGGGAAGAAACCGAGATCCAAGATTTATGGCAACGTGCTCTCGCGTGGTCATTTGGGCTTACCGGTTTGGCCGTTATTTTTTCGGTGGGGCTGTTTTATTTTACAAATCCAAAGATTCCGGAGACCGTCCAGAACCTGAAAAAAATGGGTATTTTTGACGTTCACAAGTTCAACAAGCCCTCGGTGTTGGTTGCAATTAATTTTTTGGTAGTGGCATTTGTTGAGGAAATAGTTTATAGATTTGGCATACAGAATTTTCTGGCCTCTTTTTTAAAGTTGGGGAAGGAAAAATATTGGGTGGCTATCTGGATTACCGCCGGTCTGTGGTCGATTGGACACGTGGCCAGTCTTGAGCCAGCCTGGGTGAAAATAGTTCAGATACTTCCGTTTGGGGTGGCCCTTGGATATCTTTACCAACGGTATGGAGTGGAGATGTGTGTGTTATGTCACGGTTTCTTTAACGTGGTTATGGTTTTTGTGGGTCCGTATGTGATTAACATGGCTTGATCATTAATAACCTAATTTTGGATCTATCCGTTGGAGGTGTTTTTATTTGTGGAAATAAAATTTAACTTGAAAGGTATTTTATTAGTGCTTGCTTCGCTGGTAGTGGGGGCCGTGAGTACTGAGATCTTATTGTTCTTGGCGGATGGGGGGGTACCCTATTTTGATCCTGAACCGGCCACTTATCTATACCTTCAGACCACCGAAAGCCGACCTCCTTAAAAATTGTCCCTGCGAAAATCTAAGCCATTTACCCCTGAAATAATGGCATTTTCCTTCTCTTTCCGCTAAAATAGTTTTTGAGAACAACAAATTAGCTGTTTTGCTAAATAGGAGGTTTTCAAATTGGTAACTGGGACAGAAGTGTTTTTAATGATACCGCTTTATTTTGCTATATTGGGATTATGGGTTTGGAGTGTAGTTTGGGTCTACAAAGATGCTGATAAAAGGGGCAAATCCCCAGCACTGGTGGCATTGTTGGTCGCTATTGTTTCTTGGCCACTGAGTTTATTAGCTTGGCTGGTATTTAGACCTGAAATAAAAGTTTCCGAAACAGAAACGGAAACTTCAGTTTAAGCGTATAATTTTCAATTTCAATTTTATACAAGCTTTTGCAGACTTGCTTCGGTAATTGAGCAAATACTATTTGAGTCTTAAATGAGTTATTAATCATCGTCTCAATACAACACTATTCAGGGCATTAAGTAGCCTACAAGAAGCTGCTCAGTTGGTAACCCTTAAAGCCAGAATTATGATACGAGAGTCACTTTATCGAATAACCAAATTTCCGGAGACAAAATCTAAACTCGCTGGTTTGGATGCAAAATTAAAGTTTCGAAAGGAGAGGGGGACCCCTTCACAACCTTTTAATCGGTTGTCTTCAGTTGATTTAACTCGCCAACTTCGTCCAGTAAAGATGGTCGATCAATTTCGCTTAACTCGCCTTTTCCCCCGGCTTCCTGCCATTTCAAATGCCAGAGATACAAGAGACCGGTCGACATCTGTTCGAGGTAGATGCCAAGTGACCAGATCATACCTCCGTAAATGGCGAGTGCAAATTGCACAATAAACGGAAGACTTTCAAGAGGAGTATTACTGATCCATTCAATCATTGCCACAGGAAGACCGACAAGAATTGCAACTAATATGGAGGAAACATACATTCCGGTGAAAGTCGAGGTATGTGTTTTAAACACGTTCCAGCCCCGCTTCAGTGACCCGATAATGCCGGCGTGGTCCCAGGCAATAGCTGGAAGGCAGAGAAAAAACGACATTCTGATTAATTTTTCAATGTAGTCGAAAATGCTACTGTTGCTAGTTTCTTCTCCGAAGGACGCCAGTGCCTCGAGAATAATCAAAAGAAACCAGATCACGGAATATACAACTCCAAGAAAAATGATGGCGATTAAATTGTCGGTAAGCATCTCTTTGAAGGCCTCGAAAAAGGAAAGATCGCCCCCAGTTTCTTCCTGTTCGACCAGTTCGAGCATAATGGCTCCGCTCAGGAAGAGAACAATGCTGAATCCAAGCAATATTAAGTAAATATCGAACATCAGCATTCCCAGGCTTTCCCACTCGCCCTGGAGTTGCTGGTAGGCCCAAAAGGTATACGGGACAAGCAGCAGCCAACCCAATATAATTGGAACCAGGAACACGGGTTTCCGAACAAGAACTTTAAGTCCCTGGAAAATTAATTTGCCACCGTCACGAAGTCGCTGAAGAAATGCCACAGACAGTTTGTCCTCCTTAACGTGAATATAAGTTGGAATTTGACACTTCACGGACCAACTGGGATCCTATTATTTAGCTAAAACCTGAAACAATAACTGGATGAATTGAATTTGAGAGGAATTTGGATATCCGATTTATTAATCGAAAGTCTCATGCTAAAGGGAATGGAAGGCACCGTCAAGAAAACCAATTTTCAATCCAGAACTTCCAGACGTCATTCCGGACGGGGGAGTGAAACGACTGAGCTCCGGAATCCGGCTAAAGAACTTACGCTGGGGAACCCCTCGCCCGTATATGGCTTATTGGAAATAGAATTTATTGACGGCCCCGACCAATTCAACTAATATAGCTTCTGAAAAGAATAAGCCAAATTTAAAAATTCCCATCGTATTTATCGTATTGAAAGGAACACGGTTATGGGGAGAATTGCTGTAATTTTATTGTTGACTTTGTCGTCTTCACGTCGGGACGGGGGTTGAGATTTGAGTTTTTTTATTAATTTTGTCGGGAGAAGATTTTTTTATGCCGCGTTTGCCTCGTCCGGATTACAAGAACACTTACCATCATATTATAGTCAGAGGAGTTGATGGTCTGCCGATTTTTGATACCGATAAAAAGAAGGAAAAATACGTCAAAATTTTGAGCGAAGCGGTTCAAAGTCACGATCTAAGCGTGTATGCTATTGGTTTTTTGAACAATCATGTCCATATGTTCATCCGAAGAAATAATCATTCAATGGGGGTGTTTTACCGCCGGGTTAATGGATCTTTTGGAAGCTGGTATAATCAGAAATATTCCCGGACCGGGGCACTCTATGATGGCCGTTATTACAGTTCACTCGTAGATTCGGAGAAATATTTTCATGCAGTCTGGAGATACGTTCATTATCAGGGGGTGAAAGCTGGATTTTATCAGTCAGTAGAGGATGATCCCTGGAGCAGTGCCGGAGTGTATCTCGGGCTGGAATCAAATTTTACTTGGATTGACTGGCGGGAAGCTCTAAGCTTATTAGAGATCGATTCAGTTGAAGAAATCAGAATGATACTGCAGCAAGAAGGTGAGGAAGAGAAATGGTATGGGCAGGAAGAATTTCCCCACGAGATATACCGGGGACAGAAGTTTTTGGCGGGTAAAGCGTTCGTAGAACAATATATGCAAATTCGGGAAAATCCCGTGCGGGAAGAGGCAAGGGAACAAACACCGGTTCCCTGGGAAAAGTTGCTGGAGGAAGCAACGATTATTTCAGGACTGTCCGCGGAGAAACTTCTAGAGCCGGGGAAATCTCGTAAAAAGAGCCGACATCGCAGTGGTCTGGCTTATGTGGCTCAAAAATACGGTCATATGTATCTGAGCGAAATTGCGGATAAATTAGGAATTACCACTTCCGGCGTGTCACGAATGATAAAACGCCTAAAAAATGAGGAGACGGAACTCAAAAAACAATGGGACGAGGCATTGAACAGTTGAAAACTCAAATCTCAACCCCCGTCCCAATTTTGGAGGAGTAATAAAGATGGCCAACGGCGAAATTAAGGATACTTTACTGAAATGGGAGTGGGTAAAGTACTCTTTATATGCACTGGTTGGAGCTGGTGTTTTGTTAATATTGACTTTTGCATTATGGCATTTGGGGCATTATTGGTGGACTTATTTAACCTATCCAGAATTGGATAAGGAATTAATGAAAGACGGATATACACAATCAATGAGAAAAAGTGCCATAGAAAAGTGGGAAAAACCTTTGTTTGACCACCTGTGTGATAGATATGGAATAAACTACAAGATTGGGAAGAATGGTCTTTTGATGTATTTTAAGAAAGAAGATAACGAAAAGCTTGCCAGAGGAATGAAGCGCACAAAAAAGGTCCTAATAAAAAATAGGTTTGATGAGTTTTACAACCCAACAAAAATTGCGGGAATGCACAACTTATTGCTTGTAAAAGAAACGGCCCCAAAAAAATACAGAAAAACAAAGCTAATCTGCCAGATTTTTAACAAAATCGGTAAATTAGCGATAATAGAAGAGGGCCCCGAGGTAACGCGTAAAGGTTTGCCAGGAACTTCGTTAGATATCAAGTTCGATAAATTTGACTTTGAAGAACCTGCTTTGGGTTTAATGGAAGTAATTTCAGAGGTGAAAGATAAATTTAATACACCAGAAGCTTTCATCACTTTAGTGGAAGTAAATTTTCACGAATTGAAGATTCGAGATCAAAGTTCAAACATTCGGGATCAAAAACCGAGAAAACGCAGATTTAAATCATTGTGGAAGATTGATATGGGAGATCTCGAGGCTGAAAAAAGAAAAAAGGTCAAGACTAAATTAGAAAATAATAAAACTCTCTTTGAATATCAGGCCGCAGGGAGCAACTACTATCTCGAGCGTGCTTTCAAGCCTCTCGATGAATATTCGACCTCCGAATTAAATGAATATAAATCAAATAGGAACAAAAGATTAAAGTTGCATCGGCAGCAGGAAAAATTTGAAAAAATAATGGATTATCTAAAAGGGTTAAATAAAAGAAGGAGCTACTTAGATTATGTCAAACAATGAAATAGCCTGCAATCCAAACCATTTCCGTCCAGAACATACTCTCGGGACGGCGGGGAGATTTGAGTTTTTTTATTAAATCATAGTGGCGGACTGGCTTATGCTGCTCAAAAATACGGTCATATGTATCTGAGCGAAATTGCGGATAAATTAGGAATTACCGCTTCCGGCGTGTCACGAATGATAAAACGCCTAAAAAATGACGGGAAGAAGCTTAAAAAACAATGGGACGAGGCATTGAGCAGTTGAAAACTCAAATCTCAACCCCCGTCCCAATTTTAGTATTTCAAAAAAATGATGAATGTGACGGCGAATTAAAAGAAAAAGAAGAGAAGACTCCCGGGCCTGAATTTACAAACTTTAATTCCACTGTGGTAGATGTCCAAACTATAGACGAAAAATACCCAGTAAATATACTTGATAGTGTAACTAGTGGAGGGGAAACTTCATCCGGTGAAGAAATTGCCTGTAGAATGAAGATGGAAGAGGATTTTGCAACAGGTGATGTACTACCACCAGAGATATCAACAAACGACCTTTAAAAGATAAGGAGTGAGGGAATAATGTTTGGTTTTAAGAATACGAAGTATAAAACTAATATTATATTTTTAATCTTAGGAATTTTTCTCGGGGTTATGTTATCACAGATATATAGTGTGGCAGTTCAAAGTGGATACCATACAATTTATAAATACATAAGTCCAGTAGGATATCAACTCAACCAAACGAGGCAATTGGAAGAGAAGTTAACAAAAGGGAAAAAAATTCCGACAGAAAAAATACTTAAACAAGTTGGCAAAAACATGAGTATATTTTTCAAAAAACAAGAGATAGATAAAAATTTATTCAAACAAACAAAAAGTCTGTTAGACCAAGCGATTCATGGTAAAGATGGAAGGAACTTATGTCTGCTATATAGCAGTAGGTTTGATTTACATAAACGACGTTATAATTTAACCGTAGGCGAATCTTCATCTAAACAGAAAGATTATTTAAATCGTCTTTTACACCAGATAATTTTCCTAACCAAAAAAATTCAGGAAGATTGTCCCCAGGATGCTCGTTTAAAAGCCCGCATCATCCTATTTTTAAATGAGGAATTTGAATTAAACCATTTGTCCCAAAAATTCAAGGGTGATTTTTTGGCGGAAGTTGATAAAGCCATTAAAAAAGAGGTGGAGAATTTTGGAGAAACACCTATTGTGGAAGAACTCCGAAAAGCAAAAAAGATAATTAAACGAGATTATTCTTCGTAATTTGAACTCATCTCACTTACAGCTTACTGTATAAGTACTTTCTTTTAACCTTGAATCGATCACTACCCTGTTTCTTCACCCCACCGAAAGCCGATCTCCATAAAAATTGACTTTGCGCCAATCCAACCCATTTCCGCCAGAGAAGAAACGTTTTCCTTCCATTTGCCACAAAAGAGCGTTAAACTAATTTTCAATCCTCGACCCCTACAGTTCTAATCTGAAGCCTCGAAGGCTGATAATTTGAAGCGAAAGGATTAAAAAGTATTTCACTCCCAGTCCTCGCGCAGGTCAAGAACACTGGCCAGGTTAGCTGTCTCGGAGAGGGTTGGATTAATGTTGCCCTCCGAGGAGGTGAGGAGAGTGGTTACTCCGGGTCCATGGCCGGAGATGACGCTGCGGGAATGAACCACCACGCCGACGGAGATGGCGCCGGACCGATAATTACGTCCGTAAGTATGGTCGGCGTTTTCAATGGCAATAATATCACCAAAACGGAGACCATTCAGGTTATATTCACGGACAGTTTCCTCGTCAAACATCTGAATGTCGTAATCCCCGCTTTCTCTCGGGACGGGGGTTGAGATTTGAGTTTTTTATTAATTTTGTCGGGAGAAGATTTTATTATGCCGCGTTTGCCTCGTCCGGATTATAAGAACACTTACCATCATATTATAGTCAGGGGCGTTGATGGTTTGCCGATTTTTGATACCGATAAAAAGAAGGAAAAATACGTCAAAATTTTGAGCGA
>CAZVWJ010000044.1:8181-21116 GCA_964631325.1 uncultured bacterium | reverse complement strand
ATTGGGGGTAGAAAAGGGGACAATTCTTACGGCAAGTGAGGAGACCACTCAATTTGAAACGAAGAAAAATATTTCTATAATTCCGGTCTGGAAATGGTTGTTGAAAGAAAAAATTCAAGATTAATGATAAGCAAATATTCATTGTCTTGACCGGCAAATTCAAGAGTTACAAGAATGGTTTAATTTATCTGAAACAGTGCATAATTGTTTAGCGCCCTAAAAGTACACAGTTCTTCCGAAAGATATTTCGTTGGTTCTGAACACTTTCAAAGAACTGTAACCGGATCTCCGCGCCGCTGATGTTGAAAAGCTCTTTTAAGTAATTCCATCACATTTTTTCATTGCGCAAGCGCTGGTTTTCTTCCTCCAACGCCTCGACTCGGTCAAAAAGTTCATCAACTTTTTTTCGGAGATCCCGATTTTCTTCGGCAAGCTCTTCGTAGGTTGGCTCAGACATCTTTGTTCCCCAGTTCAATTAATGAGTTCACGGTGCTATAATTTATTCGACATCATTGGGGAACTTGTAAAGCATTTACCACGCCAAACAGTTACAATGATGGATTTCCGGCTTCTCCAATCTTTTTGTGCAAAGAAAGCACAGAAGGGTTGAAAACTTCCTCACATCTCTGTTTTAATTCAAACAGGTTGAAGTCCATATTTTGATCTCCTCTCATTCCAGTTTTGAGGTGGTGCAGGCTACAGGCTGTCACTATAATTGGGGGGGATTTTCATTCGAAGGTTAAAGATATTCTGTAGTGGGTCATATTTCCCCTTACACGACCGACTAAGCCAAAAAGAAAAAACTAATCCCATCGCTGATAAAACTTAGTTTCGACAGCTTTGATACTTTAATTCAGGATTGAATTTTTTCTGAAAATTTTGAAAGAATCCACCACCAAAAACATCCTCAAATAAGGTAGAAAGTTTTTTGTAGGAAACTCTAAAAATAAGCGGTGTTTGGCGAGGGAAGTTATCTGGTGGGTTGGCTTACAAGCAACTAAACAGGAGGGTATGGTGATTATGATTGATTGGTTTATTGGATTAAACCCAATACTCCAGGCTCTGCTGGGAACTCTCTTTACCTGGTTTATGACAGCGGCCGGGGCTGGTATAGTCCTCTTTTTTAAGTCAGTAAATCAACAAGTTCTCGACGGAATGCTTGGATTTGCAGCCGGAGTAATGATTGCTGCCAGCTTCTGGTCACTACTTGCTCCCGCAATCGAATTGGCTGAGGAAGGTCCACTGCCCACCTGGTTGCCGGCTTTGCTGGGATTTCTTCTGGGTGGAGCTTTTCTCTGGATGGTTGACCAAATAATTCCGCATCTGCATCCCGGAGACCCCTTGGAATCCGCCGAAGGGGTCCCTACCTCTTTCCGCCGGAGTCTACTGCTCATTTTTGCCATAACACTTCACAATGCGCCGGAAGGTTTGGCCGTTGGGGTTGCTTTTGGTGCCCACGGGGCCGGAGTAGAAATGGCCACATTGGGTGGGGCTGTTGCTCTTGCTCTGGGAATTGGGATCCAGAATCTCCCGGAAGGTACAGCTGTTTCCGTTCCACTTCGTCGGGAGGGACTAAGTCGATTAAAGTGTCTGTGGTATGGGCAGCTTTCGGGTGTGATCGAGCCAATTTTTGGCATTCTCGGTGCTGCAGCTGTTTTAATCGTTCGGCCGCTATTGCCGTATGCACTTGCTTTTGCAGCCGGAGCAATGATTTATGTAGTAGTTGAGGAATTAATTCCTTCCGCCCAACGAGAAACTCATACTGATATACCGACGCTCGGGGCGATGCTTGGATTTGCTGTTATGATGACGCTCGATGTTGCCTTGGGTTAGAACTTTTTGTTCTCATAGACCAAAGCATTCCCCTTGATTGCTCTCCGGTGCTCTTCAGTATTTTCATCATCTCTGCCTTCTTGTGCCACCTTTCCTTGGAAATTTCTTTCGAGGACAATTGATATAGCTCAAAGACAACTCATTCTCCACCCTCTATACTATTATTGAAACTTGAGATAAAAAACTAAGCAAACAACGAATTGCTCCAGGAATTGTCTCATACTCATATTCGGGAGAGTGATAAAAATTGTGATTCTGACGCAAAGTTCAACTAATCTGTTAGAGGAGTGATCCACAATGTTTAACAACCTAAATTTACTGAGAAAAATCGACGTTGTCTGTATTCTGCTGTTCGCCGCTTCCTTGCTAGTTCCTGTGGGCCTGAAAGCCCACTGCGACAGGGTTAACGGTCCGGTTGCCAAGTCAGCCCGAAAAGCCCTGGAGACCGGCCAGCTCAAGCCAGTGGCAATCTGGATCGGCGATGAACAGGAAGCGGCTCTCCGGGAACGATTTAAAAGTAGCCTTGAGGCTTACCGCTCGGGTGGACCGGGCAAAAAGGTGGCCAAACGTTACTTCATGAGTGAAGCAATTCGCCTGCACCGGGCCGCGGAAGGGATGCCCTTCACCGGTCTCAAACAGGCCTCGGAACTTCCAGTTGATCTCAAGTTGGCGGAGAAAGCGCGGGAAACCGGCGACATCCAACCGGTCGTCGAGTTGCTCTCCTCCGAGCTGGAGAACAAAGTAAAAAAGTGGTTTAAAACCAGCCAACAGGCACGGCGGCAATGGGAGCAACAACAGAGCGTGGAAACCGGCCGTAAATGGGCGGACGCCTACGTAAAGTACATCGTTTACGTGCACAAGCTCTACCAGAAAATTATGGCCGGTCCGCCTCACGGAGTTGGTGGCAAATCCGCCGGTTCTCATGGTAAATAACTCATTGATAAATCGGCAGGTCGAACGCTGATCCCCCCACGACAGGTGTGCAGGACATAATAACTGTACCTGCACACCGCCCCTGGTGAAATTAATTGAAATTTGTCGAGGTGGACATGTATCGGATTCGTTTGCAGAAGTTCGATGCTTCGTGCTTCCACCCGAAATAACATACAAGGTCAGATCATATTAGCTCATATGAATATCTCAACATATCATCATATCATTATATGTCCATATAATGATATGTTTGAGTATCAGGACAGTTATTGGTTCGTCTTGGTCGGTCATCAAGTCGATAAACCAAAAATCAAGGTGGGTGAAGTCCGGAGCAGGCTCTTCCAGACTCAATTAGATACATCCAGAATTGACATTCAAAGTAAAATTCAATCTACGCAGCTACTATATTCTTTTTAACTCAATTAATGGGATCTAATTGAATGCAGGATTGCTTTCCCAGAATGACAATAAAGGTCTCCGGAATCCGGATCCCTGACACTTCGGTAATGCCCCCGGAACGATATTCAGAGCAAATTAGGAAGTACTAACGGCAACCAAATTTTCAGCAAAAAAAATTGACTTAAATCAAGGACAACCGTCAGCAGACAGACTATAATCTTGGTAGCTATCAAAAGGAAGTGATTCTTATGGTCGAAAGAGAAATTATCAATATCGACGAGGAAAAATGCACCGGTTGTGGGGAGTGCATCCCCGCCTGCCCCGAGGGGGCACTGCAGGTAATCGACGGCAAGGCTCGCCTGATCAGCGATCTGTTCTGCGACGGGCTGGGTGCCTGTATCGGGGAATGCCCGGAGGACGCAATTACCGTCGAGAAACGGGAAGCCGAACCCTACGACGAAGAGAAGGTCATGGAAAACATCATCGAACAGGGCGAGAATACAATTAAAGCTCACCTTGAGCACCTGCAGGAACACGGGGAGGAAGATCTGCTGCAGGAAGCACTGGAAGTTCTCGAAGCAGAAGGTATCGAAAATCCACTTACAAAGGAGAGTGCGGATGAAATGGAAAACGAAGCTGGACACTCCGGTTGTCCGGGCGCACAAGCACAAAGTTTTGGAAAAGAAAAAAACAAGGCGGAAGAAACCACCGCGACGAAAGGCCTGGCTTCAAAATTAGAGCAATGGCCGGTACAATTGCATCTTGTTCCACCGGCGGCATCGTATTTCCAGGGCACCGACGTGGTGCTCGCCGCCGACTGCGTGGCCTATTCGGTCGGTGACTTCCACGCCCACTTCCTGGAGGACAAGTCACTTGCTATCGCCTGTCCAAAGCTGGACAGAGAATTGGACTATTACCAACAGAAGCTAATTGAGATGATCGACGAGGCCGAGATTAATACCTTGACGGTGCTGACCATGGAGGTCCCCTGCTGCCGGGGTTTGCTCAAACTCGCTCGCGAAGCCGCCGAAGCGGCGGACCGCAAGCTTCCCGTTAAATCGATCGAAGTCAGCATCCAGGGCGAAATCCTGAACGAAAAATGGGTGGATCTGTAAATAAGCTGGTCCCCCGGGTTGACAACTGTTTCAATAACCCCAGGGTAATTGTTATTACATTATTAGCATTTGCGTATTCCCGCAATTGCGCAATTGCGAAATTGCGGGAATAGTTGATTGTTTATCGCTTTTTAAAATTAGATTAATGATTCGAGGAGGCACTAAGGATGAAGGAAGCAGTTGAAGAAACCATTGCTAAGATTGCGCCGACTCTGCAGGCGGACGGCGGTGGCATTGAGCTCGTGGAAGTGACCGACGACGGCGTTGTCAAAGTCAGATTGACCGGCGCCTGTGGCGGTTGTCCGATGTCCCAGATGACTCTCTCCCAGGTCGTGGAACGAACACTCAAGCAGGAAGTCGACGGGGTCCAGAAAGTAGAAGCGGTGGAGTAAACCGGATGGAAACCATAATTCCGGCCCTCCGTCAGACGGAACTATTCGGAGGGCTGGACTCCGCGGACCTGGAGAAAATTGCGGCAATTACGATCAGTGAATCCTACGAGCCGGGCAACATTGTCTTTCTTGCCGGGGAGGAAGTGGACGGTTTTTACGTAGTCGCGGAAGGCCGGGCCAAAGGATATCGGACGTCCCCGGCCGGCAAGCAACAGATTATCCGACTGCTGGAACCGGGGGACGTAATTGCCGAAGCGGCGATTTTTGCCGGCAAGGACTACCCGGTCAGCCTGGAAATAACCGAGACCGCCCGCATGTTGTTTATTCCTCGCGACGAATTTATCGAGCTACTGCGGGACGAACCCGACTTTTCCCTGCAGATGTTGGCCGAGCTGACCCATCGGCTCCGATTCTTAGTCGGGCTGGTGGAAGATCTCTCGTTGCGGGAGGTTCCCGCCCGCCTGGCTAAGTATCTGCTCGACCGGGCAGTCAAAGAACACGACCGGTTAACGCCCGGTCTCCGGGTAGAATTAAAATCCAGCAAACAGGAACTGGCCAACATGCTCGGGACAACCCCGGAAACCCTGTCCCGTAAATTAAAACAACTCGCGGAAACCGGGGCGATCGAGAGACTGGACTCGGGAATCAAGCTGACGGATATCTCCCACCTTCAACGCCTCTCCGCCGGTAAAGATAAATGAACCTCAGATTTTTTTCTCACTTAATTCCGATTTCCCGTAAATATATTCCCCAAAAATTGATTTGGCTCAATGACTGTTGTTCTAAGAGGTGATATATTTTTAGTAACTTGGAGATAGAATTATTTTCACCTCAACTCTGGTTTTAAGTTAAAAATAATAATTTGTTACTAAAATTCGTAGAACGAGCAAATTGAAAACCGGCAACATTTCGAGGAAGTAAGAAGAATATTAGAAGTGGGTCATCTTTGAGACAAAATCTGTTACACACGGGAGGCTTTATTGATGGCTGACTGGGAAAAAATAAACACCCAACACCGTAAATTACTGGAAATTTGCGATAAAATTGGCGAATTTCTGAAATCAGAAATAATTCGGGCGAACGCTGCGGAAGTACACAACCAGCTGAACGCCCTTAAAAAAATCCTGGACAAACACCTCAAGCTGGAGGACAACGAAATTTACCCGGCTCTATCTGAAGCAGAGGACCCGGAGCTCCGAACAACTGCAAAACAATTCAAATCGGAGATGGGAGATCTAAAACAGTCCTTTAACTCCTACGTCAATCGCTGGCCTTCAGCCGGAATAATTCAAGATTCTGCCGAAGAATTTGTTATCGAAACTCGAAAGATTCTGTCAACACTCGAAGCCCGAATAGAACGTGAAGATTGTGAGCTCTACTCAGAAATTGAGTAAATCAGGCTTCATAAATTTATATCGTTTTAGGTATTAGTTTAGCGTCTCCCATAACAGCAAATCATGTTCCCTGTGGAACTCATTTTCACAGGGAGCACGACCTGTTGTTTGATAAAAGATTTAAAGAATACGCTAAACATTTATCGTTTTAGATACTTCAAGGGTGCAATTCAGTTAACTACTGACAAAGAAACGGGGCGATAACCGGTGCGATTTTTTCTGAACAAGCTGAGCATCAGGATGAAACTGGGGATAGTAATCGGCCTTCTTTTTCTCACTATTATCGTCCTGTTTTCCTACACCTACTTCAGTTTTTATTCGCTAACCCAGAACGCTAATGCCATTGACGACGCCGGCCGCCAGCGCATGTTAATTCAAAGGCTGGGGCGGACTGCTGAACTTCTGGCTAACGGCGATAAGAAACAACAGGCTACTTTAAAAAAAACGATAAGATTATTTGAGCAAACTCAACAAAATCTAATTACTGGCAGCAAAAAACTAAATTATCCGGAACCGGCAACTTCGGAAATCAGGCAAAAGTTACTGGCCACTTATAGAGCCTGGCAACCTTTCAAAAAGAACTTAAAAGTACTCGTTAACGCTGAACACCAGCACAGTTCCACGCAAAGACAACGGGCACTGCATTACATCCGGGGCCACACGGAAGAGCTTGTTCTAAAAATGCACAAAGCCGTTAATGCCTGGTCGGAATATACTGAAGCCGAAATTGATCGAATAATTTGGCGGGAGCTACTTTTACTCGGGTCGGGGCTTCTGCTGGGCAGTCTCGTCTCCTCGGCCATGTACAGTTCCATAGTTGAGCCGGTCCGTGAATTACAGAGTGCAACTAAAAAAATCAAAACGGGCAACCTGCCCCCAACAGTAGAAGTTAAAACTCGAGATGAGATTGGAATGCTGGCTGAAAATTTCAACGAAATGTCCAGCCGGTTAAAAGAAACCACAGTCAGCCGGGACTACCTCGATGATATTTTAAATAATATGTCGGACATGATCGTGGTTGCAACTTGTTCTAATCCTAAAAAAACCATAAACTGCCCGGCAACAATCGAAGAAGTTAACAGTTCCCTGAAAACTAACCTGGGATATGAACGCGGAGAATTAAAAGATGAGCCCCTGCGTAAAATTTGTGGCCCCTTTTGCCCCCGGGGGGTAAACGGAGAAGAAAAGGAAGAAGCAGAGTGCCTGATAAATAGAGGAATAAAAAACAAGGAGACGGTTCTGCAGAAGAAAAACGGCCAAAAATTTCCGGTGCTTCTGTCAATGACAGAGTTAGACAACAGCAGGATAATTATTGTGGCCACCGATATTACCAAACGGGTTGAAGCGCGCAGAGAACTTGAACAGCGGGAGCGCCAGTTCCGCCAGATGGCCGAAAATTTTGACGAGGTATTCTGGATTTTTGACGGCAACTGGGAAGAACTTATCTATCTCGACCAGCAATATTCCGAACTATACGGCGGGCGGCGAGAAAAAGTCGAGAACGACCCCCGTTCTTTCCTGGAAAACATTCACCCGGAAGATCGGGAAAAAGTTGAACAGGCCGTGGAAAAACTAAAACAGGGGGAAGAGGTCGAGTTGGAATACAGGGTTAATCCGGGCGCTGATTTTAAACGCTGGGTCTGGGTCGAAGGGGTTCCGATAATCAACGCGGAAAATGAAGTAACCAGAATAATTGGAGCGAGCCGCGAAATAACAGAACGTAAGCAAATGGAGATGCAACTGCAATACGGCGCAATACATGACCTGCAGACAGGTTTGTATAATCATTCACATTTCAAAGAAGAGTTGGAACATCAACTGGAGCGAACGCGGCGCTACGCTGAAAGACTCTCCGTAATCCTGTTCGACATCGATCATTTCAAACAAATTAACGACGAACACGGCCACCTGAAAGGTGACGAAGTCCTGGAAGAAATTGCAACAATTTTCCAGAAACTTACCCGGGAATCCGATCTGGTCGCCCGCTACGGGGGCGAAGAATTCGGATTAATTTTGCCGCAGACTGATGCCGGGGCAGCACGTCAGCTAGCCGAACGGATCCTCAAAGAAATAGAGTCTTCAAAATCAGCAAATCTTGACGTAACAATCACTGTCTCCGGAGGAATAGCCAGCGTGGAAAATGAGGATATTACCGCAGATACATTACTTCACCAGGCCGATGAAGCACTTTATACCGCAAAAATCCAGGGGCGCAACAGAGTAAAATCTTATTCCAAGCAGGAGGATGATACCGATGCATTGTAAACTTGCCGAAAATGTGCACTGGGTGGGGGTCGTCGACTGGGGACGCCGAGAATTTCACGGCCACGAGCTGTCTACCCACCGGGGGACCACGTACAACGCCTATTTAATTCGAGACGAAAAGGACGTCCTGATTGATACCGTCTACGAACCGTTCACCGAGGAGTTCCTGGATAGCCTGGAGGAGTTAATTGACCCGGCAGAGCTGGATTACGTGGTGGCCAATCACGCCGAGGTCGACCACTCGGGCGCTTTACCCGCCGTGCTTGAAGCCGCACCCGGGGCCACCCTGATCACTTCCAGCCGCGGTGCGGAAACTATTCCCGGTCATTACCACGAGGACTGGAACCCCCGGCCGATGGAAACGGGAGACAGCCTGGATATCGGCGAGCGGCAGTTGCAGTTCGTGGAAGCACCGATGCTTCACTGGCCGGACAGCATGTTTACCTACTTGCCCGGGCAAAATATCTTATTTCCAAATGACGCTTTCGGTCAGCACTACGCGACCGGCAACCGGTTCAACGATGAAGTTAACCAGCAGGAGCTCTGGGAGGAAGCGCTGAAGTATTTTGTTAATATCCTCACCCCTTTCTGCGGCCAGATCAAGCGCAAAATAGCAGAACTGCAGGAACTGGAGCTGGAGGTGGAGATGATTGCCCCCAGCCACGGAGTTATCTGGCGGGATCAGCCAATGCAGATCGTTGAGAAATACACCGAGTGGGCCGAGCAACAGCCGGAACAACGGGCAGTCATCCTTTACGACACCATGTGGGAAGCAACTCGTAAAATGGCCGACGCAATCGGCGAAGGAATTAACGACGTCGGGGTGGACTGCAAAGTATTGCCGGCGGCAAGCGGCGACCGCAATGACATGCTCGTTGAAATTTTTAAAGCCCGGACCATCGTTATCGGTTCATCCACTCTGAACAACGGAGTTCTGCCGTCAATCAGGCCACTTCTGGAAGATCTGCGGGGACTCGATTTCCAGAACAAACAGGGCGCCGCCTTTGGTTCCTACGGCTGGAGCGGCGAAGCAATTGACGTAATTGAGGATCACTTTGAGGAATGTGATATCCCTCTCGCCGAATCCGGACTGAAGTGCAAATGGCAGCCGGATGCTGAAAAATTAGAGGAATGTCAAAATTTTGGTAAAAAACTGGGGGAACAAACTAAACAAAAGTAACTTCAACTTAAATTTCAGAAAAAATGTCCGGTTTCTGAGTGGATTCAACCGCCACCGGCGGGGAGGTAGAGGAAAAGATGATCCCCCTCTTCCAGGGAAGAATTTAAACTTGTTTCTTCTTCATTAATGAACGGTTTTATATGTTTTATGTTTTTACTAGAAAGTCCTAGTTCCGCAAGAACATCCTTTATTCGGGCATTCGCGTCCACCTGGATAACGGAGTTATTTTCCGTTTCCGGTAAATCTAAAAAACTCACGTATTCCAGCTCAATTTTCATAGTGCCTCACCAGATTATACGTTGATGAAATATAGCGAAAAGTGCTATTCATTTATTTTGTAAGTTTTCAAAATAAAATTCGGGTCTAATGCTGATGGATTGTCGGGGAGTTCTCCATTTCTCATTTGAATTTTTAACCTAGCTATTGGGACAGCCGTTTGTGATTGAACCTGGGGGTAAGGCGAAGAAAACCACCCGTTGCTCTTCTTATTCTCCTCACTGTTCAAAAGCACAAAGTAATTAAACCCTCGCTGCACTGTTAGTTCAGAAGCACGGTATAGGGCAAGTGTCCAAACGGTTTCACGGTCCATAGAAGTGTTACCCTGGAATTTCACGAGGAAGACATCGGGACGTAGGGCTTGATGGCTATAACCGTATCCACCATCTTCTGCCGGTCGATAACGAGTTGCACAGCCCGATACCATTAAAATTAGCATTCCCATCAGCAGTAGTGAGTAATAATTTTTTAAACGGTGCATAGGATTCACTCCGTAAAAATACGAAAGTTAGATTAACATCCCTATCCTCCCAACAGTAAATCAATTAATTACAGTATATCACACCAGCACGCATTTATCAGGTGGTGATTTTGATCAAAAGATTAGTTCCGAAAAAATTAAATATTATCCCTAACCTGTATTCTCCCAGGGTTCTGGTTACAGATTGTTCCTTATCAGAAGCTCTCTCTACTAACCTCATTCTCGAACGCCATCGTGGCGTTCTCCGAGGTTTTGAGTCGTTTAAGAGCCATCCAGGCTCAAGACGACTCAAAAAATCCGGTTACCAGAAAGTGCTTCTGATTTGTAAAGGGAATTGTGGGAGAGAGGGGATAACTACTCACCTATCCCCTCTCTCCCAGACGTACGCAGGGTTTATCCCCCATCAAGGGAGAAAAGATTTGGTGAGTAGTTACAAATTGGGAAAGGTACAAATAATAAAAGTAAGTAACCACTCCGAAAGCCAGGGAAAGAAAGATCAGGCAAGCAACCATCAATATCAGAGCGGGTAACTTTTCATTAATAATCATTATAGTTGGCCAGTGGTCGGCGGCCAGTTCAACCAGGACCTCGTCCAGTTTAACGGTCAGAAAACCGGAGTGAACTGAATGCGCCGGTAATTGCCGGAAATTGAGCGGGCCAGACTCCGCACCAACATAGTCTTCCCCAGCCCGGGCACATCTTCAATTAGGACGTGACCATCGGCCAGCAGTGCTGTTAAGGTTAGTTTAAACGGCACCGATTTACCCAGTAAAACTCGGCTAATGTTCTGTTGAAGGACTTTCACAATTTTTTGGTCCGTTTCTATGTCCATCGCTTCCACCCCTGGTAATTAAGGATCTGCGCAGGCTCCAACCAACCACGCCGAGCAGTTTTGAGACCAAGTTCAATTAATTCCAATTGTTCTACAGAATGACTGTCGGTAGAAATTATAAATTCAACTCCAAGTTTTTTTCCCCGCCGGCACCACTGGGCGTTAGCGTCAAGCCGCTGTCCGTGTGAATTTATTTCAACTGCAACGTCCCCTTTTACAGCGGACTTCAGAACTTCATCCCGGTCTATCGCATAGGGTTGACGCTGACCGAGAAGCCGCCCGGTAGGATGGGCCAGAATATCGACCTCAGGATGGCTAATCCCCTGGACCACGCGAGCTGTTTGCTCTTCTTTTGGAAGACCAAATTTACTATGGACAGCAGCAGTGACAAGATCAAGTTGGGCCAGCAAACCATCCGGATAATCCAGCTTCCCACCGGCAAGTATATCAACTTCCGCTCCGGCCAGCAATTCTAACTTCTCTGTTTTATCGTTTACTTCTCGAATCCGTTCGATATGGGTTTTAAGTTCACTGTTAGACAACCCCCCGGCAACCGAAAGTGAGCGTGAGTGCTCGGAAATTACCAGGAACTGGTAACCTTTTTTTTCAGCCGCCCGGGCCATTTCCTCAATAGTGTTGTGACCGTCGGAAGCCGTGGTGTGGACGTGGCCGTCCCCCTGGATGTGCCGGGCTTCTACCAGCGAAGACAAACCGGATTCGGCCGCCTCCAGTTCACCGGCGTCCTCCCGCAGTTCCGGAGGGATCCACTCAAGTTCCAGTGAATTGTAAATTTCCACTTCAGTGGCACCACCAATTTTTTCGCCGGAATCCTGGTCGAATAAGCCGTATTCATTAATTAGTTGCCGGCGTTTCCGGGCCCGCTCACGTAGCCTGATATTGTGTTGTTTGGAACCAGTAAAATACAACCAGGCCGCCCCGAACTCCCCTGGGGCGACAACCCGTAAATCCGCCTGCAGTCCATTCTCCAGGCGAACCGAAACTTTTGTCTCACCGCTCTGCAACACGGACTCCACCCCGGATAAATTTTCGGGAATCAGGTCTACCTCTTCAACTTTTTCCAATAAAATGTCCAGGTCCCCAACAGTTTCACTGCCACGTCGACAACTTCCGGCAATTTCCACCCGGTCAACCCCGGATTGCCGGGCCAGGTGCTGTTTGAGCTGGCGGGCCCGGGACAGGGCCGAACTCAAAAGGAAACGGCCGCTAAACTTATCCCTGTGAGCCAGGGCCTGCCGGATATTTTTCACGGTTTTCTTACCAAATCCGGCCAGCTCTTCCACTTGTTCTCCTTCCAATGAACTGCGTAAATCGGCGAGGTTCCGCACGTTTAATTCGTCGAAAAGTTTCCGCACAGACCGGGGACCAAGTCCTTTTATTTCCAATAGTTCAAGCAAATTAGCCGGATACTCTTCAGTCAAATCCTGAAATTTATCAATTTTTCCTGTCCGGTAAACCTGTTCAATTTTTTCGGCGATAGCCTCCCCTATTCCTTCCAACTCCGTTAGCCGGTTTTCGGCAATTAACTCGGCCAGCGGTTCCGGAGTGTGACGCAGAGTCTCAGCGCCACGGCGATAAGCCCGTATTTTAAATTCATTTTTTTCGGCAATCTCCAGCAAATCTGCAAGCTGTTCCAACTGTTCGCAGATGGCCTCGCGGGAAAATTCTTGTTCGGTCACCAAAAAAACCTCAAAAAAAGATTTACTTACTTTTCTTTTACGAGAAGAAAAGTAAGCAAAAGAAACCTGCCATATATAGAACATTTACGAGAAGAAAAGTAAGCAAAAGAAACCTGCCATATATAGAACATTTACGAG
>CAZVWJ010000044.1:0-8081 GCA_964631325.1 uncultured bacterium | reverse complement strand
AAGAAAAGTAAGCAAAAGAAACCTGTCATATATAGAACATTTACGAGAAAAAAGTGAACAAAGCAAACCTGTTATATTTACAATCCAGATTAAGTGTAGGGGGGAAAGTTACAGTTGACAACCCCGGCGGGCGCAAACCCGGTCTACGATCCTGCATTTGTCAGGAAAATGGCGGTGCGTTAGAAAGTTCGCTAAAACTACTTTAACTTTCGTCTTCGCGGCTGGATTTTCCGGGATGTTTTGCAGCCATTTTGGTGAGACCATTTTCAAGTTTTTGCTTGATAATTACCCGGGTTCCTCGATTTACATGCTGGTATAATTTCTCTACGTCACGATTATACAGACGAATACAGCCCTCCGATGAGCGGGTACCTATCGAAGCGGGATTTTTTGTCCCATGAATTCCGTAATGAGGTTTACTGATTCCAATCCACCTGGTGCCCAGGGGATTGTTGGGTCCGGGAGCTTTCGCCGGTTCATCGCCGGGTGTATACCAAGGATTTTTCAGTCTGTTAACAACTTTAAATTCCCCTGTCGGACTGGGCCCGGTATCAGCTCCAACAGCAACTGGAAATTTAAACACTAGATTCCCATTTGAAAATGCAAGCAATTTCAACTCTTTCAGGCCAATGAGTATTTTTTTTATCTCAGGTTCTTTTACTTTCCCCCCCGGGGCCTGTTCAACTCCTTGGGTGGGAGTTAAGAAAAGCACTAACAGCAGACAAAATAGTGGTAATATAAGAGAGTATTTTATTTTGAACACAGATGACACCTTCCATTCCAGTAAATATATTCAGTCAAATAAATGGTTATCCACTATATAAAATCGACAATTTCAGTCGATTCTTGACTGAAAATTTAAGGAATGGGAAGTAAAGGGGGAGAGGTTAAGGAAGGGTGTCTTTCAGCCAATTTTCGTAATCTTTGTTGGCTGAGTCAACTGTTTGAACAAGAATTTCCGGACAATCGTAGGGATGGTTTTCTTCGAGCCACCGGGTAATCTCTTCGCAACGGCTCCGGCTGGTTTTTATCAGGAGGGGCCACTCTTCCTCCTCCACTAATTCTCCCTGCCAGCGGTAGAAGGAAGTAACCGGTTGGCCGCGGCTCACACAGGCGGCCAGTTTTTTCTCAACGAGCTGACGGGCAATTCGCTCAGCCGCTTCCCGTGTCTCCAGCGTCGTTTTTATCAACAAGCAATCAGAACCCATAATTCAGTGGTAAGTGAGCTTGTTGTAAATACTGGCGCCGTGTTTAATGTAATCCAACCGTTTACGGGCAAGAACTTTAACCATGGAGGATTTACCCTGTTCCAGTTCCAGCACCCGGTATAGCTGTTTTTTAGCTTCCTGCTTGCGGCCCACCTCATGATAGGCAAAAGCAAGGTTATAATAGGCTCGGGCAGAGGTGGTATCCTGCTGGAGTTCCTTTTTAAACATCTCAATTATCTGCGGCCCCCGGGGAAAGTCCGATTGTGCTTTCAAAGCCCAGATGTAGTGTTCACTGGAAATTACATCCAGCCCCAGCTTTTGATAGACTCGCCCCAGTTGATAGTACGCCTCGGGATTCTTGGGATCGATACGCAGGGCATCGTGAAGAAATTGTTCGGCGTAAAGGTAGGCTGCCGGGGCGCTGACCAGGGAACTGAAACGACGGTACTGTAAGGCCATCCGGTTCATCAGGTCGGGCAGAGGGACCATTGCCTGGTAAACTGCGGGGATAATTCGAGGTTGATCCAGTTTAGTTTGCCCTATTTTTTCAAGATTTTTTTGTAAATCGAGCAATGTTTTTCTGAATCTTTTGCGGGTCGATTCATATCGTTTTAGTGGAGCGGCAAAGGTGTCGCCAAGCTCAAGACTTTTACGGATTTTTTCGAGCCGATTGAGCCGGCTCAGATTTTTATCCACAAATTCAGGTAATTTTTGGTACAGGCGATTTAATTGAGCGTAGCGTTTCTGGCGCTTTTTATTGTACCATTTTTGCAATTCAGGAGAAATTTGACTTTTCCAATCCGGCGGGAGATTGATATAGAAGGAATTTTGCTGAAATTTCTTTCTAAGCTGCCGTTGGAGTCTTTTGGCATAGCTGTCAGCCGCCATTTTTGAGAGAAGCCAGTCTCGTTCTTTCTGGGTGTTTATTTTCATTTCCTCAAGTTCAAGCGCCCGCGGCGAAATTTTGCCGGGTATGGTATCGGCCCGATTAATAATATAAGTCGCCTCGCGGACACGCTTGTTGGAGTTGGCCCGCATAGTAATGCTGAACCAGTAAAGAAGTCCCGAGAGAATTACAAAAATAATACAAAACATTCCAGTTAGCCAGTTAGTTTTTATATTCAGGAATTTATCGTAGTCTTCCGGGGAAAGTTTCTCACCGTTTGTTTGACTTTCTTCACTCACAACCACTTTTCACCTCAAATAAGATTTTAATTAATCCTGGTCACAACAATATTTATATTTTTTGCCACTACCACAGGGACAGGGATCATTACGGCCCACGTCTTTTTCTTTAACCACTGTTCCCCGGGTGGATTCGTCGGAACTACCACCACTTTTTCCACTGCGGACGGCCTCCTGTTGAGCTTCCGCGGTTTCATCTTCCAGCAGGTCACCCATTTGCTGGAACTCATCGTGTTTAAATTCGGTAACTTCCGGGGATTCGAGGCCAGGCATTTCGGCTACTACTTCCACCTGAAAGAGAAACCTGAGCAAGTCTTCGCGAATTCTTGTCTGGAGAGTTTCAAACATTTCAAATCCCTGGCGTTTATATTCAACCAGGGGATCCTTCTGGGCCATCCCCTCCAGGTGAATTCCCTGCTTTAAACTATCCATTGCGTGCAAGTGATCTTTCCAATGAGTATCGATGACCTGGAGGAGAAGCTGTTTTTCCATATCCCGGATAATTTCTTCGCCTAACTCTTCCTCCCGCTGCTGGTAAAGACCGTGTATTTCTTCCAGCAGGAGATCCTTGATTTCCTCCCGTCGTTTCTTCTGCCAGCGCTCTGCTTTTTCTTCGTTGGGCTGCCAATCGATTAGAGATTCCACATCGTCCAAAAGTTCCTCCAGCGGCCAGTCAATAGCGGGACGTCGGTCAACTGCGTGGTATTCCAGCCATTCTTCCACCTGAGCATTAATGAATCGTTCAACTGTTCCACTGACGTCAGACTCTTTGAGCGCCTTGGTCCGCTCATTATAGATAATTTTTCGTTGTCGGTCGAGGACGTTGTCATATTCTAAAAGCTGTTTGCGTATTTCAAAATTATGTGATTCGACCTTGGATTGGGCTCGCTTAATCGATTTGCTGATCCACGGGTGCTCTATTCGTTGACCCTCTTCCAGCCCAAGTTTCTGCAGGATCCCGGAGATCCGATCAGAACCAAACAGGCGCATAAGATCGTCTTCCAGGGAAACAAAAAATTGGCTTGCTCCCGGATCCCCCTGGCGAGCGGTTCTACCCCGGAGTTGGTTATCAATTCGACGGGCTTCATGCCGTTCTGTTCCCAGCACATGCAAACCGCAGTTTGGGTCGTGCGGGCAGTAAGGATCAGCTTCTGGATCCTCCTCGGGCTGAATTGGACAGTCCTCTTTGATGACATCCTCACCAAGGACAATATCTGTGCCCCGACCGGCCATATTGGTGGCAATAGTAACTGCTCCAGCCTGCCCGGCCCGGGCAATTATTGCCGCTTCTTTCTCATGATTTTTGGCATTTAATATTTCGTGATCAATTCCTTTCTCAGCCAGCATGCGGCCAAGCAATTCACTGGTTTCAATATCAATTGTGCCAACCAGGACGGGTTGGCCATGCTCGTGCAAGTGTTCTATCTCATTGATTACAGCTCGATATTTTTCCTCTTGTGTCCGGTAAATAGCATCGTCCTTATCAACCCGGATATCCGGGTCGTTGGTAGGAACCACGACTACGTCCAGGTCATAAATTTCCTGAAATTCCTCGGCTTCCGTGTCGGCAGTTCCGGTCATTCCGGCCAGTTTGTCGTACATTCGAAAAAAGTTCTGAATGGTAATAGTGGCCAGAGTCTTGTTTTCCTGTTCTATTTCTACTCCTTCTTTTGCTTCAATTGCCTGGTGTAGACCTTCGCTGAATCGTCTACCTGGCTGAAGCCGACCGGTGAATTCATCAACGATGATTACCTGACCGTCCTTGACAACATATTCACTGTCCCGCTCGTAAAGTTTATGAGCTCGGATAGATTGGTGAATATGGTGAACAAGTTCCATGTTGGCGGTGCTGAACAAGTTATCCAGGTCTAACTTTTCCTCAACTTTATCTGTCCCCTCATCAAGCAGACTGACGGAGTGCTTTTTTTCGTCGATTTCGTAATCCTTATTTTCTTGGAGAGAGCGGGCCACCCCGTCTAACTTTCGGTAAAGACTGACTGGTTTGTCAGCCTGACCACTGATTATCAGGGGAGTGCGTGCTTCGTCGATTAAAACGCTATCTACTTCGTCAATAATGGCATAGTAGTGCTCCGGCTGGACAATGTCCTCCGGATCGACGGCCATATTGTCCCGCAGGTAATCAAACCCGATTTCATTGTTTGTTCCGTAAGTGATATCTTGAGTGTATTCTGGCTTGCGGTCCCCGGGTTTCATCCCCTCCTGAATCAGGCCCACGGATACTCCTAACTTTTCATAGATTTCCCCCATCCAGCGGGCATCCCGGCGTGCAAGATAGTTGTTAACTGTAACCAGGTGGCAGCCCCGCTCAAGGAGACTGTTCAGGTAAAGAGGCATTGTTGCAGCCAGAGTTTTTCCCTCTCCTGTTTTCATTTCTGTAATTCGTCCTTCATGGAGCGCAATTCCCCCGAGAACCTGGACGTCGTAGTGACGGAGCCCGAGACGACGATGGGCTATTTCTCGAACCATTGCAAAAGCTTCCGGAATTAAAAACCACAACTTTTTTTGAATTTTATCTTCCGGTGCTTCACTGTAAAAATGGTCCCAGAGCCGGGAAAATTGTTGTTCTAATTCTTCCGGACTCTGTTGTTGCCAGGAATCAATTCTCTTACGGTAATTCCTTTTCAATTTCTCAATATTTGCTGGCTTCAGTGGAGCTTCAATGGCGCCACGAAAAGCGTCTTCTTTATATTTTTCAAGTAATTCTTCCCGATTTGCCAGAAGACGGGAAGCGAAATCTTCGGCTACCTTGTCGATGTCTAACTGGTTTATTTTTTGTTGAGTTTCAGTTAACACTGACCGGTAATAATCAGCTCTTTCTTCCGGCGAAAATTCCTCGTTGATCAGCCGGCGGAATTTATTGGTTCGACCAGTGAACCAGGAGTCGGGACGATCGTGAACAGTACGT
This sequence comes from uncultured bacterium, assembly GCA_964631325.1. GTDB lineage: Bacteria > T1Sed10-126 > T1Sed10-126 > T1Sed10-126 > T1Sed10-126 > CAZVWJ01. The sequence goes on along the minus strand of CAZVWJ010000044.1, from coordinate 2,762 downwards.
TCAAATAGATTGATAAGCTCCACCATCGGCTGGAGCTGCTGTAAATCCCGTTCCTGTTTGGAACCGAAGAAAAATCGAAGAATTTTATCAACAAAAGGAATGAAATTTTTCATAACGTTTTATATTTAAATGCCTCCCGCAAATGAGTAAGTAATTTGTCCGGGCCTACAGTTTGGACCATGCCCTGCTCGGAGAAATTGATCGCGCTTGGTTTAAAACCCTTCGGAGACACAAAAATTCCTTTGTCAAACCTTTTTTCCAGAAGCTCCAGTTCAAATTCTTTTAGCGGCCATTCGGCTATTATTTGATCCCAGCGTTTGAATGTTAACAGGATCCGATCTACTTTAAAAACTTGTGAATCATCCTGGGCCGTGATATTTACTTCCTCCGGGCCAAAGGTATCACTGCTGACAACCTTATATCCCATGCTCTCAGTAATTTTTTCAGCAGTAAGAGCAAATTCATCCCGGTCCATTCGCATAAATCGCTCAATTAAATCTTCCTCATCCATTTTTTCTATTTCGTTGGACAGTATTTCCTCAACGTCTTTATAATCAGGTTTACGGTCATATATTTTTCTGAATAAATTTAATGCCTCTTCGTGCCCGCCCTGTGACTCCATAAATTTGGCTTTCAAGTAAAGGTAATTTAAATCGTATTGACTTGGTAATTCCCCCGACTCTCGTAATTCCGTCAGATCATCGAGATATTCCTGGCCGCGCTGATATGTTCCTTCAATTATATTCAAACGAACAAGTGCCAGAGTAGCCCGGGTAAAATATGAATTATTACCTTTTGCCCGAACCCGTTCATATAAACTTTGAGCCTCGGAATAGTCTTCACTTTCTTCCGCTACACTGGCCGCTTCCAGAACTGCATCAAGATCACCGGGCTCAGTTTTAATGTAATTCCTGTAAGCACTTAGCGCCTGGGTAAGTGACCCCAGACTGTAATAGCTTCGAGCCAAAAATAGAGTAGTTTTCTCAGGTGGATTGTCAAAATCATCCTGTAATTTTTGAAAATCCTGAACCGCTTCTCCGTAACGTTCTGCTTTATAATTTAATTTTCCCCGTTTAAGTAGGTAATCGGGCTCATCAGGATTGATATCCATTAGTTCATTGGTTACCCGGATAGCCTTGCTCAGTGGACCTGCGTGACTGTAAATCTTTTCAAGACGTTGAAGGGCTTCTTCCCGGGATATATTGGAAGGCAATATTTCATTTTCCAAACAGTATTGATAATGCTTTGCAGCACCGGAGTAATTCCCGGCCACTTCCATTACTTTTCCCAGAAGCCAGCGAGCCTGAGGATTGGATGGATTTAATTCAAGCACCCGGGAAAGAAGTGAGGAAGCTTGCTTCCGTTCCCCCTCGGCGATTTGTTCTTCGGCTTCGTTTAAAAGCTCTTTTTCCCGACTGAAAAACTGGCTGACTATTAATATCAGGGAAAATATAAAAATAATTCCGAGGAATAAAATCAGCAAACCTGGAAAGGACATTAAAAATGACCTCAGATGATAAATTTAGCCCGACCAAAAATCTTAAAAGTATTTTTTGGGGTAAACCATAAAAGCTTAGTAAAGGTACTATATCAATCTTATCAAATAAACAGAAATAATGAATTGGAATTAAGTTAAAGCAGCAAAGACAAAAGTTTCTAACGAACTGTCATTGCCCTGACGTACGCAGGATCGTAGACCGGGCTTGACCCGGCAATCCAAATTTTTAAGACCTCTGGATTTCACGAGTTCGCGAGACGCAAGCCCCGGGCTTCCGGCGCTTCGCGCCTTCACCCGGAATGTCGTTGCGGTATTATTAGAAAGTTGTGCAGCAAAGATAGATTTGAAGGTAAGATTGAAAAAATAGCTCGGGGTCTTATGAAGGGAACAGAGAAGATAAATCCGAGCGAAAACACTAATACGCCCGGGAGGATTTGAACCCCCGGCTTTCGCCTCCGGAGGGCGACGCTCTGTCCACTGAGCTACGGGCGCGTTGTGGAAACTTGTATTTTTATCTCAGCCCACTTTTTGAGCCACAACGATGGGATGCCGTATTTTTGATTATACGCTCGTTGAATTTTCCAGGGTGATACTTTTTATCGTAATTAGATTCTGGGCTGCGCTCGATTCGGATAGCTTTAATTCCGGCAGCTTGGGCTTCTTTAATGTCGGAGTCGCTATCTCCAAAATATACATTGATTCCAATTTTTTGTAGTCGCCGGGTCTTTCCATCAGATTCAAAAAAGACGTGGTTTGGGGGGATGTTATAAGCGTCCTCAAGGTAATTTCGTAAATTATCTCCTTTGTAACCTTCCCGGGCGGTAATGATATAAATTTCTGCGCCCTTATTTCTATACCAATTAAGTATTTTCAGCGTCTTGGGCTTAATACAGCTATATTTTCTGTCCGAAGAATTAACTACCCCCCAGAATTCACGGGAAAATGGCTCCACATTACTTTTGAAGCCTTGTTGAAACGCCGGAGAAGAAAAAAGTAGTGTGTCATCAAGGTCAAAACCAATTTTATTGACCCCCTGAACCGGGAGATTAAAATTAGCTTCAGACTGGTTTTGATTTGGAGAATTTTGACAGGCTGAAACCAAAAATAGAAATGTAAAAATAGCTCCTAAAACAAATAAAAAAGATGTTCTCTTTTTTAAACTCATGAATTTACTCCTCTTGATAATATGGTAGAGAGCATTTTTATTTTTACCTAAATTGAGCGATTGTTATCGAAGAACACATAACTCTCCGGATTCATTCTC
>CAZVWJ010000043.1:0-21288 GCA_964631325.1 uncultured bacterium | reverse complement strand
TTTAAAGGGGATCTTTGTTTGAAATGGAAAAAATTAGGGGGGTGAAGTTAAGTTAGGAGGTAAACCCAGAACACAAAATGCAAAACAGAGGACCACTCAAAACAGGGAAGCAGTGGTGAAAGTCGGGGGAATTAGAAATAGAGGTCGCGTTCGCCGGCTTTTATCCGTTCGTAGTAAGACTTGAGGCGGGGGTAAACCTCGGGTAATTGGTGGCTGATTTCTTCCATTTCCTGTTCAATCAGCCGTTCCCCCTTGCGCTTGGTCTCAGGTGAAGCAAAGTCATCGAGCCACTCGCGAAAAGTCAAAACAGCGTTGAGCTTGCAGTATTCTCCCTCCTTGCCCTCGCGCAGTAATTCCATTATACATTCCCCGGTGCGACCACAGCGATAGCCAGCCGTGCAGAAAGAAGTGATGAAACCGCGATCGGCCATGGCACCGATAAATTCGTCGAGACTGCGGGTGTCACCAAGGATAAACTGCTGGCGGTCCTCCACCTGTTGTTCCGAATAATCAGAGTAAGCGCCGATGCCGATCCGGGTGGAGGCGTCAGTCTGGGTACAGCCCAGCCGCATAGTTTCGTGGCGAATCTGAGGATCTTCCCGGGCGGTAATAATCAAGCCGGTGTACGGGACGGCCAGCCGGAGGACGGTGACCAGCTTTTTAAACTCGGAGTCGGTGACCGAATACTCCGACTCCTGAGCGAGAGGAGCGTTAAAAGCGGGCTCGAGCCGGGGGAAGGAAATCGTGTGGGGTCCAACGTTAAAACGTTTTTCCAGTTCGCGGGCGTGAGAAAGCAGGCCCATCACCTCAAATTTCCAGTCATAAAGGCCAAACAGAGCGCCAATGCCGACGTCGTCTATCCCCGCCTCAAAAGCGCGGTGCATGCAGTAGAGCCGCCAGGGATAGTTGGCCTTCAAGGTGCCGGCCGGATGAACCCGGTCGTAAGTCTGGTGATGATAAGTTTCCTGGAAGACCTGGTAGGTGCCGAGGCCGACGTCCCGCAACTTTTCCAGTTCACCTACCTGGAGGGGGGGAGCGTTAACGTTTACTCGACGAATCGCGCCGACACCATTTTTTGTCTCTACTTCCACGTCGTAGATGGATTCAATCGACTCGACCATATAATCGACGTCGGAAACCGGGGCCTCGCCGTAGACGACAATCAGCCGCTTGTGACCGATTTCACCGGCGAGAACCACAGTCTCTTCCTTGATTTCTTCGGCGGATAAAATTCTTCGATCAATCTCGGTATTTTCCCGCCGGAAACCGCAGTATTTGCAGTTGTTAACGCACTGGTTGTTTAGATAGAGAGGAGCAAAAGTAACGATCCGGTTGTCGTATACTTTCTGCTTAACCGCCGCGGCCGCCTCTTCCATTTCAGCAAGGAGTTGCGGTGACTCGACGTTCAGCAGGGCGGCCGTTTCGGCCGGAGTGAGGGACTCCACGGCAAGTGATTTAGCGAGAATATCACGGACCCGTTCCGGGGCCGGATTCCGGTTGTTCGCCAACTGCTGTTCAAGCCGGGAGTCCTTGATAAAGTCTTCCCCGCCATCCATGTATTTTTCATACTGAGAAGGTTTAATTCTATTTTCAAGCCAATTTTCCCGTTCAGTTTGAGTTAGACTCATTTTAATAACTCCTTCTGTTCTTTATATCCGGCAAGGGCTCCCGGAAACGGGGAAAGTGTCCGCTGGAGAACGTTGTGAACAAGGGAAATACAGATTCCGTAATTAGTAATTGGTACAGCGGCTTCGCGGGCCCGTTGAATCCGGTAAAACATGCGCCGGCGGTTAATCATACAGCCGCCGCAGTGAATAATCAGTTCGTATTCAGATAAATCGGCCGGAAAATCCCGGCCGGAATAAACGTCAAAATCCAGTTCTCCTCCAACAAATTCATTCAACCAGCGCGGTATTTTTTCACGGCCAATATCATCCTCAATCGGATGATGACTGCAGGCCTCGCCAATCAACACCCGATCACCCGGCCGAAGATGATGAAGCCGGGCGGCGCCGCGGGCAGTCTCCAGCAGGTCCCCCTTCTGGCGGGCGAAGAGAATCGAGAACGTCGTGCAGGGGACGGAGTCCGGCGTATTTTCCACCATGGGCTCGACAACCTGGGAATCACAGACACAGAGGGCCGGCGGCTCGGCCAATTTTTCCAGGATCTCCGGATAACTGTTGTCTTTAACGACCACGGTGGCCGCCTCGTTATCGAGAGCGTTACGTATTGTCTGGACCTGGGGCAGAATCAAGCGGCCCTTGGGCGCTTCCAGGTCAATGGGGACAATCAACAGGCCGAGTTCGCCGGGCGGAATTAAATCACCGACCAGGGTGGGAGGATTGAGAAAATCCTCCGGACAAATTTCAATTAATTCTTTCTTAAACGCATTGATGTGGCGCTCCTGCGCGGCTGACTCGAGGCTGGAGCAAAAAATGTAATTATCCGTCAGCTCGCTGATTTTACTTTTAAATTGTGCCGTCGGCTCGCGGGCGTCAACTTTATTTACGACAACAATGAACGGTATTTCCCGGGATTCGAGTTCAGCGACCAGCTCCTGCTCGTAATCGGACCAGCTCTCCGGTTCGACAACCAGCACGGCGACGTCAATTCCGGCGAGGGCACGGCGGGTCTTTTCCAGCCGCTTACCGGCCAGGCCGGAGTCATCGTCAAGGCCGGCCGTATCATGAAAAACAACCGGACCGAGCGGCAAAAATTCCATCTGTTTTTCCACAACGTCGGTAGTCGTTCCCGGCTGTTTGGAAGTAATGGAAACGGCCTGGTCGGCCACCATGTTAAGAAAAGTTGATTTGCCGACGTTGGTCCGACCTAACAGACCGATATGGAGCCGCACAGATTTAGGAGCCGAATTAATACTCATAATTGCCACCTAACCAAAATTTTCCAGTCAGATATGCGTCTACTTTAAAAAGGTGTCTAAAGAAAAATCTGACAACTAAACGGTCTTTTAACCCCATTTTCACCCCCATCTAACTCTTCCCCCATCAAGGGAGAAGAATTTTTAGAGCGAACTCAGATATAAAAGGTAAACACTACTTCAGTAAATCAAGCAGGGGATAATTATTGTTATTATTACTCAGCTTCAATTCAGTTTTCATCCCTTTACCGTCCAGAGTAAATTTGTGCAGTTCAATTGCCCCGCCGGCAAACCTGTGGGGCAATTTATACGGCAAACCTTGTGGTAAAAAATAATGCAGAGGGAGAGAACCAAGGTAAAAGCTCTCCAGTTGTAGGTCCCACCGGTTCAATTTGTATTTCAATTGCCCGACAAAATCAAACCGGTAATAAAGCCCCAGCGGACCAGAAACAACCAGCTTCACGTCAGCATTTTCATTTTTCCCACGAACTAAAATTTCTACCATCTCAAGCCACGTGTTACTTTTTTTCTCAAGATATTGTTCAGCAAGATAAGAAGTTTCACGAGGGGAAAAAACGAGTTCTTTTTTTCCGTTTTCCCATTTACCCAGTGATTTTTTCAAAGAATAGTAGTAAGTGCCATATTCTAACTTACTCAACTCTGTCGAGGGTAGCTTAGACTTTTTAAAATCAACTGCAAATAAAATAAGAACCAGAAATAATGCCACAAAAGTAAGACAAGCCGAAATTAAACCTCGAAAAATTAATTTCATCCGTATCTACCAAATCCATTTTGAACCATTTTAAAAAACAAGTTCTATTAAAGTCCGCCAGTTTCCTACAATTTAAGCTTGAAATTATTTGCCATTCGACTACAGGGAAAAATAACTTTATAGTTCCACTTCGAAATCGATCTTAATATTATATCAAAATTTAACTTTCGGGCAGGTTTAAAACCTGTATCAGAATTCCGTAATGATGATATAATGAGGGGATTATTTAATCGATTATTCCCTGCAAAAGTAATGGTTGGGTGAAAAGTATGGAAGAAGAAAAATCGGCCCGCATTCCTGAAAATAGATGTGGATTTGTTTTCCCAAAAGATCACAGTGGGGGGCGCTCCGAGAAATACAAGGATTGTTTCCCCTACTGCTGTTATCGACCGACTATGCCAGGTTCCGAGCACTGTTTTTGGCATTCTCTAACAGATAGCGGGGCTCTGAAAGAGATAAAAGAAACTCTCCAGCAGAGTGCTGACTCCAAGTTTCAAGCCCCAACCTCGTTTAGCCAACCGGCAGGCCCGGAACTTATCAAGCTATTCGGTGCTGCAAGCTTCTGCGAGGACGAACTCATCCTTTATCCCAGCGACAAAATTGGGAGTGCCAGAGCTAAACCCTCCGGGGAAGAAGTAAAAGAAGAACCCGAGCCCGTAAAAACCGGTATCGAAGGTGCAGATTACCGGGACGCTGAACTGGAAAACGAAGATTTTTCCGGCCAGGACTTAGTGGGAGCCGACTTTTCCGGTGCCGAGTTGGTTGGAGCTGATTTCAGCGGAGCCAACCTGAAACGGGCCAACTTTACGGGAGCTGACCTGGAGACGGCCAAATTACCCGAGGTGGATCTCACCGACGCCAATCTCACCAACGCTTATTTCAAAGAGGCAAACCTGACTAATGCAGATCTTGAGCGGGCCAGGCTGCCAGAAGCTTTTCTAATGGAAGCCAAACTCAATGATGCTAATCTACGAGAAACAGATCTTTCCAACACCAACTTCCTGGGAGCTGATTTTTCCGGTGCTGTACTCAAAGAAGCAGATTTTACGGGAGCAAATTTATCCGGAGCAAACTTTAGCAATGCATTTGTTATGCAAGCCTCCCTTTCCCACACTGATTTGCAGGGGGCAAACCTTACAAACACGGTCCTCCGGGGGGCAAACCTCACCGGGGCTAATCTTTCAAAGGCAAATCTGACGAAAGCTGTGCTAAAGGAAGCAAATCTAACAGAAGCGAAACTACCCCGGGCAAATCTTTCCGGTACCGATCTGCTTGAAGCGGAACTATCCGACGCTTCTCTGCCCCACAGTAACCTGACCGGAGCCAACCTGGAACGCACCTCAATGCTCCGCAATAATCTTTTTGACGCTAATCTGAGCAATTGTAAATTTTACGGAGCAATCCTTCGTGATGTGCAAATTAACGAGGGAACAAATTTTCGGCCTAAAGAAGAAATAAGTGAAAACGCTTCCCTGTGGGAAAAGTTAAATGTAAACTTGACCGAAAAAACGCCGCGCTGTATTTATGACCCTGACGCCGAGGAAGGTTCGGGCCAGGTAGAAAAAGCGGTGGACACATACAGGATGTTTGAACAATTAGCCAGTGACAACGCCCTGCCCGACCTGGAAAGTGAGATGTTTGTGCTCCGCAAAGATATGCAGAGAAAATTAGCCTGGAAACGGCATAAACCCTTTACTTACTTCTTTTCTCTACTTTCAAAAATACTTTTTAAATACGGGGAAAGCATCAGCCGGCTGTTGTTCTGGGGGGCGGTGACAGTGTTCGCCTCGACAACTATTTACGCTAACTTTGAGATTCTCATCGAAGAGGGAGTGTACGTTTGCAACCAACCTTTTCTTGCTCGCTGGCTGGACAGCCTATTTTTCAGCACAGTTGTTTTTGCTACCCTGGGGACAGTCGGATTTGGTCCACCGCCGGACAACTGGCTGGCTTCATTAATGATTACCAGCGACGCTCTCTTAGGCAGTATCTGGATTGCCCTGCTTATTTTTGTTCTCGGTCGTTGGGCAACCCGTTAAATATTAATTTTCTGGAGGTCTCCGTTTAAATGCTCTATTTGTTGTGGACTTTGTTTATTCTTCTTGCAGCAATAATTTATGCAGCCGGCTGGCGATTAACTTACTTTGGTGACGTACTCGGAGAAAAATGGGACGTCCATCGCAGTTTTATCGGCCTGATTCTTCTCTCAACAGTAACCAGTTTGCCCGAACTCGGGACCAGTCTTTCCGCGGTATTGATTCCAAAAGCCCCGAACCTGGCACTGGGTAATGTTCTGGGCAGTAATCTCTTCAACGTAGCAATTCTCCCGATTCTTGCCATTTTAACCGGAAAAAAATTTCTTCACCGGGCCAACCCCAAACACTCGTCCACGGGCCATTTAATAGTAATTTTATACGTTTTAGTTGGCGGTTCATTGCTCCAGAATTTCATCGAGATCTTTCAATGGAAGAGCACGCTAAAATACATCAGTCCCGGCAGTCTATTCATTTTTTTCTTTTATCTCACCGGTCTCTATTATATTTTCAGCAGCAAAAGTAAAAATGGGGAAGAGAAAAATCTTAGCGAGACAAAAATGTATGGGGAACAAACGCACGGAGAAACGTTAACGAAATTTATCATTTTCGCGGTAATAGTAATCCTGGCGGGTAGTGGACTGTCCACGGTTGGAGACAAGCTGGCTGTTCTTACGGGGTTGGGCGACACATTTTTCGGGAGTCTATTTCTGGCTTTTATAACCAGCCTGCCAGAAATAGTCGTCTGCTGGGCAGCTCTGTATCAGTTGAACGCAGTCAACCTTGCGCTGGGAAATATTTTTGGAAGCTGCCTGTTCAACCTGGCAATTATTCCCGTGTTTGATATTTTTTATCCGGCCGGGCCCATTTTCACCGTTGTGGGTGTCCAACACCTGTTGAGCATATTTGCGGGCATCCTGATGATTTCCCTGGCGGGGTATGCCCTGTTAATCAGACGAGAAACACCGTCCAAAAACTACCTGTCCCCCGAATACGTAACGCTGGGCATCATATATATCGGGACTGTTTACCTGCTGTTTATCCTGCGAGGGTAATAACCAAATTAATAGTTAAAAGTTTATAGTTGAGAGTTGAAAGCAACTTCAAAACCTAAAGCGCAGAGCACCTGAGGGACGACAGAACCCAGAACTTTGTGCTCAGAACTCGGTTATCGGACGCTATGGTAATCTTTTCGTTCTGTCTCGCGGGGAGAAAAAACTATCTGCCATAAGTGATTCCGACGGGCGCGAAAGGACGCCGCACAAATTAATAAGTAATAGCGCCACATTCGGTAGAAAGTCCGATCATAGTTTTTTTTCAGGTCCGGCCATGCCGTTTCAAAATTTTCGTGCCAGGCGCGCAAGGTAGGGACATAATCCGGCCCGAAATTATGCCAGTCTTCAACCATAAACAATTCCTCGGCCGCATCTGTCACCTGCGGTGGTGATGGCAACATCCCATTGGGAAAGATATACTTATGAATCCAGGGGTCGGTGGCATGTAAGGATAAATTAGTGCCAATTGTATGAAGGAGAAAAAGACCGTCAGGCTTAAGTCCACGAGCAGCTACTTCCATAAAATCACCATAATTTTTCGCACCGACATGTTCAAACATACCAACTGAAACAACCCGATCAAACGTTTCCTCGAGGGCCCGATAATCTTGGAGCCTGATCTCAACCGGCAACCCCTGGCAGAACTGACGGGCATATTCCATCTGCTCTCGAGAGACGGTAAGCCCCACCACCTCAACACCATAATTTTCAGCCGCATAGCGGGCCAACCCACCCCAACCACAACCAATATCAACTATAGTCAAGCCGGGCTCCAGCTTAAGCTTTCGACAGATTAAATCCAGCTTATCTTCTTGCGCTTCCTCAAGGTCAGAAGCCGCCCGCCAATATCCACAGCTATAATTCATCCGGCTGTCGAGCATATTTTCATAAAGACGATTACCGCGGTCGTAATGCTTTTCGCCCACTTCAAAGGCACGGTCGCGGCTCTGTAAATTCACCAGCTTGGCCTTGAGGAAATACCACCAGGCCCACCAGGAGTGGCTAACTTCTTCATCCAGACACTGAGTCAATATACGATAAAAGAATTCCTCAAGGTCCGCACAGTCCCAGTATCCCTCCATGTAAGTTTCACCCAGGGCCAGTGATCCACCGGCCATAACCCGCTGATAAAAGTTTTTATCGTGGACCTGAATGTCCCACGGAGAATCTCCATTAAGCTCAATATCGGCTTCAGAAAGAAGCTCCCGAACCACTTCTTTCATTTTCAGTCTATTGCCTCCGGTTTTAAAACTTTATATCAAGCTTTACTACATAGTATATAAACTAATCGAGGAGAAAAATATTCGAAAAAATTGAAGTTTAATTTAGTCCGAATAATTTAATACCATTTAGCTTGCCGGCCGGGCTAACCCAGTTGGCAATGACCGTTTTATTGCCATCGACGACTGCCTCCCGGACAAAATATGCTCGTCTGAAGTTTATCGAGCATACTCCAGGTTAAATTTCATCGATGGGGTAAAGGAGGTAAGTTGAATTGCAAGGAATGTTCACTCAAACGCCTGTGATAGACATCAATAATATCCGAACGGTTAAGCACCCCAATCAGCTCCTTGCCATCTCCGGGAGATACCACGCAAAGTAGGGCAATATTTTCTTTACTTATTAAATCATAGGCTTTCTGCAGTGAATCAGCCGGATTTATTATAACGGGAGGATCAGCCATATCTCGAGCAATTATTAAATTTTCATCAATTCCAAAGCTGTCGAGAATCCGGTTATAGCTGAGGACTCCGGAAATTTCCCCGGAGTCCGGATCAACTACCGGATAATGGGTGTGATAAGTCTCACTGATCAACGAATGCAGACGCGACAAAGTTGCCGTAGATTCAATTGAAACGATTGATTTGCTCATCGCCTCCCTGACTTCAATGGAATTTAACAGAACCTGCTGCTGGTCGGAATGAATATCAACCCCACGATCGGCCAGGTCAATTGTATAAATATTCGTCTTCTGCAGTTGCTCAGCAAGAACAGTACTAATTATACAGGCAAGCATCAGAGGCAACATTATCTGATAATCCCGGGTTAGCTCAAAGATAAAAATAATAGCTGTCAGGGGCGCGTGCGCGACCCCCGCAAAAAGAGCCCCCATTCCTACAATAGCATAGGAAGAAGAACCAGCAGTAATATTGGGAAATAACGTCGCGCAGAACTGGCCAAACGAAGATCCGGCCATCGCCCCGGCAAAAAGAGTAGGAGCAAAGATTCCACCTGACCCGCCACTGCCCAGAAAAAGACTGGTGGCAACTATTTTGGCCACCAAAAGGACTAATGCGACGGGAATTAAGACTTCACCGACCAACGGTTTTTGGATGACAGGACCCCCGCTGCCGTATACCTGGGGGATAAAATAGGCGAGCAAACCAACAATTAGCCCCCCTAAAGCTGGTTTGAGATAATAAGGAAGCCGGAGACTTTTGAAAGTCCTGATTGAGAAACCAAGCATATTGGTGAAAGTCAGGGCAAGAATTCCGGCTAACAGTCCAAACAAGACGTAAGCAATGAATTCCCAGTAGCTGGCCATTGTGAAGTCAAGTCCCGGAAAAAATGGACTGGAACCCCAGTAAAGTCGGGAAACGCTCGTAGCGACGACAGAAGAGACTACAATCGGTGAAAAATAACGAATCCGAAATTCCTTGAGTATTATTTCTTCACTGTAAATCGCCCCGGCAATCGGAGCGTTGAAAGTTCCGGCCAGACCACCGGCAACTCCACTGGCAAGCAGGGTCTTAATCTGCTCTTCATCCAGGTTAAAAAACTGGCCGGCTGCCGAACCGACTCCACCCCCCATAACAACAAGAGGATCAACCCGACCGGCCGAACCTCCGGCACCGATACAGATCGAGGAGATTAAAATTTTAAGGGGGACGACCATCGGTCTAATCTTACCGTCCCGCAGTTCAACGGCTTCCAGAATATCAGGAACACTGTGACTGCGGGCCTCCCGGACCACGTAGGCAAGTAAAGGGCCGATGACCAACCCACCGAGAGCGGGAGCGGCAATACGCTGATACCAGGGTAACTTGAGCACCTCTGCATAGAAATTTGCCTGCCGAGGAATATTAAAAAATAATTCCCGAAAATAGGTAATCATCAGCCAGAAGACAATCGAACCGATGCCGGCAAGAAAACCAACAAACAGAGCGATAATCAAGAGACCAATAATATCGGTAATCGCCAAAATACGGAAGACCCGGAGACAGTAATAGCGAAATTTCTGAAAAAAATAATTCGAATTATTTTCAGGGTATTCTGTTGCCTCCATAGGAACTCACCACTACCTTGAGGAAACCAGTTATAAGTCTCACGCAAAAACTTCCTGCCCTTAATAATGGGCAGGCGGCATCTGCTCCCTCCTACGGGAGGGATTTTTTGCAGTGGACTCAGTTAAGATTTTCGAACTTTAGTTATTATAACCAAAATACAGAGAAAATTACAAAAAATGAGAAATGAATAAAAATAATGAGGGCCGAAACTGTCGTAAATCAGGCCGGCACTAAAATTACCGATTGCAGAACCCAGGCCATAAACAGCGGCGGTGAGCAGAGCCTGACCGGTAGACCTGATCACCGGATCAGAAAGGTGATCGATAAGGTAGACGGCACCAACGGAAAGAGAGACAAACATAACAGCGTGAAGAGGTTGAACAAAAAAGAGGAGTTCACGGAAAGGAGCCATTATGTAAATAAGCCAACGCAGGCCAGCAGCAAGGGCAGAAATCACCAATAAAACGCGAAAAGAGAGCTTCCCCTTGAAACGAACAGTAAGGTAATAAAGCGGAATTTCAAAAATTGCGGCTAGAAGCCAGAGATAACCAATCCCCTGGTTACTGCCGCCAAAATCCTTCCAGAACCAGCCGAAAGCAACAGAGTTTCCACCGAAGGGTATCCCCCAGAGAACCAGGAAAATCAACAGCCAGCGATAAGCAGGTTTTTTCACTGCTCGACGCAGCCCCCGGAGCATCTCATGGAAAGAAACGGGCTGCATTTCAACGCCGGCCAGCGAAAACGCCTGGAGAGCTAACAATAGCATTACACCGGCATACAGGGGAAAAACTACCGGGAGACCGTAGTAATGAGTTGCTTGAGCAGCAATAATATTTCCCAGGATAAATCCGGCCGAACCCCAGAGTCGCTTGCGACCGAATTCCCCCTGTTCTCCGGCCGCTTCCTCGACCTGAACCGCGGCCGCGTTGACGAGCGGATTAACCGCAGACTGTAGGGTAAAAAAGAGAGGGACAAGAAGAAAATACCAGGCAAAATACAGGTCTTTCCACATCAACAGCGCAGTGACACCACCCGCCAGGGAAGCGAACTGAATGATCAGAACCGGCCGGCCGCTCAGGTCACTAAGCGTGCCCCACAGCGGCTGAGCAACCATTACAGCCAACGGCGCCAGCAAGGCAGCCACTCCGACCAGTGCTTCCGACATTCCCCGGGAAGCCCGCAAAAAAACAAAAATGTAGGGAAGCAGGACACCAATCCCCAGAAAAAAGAAAAAGTAAGTTCCAAAAAAGGCAAATGAAGGAAATTCTCCAACCGGCTTTTTTCTGCCGGTTACTCCCACAGAATCCTGTTCCATTTTCCAACCTCATTTACTCTGATACTTTAAAAATTTTTAAAGTATCAGAGTATTCTTCAGCGTAAAAACAATTTCTCAAAATTCAAAACAGCTTTATAGATGTCATTTCGCTTGATGTGGTGTAAACTTTTCCGCCCCTTTTTCTGGGTAAAAATAAGATCCCTTTCCTTCAACTTGTCAGCGTGATAGCTTATATCATCCAAACCACGGTCCAGCCTTTCAGCCAATTCACCGGAGCCCACCGGTTCTTCAGCACCAATTATCTTGTATTTGCGATACCGAAGAGGATTTCCCATCAACTTATGAACCCGGGATGCCCTGAAAGCCTCTTCAGTCATCTGGACATCAATATTCTCATTGTCTATCCCCATCATACTTCACCCCCAAACCAACACTTTAAAACTTTAAAAATTTTTCAAGTTTTAGAGTGTTTATGGAATGTTTGGTTCTTTTATATTTAAGGAAAGTATATAGGAAGGGGGGCAGTGAAACAAGTGAAGTATACGCACAGAAAAATAGTGAATTACCGCTTTCGGTTAAAGACAAACTCCTCTCCGGAACCGTCAACGGCCACTTCAACGGTATCACCGTCAGAAATTTCATCTTCAAGGACCTGCAGGGCAAGCGGATCAATAATTTTGTTTTGAATAACCCTCTTCAAGGGCCGGGCGCCGTAAACAGGATCGTAGCCTTCTTCGGCGAGAACTTCCCGGACTTGCTCAGTTAAATCCAGGGAGAGATCTTTTTCTTCCAGCCGGGGCATCAACCGGCGGAGCTGAATGTCGACAATTTCACGCAGGTCTGATTCGCTGAGGCTGTGGAAAATAATCGTATCATCGACGCGATTCAAAAATTCCGGCCGGAAACTACTGCGGAGGTTCTCCATCACCTTCTCTTTCATCTGCTGATACTGCGAGCTGGATTCATCCATTTCAGGATTTTCCTGGAAAGCCTCCTGGATGTACTGACTACCAACGTTAGAGGTCATGATCAGAACAGTGTTGCGAAAGTCAACAGTCCGCCCCTGACCGTCGGTTAGCCGGCCGTCATCAAGAATCTGGAGCATGGCATTGAAAATATCGCGATGGGCCTTTTCTATTTCATCGAAGAGAATCACCGAATAAGGCTTACGCCGGACCTGTTCGGTCAGGTAGCCCCCTTCCTCGTAACCCACGTAGCCAGGTGGGGCCCCGATAAAGCGGGCAACAGAATGTTTCTCCATGAACTCGGACATATCAACTCTAATCATGTTATCTTCGTCGTCGAAGAGGAACTCAGCCAGAGAGCGGGCCAACTCAGTCTTACCGACTCCGGTCGGTCCCATAAAGATAAAGGAGCCGATCGGACGCTGGGGGTCCTGGAGCCCGGAACGGGCGCGACGGACGGCGTCGGAGACAGCCTCCACGGCTTCTTCCTGGCCAACCACCCGTTCCCGCAGTTTATCTTCCATGTTGAGTAATTTTTCTCGCTCACTCTCCAGCAGCCGGTGAACGGGAATACCGGTCCAGCGGGAAACTATTTCAGCCACGTCATCCTCAGTGACCTCTTCCTTGAGCATCCGACGTGCATCCTGGAGATTCTCCAGTTTTTCCTCGGCCGTGGCCAGTTCTTCCTTGAGTTCGGGCAACTGGCCGTATTCCAGTTCACTGGCCTGCTCCAGATTACCCTCGCGCTGGGCCTGCTGCTGTTTCAATCTGGTCTTTTCAATTTTTTCGTCAAGCTCGCTGATCTCGTCGAGAATTTCTTTTTCGTGCTGCCATTTACTCATCAGCTCATCACGCTGTTCCTCCAGGTCAGCAAGCTCGGCCTCCACTTTTTCGCGCCGCTGTTGAGCTTCTTCGTCCTCCTCTTTGGAGAGGGCTTCCTGTTCCATCTGCAACTGCATTATGTCCCGTTCGAGCTGATCTATTTCCGTCGGTTTGCTATCCATTTCAATCCGTAGCCCCGAAGCCGCTTCATCAATTAGATCAATCGCCTTATCGGGAAGAAACCGATCCCCAATATAGCGGTCAGAGAGCTTGGCGGCGGCAACGAGAGCAGAGTCCTGGATGCGCACGCCGTGATGGACTTCGTATCGTTCAGCCAATCCACGGAGGATAGAAATTGTTTCTTCGACAGATGGTTCCTCAATCAGAACCTGCTGGAAACGGCGTTCAAGCGCGGGATCTTTTTCTACGTGCTTTTTAAATTCATCAAGAGTCGTAGCGCCGATTGCCCGCAATTCTCCCCGGGCCAGGGGGGGCTTAAGCATATTAGAGGCGTCAACGGC
Organism: uncultured bacterium; assembly: GCA_964631325.1. Lineage (GTDB taxonomy): Bacteria > T1Sed10-126 > T1Sed10-126 > T1Sed10-126 > T1Sed10-126 > CAZVWJ01. The sequence continues at coordinate 7,679 of CAZVWJ010000043.1, read as the reverse complement.
CCCTTCCGCCCCACCGGCACCAACCACAGTATGAAGTTCATCAATAAATAAGAGGATCTGACCGTCGGACTCGGTAACTTCTTTAACAAACGCTTTCATCCTGTCCTCAAATTCGCCCCGATATTTAGCTCCGGCAACCATAGCACTGACATCGAGTTCAATGACTTGCTTATCTTCCAGACCTTTCGGAACATCACCGGCAACAATTCGCCGGGCCAGTCCTTCAACGATAGCTGTTTTCCCAACGCCAGGTTCACCAATCATAACCGGATTATTTTTAGTTCGCCGGGTTAAAATCTGCATCAATCGACGGATCTCAGAATCACGGCCAATAACCGGGTCCAGTTTTTCCTGGCGAGCTTCCTCAGTGAGATCCCGGCCATATTTTTCAAGTGTTTCGTATTTTTCCTCGGGATTCTGATCAGTCACTTTCTGGCTCCCTCTTATTTCCTGTAAGCTTTTTAAAATTGAATCATAATCAACGCCCAGGTCTTTCAATATTTTTCCGGCTTTGCAGTCCTCGGTTTTCACCATACCGAGGAGCAGGTGCTCCGTGCTCAGGTATTCATCACCAAGGTTATCCGCTTCTTCCTCAGCCCGGTCAAACAATAGCTTTATTTCCCGTGAAAGATAAATTTCTGAGCCAGCCAGACCGGAAACCTGAGCTTTACTTGAAAGTTGTTCCTCGGTCTCAGATTTCACCCGCCCGAGCGGAATTCCCATCTTCTGAAACAAAGAAGGGACAACCCCTTCTTTCTGTTCAAGCAAAGCGAGTAATAGATGCTCACCGGTAATTTCTGCGTTCTTATTCTCCGCCGCCTTTTCTTGCGCAGCCTGTAGTGCTTCCTGTGCTTTCGTCGTAAACTTGTCAAATTGCATTTTTAAATCCTCCATTTAAAAAGCTCTGGGCGTTGGAATTAGTTTAATGGTTTACCATAAATCATGGCACTACTATGGGAACATGCAAATCCAGATAAATATTCCATAAATTTTCGATTGAAACATAATGGGTAACACTTTTCCCAATTGATGTATATAATAGTAGTGAAAATTTAACCTTGTTGAGAGGATTTTTTCAGGAGGTAAAAAAATGCAAAGTTTTACGATAGGTAAAAGGGAAGATGAATTTTCTTTTGAGGGAAAAAAGCTCGATGAAAAAATTTTGGGGACCGGTCCCGACGACACAAAAAAGATCACTTACTACGAAACTTTGAATGGCCGGTTTATAAAACACGTCATCCACGGAATAAACAAAGAAGAAGAAGAACAGGAACACGAAGTTGAAGAGGTAAGCAGCTTCGAAGTCCCCTGACTGTTCCGGCCGTAGCTCCCCACCTTACAATTAGAGCGTTGGTATACCATCTCCTAACCCACAAAATGCTCGGAATATTTTGTCTCCTATGGCCGTTATAAGAGTGGTAATAAAAAAATGGGGAAGTTTTTTAGTAAAATGTGAATTTTTTATTTGACATATTGCGAAGGATTTATTAATTTATAGCGGTCAAACGTTCTTATACTCTTTAGGAGGCCGGACAATGAGTGGAGAAGAGACGCTCAGTGACGAAGAGCTTTACGACCATATTATTGATGAAATAGAAACAGCCCTGGATGTAAATACTGACAATCTTGAAATTGAAGTTGAAGATGGATTTGTGACGATGTGGGGCTCTGTTGGAAATATTCGAGACAGCGAAGAACTGGAAAAGTTACTCTTTGACGGACTGGGTTTGGAAGACGTCGACTTTGACGTAGTAATAGATGAGGGCATACAAACGGCCGAAGAATCTATGGACGGTAGTGCAAGAGAAGGTTTGGATTTTTCCGGTCGGGATAACAGCTTTGATGATCTTTCTGAACCCCGGCGACAAATTTAGTCAGGAAAAAGTTGGATTTTTCTAGTTCGCGGGCCATCCCATTCTAAAAAAAAGATTCCCTGCCAGCGACCCAGCTTTAGCTCATCGTTTACCACCGGAACCCACTGGTGGCAATCCGTCAACACCGATTTAATATGAGCCGCAGAATTTCCTTCCCGATGGTTGTAATTATTTTCCCAGGGAATGACTTCGGCAAGTTGATCGACCAGGTCAGACATTACGCTTGGATCAGCCGATTCATTTACAGTAACTGCGGCAGTAGTATGGGGAACCCAGATATTTACTCCGGAATTCAATTCTAATCCAGAAAGTTTTTTGTTTACCTCCCTGGTTATCTCAATTACGTCAGTGTGTTTCTTCGAACTCACGGTAAATTGTTCCATCTAAACTACTCCTTTCTAAATACTTTCCTCTTCACGAAACAGAATTTGTAACTACTCATCTATCCTCTCTCCTGGTGGGAGAGAGCCTGCCCTGCGGATGAACAGGTATCCCCCAAGGGGGAACTCTTTTATATTCATACCACAACGCCATTTCAGGTGGGGACGCAAGGCACCGGGAACCCGGGACTTGCGTTCCGTGAACGCGGGGGATTCAAAATCTTGAAAAATGGATTGCCGGATCAAGCCCGGCAATGACGGGGGACAAACGATTAAAAATACTTTTTAATCAATTCCTTCTGGCGGGTGGTTAAGTCCCGGGGGATTTTAATATCGAGTTCAACTATCAGGTCCCGACCCCCGCCTCCCCTCTTTGGAATTCTTTTTTTGGTACCAGGTTGGGTCCCGGGATCTATTTTTAATTTTACCATTTCTCCGGTTGGAGTTTTTACCTTTAACTTACCACCCAGCAAGGCCAGTTTAAGCGGTATTCGGCGTTCGATTTTAACCTGATTCTGACGGGCTGAGCCCCGGGAAGTACCGGCTGTTGAAGCTCCACCACCGGGAGACCAGGTAAACTGTTGACGACCTCCCCGGGTGGATCTCTGCCCCCCGGCGCCTCCAAAAATCTCATTAAAGATCTGTTCACCGCCCGCCTGGCGACTGCGTTGCCCACCACCGGCTGCCTGTTGAAACAGATCGAAAAAATCAAACCCATCGGCGTCAAACTGAAAGCCTCCCCGGCCGCCGGAGTGACCGTATTTACGAAACTGGTCGTATTGTTTACGCTTTTCCTCGTCACTCAAAACGGCATAAGCTTCCCCGATTTCTTTAAATTTTTCTTCGGCATCCGGATGATCAGAACGGTCGGGGTGCCATTTCTGGGCGAGCTTCCGGTAGGCCTTTTTAATTTCTTCCTGGCTGGCATCCTCGTCCACACCAAGAACTTTGTAATAATTTTTCTGCGCGTTGGTTTGTGGCATTGTCACATACCTCCACTATTAATTTTGGGTTCCTTAAGTATAACGATAATAAAGATAAGTTTTATTCCACGATAAATTGAGGGACAAAACGAAGCATATATTTTATAATAACAAAGGCTTGTGATTAATCCACGGGATCTAATTTAATTCCAGAACCTCAAAATGAATCTCCTGTCCCCTGGTGGGAGAGGACTAAGATGAGGAGGAAACCCGTTCGAGACAGGAGAAATTAGTTCTGATAATTTTTCACCCCCATCTGTATAACGCGTACGCATCACAGGCCTTCCCCCATCAAAGGGGAAGAGTCATTTCGAAGTTCTAATTTTATTCCAGCGTTGAGTTTGAGGACAAAAGTATGGAAAACACTGTTCACGTTCGTTATTTTGCCGGATTTCGGGAAGAGGTCGGTAAAAGGTCTGAAGAAATAGAAATTGAAAATTCTATAAAGCTGGGAGATTTTATTGCTCAGTTGGTAGCAAAGCATCCTGAAATAGAAACACTTATTTCCTCTTCAGCTTTTTCTGTTAATCTGGATATTTGTGAACCGGAATCAACCACAGTAAAGCCGGGCGACGAAATCGCATTGTTGCCACCGGTGGGGGGAGGATAGCATGCCGGTTACTTCCGTTAAAATCTATTCCGAGTCCGAACATTTTTCTCTTCCCGAGCTTTGTTCTTCAGTTTCAACACCGAACACCGGTGCAGCAGTGACCTTCCTCGGAACAGTGCGAAAACAAAACCGCGGTAAGAAAGTAATCCATCTTTATTACGAGTGTTACCCGGAGATGCTTCGAGAGAAGGCAACCCAACTAATTGAAACCGCCCGGGAAAAATTTGGGTATCGCCAGCCCTTAAACGTGGTGGCGGCTTTTCGGACAGGAAAGGTAAAAACCGGTGAAGCATCGACAGCCATTGCAGTGGCTTCACCTCACCGCGACGCTTCTTTTAAAACCTGTCGTTTTTTAATCGACGAGTTCAAAAACAAACTTACAATCTGGAAAAAAGAACACTACGAAGATGGAGAAAAATGGATCGAAAACAAGTCCCGGTGGAAAGACGATGAATGAGGTAATCTGCCCGGCAAATATTGGGATCAAGCTTTTTACAATCAGTGATACCCGACAACCGGAAGAAGACCGTTCAGGAGAGATAATGAAAGAAAAAATTAAAAATTCGCAATTCACTCTAAGCGGTCACGAGATTCTCCGGGAAGAGCCGAATAATATAAGGCGAGCTGTAAAAACTGCATTGAAGCGAGAGGAAGTAAGGGTTGTGATCAGTTCCGGCGGTACCGGAGTCGGGGACCGGGACCGAACGATTGAAGAATTAATTCCTTTAATTGACAAGAAATTGCCGGCATTTTCCGGTTTGTTTCAACAACTCAGCTACGAACAAGTAGGAGCACGCTGTATACTCAGCCGGGCCGCAGCCGGGCGGAGTGGTAATGACGTAATCTTTATGCTGCCCGGCTCACCGGAGGCAGTAAAATTGGCCATGGAAAAAATTATATTAGAGACCCTGCATCACCTGTTAGAAATAATTGAGCAATAAAAGGAGAAATTGAGATGGAAATAATATTTGCTGGTGCGACAGGAACGGTAACCGGTTCCAAATTTTTAGTGCGCGAAAGTGGAAATCGATTACTTGTGGACTGTGGGCTTTTTCAGGGATACAAGCACCTGCGACAGCGCAACTGGACTCCTCTGCCCTTTGAAGCCGGTGAACTGGACGGGGTCGTGCTAACCCACGCTCACATTGATCATAGCGGTTATCTTCCCCGGCTGATTAAGGAAGGGTTTGACGGGCCGATATACTGCACGGAAGCAACTCAGGAACTCTGTGAAATTATGCTTCCCGACAGCGGCCGGATTCAGGAGGAGGATGCAAAGTATGCTAATAAGAAAGGGTTTACCAGTCACAGTCCGGCCAGGCCCCTGTATACTGAGGAAATGGCCCACAAAGCTCTGGAACATTTTCAACCGCGTCCTTATAAACAAAACTTTCAAGCAGCCCAAGGGCTGCAAGTCAATTTTTCCCAGGCCGGCCACATTCTCGGAGCGGCACTGGCTAAAATTTCAAACCAGGATACTGAAATTTTGTTTTCCGGCGACCTGGGTCGGCCAGAGGCACCATTGATGAAACCACCGGCAACCGAAGAGACTCCGGATTTCCTTGTGCTTGAATCAACTTACGGAAACAGATCTCACGAAGATTGTGACCCTCAACAGCGCCTGGCAGGGATTATCAATCAGACGGTAAAACGGGATGGTACAGTACTTATACCCTCGTTTGCGGTAGGACGGGCTCAGATCATCAGCTATTTTCTCCAACAGCTAATGGAGGAAGAAAAAATTCCTGATTTACCTGTTTACCTGGACAGCCCAATGGCAGTCAGTGTAACAAAAGTTTTTAACCAGCACTCTGCCCTCCACCGTCTGGACAAGGAGGGATGTGCAGCGTTAAGTGAGGCAATAACTTTTACCAATAGCGTTGAAGAATCAAAAGCAATTAACAAAAATCCGAATCCTAAAATAGTGATCTCTGCCAGTGGGATGGCGACCGGTGGCCGGGTTTTGCACCACCTTAAAGTCTATGGGCCAAAAGAAAAAAATCTTGTTCTATTTGTCGGATACCAGGCTCCCGGAACAAGGGGATCAAAAATGTTAAACGGAGCCAATTCGGTTAAAATACACGGGGATTACATCCCAATACATGCCAAAATAGACCGGCTGAACAACCTGTCTGCACATTCCGATTACAACGAAATACTCGAATGGCTGAACGAATTAAACTCTGCTCCGGAAACAACCCTCCTGGTTCACGGCACAGAGGAATCATCAGATTCACTACGTTTATTGATTGAGGACGAGTTAGGCTGGCAATGCCACGTTCCTGAATATTTAGAAAAAGCTCGAATCAACAAGGACGAAGTTGAATTCATAAAACCCGGTGTTCCAAAAATTCACGTATAAAAATTTAGTTATTGTTTTGCGCCCCCGGGCTTTGCGATTCGCCCGCAGACGTCGAATCGAAGTTATACGCGTACTTGTTTAGCGCGCCCCCTGTAACTGCGAATCATACTCCCTGTGAGACTCATTCTCGCCCAGCAGTCAATCGGGCGTCATCAGAGGGACCATAAGATTAATTCTGTAGGTCCCCTATTGACTGCTGGGCTCTGAGGGTTACATTTTCAAAACCGGCTCATCCTGATCCTTGAAAATGTAAAAATCCGTCAAACAGGGAGCACGATTCGCTATTCGATGAGGGATTTTAGAGATACGCTAAACACTTACTTATACGCTAAACAGTTACAAAATTTAATTACAGGTGATTTTCTTGGGAAATTTCAGAAAGAGTCTACAGGTATTTGTTGTCATAATCTTAGTAATAGCGCTAGGCGGCTGTTCGGAAGCGCCTGAAACTCAAACTTTACCGGGGAAAGTTAAATCAGCCCGGGTCGTTGCTAATAAGGCCTACATGAACAATGCGCTGGAGTTAATCAGATCGGCTCAAAAAAGTCTGCATCTCTGTCAGCTCTATATGAACGAGGACGGGGCGGTGGATTACTTAGTGGATGAACTGGAGAAGGCAAGCCGGCGGGGAGTTGAAATTACTGCAATCGTAAACCACGGTGACGGCAAGAGCCAAAAAGCTATTCGACGGTTGCGTCAGATGGGAGCGGATGTCAACTGGGTCAGCCGGGGTGATTATGGAAAAATTCATGCCAAACTAATAGTAGCGGACAGGAAAGATTTTTTAATTGGCTCAACCAACTGGAGTGCAATGTCAATATACAACACAAACGAAGTAAATCTTCGAGTCAATCATTCCGGTCTGGCCGGACACTATGCAAAGTGGATTGAAGAATTGCACTCAAGCCCGGACGAAGACCCTGAGCTACAGTCAACGGAAACCAAGGAATTCAAAACATTAACCGGACGACAAATTTCAACCCACCTACCAAAGCTATTCAAAGGAGCAAAAAAACGAATCTGGCTCGGCATTTATATTTTAAAGGCTTATTTTGACAAAGAAAAATACAGCAACTCGCCAGTCAACAAAGCGGTCAAAGAGTTAAGCCGGGCCGCCGAACGGGGGGTAGACGTGCGGGTTATCCTGGAGGAAAGCAACTATTCTGATTTTGTCAACGAAATCAATAAGAAGACGGAAAGATGGTTAAAAGAAAACGGAGTAAAAGTTCGCCGCGACCCGGAGAAAAAGACTTCACACTGGAAACTTTTGATCGTCGACGACCGGGCGCTGGTGAGCAGTATGAACTGGGGCCACAGCGGATTTTCCATGCACGCAGAAGCGGGACTGTTAACCTCGCATCCGCGGACCGTGGCAGAGCTTAACGACTATTTCCTCAACCTGTGGCGTAAAGACGGTTAGCCCGGATAATTCACGACAGCGTAACTGTCGTGAATTATCCGTCCGAAGGA
>CAZVWJ010000042.1:0-21424 GCA_964631325.1 uncultured bacterium | reverse complement strand
TTGTTTAGGTCCGTCTCAAATTTAGTTGTATCTCCTCAAAACCGCAAAAGCTTAGTAAAGTTTTGTCGACTGAAATTTCAAATTATTCAAGTGCTCGCTTCAAATACTCCGCGGTAAAAGAGTTCTCCGCTTCGAGTAGCTGAGAAGGTGTCCCTTCAAACACTACCTCTCCCCCACTGGTTCCACCGCCGGGACCAAGATCGATCACCCAGTCAGCCTGCTTGACAACTTCCAGGTTATGTGCAATTACGAAAACAGTATTTCCCTCATTCACAAGCCTGTTAAGTATCGTTAAGAGCTGGTCTAAATCCGCCAGGTGCAGGCCGGTGGTCGGTTCGTCGAGCAGATAGATATTACCCGTCTGCCGGAGCTGATTTGATATCTTGAGGCGTTGACATTCTCCGCCGGAAAAACTGCTCAGGGGTTGCCCCAGTTTAAGGTAGCCAAGGCCCACCTCTTCCAATGCACCTAATGTCCGGGTAAGAGCCGACTTTTGAAAAAATTCCAGTGCTTCGCTGACTGTCAGTTCCAGGACTTCACTGATTGATTTTTCTCGCCAGGAATACTTCAGTACCTCTTTTTTATAACGCTTGCCGCCGCAGACCTCACACTTTGATTTAACCGGATCCATAAAGGGAAGCTCCGTGATCACGGTCCCCGTCCCTTCACACTCGGGACAGGCGCCGGCAGAATTAAAACTGAACAAGGACCGGCTGATCTCATTTTCTTCCGCAAAAAGAGCCCGAATATCATCCATAATATCGGTATAGGTAGCCGTAACCGAGCGGGTGGACGTATTCAACGGAGCTTGATCGATACTAATAGCCTGCGGGTATTCCTCGAGAAATAGTTCCAGCAAAGTACTTTTTCCGGCTCCCGCTACCCCGGTAACTACGGTAAGCACCCCGGCGGGAATATTAACGGTTATGTCCCGTAAATTATGGCGGGAAGCGTTTGCAATTTTCATTTGTCCGGACGGACTGCGAAAATTTGACTTGAGGACTGACCTGGCGTTCAATTGCCGCCCCGTAGGGGTATCGTTCTCACATAGCTCCGCGAAAGAACCATCGTAAACTACTTCACCTCCGTTTACGCCAGCTCCCGGTCCAAGATCAACAATATGATCCGCTATCTCAATCACGTCAGGATCATGTTCAACCACCAGGACCGTGTTCCCCCCGTCACGAAGTTTCAAGAGGTAATCATTTAATCCCTCTACGTCCCGGGGATGCAAACCGATGGTCGGCTCATCAAAAATATAGAGTAAATCAGTCAGACTACTGCCCAGGTGTTTGACCATTTTAACCCGTTGGGCCTCTCCCCCGGAAAGAGTGGAAGTTCTCCGGTTCAGGGTAAGATAGCCAAGCCCGATTGAAACAAGATTTTCAAGTCCATCAATTATTGAAGAAACAATTGGAGAACCAGCGGAAACTTCCATCTCTTTCATAACCTCGTGGAGTTTCTCAGTTTCCAGGGCCGCCAGTTGAGCAATATTGTAACCGTCAATCTCACTGGCCAAGGCGGCCTGATTGATCCGCGCACCACCGCACTCCGAACAGGTCTTCCGGATAAGAAAACGTTGAATCTCGGCCCGGGTTGAAGCGGCCAGAGAGCTGATGTCCCGCTTGATATAGCGGCGGCGGAAGGTGTCGACAAGACCCTCGTAATTAAGCTCGACCGTTCGTCCCCTGGTTTTTACATCTACTTTCGCATTACCGTGAAGAAACAGTTCCCACTCTGAATCAGTGTAATTAGCCAGCTTTTTTTTACCGTCAAACAGCCCCCGGTCAACGTAGCGCTGCCATTCCTTGTACAACTGGGTAAACTTTATTGCCCCTTGATTAAGTGATTTAGTTTTATCAACAAGTTTCTCAACATCCACAGACACCGCTTCCCCCAGCCCTTCACATTCCGGACACATTCCTTCCGATTCATTGAAGGAAAAAGCATTAGAATAACCGGCATCGGGCGTGCCCTCCCTGGAATACAAAAGTCGAAGAAGCGAATAAATTTCCGTAAAAGTGCCCACGGTTGAGCGGGGTCCGCCCTGTATTTTCTTCTGGCCAATAACTACGGCCGGCGACAAGTTCTCTATTGTATCGGCTTCCGGCTGACCGGCCAGAGGCAAGTAATTCGTATAGGTTGCCTTGAGCTGGCGCTGGGCCTCGGCGGCAATGGTATCAAATACAAGGGAAGACTTACCGGCTCCGGAAACACCGGTGAATACCGTAAGCCGGTGTTTGGGAATCTCAAGGGAGATATCTTTGAGGTTGTTCTCACTTACATTTGTAAGTTCTATCCAATCTATTTTTTTCATATTAATCACTTTATCTACGATCTATAATTTTGGATTAAAATTTCTTAAAAGGTGAAATTTCTGAGAAGTATATTAACAATTTTACAGTCAAAATAGAACTTTCGGAAAAGTAGCCATCATCCGGCCCAATTGTATCCTGATAGATGTAGCACCGCAAGCACATAATTTTAAACCTTGACATACCCTTTCATACACAGGCCATCGTAGATCAGGCCTGACCCCACCTCTATCCAAAAAATATTTTGATGCAGAGATGAAGTTCTTATCCATCATTTCCCATATCTATTCAATATAATAATTGACCATTTCGCAATTATCGCAATTGCGAAGATTGCGAAATAAGTTATAGTTAAATGCAAATCCAATATTGACATAACTGCTTCTTTGAGCCACTAATGAAATTTTCTACTACGGTTGAAAAAGACAAACTTGTTTCAGATATAGTTCCGCGAATGAATTAATAGCGCCACTCCAGAACATTGAATTAACTTTTTCCTCTCCAGGTGACGATAAAAAGGTAAATCTACCAAAAAGGCGATTCAAGCGATGATTAAGAGCACCAACGGTATTTCTTCCCAAAAAGCCGTTTATCAACCGGTAGATAATAACTCTGAACATCAAACTGCTAAAAATCAAAAAGTGGGCCGTAATACAGACAAGGTAGAAATATCCAACCAGGGCAAAAAAATGAATAAGTTCACCAGTTCCTTCATGAACGGAGCGGGGGCGGACGGGGTAATAACCGGAGCAGAAATGCGAGCTTTTCGGGACGAGAAATTAAGAGAGGCCACAGGACATCTAAATGATATCTTGCGAAATCTGAATATTGATGCCGATTCGGAATTTTTCGTTGATTACAAACCTGAGGGAAATAGGTTGGAAGTAGAAGGGAACCTGAAGGATTCAACAAAAAATAAGCTTGAAAAAACCATTAACGACAATAACGATTTTTACACCGCTTACAAAGCGGCTTCTGCCACCGCCCAGGTTATTGCTGCCGGTGAGGCTCACGTTGAATTCGCGGAGACATACAAACAGAACCCGAAGGCGGCGGTAGCAGAATATAGCTGGCTGTTTGAGGCAGACTGGGATTTCAAAGCGAACTTTTCCAAAGGTCAGCTTAACTTAGTCGAAGAATTTAGCTACCCAAACTAAAAATCGTCACTATTACTCTTATTCCCTAAACTTATTGTTTACCCGGCTCATTATCCTTTCAGATGCTATATCAGTTAGCTCCACCACGGAGCGGTCCCGGACCGGTGCTTCAGCTCGCTCGATTCGCTTGCCCTTCCAGATTACCTGCTCCCGGTCGACATTATAAACAAGTGCAGTTAATGAGAGGACCACTCGATTTTGAGCCTCGCTGATAGGTATTTCCCGGGTTTTTGTTTTTGTTTCCATGGTGGAAATGTAGGTATTTTCTGACTCATTCTTCTTGCTCTTATTTTTCCCCCGGGCTTTTCCTTTTCCCGGGTGTTCACCCCGGTCGCTTTCCTCAGTTTCATCGGAATAAACGCTGGTATTGCGATACTCGGTATTAGTAGTATACAGCGTCTGGGTTTCCGTAGTCGAAAATCTTTCAACTACATAATCATGAATCCAGAAACCAAGGATTAAATCCGCGCCGGTAGTTTCAGCCAGTTTTCTGCCCTGTTTGCGACTTACCCGCTCCCCGGAATAATTTTCCCCAAGAACTGATTTTACCGTCTCCTGGTCAACAAACTTTATCGATTTAAACTTTTTCTCCAGGGTTTTTCGATTCAAGTGGGAGAGAATTGTACTGCGGAGATCATTGGAAGCATAGCCCAGCGGGGGCACGACGGCGAGAGTTTGTTTTCCCGGAGTTTTATATTTAAAGGCGGGGAATTCGCCTCGACCGGTGGTTGCACAGCCGACGGCCAGAAATATAAAAAACAGTGCCAGGCCCAAGCACAGATAACGATTGCTAATTAAATAGATGATAATTCTCGCTCCTCAGTTTTTTTATATAATTGATTTAACCTCAGATAAATAATTCTTGTTTCATTAAAATCATAATAAAGGTATTGACTCCGGATTTCCAGTAGATAGTGCTTCTTTTTTGGATAAATTGTAAATCAATATTAAACCACGATGGATTCCGGGTCGCGTTCGCTGCGCTCACTTGCCCGGAATGACGGACTTTGTGTTTTGGATTCACAGGTCCCTCACTTGCCCATCATGGCAGATATTTTGTCTGGATTCAGAGGTCCAAAATAATAGCTGCTGTGCGGTGCCTCATTGTATAGAGGGGAAAAGAGAAACTTCTCGGGGGTTATTTAACTCCAAATATTCCCCTCATTCCCGCAACCACGTCTTCTACCATCATGTAAAAACAGGGCACCATGAGCAGAATAATCGAGGTCGAAAAAAGGATTCCAAAGCCAAGGGAAATAGCCATGGGAACCATAAACATTGCCTGGCGGGAGGTCTCAAAAATCATCGGAACAAGCCCGCCGAAAGTGGTGACGGTGGTCAAGAGAATCGGCCGGAAACGACGGACCCCGGCCTCAATGATTGCCTCGTGGGCCCCATCATCCCGGCGCTGACGATTGGCGTAATCAATCATTATCAGGGAATCGTTGACCACGATCCCGGAGAGCCCGATCACTCCCATCACGCTAATCAAGGAAAGATTATAACCAAGTAAAATATGGCCGAGGACCGCCCCGATAATTCCGAAGGGAATTCCGGCCATGACAATAAAAGGCTGAATGTAACTTTCAAAGGCAATCGCCAGCAGGCCATAAACAACCAGCATAGCAAGAATAAACCCACCCCACAGGGTTTGCGTGGACTCGCGCATTTCAGCTTGCATCCCCTCGAACGTCCAGGTCAGACCGGGAAATTCATCTCTAATCCGGGGCAGAACTTTTTGCTTGAGAGCGGTAAGCACCCGGCTGGTTTCGCGTCGTGGTTCCACATCCCCACCAACGTTAATTATCCGCCGGCCATTTCTTCTATCAATTGAAGTATAAGCCCGCCCTTTTTTTACCTTAGCAATATCATAGAGCGGTATTTCTCCACCGGAGGAAGTATGAATCATCAAGTTGCGGAGGTCATACAGGCTGTCTCTTTCTGTTTCAGGGAGCTTGGCCCGGACCTCGACCTCATTTGTTCCCCGCAGAAGGGTAAGAGCTTCCACCCCGTAAAAAGAGGAGCGAACCTGGCGGCCGACTTCCGTGGCAGTCAAACCCAGCCGCCGGCCCGCGGGCAGAAGATGAAAATCAAACTGGCGTTTACCTAACTCGTAATTATCATTTACATCCCTGGTGGCATCAAATTCCTCCAGCCGCCGGAAAAATACCTGGCTGGCCTGCTCCAGGGTCTCAATGTCGGAATGGCTGAGATCGACGGAAATATCGTCGCGCCAGCCGCCGGGGCCCCCACTGGTCTCAAAGGATAAGTTCTGAACTCCGGGGATATCTCCCACTTCTCGCCGCCAGAGAGCGGCGACTTCCCGGACGGACATTTTTCGCTCCCCGGGCGGGTTCATTATAATTTCCGCTTCCACATGTGTCCCCCAGATATGGGTTGAAACCCCTTCCGCCGAATCCTGTAAATTATGTTCTTCGAACATCCGGAGAGTCCGGCTGGACAATTCACGGGCAACTTCAAGAGCGCGTTTCCTGGTCGTATCCTCGGGCAAAGTAGCGCCCGCTTCAATTTCGTCCGAACCAACCTCGGGCATCATAATCATGCTCATGTGATCGCTGGTTGCATACCCTCCAACTACTCCTAAAAGAACAACTGCCAGGACCAGGACCACATACCGGTTAGCAACACTGACTTCCAGCAGGGGCCGGTAGTATTTGTTGACCGCCCAGTGAAACCAGGCGGCAAATTTTTGCTGGGAATTATGCAGGACCTGCCCGGGTTGAGTCCAGGGTTCCTCGGAAGTGTGAGCAAGATGAGCGGGAAGAATATAGAGGGCTTCCAGCAGGGAAATCAAGAGAACGGTAATTACGACGGCGGGGATCGGCCACCAGAACTTGCCCATCACTCCGGGAATAAACATCAACGGCACAAACGCAACGATGTTGGTAAGAATACTGAAGACTACCGGGCCGGCAATATTTTGGGTGCCTTTGACCGCGGCAGTAATTAGATCGTAGCCCCGGCGACGGTATTCGTAGACATTTTCCCCGACCACAATCGCATCGTCAACGACAATCCCCAGGACAACCAGGAAGGCAAACATGGAGACCATGTTAAAACTTACCGCCCACAGGGGGAGAAAAAGAAAGGCGCCCACGAAGGAGACCGCCATGCCCATCATCACCCAGAGGGCCAGCCTGATTTCCAGGAACAGGCTGAGTACACAGAGGACAATGATCATCCCGATTAGACCATTTTTCCCGAGCAGTGACAAGCGCTGGCCATACATCTCCGCGTGGTTACTGTCGATCCGCACCTTAACTCCCCTGGGGAGGCTCTGTTTGAACTCAGCCAGGGTGGATTTTACGGCCGCGGCGATCTCCAGCGGCGACTGCTTCCCGACGCGAAAAATTTCAACCTGGACTGATTCCTTCCCGTTATAACCGGAGTAAAAAGCCGACTCTTCAAAACCGTCGTTTACCTCCCCCAGATCAGCCAGGGTTAATTGAGCGCCGGCCGGAGTAGTTATGATCGGCACCCTGGAAAATTCTTCGGCCAGTTTTCGACGTTCTTTTATCCGCAGTAATAATTCACCGTTAGCGGTCTCAATATCGCCGGCCGGAAAATCGCGGCTGGAATTTTCTATCTGCCGGGCAATTCCCGAGAGGGTGAGATTGTGAGCCCGTAGTTTTTTCTGGGAAATATCAGCGTGAGTGACGTATTCAGGAACGTGACTGATCTCTAACTGGGTGATGGCGGAGTGCTGAAGCAAGGTATCCCGGAGCCGTTCCGCCAGCTTACGCAAGCTCCTGGAACTTACGTCACCATAAATTCCGACCTCCATCACGTCGCGCTGAATGGTGCGCAAATCAACCTCGGGTTCCTCGGCGTCCTCCGGGAAGGTGCGAATTCGGTTAACTTCCTGTTCGATATCCTGGTAAACTTTCTGGCGATTAACACCACTCAGCAGCTCCAGGGTAATTCGGCCCGACCCCTCGCGGGCGGTCGAGGTCATTTCTTTAACTCCCTGGAGTCCCTGGAGCGCTTCTTCAACCGGCAGGAGGACACCCTGTTCAACTTCAGTGGGCGAGGTCCCCGGGTAACGCACGCTGACGGTGACTATATCCAGGGTGGCCTCGGGCATCATCTCCTTCTGGATGTTAAAATACATCCAGACCCCGCCGACCAGTAAAATAATCATCAACAAATTCGGAGCAATATGGTTCTCAACCATCCACCGGATCGGGCTGAATATCCCGGTGTTTTCGCGGTCGTTACCTGCGGGGCCAGCTTCGCTCATTTACAGACTGCCCCCGGAGTCAGACTCAGTGTCAGCTTGCCCAGCTCTTGAACTACTTTTCCGTTTTAACTTCATTCCTTCTACCACGGTCGAAAGACTGGAAGTAACCACCTGTTCCCCACCGCTGAGCCCGGAACTGACGTAAGCGTAATCCGGATCACGATAAACGATTTCAACGGGCTGAATCACCAGTTTTTTATCCTTCAACAACCAGACTTGATTCTCCGCACGCACGTATTCCCGTTTCAGCCTGACAATATTTTCAAACGGCCGGCCGATAATTTCGGCCCGAACATACGAACCGATTACCAGGGCCGGTGAATCAGCAGTTGTAGAGACTCTGCCCAGGGGGTCTCGAACACTCAGCCGGACAGTGGCCAGGCGAGACTTCTCCCCCAGCTCGCCGATAAACCGGGCCACCCGGCCGGTCCTGTATTTTTCTTCACCCCAGGCCGAGCGATCGAAGATCCGGGCGGGGGAACCGGTAACATCGCTGGTTTCCGGGATATTCAACCAGCGGAGCTCGGCGACGGGTATTTTGACATCGACCCAGTATTTGTCAATTCCGACCAACCGCCCCAGGTTAGTTCCCGGCGAGACCTGGGAACCACGGCTGACCGCTCGACTGAGAACATGAGCGTTAAAAGGGGCTTCCACGGAAGTGCGAGCGAGGTCGAGCTGGGCCTGTTTCAAGGCAGCGCGGGCGGATTCAAGTGTAGCGCGGGCCGACTTCAACTGGGGCTTCCGCAACACAAGATTTTTGTTCTCCGCGGAAATTTTTTCATCCAGCAGTTGAAACTCCTCCCGGGCAACTTCCTGCTGGCCCAGTTCAATTTCCAACTGGGAACGAGCCTTGCGGAGAGCACTGCGGCGTTGAGCAAGCGTATTCCGATAATCACGCGGATCAATTTTTATTAGCGTATCCCCCTGCTCCACGAAACCACCGGCCTGAAAACTGTCGTAACGTTTAATAACTTTTCCGCTCACCCGGGGCTGGAGGTTAACGGACCGGGCGGCCTTAACCGTGCCCATCGCCTCAATCCGGGGGCGGTAAGTGCCGCGGCTGGTTTTGGTTGTAGCAACCACAGTCGCTCCCGGCTCCGGGCGGCCACCCCGGCTCGTGCCCGGCTCAGTGTAAAACACAAGCACAACTAAGCCAGCGCCGACAGCCAGAATAAGAAAACAGATCAACAGCGTTAAGCCCCAGCCCAACTTCCCGTTGTTATTCTCCGGTTGAGTTGAATTAGTTTCATTCATCGGCTTGAACACCCGGTTAATGTAATAGTGAAATTTACCTCACTTGATTTTAGAATTTATTTGTTCGTAAATATTTTTTCATTGAGCTTGAAGCCGCCGGCAAGGGCCCTGTACAGGGCGACCCGGTGCTCGAGCAGTTGGCGACGGGCGGAGACGAGGTTGCGTTCCAGTTGTTGTTTACTCTCCAGGGCGTTAAGCACGTCGAGGTAGTTTGTCGTCCCGTTTAAATACTGACTGCGCAGACGAACAACTGTCTGGCGCTCATTTTTTAGCCGTTCCCGGAGTAAGGCAAGCTGTTTTTTCTGCTGTTTTTCTCGCTCGATTGCATTCTCAATTTCCCGGTAAGCGGTCAAAATGGACTCGTGGTAAGCATTTATCCGCCGGGCAAGAACGGCCCGGGAGCGGCTGATCCGGGCCTGGCGAGCCCCGCCGTCCAGCAGAGGCAGGGCAAGGTCGGCCGCAAGTCGCTGGAGCCATTCATCAAACAGAGTCACTCCCTCGCCGGCCGAAGTACTGAGCCCGCCGCTGATTGAAAAACGAGGATAGCGAGCAGCCAGCGCGGCGGCAACCGACCGGTCAGCCGCTTTTACCTGCAGGAAAGCCGAACGAACGTCCGGGCGACGATTAATCACCTCGGAGGGGACACCGGTCTCGGGGAAGTCGGGCATTTCAGGCAGACTGATTCGGACGGGATTAACCTGGTTATTCGGGACCCGGCCAACTAACACGGCCAGCTTGTGTTCCAGCACCCGAATGAAGGTAATCACGCCCTCCAATCTTTCCCGGGTTGAAGCGAGCAAATTGCGCTGGCGGAGGACATCCGAGGCTCGCACTTTGCCGTGCTTGAACCGGGTTTTTACCAGCTTTAAAACCTTTTTATTTGTTTCCAGTTGTTCCCGGAGAGTATATTTCCGGGCGTAATTCTCAACCAGTTGGAACCAGGTCAGGGTAACTTCAGAAACCAGTGAAATCGCCGCCGCTCGCAAGTCCTGGCGGGAGGCTTTTGTCCCGTAGCGAGCGGCTTCAACTGAGGATTGGATTTTTCCCCACAAATCCAGCTCGTAGCCGGCGGACAGACCAAGTTCCTTACTTTCGGAAGTGTTAGTTACTCCGCTCTGCCGGCTTTTTCGCTTAGAATAGCCGGCGGTCACGTCAACGGAAGGCCACAGTTCACTACTCTCGCTCCGGACCTGGGCGCGGGCCTCGGCCAGCCGGTTCCAGCTCTGTTTCAGGGAAAGATTACCCCGGAGAGCCCTGCGAACGAGGTAATCGAGAATTGAATCGTCAAAAGCTTTCCACCAGCGCCGGGGCACAGTATCTCCACCCACGGCAGAAAACGTATTTATCTCAGCCACCGGCGAATCAACCCGGGCTTGCCGATGAGTGCACCCCACGAGCAGGACGCCGCCCAGGCAAGCTAAAACGACAATGATACCTAAAAATTTTTGCCAGTTCAGCCGCATCAATTACTGTCCTTTAACCGGCGTCTTCTCCACTTTCCCTGAGCATCACGTTTTTCTTCCTCAAGGAACTTCTCGTGTTCCTCACAGCGCGGTTTTCGCTGTAAAAAACGAAAAAAGCGATGCTGTTGCTGGGGGTTCAAAACTTCTCGCTTGTTCCGAAAATACTTTACACTGAGTTCCTGTTTCTGGCGCCGGAGCTTGACTATCTCTTCCTTGAGTTGCCGGATTTTTTCCCGGGCCGGGTTTTGCTTACCGATCTGCGTCAACAGCTCATTTCTCAACCGGCCAATTTTCTGGCAAATTTGATAAGCCTTTCGGTGAAACCGCTGCATGCGGGGTTTGATTTTTTTCCACTGGGAGTCCGAAACGTCAAGCTCCCGGTGATAAAAATGCCAGCCAATCCCATGGTGTTTGCGTTGTTCCCGGTGCCGGCGATCATGAAACTTTTTTTTGTGCCAGTCCCGGGGTCCTTCGAAAACGTCTTCCAGCACAAAAAAACCCCAGACGGCAAGAAAAGCGATATTAAGCCCAATAGAGAGGCCGAGGCCAAAAGTTTTCCAATCCTTCATCGGGAACCAACCGCTCCCGCTTCCGCCCGGGCAAAACGAACTGATAAAGTGTTAACGTCATCTTCGGAAAAAGGTTCCGCCGGTGAACTATCAGCGGTCAGGGAAGGATTATTAGCAGAGGTTGAAGTGACAGAAGTAGACATACTGTTTTGTTCGAGCCGGCTGTTAAGATTAATTGCCAGCCAGGTACCCAGCAAAACCCCGATTAACACCGTCGCGGCCAGGACACCCTGACGACAGATATTACGCCACCGGCTGTGCCGGTTTGCCGCCCGCACCTCATTCATCACCCGGTCGGTAAAATCAGCCGGTTCTGCCGGCGGCGAAAAATCGCGCAGTTGCTGATCCATTTTTTCGTAGTCCAGGTAGAGATCAGCGCAATCGGAACACTCCTGCACATGTTCCTCCACCACTTGCTTTTCGGAGGGGGAAAGCTCATTATCCTGGTAAGCGGACAACCGACGGCGCACCTGCCTGCAGTTCATTTTTACAATTCCTCCGGGTGAATCGATAGTTGGTCTTGTTCTACGAGTAACTTTTTTAACCGCCGTTTCCCCCGGGCCAGCAGACGCTCTACCGCTTTTTCAGTAGTCTCCATAGCTTCAGCTATTTCCCGGTACTTGAGGTCCGCAGAGTATTTGAGAGTCACGGCGATTTTCTGGCGTTCCGGAAGCGTTTCCAGAGCTCTCCGCACCTGTTTGTTTTGTTCTCGCCGGAGCAGTTTGTCTTCCGGCGTCCCCCGCATATTTTCCTGCTCGGGCCCGGCAAAAGGATCAAGGGAGACAGGTTTGTTTTTAGCCGTCAAGTCGTAACAGAGCCGGCTTACCACTCGACAGAGATAAGTTTTAAACGTCGCTGTCGGTTCATAACGCTCAGCCGCTTCAAAAATTTTAAGAAAAGCTTCCTGGGCCACTTCCTCGGCCTTATCCGCATCTTTCAACAGCCGGTAAGCAACACCGCGGGCGGTCGCTTGATGTCGCTCAACTAATTGTTCATAAGCATCAATTTTACCCGCGGCTGTAGCCATCATTAACTCTTCATCAGAACGCAAAACATATCCCTCACTTTGAAATAATTCCCCCTGGCTAACATCCATATTTACCTTTTATACATGAGACCACTCTAACCCACATCGAGGGTGAAGAGTTTTTAGGGGGACTCATACATATAAACGGGATCTACACAAAAAACCCCCGGACAAATTTTTAAGTTTAAAAAATTAACCGGTAGCAGGAAAAGTAATTTCAAAGACAGTCCAATCATTATTCCTGTAAGTTAGTTCTCCCTGCAATTGTTTTTCAACCAGCCGGGAGACTAAAGTCAGGCCCAGAGAGGCAGAGCGATCAAGAGAAAAGTCCTGACCAATCCCGGTTCCATTGTCCATGACCCTGATTCTGTATTGACCATTATTAGCTTTGAAAACAATTTTAACCTTACCACTTTTTCGATCGGTAAATCCGTGACTGAAGGCATTGGTTACCAGTTCGTTCACGGAGAGGGCACAGGGAATTAAGGAGTCCGGTTCCAAAGAAGCGAAATCCAAATTATACTCAATCTCCACCTGCTGATCTATTCCCAACGTAGATTCCTTTAGATCTTCCACCAATTCCTCCAGGTAAACTCCAAAATCAAGCTCAGCAAATTTTTCCTCAGCATAAATTTTTTGATGAATTAGTGCCATTGTGTGAATTCTGTTTACGCTCTGGCGGAGTAGTTCATTGGCTTTTACATCATCTATTTGCTCAAGTTGCATTTCCAGGAGACTGATAATCGTAAAAAGATTATTTTTCACCCGATGATGGACTTCCTGGAGAAGAACTTCCTTTTCTTCCAGAGATTCCTCCAATGCTCGTTCGATTTCCTTTCGACGTGAAATATCAACTATAGCCACAAAAACCCGTGAATATTTTTTTTGGGGTCTATCAGGGACGAGCCATTTTATATAAATATCCTTGCGCTCACCAGCAAGGGTTAAATTCACTGTTTCAGTTTCAAAATTTGTCTTTTGTTCCGCAATTGCCACAACCTGTTTTCGTAGCGCCGGGTAAGCTTCTTTCGGCAGCATTTTTTGGAATTTTTCGAAAAATTCCTCTTTACCGGAAGCCTCGTAAAGTTGAAGAGTTCTTTGATTTACATCGATTACTTCTAATCTCCTGGTAACTTTTTTTAGTTCCTCCGGGTGTTGCTTGAGATATTCGGAGAAATCCTCAATTCCTTCATCTTTTTTCTTTTCAACGTATTTGACTACACCGGAAAAATCCTCTTCCCAGAGAGAAATAGGTGAATCATTGAACAGATGGCGGTAGCGTTTTTCACTGGAGCGTAATTCCCGGGTCTGGGCCTGGATCCGTTGCTGTAAGAAAAAATTCCACCCGGCCAAAAACAGGATCAACCCGGCTATTCCTAACAACCACGGGTAATACCGTTCAAACAGTCCTACCAGAGAAAATTTCTGTTCAAATTCACTCCCCAGCCATTTTCGAATTAGCTCCTGTTTCTCTGGCTTTGATATCTGGTTTATTCCTTTTCCCAGGATAGAAAGCAGGACTTCATCTCCTTTGTGCACGGCAAAAGTTCCCTTTTCTTTACCGACATAGTCCCCGACCCGTTTTACATCTTCAGCTTTTTGCTTGAATAAGATTCTCTGGAAGGCATAATCATAATCAATCACCGCCCCCACTTCTCGATCACGAAGCGCTTTTAATAGCCGGGCCGAAGTGGGATAACGAACTATTTCAATTCCTTCGCGGGCGGAAACTTTTCCGATAATTGAAGACGATTTCTTCATTCCCACCCGGTGGCCCTTAAGGTCATAAAGGTTACTGACATCTACCACTTCGTCCAGCACGTAAATTGAAGAAGTGTGGTCAAAAATACTCCGAGTGTAATCCAAGAACCTGCTGCGTTTATCGGTTGGAGTGACGTTATTTAAAAGGTCGATCTTATCATTTTTCAGCCACTGGATACAATCGTGCCAGGTACCCGGAATAAATTTAAACTCAAGGTTAAGCTTAAGAGCCATCAGTTTTAAATAATCAACCGTCAAACCGCGCACTTCACCCTCATTATTAACAAACTCAAAAGGTGAAAAACCTTTATCGATACCTACTTTAATCGGTTCATTTTTGTTCAAATAATCCTGCTCGCGGGAAGTAAGAACAGTCCGGGGAGAAGTATAACCGCTGAAAGAAGAGGAAAATTTATAGTACATATATATACCGGCTGAGGAAAGCCCGAGAAAAAGTATTACGGGGAGAATTAGCCAAAATTTTCTCTGTTTCATTTTAATACCTCGTATAACACTGCTTCAAAATATCAAAGAAACAAATCAGTCGGGTCTCTTTTTCCTGGAGAACAGACGTCTTTAACTTTTAAAAAAAATGAGCCCTACACTCCTTTGTTTTGATTCTATCTAAAGATTAGTCCGTTCGATAGATAAAAAATTACTCTGGACGGATTTCTGAAATAAATTCTTCAATATAACCCAACGCTCTTTGCTGATATTTTCGGGTCACCCTGTTCTGGTTTCGACGGCGCCCCGCCGCCGCCATGCTTAAGCCGGAAAGAAAAGGACCAAGAGGCTTATTATCTTCCCAATCTACCTTTGTTTCCTTTTGCTTCCACTCCGCTTTTATCCGGCTGTGAGCGTCTGAAAGCTGTTCTACTTCCTGCGCAAGCAGATCCTCGTCCCACCGGACCTGATCTTTTAACTGGGCCGGCGACCATTCCGACAATAAATTTCCACTGGGCGGATGAAAAACAGTATTCAGACGGGCAATCAGATAGGTTGCCAGCCAGCTAAAAAGCACTGAGCGAATCTCATGAGAACCGGAATAAATTTCAGGTATTTGCGAATAACGGTAAGGGTGATCAGCCGATCTGGAATAAAAATTAATTTCTCCGTTTTTTTCAGCCAGGTCCCGTACCGGGTTGAGGAGCGAACCTGAGTTAGAATAGCTTCGAATTAATTCCGCCACAACTTCAGGCTGAATTTTACCGAGACACTGCCGGTCATCTCTTTTACAGGTTTCACTCTGGCAGCCCGCACACTCCACCTTCCCCTGGAGAAGCACGCTTTCTTTCGGCCCGGCCGGACCAATCTTAGTCGGGCCACAGAGGGTAATTGCCGGGCACCCCAGCCAACCGGCAAGGTGGAGTGGACCGGTGTCGGTGGAGACAACTACTTTCATCTCGGCCAAACCGGCCGCCGTCTCTTTTAAACTCGTTTTCCCCGTTAAATCAACCACGTTTTTTCGACCGCCGGCTAATTTTCGGCCCACCGCCACGGCATCCTCCGCTCCAAATAGATAAAACATGGCTTCCCTTGCCTGAAATAAATCAACTAATTTCTGTAATTTTTCCTGGGGCCACTGCTTAGAGGGCCAGCCGGCGGCGGGAATTAAACCTACATTTAACTGTTCCGGATCAATTTCCTCCGGTAATTCCCGGATTGGCGGACTGAGTCGATAGGAATTATCCGGTGAAAAACCAAACCGCAACAGCAATTGCTGGGGAATTTTAAACTGATCAGGACAATCAAAGGGATCGAGCCCGTTGTTCTCCAGCACATAGGGAAGATATATTTTCCACTGGCTGAACAGTGTCCCGGTTGCCAGCGGTCCCCGGCCACAATCATATCTTAATCCCAGGGAAGCCCCGGGGGAAAGTAACTCGGTCAGCAGACCGGAACGCAGGCTGTCATGGCAATTTATTATCCAGTCCGGTTCAGGCTGATTATTCATCCACTTCCGGACCTGCTCAAACTGAAAATCACCCGCTTCGAGGTCTGCCTGCCAGGCCGACAGAGGTAACGAAATAACCCGGTCCACTTCCCCGGCCATTTCCGCCGCCTCCGCATAAGGTGAATCAGTGTAAAACAGGATTTTTTCGGGACTGTATTTTTCGTGGATCTTCTTCACCAGGGGAAAAGTGGTAAAAACGTCCCCCAGGCGAGAAAACTGGGTAAAGGCGACGGTATCCGGAGAGATGGAAGGCCCACGCGGTGGATGCAGGTTAAGACTGTTGTAGGTACTCTGAAAAGCATCCTCAACCCCGCAGTAATAGATAAACAAGGTGAGTAATTCAGCAGTGGTAAGGGGAGAATCAGGGCTACATTTAGTCTCCAGTCGTTCAACCCGGGTGTTTAGGTCAACTGACATTTTTACTCCGCTCCCGAGCGCCCACGTCAATTCCAATTAACATAGAACTGGCTTATAACCCCGGCTCAACAACACTTTACTCTAATTTTTCTCCGGTAGTTGTCATGGAAAGTTTTGCGTGGATAACTCCCCGGGTGCTCTGGAGACGATCACTGATTTCTTTCAATGTGTTAGCCGGCCCAACCACGGCAATTACTTCCAGACAATTTTCTTTATCCAGGTGAATATGGGTGTTAGCTATAATTTCATCCGTGTAATCGTGCTGAATTTCGGTCAGCTTGGTCATCAACTGCCTGGTATGATGGTGATAAACCAGTGAAATCGTCCCCACACATTTTTCTTCTCCCGCTTCCCACTCGGAATGTATGAGCTCTTCCCGGATTAAATCCCGGATTGCTTCCGAGCGGTTAGAGTAATTTTTTTCCTCGATCAACTCGTCAAACTCATCTAAAAGTTGTCGGGACAACGAAACACCAAATCTGGCTGTATCACTCATGATAACTATCCTTTACCTGGTTAATTTGATTTAATTACTTCTTCCGGCAGTTCAATAAGTTGATATTTTTCTTTGGTGTCTTCTACCGTCCGCAAGCGCATCTCATCATCTTCTTCGAGCACCTCCAGGTCACCGCCCCGTTCAATTCCCGTGTCCGTTTCAAGTCCGGTGCAAAAGCCCCCGTCGCGCTCGATGTATTCAATCACCTGGGGAACGGTTAATTCTAACATCTGGTCCCGGGGTTCGCCGTCTTCCACGACCCGGCCTGCCAGCCCCTGAAGTTGACCGGCTTCGTTCTTTATTTTCCGGGTAATAACAAAATCAACCTCACTAAAATCAGCCATCATTTACCTCCCAAAAATATCCAGTTTAAATCAACTCAATAAGTATCTCAATATTATCCTTTTCACAAAAGTTTCTTTTTCCCGGGCGTTAAGTTTTTCCCGATCCGAAGCTCCATTTTCCTTTCCCTGACCTTATCGCTCCGATTTCCCCGGGGTTTTTTTAACCTCTCAAGCACAGAACGCGCTGACCATCACCACCAGCGGGTAAAAATATTTTTTCACTTTATTTGTCGGAACTCCGGACCAATAATGTACCGTCCCCACGACCGGAGGTCAAGCCCCAAAAAGCACCGGGAACGTCTCATACAGCAGATATACTCAGAATTTTTCCTGGAAAAAGCTGATTAAATATGTGATAGCTTGTCTTCTCCCACGGTTTCTTTTAGAAGTCAGCAGCACTTTTTGGTAAGAGATAACCTGTAACCAAGCCCGGGGAGCACAACTCACTTATTATTTTTAGTGGTTACCAAATGTTTGCGGGCCAGTTCCTCGACCTGCTTAAACTCCTCGCAGTAAGTATTGTCCCCCGTTAGCTCAAGCCACTCGCGTGCTGTGCCCGCGCACTCAGCCGTCAAAAGATAAGCTCCACGCTCAGGCGAGTTGTTATTAGACAATTCAAAGTAGGTGGGATAAAAATCCAGCCAGTCTAAAGCCAGATCAACCAGGAAAATTAAAACTACGGAAAGCGGGTCAACATCATCGTAAGTTTCAACATCAAAAGCTTCTATTAACTGTTCTTTGAGCTTTTTTAACTGCGCTTCCAGGGAACTCATTTCCTCCATCTCCTGCTCTTCGGGCGGCTCGAACTCAGGAATTGAGTCTGAGGCCACCGGCTCGTCCGGAGCCTCCATCTGGGCTAAGACAACGGCTAAACTGGCCTCCTCCGCGTCCATGTCTTCCAGCTCTTGCCGAAAAAATTCCAGGTAGGAGTAATCCCGGTTGAAAAAGGCGGCCGGACAATCAGGATCATATTTCCGGGTCTGCAGTAAAACCTGTTTGCTTAACGCTTCATCCCGCTTGTTGACCAGCTTGATACTCAGTTGTCGCTGTTTCCAGTTAGTGTGCAAAGTTTTCAATCGTTCTTCGGAAGGCTCGCTTTCGAGTAAATCCTTGAAAAACGGTTCGTTAAAGCTACTCTCCGTGTAGAAAAAATTCGCCCAGGCCTGTTCATCGATACAATTTTCAGGGGGCGGTTGAGGGATTAATTCTTCACGCTCACGCCATTCATTGTGCGCAATGTTAGTGTATAACTCGGCGTCCGGAACAAGCAACCCCAGGTCGCGATATAGCCGGCCCGGATGATCATCCGGAGGTTTCTGCGCCAGGATTCGGGCCATCCGGGTCCCACCTACCAGGCAATCGTAGGCGCGAAAGCGGTTTTCCTCTACCATAAATCTTAACCCGGACAACAACCAGAGCAACGACTCCAACCCGGCCATCACTCTGTAAGCTTCCCGGGCCGATCCGGCCAACAGTTGAATCCGGTCCTCAGTAATGTCGGCCTCCAGCCGATCAAGCAGGGTCTCAACTAACTCGACAAAACGTTGAACCCCCGGCGGCCAGGCAATCCCTCCCTGGAATCTCTCGTCCTCTTCCAGTGCTTGTTTTGTCTCTACCAATCGCGTCCGGGCTCGTTTCATCATTGCTTCCGTCTCTTTCAGCGGTGCCTCAACCTCTTTCTCGATCGCCCACCGCCAGCAATCCGGACAGGTCTCCACGTTCATCAATACGTTGGCCCGGGCCCGCGGATCAACTGGAACTTCTTCCTGCAGTAATCGATAAATCCACTGGAGCATTTCTCGCTCCGAGAGGTGCTCGCAGGGTTCGAGTCGGAACCCGGCTTCGGCCAGCCGATCACGATAAAATTCAATTAAACCGGACAGACGCTCGCTGTCCACGGCTTCGGGAAAGGGCAAGATAATGGGCGGGTCGACACATTCACGCAGAGACTGAACTTCGGGCGGCGAAGTTAATTCCAAGAAATTCCAACTCCCGGGCTGTTGTGAGTAAAAGAATTATTTACACTATACCCTGTCCCACCCGGAAACGCAAAGTTAAAATATTCGTTCTGGCTTCATCCACTTCCGGAGAACTACCGATCTTCCGGCACATTTTTACCTCTCACCTGCTGGTCAAAAAAGGGAACCTGTACACCATCGACGCCAAACAGCGAAAACAGATAAATTCCCGCGGCCACGTGGACCTCTCTCAATTTGAGAAGGATTTGCCAGATGTGAAACGGAAGGCTACGAAATAGGTATTGGTTATTTTCACTTGTGATTATCGGTAGGAAAGATTGTTCCCCACGCCTCGATTTGCTACATAGCCTCTAATAACTTAAAAATCTAAAAGTACAACACATATTTTAGTCGAAGGTAATTAGTTGGTTTGTTACGTCGTCCCGAATTGTCCCGGGTGGCAGATTGTAGAATTTGAGAAAGGGCGAGGACTGGATTGCAACAAAACTAACAAGATTGATATGTAATCAAGTTTTAATTCATAATCCGATTTATAACGTATCAAAAAAAGTAAATATCTGTTACTTTTCAATTTTTCAAAATAGCATCAAAAGAAAAATTAACAGGGCCCCGACTACACAGACTAATGCTATAAAATGTTCCTCCCCCAAGCTATCAATTCCCGTTACCCAACTCTCCGGTGAACTGTAAACAACAGAGGCTATTCTGCGGGCAGTTAGAATTAATACTATTCCGCCGGCGATTTTAACAACCCTGCCGAGAAAAATACCACGATGGAAATCGATATTGGTTCCCCGAACTATTTGCTCAAAGATTACCCCCCCAAGATACATGAGATTATAAACACATAAACCGAGCCCGAGGACAATGATTAACAACCTTAAAATTTCGGGATAACTGATCGAATCCGGAAGTTCTAACTCCTGTTTTTCCCCAACTATTAAACTGGCCAGAGGGCCAGATCGGACGATCAAAATACCACCGAGAACCAGCTGAACTGCAGTTAAAACAAGTAATTTAAAGATGGCTTTATTGGGTGATTCTCCCAAAGACATAAATAACGAAGGGAGTAACCCAAAAAACACACTAAAAAAAACTAACAAACCAAATATATTGAGGACTAACTCAATAATTTTTCGAGAAGAAATCTCCATCCTAACTCCCTCCACTAATACAATAGAAATTTGTAAATTTAGCTTATTCATTTTGGAAACTATATTAGTTGAAATATCCGGTGGAGTCAATAAAAGCTGATTCAGAAGGCTGAGGATTTTGTGGGGAGGATAAATTACTAAGCCAGTTTTCGAGCCGGCCGGCTTCTAAGGAGGTTATCCCCGGATGATTCGGTGTGGTAACCTCGTCACCCTTGCCGGGGCAAGTCAGTTGATAAAACAGGCTGAATCAATCGGTGGGAAATTCTATCATTTTTACCGATTGCTTAAGGATAGAGGATTTCACGATCACTGGAATGTTCGGCATCATAAAATGGATAAAAAGATAGTTCCTTGTACGATACGTTTTTGTTCAAATCAATCCAAAATTTGATAATAAGCATTCGGATCTGTTTTTGATTCAGCTATACGCTCTATTACATCATTCTCCTGCAAATCATTGAGTTTCTATTTACCGTCACTTTCAACTACTCCCAAGTTACTCCCAATTACTCCAAAATTATAGAGCTACTGCCAAAATAGTCAAAAGCAAACCAAAAAATCAAATCAAAATTGTACTAATTTTATACAATTCACACCTGAAACCTAAAACCTGTGAGGCTGGCACTTCTCCGGGCTTAACTATCTCCGGGGGCTGGTCCGACACCCTGGCCGACTGGCGGGAACGTCGCTCCGACCTGGACTCGGAATATGTGTTTCCTAACAGGCCTCGGAGGTTGAAAGATTGAAAGTTATAACTACCCCTTCACTTCTTCTATTTTGCTCATTGTCACTGCCAACTGTATTAAACCATACTCGATTCAGAGCTGTAAAAAGAAAACCGGGGTAATGGTGTTGAAAATGATAACCGACCGGCCGGGTCGGTCCGGCTGTCTTTAAAGCTGGGAAGGTAGAAGCGGAGAGTAGCGCAAGGCGTTGACCTGAGCAACGCTGTTTGAGCTTCGAAAAGATTACAGTTGTAGGCTGCGGCAAATCAGCCGCGGATTAGAACAGGCTCGCCCCTGATTTGTTGTTAACCTGATCTTAAACTCGAGCGATTTTGGCCGGAGTGGAGCGAGCCCCGAGGAACTGACGGCCCTCGGGGAGGGTCCCCCCAAGGAGGGAGGGAATTTTTGTTTGGAAAATACTATGAAACGAAAAAAAGAAATTCTTATCTTGTTGTTGACCTGTTTCTCGCCTATTGTCACATAAGTGGCGAACATTCAATATATGTGAATGTTTGTATGTTGATTGACAATTACTAAATGTTATA
>CAZVWJ010000041.1:0-21649 GCA_964631325.1 uncultured bacterium | reverse complement strand
GTTAGTAGAGAGAGCTTCTGATAAGGAACAATCTGTAACCAGAACCCTGGGAGAGCACAAATTAACAAATACCTCAATAAATTACGGTGAATACCTTTGGGACAAGAATTCCAACCAACTATTTGCATGATTCCCGCGGAGGGCGTCTCCCCCCGTCTGCCCAAGAAAAATTTTAAGAAAATTGGGCAGGTCCCTTTTCTGCGGCCCGAGGAACTCGCCGAACCGGACGTGCCCTTTGTCCGGCCGGAAAACATCGACGACGACGTGGCCCTGGCGCGGGAAAATCCCGACAGCAGCGTGGTCAGCGTGACTGAGCAACACACCACTTACTGGAAGAAACAGCCCGGCGAAAAACATTTGTCCTCCCTCCGGGAACGCCGGGTCAGCGGGCCCCGCCGCGAACCCTTCTTCCGCGAGACCGGCTCTATTTACGTGACTAAACCCTTCCTCCTTCAGCGTGATCAGCTTCTGGACGCCGAACCGGCCTACGTGGTTACCGACGAGATTTCCTCCTTTGAAGTCAACTCGTTGTATGACTGCTGGTTAGCCGAAAAAATAAACGAGCCCCCCTGGATCCTGTTCCGGGTCGACGGCGTCGGGGAAATCGGAATGGGTCATATTTATCGCTGTCTTTCCCTGGCCGAGTATTTCGAGGATATCCTTGGCAGTGAGTTAATCTTTCTTACCGATCCCGCTCACGAGGGCGGTCGGGAGAAGCTGAATCGGAGTGAATACTCGGTTAGAGAGCTTCATCCGGAGAAAGAAGTCGATCAGATTGTAAAAATTGATCCGGACATTGTCTTCCTCGATATCTTGGACACCGATTTCGATTACGTGGAGGAACTCCGCAACCTGCCCGCGGCAATTATTAACCTCGAGGACCTCAAGGGCGGATGGGATTTCTGGACAACGAAGGCGCCCTGGTCTTTCTCGGCCGCGGCGCCCCAGTTGACTTTAGCCGGGTGATTGAAAACATCAGGGAACTTGACCGTAATTTTGAGCGCCGCAAGCAGATAATTAACCGCGGCCGCCAGATAATGGACGGTGATGGCCTCGAACGCATTAAACAGCTCGTTATGGATATGCTCCGCTCCTGAGTTTAATATTTCCGGCTTTCGTAAATTTCTGCCCCGGGTGGTAAAATGAACGCGGATAAACACGCTGAGCTGACCAGGGAAGAACTGGGGAAGGGGTACCTGGAAGTTCACGTTTACCTCGACCGCTATTTTGACGCGGTCGATAACCTCGGCCCTTATCACCGCAAGGAAACCCACCACGTAGAGGGCGCCCTGGAGACCGCCGACGAGATGATCCGCCGCAACGACGGCGATTACGAGGCCTGGCTGGGCTACCTCCGCGCCGCCCTCGAACACATTGCCCAGGACATGGTAAAAGACGGAAAACAGTATCCAATCCCCCGCCACAGCGACTACCCGGAGGGGCAGAAATATCTTCCCGAGGGAGAACGCTGGCCCGAAAATTAGCCAAAAAAATAATAAACCAACCGAATCGCGCATTTTCGCAAACCATGAAACCATGAATTCATAAAATTCGCGAACCGGGGATGGCGGAACTGGTTCAGCGATTAAACAGATCCTCAAATTTAATGACCAGATCGTAAATATCCTGGCGCTTAATCTTGTAATAAACATCGTTTCCGTCCCGGCGCGATTGAACCATATCCTTATCCTTGAAAAGAGCCAGGTGCTGGGAGACATTTGATTGCTCCCGATCGATCATCCCAGCAATTTCAGCGGAGGTAACCTCCTCGTGTTCTCCCACCAACCGGTAAATTGTATACCGGATTGGATTCCCGAGTTTGTCATGACAGTCCGCGGCCCGGTGATAGGATTCCTGGTTCAGAAGTCCCATTTATTTCACCCCCTTTATTTAAAAGTATTATCCCCAATTTTACGTCGAATTGCGCTTTTTCGCAAACCATGAAACCATAAATTCATGAAATCCGTGCTTCGGATAGAAGAAGAGAATTCTTAAAATAATGGTTTAATCGATAAACAACTTCTATTCCCGGCCAAGTGAATTGTGTAATTCAGTTGAAGACGCCTAAAATTTTCTCTTTTGCGATAAAAAATAATTTAATTTTTTGAAATAACAAAGCTATGACTTTACACTAAGATTAAGACTTTAGTAAGTTCATAACATGAAAATGGTGATATTTTTATGGCTGAAGTGAAGGAAGCTCTTGATTCCGCAAACTGGGCCGAAACTATTCGGATGCTTCGCAAAAAGCAGGAGTGGTTTCAGCCGGTCCTGGCGGAGGTTGGAAATCTATCCGCCGGCTATCAGTGAAATAGAATGGGGCCGGGAACGTTTATCATTCGAGCGTTTAGATCAGTTCCTGGATGCGCACTGTGGTACAAAGAACAGATTAGTATTTGTGAAAAGCAATTATGGATCAAATATTTTTGAATATTAGCAAGTAATTTAAAAGGGATTCTGATTCACAATGGACTGGATATTTATTTTGTTGGCGGCCGCCAGTGGCGTTTTGTTTACTGCTGGCGATGTATTTCTCAAATTCTGGGCGGAATCCTCAACATTTTACTACATGTTGATCGCGCTCCTGTTGTATGTCATTGCCAGTATTGCCCTGGGTTATTCCTTTAAACGCGAAAAGATTGCAATTGCCGTGGCCGTTTTGATCTGCTTTAACCTGATCACCGTGGCTCTGGTTGGTTTTACTTTTTTTCACGAAACTCTGGGATTGAAAGAAATCCTGGGGATTGGTCTGGCGCTGGTGGCAATTGTCTTATTGAATTATTAATTTACTCGTCCTTTCTTTTTTCCCGATGTTGAGCTAAATGTTCAAGGTTCAAAGTCTCCGACCACCAGAAACTAAGGACAAACAGGGACAAAATAAATCCTCCATTAATTCCGGCAAGTATATAATGTTTGGTATAAATTCCCTGGTAAAACACGCTAAAATTGAGCACATTTATGGAGATTATCACAGTGACGGAGACTTTCATAAACCAGGCGGGGACAAAACCTTCCAGGACGGAGTAGCCGAGGTAATGATAACAGAAAAAGAAAACGTGACCGGTAATTAGCAGTAAAAGTGCCAGCATTAAGTCATCAGTGAAACCGTAAAGAATAAAAGGAATGGGAAGAACCAGGAAATAAACTCCGAAGTATTCCGAGAGCAGGTCCCCGATATACATATGCTTTTTCATACGTTGACGATTCTCACGCACGGTAAAGCCGGTGGCATTGGCGTAAACAAAGGTGGAGTAAAGAAAGCCGTAAGTACTAATAAATAGAAAATAGAGCGGCACCCGGAGCGGTCCCTGTAAATTTCTATTGCTTGTCAGGAGAAGACCGATAAAGAAAAAGGAAACCGCGGTCATGAAAGCTGTGAAGGAAACTCCGGTTCCGGCTTCGTCAATGTATTCGTCTTCCTCGTAATTTTTATTCATTCGTTGAGCCTCTTTTTCAATAGTATGCAAAAAAACTATTTCACTAAATCCGGGGAGTCCGCTGCAAGGGTTGATTCTATCCGGGCAACCAGCGTGTCGGAGATGTTCTCCTGCATCTTCTGGGCGTAATTTTTTAATAACTTTTTTGTTTCCGCGGTCGGGGCGGTCTGATGAATTTTTGTTAGTAGTCTGGCCATTGTATCGGAGTTGAGAACCAGTCTGATACTGTTTGTATCGAAATGATTATTTATGTACCGCGAGATTTTCCCAGGCGTATCCGACTGCAGTTCCTGTTTCGCGGTAGTGAGCGTTTGTTCCACGCGCTCTTTGACGTCTGCTTTTAGCTGGCGTGCTTCTTGGAGGTAAGTGTCTCCGCCTTCGATTCGGATTGCGTGGTCTTCAAATTTTATCCGGAGAGGCTCATTTTTCTGTTGGCGCTGGGCAATTTTTCTTTCCATGATTCGATTGTGGCGGGTAGTAAGACGTGCACCGTCGCGGACCACATTAAGGAAACAGCTTTTCAGGTCTGCGTCCGGACCGCCGAAAAAATAACAGCCCAGGCAGAATATCCCGAAGCCAACTACAACTATAACCGTCACTTTTTTAGCAAATTCTAAATAACCCACGCTAAAATCACTTCACAAAACTTGTGTTTTCAGTCAGTCTTGTCGATTCTTCACGTCCTTGAGCAGGTTGGCAAGCCGGGCCTGCAGTTCCTGGTCCTTGTTGACAATTTTTTGGATTCTTTTCGCTTCCTGTTCAGTGATTGTTAGCCTGGCTTGAAGTTTATTTAAAAGGTTTGCTTCTTTTTTTGTTACCTGGTTGTTGGCCAGGGCGACCCGGTAAGCGTCCCGGAAAAGACAGACGTGGAGGCCGGGATCCTCGAGACGATCTATTAGTTCTACCAGGTCAGTGCCCTTGTTAACGATGTATTTGATCAGCTCAATTTCATCCTTATTCAACGAAAATAGTTCCATCAAAGTGTCGATCAGCCTGTCTTCCTCCGGAACCAGGCCGTCGACTTTGGCCGTCTTCATCAGCGTGGCAAAGTAGTGGTTCATTTTTTCCTCGCTAAAATTCTCAATCTCCGGAAATTCCATTCTACGCAGGAGCAAATACTTATCCTCGTTCAAGTTGAAAACCTCCTCAGGAATAGTTTATCTAAAACTTTCCTATGAATGTAATAATACGTCGAGTGCAGGCGTGAAACGCCGGATACCCGGAAGCCAGTCCTACTCCCGTCATTCCGGACAAGCGAACGTAGAAAGTTTTCCGAAATCCAAAGAGTTCGGATCTCTGGATTGCCGGATCGAGTCCGGCAATGACGAGCTGCGGGTAAGTTCTGTATTTAATGTGTATTTCAGTTTATTTTATCAGAATGATTGAGGGCTGGTAAGTCTCCAGTTTTTCGAACGAAAACTTCCCCCTCACCTTACTCCTCTCCCACCAGGGGAGAGGAAATTTGTTTTAAGATTCTGTTTTTGGGCGAAAAGCCCCCACGGAAAAAATATAACATTTTTGTCAAACGGAGGTCGATATTGTATTCTACATAAGGTTTTTGAAGTTAGTCGTGATTGCGTGACTCCGAGATGCCGTTATGAGGCAAGTTCAACTTTTGGAGGCGCGAAGAGGCGAGCAGGCGGGGAGGCGAGGAGGGGTAAGGGCTTAAAACCGAAGAGGCGAAGAGGCGCGAAGTCAAAACTGTGAAGAGGCAAAAGATTTTAAAACCGAAGAGGTAAAATTCTTAAACACGAAACCCGGAACTCGCAACTGCGAAGATAACGCAAAGGCGCAAAGACGCAGAGAAGTTCGGGAAGTCAAAAACAATTGGACAGGTTTAACAGGATAAACAAGATTTGAATTTTTTTATTCCAGCTAATCTTGTAAATCCTGTCCCTTTTGAAGCAGGTTTGTGCCACTTTGAGGGCCACGAGGTTTTGGATTTGTTTTTTTATCTGTGTAATCCCGCTAATCTGTGGATCCGGGACTTGAATTTGTAAGTTACCTCATCACGCAATCACGAAGGAGGTTTACCACAAATGCACCAGGAAGAGCTGACAGTTTCCACGGAAGGTTACGCGGACGTTAAAAATATCACTGATCCCATCAATTCCTTCCTCAAAAAAATTGACGGTGAAGCGGGGCTGTTGACCGCCTCCATCCCGGGCGCGACCGCGGGGATAACAACGATAGAGTTTGAGTCCGGTTGTGTTGCGGATCTGCAGGCGGCCCTGGAGGAGATTGCGCCGGCCGACGCCCATTACGAACACAACAAGAAGTGGGGCGACGGGAATGGTTTTTCCCACCTGCGGGCCGCTCTGCTGGGACCGGAAGTTACTCTCCCTTTTAAAAACGGTGAATTGCAGACCGGCACCTGGCAGCAGGTTGTGGTCGTTGATTGCGACAACCGTTCCCGCCAGCGCCAGGTCCTACTTTCCGCCCTGGTGGGCTAAAATTTTCGCAGATTATCGAAATGTATTTTTTCCACCGGAATGGAGTGGGGAGAGGTGATTCGTTATGGAAATTAGATAACTGGCAGACTCTCTTGTCTTAAGCGGATTAATTTTATATGGTTTATAGCTCATATTGTGAATGAAGAGGGAGTATCGATGGAAAAAATTAATTACTGTCTGGTTCTTTTTCTTGCCATTATTCCGGTAATTTTTATGGCTGTTGGTCCTGCTAATTCTGCTGATCAACTTTCCTTTGACCGGGTCGACAAACTGGAGGATTATTATCAGCACCACGGATATACGGTAAAAAAAATTGCCCGAGAACCTTCCGCTATCGTAAAAAGCTTTCCGCGTGATTTTCCTGAGATTGTTTCGGTTAAGAGGAAGAAAAAGCTTTTTAAAAAAATTGTTTTACCCCTCGTGGTGCTTGAAAATAAGCGGCTCCAACACACCCGGCGCTGGCTTCTGGAAATTAAGGAAGAGCTTAACAAAGAACGAGAGATTTATGGATTGAAACTTGCCTTTGTGCGGCGTTTGCTCATTCATTATGAGCTTTATGAGAAGCCGGCCAGCCTGCCTGAAAATATTAGCTTGAATGATTTGAATCAGTTGCTGAAGCGAGTTCATACCCTGCCCCCTTCGTTGGTTTTAGCTCAGGCCGCTAATGAATCCGGCTGGGGAACTTCCCGGTTCTGTATTAAGGCAAATAATATTTTTGGCGAGTGGATTTATAACCGGGAGGCGGGGTTAAAACCAGCAGGCGTCCCGGACTCCGCTCCTTACCGGGTGAAAGTTTTCCCGAATCTCCAGGCTTCGGTTCGCAGTTATATGCATAATCTCAATACTCACTGGGCATATAAGGATTTCAGAAAATTGCGGGCCGCCCAGGCCGGTGAACTTAATTCTCTCCAGCTTGTTCAGGGATTAGAAAATTATTCCGAACGGGGCCAGGCTTACGTCAAAGATATTTCCTCCCTGATTAGAAACAATAACTATCGCCGTTTTGATAAACTGTTTTAATGCGTAAACAGCTTCAGAAATTTTGCCTGTTAGTTGGAGCCGGATTGATCTTCCTGCTAACAATCACTCCTCTCTCCGCCGCCGGACACCTTACTATATTGATGTATCACCGTTTTGACGCCGGTGGCAGTATTTCGATTCCCATGGACCAGTTTAAACGCCAGATTAATTATCTTATGGATAATAACTACCGGTTTCAATCCCTTGAATCATTAATAGATCACCTGGAGACCGGTCGGCCTTTTCCGGAAAAATCAGTTATGATTACCGTGGATGACGGCTATAAATCGACTTATACTAAAGCCTATCCTTTTCTTAAAGAAAAGGGAATTCCCTGGGTTCTTTACGTTTATACTCAGTCAGTTGAAGCCGGCTATCCCAGCGCGCTTTCCTGGAAAATGATCAAAGAAATGGCCAAAAGTGGAGTCCCGGTCGAGAATCATACCTACAGCCATGGAAAATTTATTCACATGGAAGATAAAAACGATACCTGGGTAAGAAAAGAAATCCTCGAACCGGCCCGGTTGATTGAACAAAAAACCGGTCAGGCGAATCAGACTATTTCTATTCCCTATGGAATGTACGATACGCCGCTTCTGCAGGTGATCAAGGAATCGTCTGACTATCCGTTTGTAATGGCTTCTGACCCGGGAGTTGTTGATCCCACGGCTCAGCCCTATATTTTAAATCGTTTTGGGATCAATCGTTCCACCAACTGGTCGGAATTTTTACAAAAATTGGACCGTCTGCCGCTGGCTGTTGAGAAGGCCAGTCCGGTCCCGGGAGCCCGTTTTGCGACTGCTCCGGAGACAATCTACGTGGACCTGGAGGAACCCGAAAAATTGGATCCGGGACGAATTAATGTGTTTATTTCAGAATTTGGAGCAATGAACTGGAGCTGGCTCAGCCGAGAAGAAGGGAAGTTAGCGATCTCCGTAGACGCTGAGTTTTCCCGTCCCTGGAACCGGTTGATAATTACTGCGTTTGACCGGAAAAAAGGAAAATACCGCTATTACTCCCAGGGACTCGTTTATACCGCCGATTAGTCTAATCGGGTCAAGCCAATTTCGCGGGCGTAATTAACCAGTTCCCGGTATTGCCCGCGTGATACTGTTTGATCTATTTTTGGATAGTTATGAGCTTGGTGGGCCGGGCGATACTGGGCCATAATATTGAGGTAAGTTTTCGGGGATAATTCATTTTTTATCCACTCGAGTATTTTTTTGCTCTCCTTACTATAGCCGGGCATAACAAGATGCCGAATGAGCAGTCCTTTCTGAGCGATTCCTCTTCTATCTAATTCTAAATCTCCCACCTGTTCATGCATTTTTTTAATCGATTCACGTGCTTTTTCCGGGTAGTCTTTGGCATTCATGTACTGTTTGCCGGATTCTGGAGACCAGAACTTAAAATCCGGCATGTAAATATCAACCATTCCCTCCAGCCGGTCGATAGTTTCCGGGGATTCGTAGCCACCGCAGTTATAGACCACGGGCAGGCTCAGGCCCCGTTTTTTGGCTAATTTTAGAGCGGAAATTATCTGAGCAATTGAGTGGGTGGGGGTGACCAGGTTAATGTTGTGGCACCCCTGGTTTTCCAGTTTTAACATCAGTTCACAGAGTTCACTCTCATCCTGGGGCTTTCCCTTTAACCGGTGAGATATATTTGCGTTCTGGCAGAACACACATTTTAAGTTACAACCGGAAAAAAAGATCGTTCCACTGCCCCGGGTCCCACTGAGGCAATTTTCCTCCCCCCGGTGAGCAAAACTGCTGGCCACAACTGCTCGCTCCCGAACGCCACAATACCCTGCTTCACCCTCCCGCCGGTGAACTCCACATTCCCGGGGACAGAGTTGGCATTCTGGCGCAAAGAGTTCCTCGATTCTCTTTACTTCCATATTTTGCTCCCGCAGATTTTTTGCATTTTAGAGACTCCGCATGTTCGGCTTAGCGTTCAGTTAAAATTGTCCTGGTTGAATTCATTTTTGACCGTTAATAGCTTATAATTACATTTCAAGGGAATATATTCTATCAATTAAGAAGGTAAAAGTATGGATTCCGAAACAATTGTTTTAAAAGACGGTTATTTAATAAATGGAACAGGTAAACCGGGAGGGAGAGCGGACGTTGTCCTGGAGGACGGCAAAATTAAGTCTATTGGTGCGGAAGCAAGTGCGAATACTTCCGGTAGTGAAGTTGTAGATGCTTCCGAACTTGTTGTTGCCCCCGGTTTTGTCGATATTCATTCTCATTCTGATCTTAGCTTACTGGCGGACGGGCGAGGGCTGAGCAAAATTTACCAGGGGGTGACTACCGAAGTCGTGGGCAATTGTTCGCTTTCCCCCGCGCCGGTTAGTGAGACAAATCGAGCTGAATTAAGGCGAACTTTTTCCTACCTTGAAGCCGGAGTTGACTGGGAGTGGACTGCCTACGAAGAATACCTGGAACGGCTAAGGTCAGCGGAGTTTGCCCCGAATCTCTGTCCGTTGGTTGGTTACGGAGCAATACGGGCGGCAGTTAAGGGATTTAGCCGCGAAGAAATGACGGGAGGGGAATTAGCGGAGGCTCAGAGATTGCTGGCTCAGTGCCTGGAAGCCGGAGCCCGAGGACTGTCCACGGGACTTGTCTATATTCCCTGTTGTTATGCCACTTACCGTGAACTGGTAGCGATGGCCCGGGTTGTGAAGGAATACGGGGGACTGTGGGCAACTCACATGCGAAACGAAGGCCACCGCCTGCTGGAGGCGGTTGAGGAAACCATTAAGGTGGTTCAGGCCTCCGGAGTCCGCACTGAAATTTCCCATTTTAAAGCCGCCGGTGAATCTAACTGGGGATTAGTAAAGGAAGCAGTGGAGAAGGTGTATTCGGCCCGGGAGGCCGGCTGGGAAATTGGTTATGATGTGTATCCATACCTTGTCGGGAGTACCTATTTGAGCGCTCTCCTTCCTCGCTGGGCCCGGGAAGGTGGCCGGGAAAAGCTGGTT
This sequence comes from uncultured bacterium, assembly GCA_964631325.1. Lineage (GTDB taxonomy): Bacteria > T1Sed10-126 > T1Sed10-126 > T1Sed10-126 > T1Sed10-126 > CAZVWJ01. Next base: position 11,753 of record CAZVWJ010000041.1, on the reverse strand, counting down.
AATATCCTGGCCGACGACCAGAACCGGATACAGCTCAAAAAAGCCCTGGAAGAGGGAAGTGAGGACTGGCCCGGCTATCCGGGGCCGGGAACTCTTCGGCCTGAAAAAATTACGATTAGTTCGGTCAACAGTGAGAAAAATGAACAGCACGTGGGAAAAACAATAGTAGACGTTGCTGAGACGCGCGGCGTTGACTCCTGGGACTGTTTCTTTGATTTATTGCAGGAAGAAAAGGGAGAGATAATCGGGCTTTACGAATACATGGATGAGGCTGACGTGGAATACCTTTATTCAACTCCGTTTGCTGCAGTGGGTTCTGACGGTCTGGCAATCCCGCCGGAGGGTCACTGGTTGAAGTCTAAACCGCATCCCCGGTATTACGGGACCTTTCCTCGTTTTCTCAGGAAATACGTGCGGGAGAAAAAATTGTTAAATCTTGAAGAAGCAATTCACCGAATAACTGCTCTGCCGGCCGATCGACTGGGTCTGGAGAACCGCGGCCGGGTCCTCGAAGGGAACCAGGCCGACCTGGTTTTATTTCATCCTGATGAGATTACCGATACCGCCACTTATGATTCGCCACATCAACTGGCCCGGGGAGTAAAATATTTATTTGTGAATGGGGAACCTGTTATTTATAATGAAGAGGTGGAGTCAGAAACAGCAGGTCAAGTTTTAACTTCTATTTAAAATACAAAAAGGGTGAGAGTTTATGCGGCAAATGGCTGCTGCAGGGCGATTTTATCCCGGTTCTGAGCCGGAGCTCCGGGAGACGCTTGAGGAATTTTTTGTCGGGGCGGAAACGGAAGAAGCCGCCCGAAATGTTTTGTCTCCCCACGCCGGTTATCCCTTTTCTGGTGCCTGTGCTGCGTATTCTTACCTGGCCCTGAAACCGGCCGAAACTTATGTGGTCCTTGGTCCCTGCCACTTTGTTTCTGTCCGCCGGCCCGCTGTTTCTACCCAGGACTGGAAAACTCCGCTTGGTCGGGTTGAAGTGGACAATGAATTCATTGATGAGCTTTCCGGGGTCCAGACTTCTGAAGCGCCCCACCAGAAAGACCACGCTGTTGAGGTTCAACTTCCGTTTCTTCAACACCAGTTCACCGATTTCAAAATTGTTCCTGTCGCTATTGGTCAAGCAGACGTTTCGCGATCGCTGGAACTGGCTAAAAATATTGATCGGGCGGCTGAAGCAACCGGCCGGGAGGTAGCGGTTGTAGCCAGCTCTGATTTAACTCACTACGAAATGGTTCCCCAAATCAATGAAGAAGATGAAAAAATTTGTGATCGGATTCTTTCACTCGATTTTGAAGGGTTCTTTGATCTAGCCGCCCGCCGGGGTTCGGTCTGTGGATATGGCCCGATCCTGGTGGCTATGAGTTCGGGGGGGATTACTTCGGCTTCACTGCTTGATTATCGCAACAGCGCTGAAGTTGCCGGTGAGTCGAAACCGGCAGTTGGATATGCCAGCATAGCATTTAAAAATTCATAATTATGTTTTTTTAACATTTTCCTGTGAAAGAGGTGCACCGATATCCCTCGACAGAAAAATTTAGCGGCCTGGGGGGAGGACAGGGCAGCTGAATATCTTACCGATAAGGGCTGGCAAATTCTTGCGCGTAATTTGGACACCCCCGTGGGAGAGTGTGACCTGCTGGCAGCAGAGGGTGATTTCCTGGTTCTGGTTGAAGTAAAGACCAGGCGGGACAGCAAATTTGGAGCGCCGGAATACGCAGTTGACCGTCGAAAAAGGGAGCACCTTCGCCGGGTGGCAAAATATGAGTTGAAGCGCCGGGACTTTGACAATTGCCGCTTTGATGTGATTGCTATTGAAGCCGCCCCCCCACAAGTTGAATTCCGTCACATTCCTTCCGCTTTTACGGGGCTGGAATGAGCCTCGCACATACCTATTCTGGCCTGGTTGACGGAGTCCAGGGAGAAATAGTTACGGTTGAGGTCCACCTCGGTGACGGCCTTCCGGGCGTTCATATCGTTGGTTTACCGGACCAGGCCGTAAAGGAGAGCCGGGAGCGAATTAAACCGGCGATTAAGGAGTCTGGTTTTGATTTCCCTAATCGAAAAATTACCGTTAACCTTTCTCCCGCCGACAAGGCCAAACAGGGATCTACTTATGATCTCCCGATTGCTGTCGGTATCCTGTTAGCCAGTGAACAGCTTGAAATAGAGCAAGGGGGCCTTGAGGAATATTTACTTGCCGGAGAAATAGCCCTTGACGGTTGTTTACGAGCGATCCCCGGGGTTCTCCCATTAGCTCTGGCGGGGGCGAAAAATGAGTTTGATCGGATGCTACTTCCCCCGGGCAATTACTATGAAGCCGAACCGACCCGGATTGAACCTCTCTCCTGTGGCCACCTGCGATCAGCAGTCGCGGTCCTGGAGGAGCGGCTTACTCCGGATCCACCCCGGCAACCCCAGCCGGATGAGGATGTTACTTCTCCCCCGGATTTTGCTGATGTCCGCGGCCAGGCGGCTGCTAAGAGGGCCCTGTGTGTAGCGACCGCCGGCGGCCATAACGCCTTAATGATCGGTCCACCCGGGACCGGGAAGTCGATGCTTGCCCGCCGGGTGCCGGGAATCCTTCCCCCGCTTTCCCGGAAGCAGTCACTGGAAACTACGGCTGTTCACAGCGTCGCTGGACAATTGCTGGACCACAGTGGAATTCTTTCCGAACCCCCATTTCGCTCTCCCCATCATTCAATTTCTGGTGCCGGTTTGATCGGCGGCGGTCAGATTCCGGGACCCGGGGAAGCAAGTCTTGCCCACAACGGTGTTTTATTTCTCGATGAGTTGCCGGAGTTCAGCCGTTCTGTCCTGGAGATGATGCGTCAGCCAATCGAAAACGGAGAAGTGCATATTTCCCGGGCCCAGGGGTCTTTTATTTTTCCGGCTGATTTTTTCTTAATTGCTGCAATGAACCCCTGCCCCTGCGGTTATTTAACCCACCCAGAGCGTGAATGTATCTGTACGCCCAGCCAGATTGATCGCTATCGGCGCCGACTTAGCGGTCCACTTTTGGATCGGATAGATTTACATCTCTCCGTTGGCTCCGTAAATTATGATACTCTGCGGGGGGAGGGTGATTCAATGTCCAGTGAACAAATGCGTCAGCAGGTGCTTGCCGCCAGAAAATTGCAGGAAGAACGGTATTTGGAAGAGGATTTTTCTTTGAATGCTTCCTTACCTGCAAATTTAATTGAAGACTACTGTGAATTGTCTGAATCGGCCCACGAGCTCCTGCGGGGGGCAGTGGATGATTTAGGTTACAGCGCCCGAACGGTACACCGGCTTCAGAAAGTCGGCCGAACTCTTGCCGACATGGAAGCGGAAGAAACCGTTTCAGAGACTCACATGGCCGAGGCTCTCCAATATAGAGAATTCTGTGAAGAAAATTATCGTATATAACCTTTCCTGAACCCCGGAAAAGTTGAAAAAATCCGAAAAATCTTATAGTTTTCACATAGAGATTTTTTCAGATAATAATCTCTCTACAGGAGGGTAAGCTATTAACAGGTTACAGATTTCCGTCATTGGAAGCAGTCAACCTGATTCCGAGACTCGAGATTTAGCTTATTGTGTGGGGGAATTACTCGCTCCCTCGAAGGCCACCGTTATCTGCGGGGGCCGGGGCGGGATAATGGAAGCAGTTTGCCGGGGGATAAAAGAAAATAACGGTGGATTGACCGTTGGAGTATTGATGCGCAAAGACAGCAAGGGGGCCAATAAATACCTGGACGTGCTGTTGCCCACCGGGTTAGGGGAGGCCCGAAATTTACCCAATATACTTGCCGGACAGGCGGTGATTGCGGTTGGGGGGGCTGAGGGAACGCTGTCAGAAATTGCCTTTGCAATTAAGAATGACAGGAAAATTTTCGGAGTCAACACCTGGGAACATCCGCGGTTCTCTTTTCCCGCTAATTTAACTCCGGAAGAAGCAGTTGGAAAAGCTCTTCAGGAAGCAGAAAATACTGCGTGGTAAAAAAACTGAATTGAGGAGGGACTGGAATGGAAGCCGGAAAAGCTAAGTGTCTGGAAGCAGTCATTTCCGGTCGTGTACAGGGGGTTGGTTTTCGGTATTTCACCGTGCGCAGTGCCCGGAGTCTGAGCGGTATTACCGGCTGGGTTCGGAATGAACCGGACGGGACGGTTAGATTAATTGCTGAAGGGCCGGTGGATAGTCTGCAGAAGCTATTAAAGAAGGTCCAGCAGGGACCGACTTCAGCCCGGGTGCAGAACGTCGAATTAGAATGGAAACAACCAACGGGAGAATTTGAAGCTTTTGAGGTTCGCTACCACTGAATTAATTTCTACACAAAACTTGTTTTGAGTTTAGTTTCGTTTTAGAATTTATACCCTGTATATATTCAAAATATCTATTGTTGGGTGATTAAATTGGCCGGTCATTCTGAATGGGCGAACAAAAAGCACCGTAAGCAGAAACAGGACAAAAAGAAGGCGAAGATTTTCGGAAAGTTATCGCGTAAAATAATTTCTGCCGCTCGGCGGAGTGGTGGAGATCCGGAGAAAAATACCGAACTTAAGAATATTATTGAACGGGCCCATGATCACGATATGCCCAAGGATAACATTGAGCGGGCAATAAAGAAGGGAACCGGTGATCTGCCCGGGGTTGAATATGAGGATTACGTTTACGAAGGCTATGGTCCCGGGGGAGTAGCGGTAATTGTAGAGGTAACCACTGACAACAAAAACCGCTCAATCTCCCAGATTAGAAAGATATTCGAAGATCACGGGGGAAATGTCGGTGAACGTGGCTGTGTTTCCTATTTATTTGAACAAAAAGGTTATCTGACAGTTTCTGTTGGCCAGATCAGTGAAATGGAGCTCTTTGACCTGGTTGTTGAGGCGGGAGCTGAGGATTTGCAAAAAAATGAAGATATTTTTGAAATTTTTACTGACGTGGAAGCGTTTGCTACAGTGAAAAAGGCGCTGGAAAACGAGGGGATTGAACCAGAGGTTGCCAACATCGTCCAAATTCCCAATACTACGGTTCCCGTGGAGGCTAAGCAGGGAGAAAAAGTTATAAAAATGCTCGACGAGCTTGATGATCACAAGGACGTTCAGAACGTCTACAGCAATTTTGACATGGACACGGAAACCCTGGAACAAGTGGAAGCAATGAGCGCATGAAGGAGCGATTTTTATTCCTAAAATTCTTGGATTAGATCCCGGTTTAGCAACCACGGGTTACGGACTAACCGAATACGACTCTCCGAATAACAGTCCCGACGCGTTGAGCTGGGGAACAGTTAATACTTCTCCCAACCATGATTTTGCCGATCGTCTTCAGACTCTCCATACTTCTGTAAATGAATTAATAACAAAATTTGATCCGGATATTGTTGCTGTCGAGGAACTGTTTTTCTGCAAAAATGTAAAAACTGCTATCCGGGTCGGTCAGGCGAGGGGAGTCATCATCCTCGCGGTTTCCCACTGTGAAGCAGTAACTGTGGAATATTCCCCCTTGAAAATTAAAAAGACTATTACCGGTAACGGTAATGCTGACAAAAAGGCGGTCCAGAAAATGGTTCAAAAAGAGCTGGGAATGCCGGGTATACCTGAACCCGATGACGCAGCCGACGCACTGGCTATTGCCTACTGTCATCAGGTTCTTGCCCGTTTCCAGGACCAGATCCCGGCAAACTAACAGAATTCAGGTGGTAAAAATCTTTTATTTGTTGTTATTCATAGATAAACTTGAGTGAGTAATATTAGCCCATTTAATGGTGGTGTGAACATGAGTGTTTCTAAGGATGATCCGGAAGAACAAAAGAACTTAAATATTGTTGGAGAAAATTTGCCGCGGCTGGAGGGGGTTGAAAAGGTTACCGGCGAAGCTAAATACATTGATGATTATCAGCCGGAAGATTGTCTTTACGGACGCACTGTTCGTTCGCCGGAACCGCGGGGAAAAATTAAAGCAATTAAGTTTACCGGTGACATTCCCTGGGAGGAATTTGTTATTGTTCGTCCCGCTGATATCCCCGGCGAAAATATTGTGGCTATGATAAAAAATGAGATACCTTTTTTGGCTGAAGAGGAAGTAAAATACCCGGGTGAGCCTCTCGCTTTGATTGCTCACGAGGATGAACAGCTCGTGGATAAAGCGCTTGAGCAGGTGGAGGTAGTGATTGATACTGAGGGCTATGAATCGATGTTTACAATTGAAGAAGCACGCTCGGGAAAAAATATCCAACGAAACGATGATAACGTCCTCTCGGCTTATACAGTAGATTGTGGAAATATGGAAGAGGGATGGGACGAAGCTGATGTGGTGATTGAAAATGATTATCGGACCCAGGCCCAGGAACACCTGTACATTGAACCCCAGGGGTTAATGGCAACGGCTGACCCCGACGGCCAACTAACTATTCAGGGTTCTTTCCAGTGCCCCTATTACATTCATAACGCTATGACCAGTTTGTTTGACCGGGACTCGGATTCAATCCGGGTTGTCCAGACCACTACCGGTGGTGCTTTTGGCGGGAAAGAGGATTATCCCAGTATTTTTGCCGGTCACGCCGCCCTGCTGTCCCACAAGGCTGGTGGTCGGACCGTGAAAATGGTTTACGGTCGGGAAGAGGACATGCTGGCCACCACGAAACGTCACCCCTCCCGTTCGTATGTCCGGGCCGGTTTTAAAGAGGACGGCACCCTGGTAGCATTGGAGATGGATTTCTACCTGAATGGCGGCGCTTATCCGACCCTCACTTCGACGGTTCTTTCTCGGGGAGTCCTTCACGCTTTTGGGCCTTATAATTGTCCGAACGTTGATCTACGTTCCAAGGCTTATATGACCAATTCCACACCTTTTGCCGCTTTTCGCGGTTTTGGAGCTCCCCAGTCGATTTTTGCCACTGAGTTGTTGATGGACGAAGCGGCTGAAGAGCTGGGGCTTGATCCGGCTGAGTTGCGCCGGCAGAATTTTCTTAAACAGGGGGATGAGATGCCCACCGGCCAGGAAATAAAAGAGGAGCTGGATCTGGAGGCGCTTATGGATCGAGCCCTGGAAAAAATTGATTACCACGAGAAAAAGGAGCAGTTCAAGCAATTTAACCAGGAAAATGAAACCAAGAAAAAAGGCATTTCACTCTCTGTCTTTTTCCACGGCAGTGGATTTACCGGTGGCGGAGAAGAGGAACTTGCTTCCCGGGTCGCCGTAGAGGCCACCGAGGATAAACCACTGGAAGTGCTTGTGGCCAACGTGGAATACGGCCAGGGAATCCATACCGGATTTACCCAGATAGCGGCCGAAACCTGTAACCTACCGCCCCACTGGGTTGAAATTTCAGAGCCGGACACGGCCCGTGTTCCCGACAGTGGCCCGACGGTAGCTTCCCGGTCCACTATGATAGTCGGCCGGCTGATTGAAGACGCCTGTGAGGAACTGATTGAGGAATTGCAGGAGAAAGTTGGTCTCGCAGAGGACTTTTCGGCTGAAGAATACCAGGAGGCAACCAGGGAATATCTCGCTCAGTATGGAGAATTAAGGGCCGAATTGCAGTATCACGATCCGCCTGAAATCCACTGGGACGAAGAATCTTATACCGGTGAAGCCTACAGTGGTTACGCCTGGAGCTGTGACGTGGCCGAGGTGGAAGTTGATTTTGTTGATTATCGCACCCAGGTAACCGATTTTGTCTCTACTGTTGAATGTGGCCGGTTGGTAAACCCGGATATGGCGGCCGCTCAGATTGAAGGCGGAGTCGTCCAGGCCCTCGGTTACGCCCTTTACGAGGATGTCATCATGGAAAAAGGGATGATGAAGAACCACCAGTATTCCAATTATATTATTCCCACTGCGGCCGATGTCCCCGAGGTTGACGTGGAATTTATTGAATTTCCTTTCAACAACTACGGCCCTTATTTTGCCAAGGGGATCGGAGAACTTCCTTTTGACGGGCCGGCGCCTGCAATTGCCGGCGCAGTTGCCCGCGCACTCGATGGTAATTACATTACCAAAATCCCGTTACTACCCGAAACTTTGCTTGATGCACTCAGTAATACGGAGGTTGAAAATTAATGATAGAGCCAGTTAAGGAACAGACAATATCTTTCACCGTTAACGGTGAACAACGATCTGTGACTGTTCATCCCCTGAAGAGATTACTCGATGTCCTCCGGGAGGATCTTGGATTGACCGGTACCAAGGAAGGTTGTGGGGAAGGGGAGTGTGGCGCCTGTACTGTTCATTTTAACGGCGCCCCGGCTCTTAGCTGTATGATTCCGATCTGCCAGGCGGACGGGGCGGAGATTACTACAATTGAAGGTTTAAAAGAGAACAGCCGCCTCAGCGTAGTCCAGGAGGCTTTCCAGAAAAAAGGTGGTACCCAGTGTGGGATCTGCACGCCGGGAATGATTATGTCGGCTACTTATTACGTGGAAAACCCACATACGGCTGAAAATATGAAAGAGGCCCTTGCTGGTAACCAGTGCCGTTGTACAGGTTATAAAAGAATTTTTGATTCCGTAGAAGAAGCATTCGAAAACAAGTAAACAGGAGCGCTTAGCCAATGAAACCATATTTAGAAGACTACTCGGTAATTAATCCGGAAACTGAAGCTGAGCTGGCCGAAGCCCTGGCGGAATACGAGGAAGCAATTCCGCTGGCCGGGGGAACCGATCTTTTTGTTTCTCTCAAGCAGGGAAATATTTCTCCCACCGTTTTTGTCAATTTAAAAAGTTGTGATGACCTTGATTTTGGCCCGGAGCTTGACGGGGAATTAGTTCTCTCCGCTTTAACCACCTTCAGGGATATTCGCTACAACGAAGAAATTACTGATCATTATCCTCTGCTCCACCAGGCGGCGCGCAATTTAAGCGTTATTGCCGTCCAGGGCCGGGCTACCTGGGCCGGAAACATAGTTAACGCTTCCCCTTGCGCTAATGGCACAGCCGGTTTGATGGTCTATGATGCTCGCCTGGAGCTGGCCGGCTCTGAGGGAAAACGAGAGGTTGAGCTGGCTGATTTCTTCAGCGATTACAAGCAAATGGATCTCAATGGAGACGAATACGTCCGGGCAATTCGAGTTCCCCGTCCTTCACCCGGCTGGAAAGGTTATTATCGGGATGTCGGCGCCCGTAACTTCCAGGCTATTTCCAAGACACTGCTGACCGGACGGTTGAAATTTGCGCCTGATAATACCGTTGACGATATCCGTCTTGTAGCTGGTAGTGTGGCCCCTCACACCTTGCGTTTGCGAGAAACCGAAACAGTACTTCGGGGTGAAATACTTAACCCTGAGTCAATCGAGACGGCTTGTGATCAGCTTCAGGAAGAAATTTCGCCGATTGATGATATTCGCTCTAACCGGGACTACCGGCGCCGGGTGACGGAAAATATGCTCCGGGAGTTTCTTGAATCACAACAGCCGGATTGAGCGGTTCAGCTTATTTATGTGTGAAAAATCACATTGCATTGTAGGGGTGTCGGTGATATATTTTTTAATGCTATGGCAATTTTAAAGAAAAGAATACGATTTATTTTTATTAGTCTTTTGGCTATTTCAGTAATTTCCACTCCCCCTGTAACTGCGGGAAGTTTCCGCGATGCAATAACCGGAGACCTTGAGTTCAAGGCCTATTACAACAATGTCACCGGAAAAGAAGATCTTTCCTTTAAAACAGAAGGGGCAAACGTTCTCTCCGATATTTATTTTTATTATCAACCAACTCCTGAGAATAACAATTCTATTCGCTGGAAGGGGATGCTTTATCTGCACGGAACCGATGATCCTCAATACCAGGTGCACGAGCGCACCCTCCGGGTTCAGAACCTTTATCTGACTGCTAATCAACCGGACGAATGGGAAGTGACCGGCGGTTATTTCAGTGAACAATACACCGGTTATACGATGAATTCTACCCTGTTAGGGGTGAATAGCTGGTATAACTTTACTCCGGACTTTACCTTCCGGGCTCTGGTCGGGCGTGAGCACAGGGCTCGCTCAGGCGAACAATATGCTCGCTATGCCGGGGGATTTATGCTTGATTATGCAGTTATGGAGGGACATGCTTTCCAGTTCACGTATATGAAAACAAAAGATGATGATTCTTCCCTGGGTGGTTCCAGTAAACCTGATGAGTCCGACACGGCGACCAACACCGTTAAATCTACCAGCTATGAGGGAGAATTTGCCGGTGGGATGGTTGAAGTCAACGGAGAATGGGCCCGCAGTGATTATGACACTGAGCTCGATTCAAAAGATTACGACGAAGAGGACGCCCGAAAATTAGAGTTTGATTTCACCCCGCTTGATTCCACCAGCTTCGAAGCGTCCTATGAAAAAGTTGACCCGGATTTTGAAACTCTGCAGGGCTTTGCGTCGACAGACCGCGAGCGTTATGAACTTTATTGGGACCAGCAAATTATGGAGACGTTCCGTTTTGATCTCGAGTATATCAACTGGGAAGATGGGCTGGAAGCGCCCAGCACCCATGGTGTTGATAACTGGATTTCAAATTTTTCTTATCGTCCTGAAACCAAAGGAATCTGGGAACCGGAATTCAATTTCAGTATTGAATCACGAAAAGATGACGGCGGCGAGACAGGTCCGCAGAATAAGGCGGACGAGTTTACCTGGGAGGCGGAATTTGCCAATCAATTGACTGAGCATCACCAGTTTTCACTTTCTTATTACAAGGAAGACGATGACCAGGACAGCGAGGTTTCCGGGCTCTGGCGGCTGGATTATGGTGGCGAGTACCCCCGGCTGGGTCTGCCTTTGAATTATGATTTTTTCGTCGAATACAGGGAAGATGAAAACAAGCTCGGTGGTGGCAGTGCTATTGATAGGCGGGTTCGAGTGGAAAATAGACTGGTATTTGGTGAGGGGGAAAAAGAAGAAATAGATCTTTACCACAATTATCAAAATGAACACGCTGCCGGCGAGGCCGAAATTGTCAAGCACAATTTTGGATTTGATTATACTTACTTGATTAACCGCAAGTTTGATAGCAAATTATCCCTTGGTTACGAACAGACTGATTCGGAAGATAAAGGTTCAGACAACGATTACAAGGAAGAAACACTCGAAGCAAATTACAAAACTTCTTTCTGAATCAATTCTGGTGGGGCTAAAAACAAAAGATTAGAAAGGGAGATTATAGTGAAAGTGAACAGTTTTTCCGAATTGTCCGTTTTTTTAGTTATAGTAATAATTTTTGGTTTCGCTTTTACTATGATTAATCTAACCGGTTGTCTGAAAAAAAATCAGTCTGCTTCGGAATTTAGACAGCCGCGTCAGGCAGTTGAAAATGTGCTCTCCGACCTGGAGAAAGCTGTAAATCGTGAGAATTACTCCGGAGTTCTGGAGCTTATTCATCCGGATTTTCGGCAGTTTAAAAACGAGTTGCGCAATGAGATGAGGAAAGTTTTTCGTCAGTTCTCTCAAATAGAACTTGAATTTTATGCCAGCCGGGTTAATAAAACCCAGGCCGGCCTGAATGTTGTAGCTAACTGGAATCTGCGCTGGGTTTGTTCGGCTGAAGACGCCGGTATTGGTTGTGCGGTGGCCGGTCAGACGGTGCGCCGGAAAGGTCGGACAACGTTTGAGCTGGCTAAAGATTCTTCTAAAACATGGAAAATAAAATCTCAGCGCGCTGATAAATTACTTGGTTCGCTGACCCCGGGTAAGCAATTACACCCCTGACGTAATTAGTATCGTACTTTAAGTTTTTAAGTTATTGAGATAAACTAAGGTCATTATGGGATA
>CAZVWJ010000040.1:0-25020 GCA_964631325.1 uncultured bacterium | reverse complement strand
GTAGTTTTATTGTGAAGCTTCACCGCTAAAATTGCGTTGAGAGCCCTTTGCCAGCGCTAAACACTAAATATGGTGCCTCGATTGAAGGCTGTCCTTCGGACGGATAATTCACGACAGTTACGCTGTCGAGAATTATCGGGGTTAGATAAATTCTTGTCTCCTCTGAAGATACCCTATTGAGTGCTGGACGGTAAAGTTTTATTCACCCAGCTAAGGATAATTTCAGGAATCTGACCGGCCGGAGCCTGCCGATCCAGAGCCCCCCGAATAGCCGCGGCCCGGGGCATTCCGTAAACGGTGGAAGTTTCCCGGTCCTGCCCCAGGCAAAGGGCACCGGCCTCATACAACCGTTCCATTCCCGCGGCCCCGTCCTTTCCCATCCCGGTCAAAAGGACAGCAATCACCTCGGAGCCAAAGAGAGCAGCAGCCGATTGAAAAGTAGCGTCAACTGCAGGTCGGGTTGAATAATTATTAGCCCGGCCGTTAAACGAGATCCGGGGCGAAACCTCTCCGGAGCGTAAAAACAGATGCTCGCGCTTTCCCGGCAAATAAATTTTGCCGCTCTCTAATTTGCAAGGAGCGGTAACGGTTTCTACCGGAAGTTGTGACCGACGCTGTAAATTTTTTGCAAATCCTTCAAAAAATACCTGTCGGATATGCTGAATAATTACCACGGGGAGGGGAAAATTTCCCGGGAGCTGCTCAACAATAGAATGGATCAGGGGGGGAGCACCGGTGGACCCGCCTACTACCAGTAAACGGGGATTAATTGAAGCAAGTTTTCGAGCAAGAACCTTTTCTTTTTTATCCTGAATCCTCGACTCAATTTCCTCGGGTTCAGGTGCAACTTCAGTTAAAGCAGAAAGTTTTTGCCTGAATTCAGCTTTAATTTCCTCAACATCCGAATCAATTCTATTTTTTGAAGGTTTGGGAAGCACATCCACTGCCCCCAGTTCCAGGACACGAGCCGTCGCTTCTGCATTTTCAGAGGTAAGGGCGCTGGCCACCAGCACGGGAATCTCAATCCCCTGCTCATTCATCTTCTTTAATGTTTTAAAACCATCCATAACCGGCATATCAAGGTCAAGGGTAATAATATCCACAGTTTCTTCCGCCAGGATCTCAAGTGCCCCCAGCCCGTTACGGGCGGTACCAGCAACTTCTAATCCCTCAATTTTTTCTATTTCTTCGGTGAAAAAACGTCGGACAAAGTAAGCGTCATCAACGACTAAAACACTTTTCATAACAAGACCCCAATTCCGAACCGCAAATCTCTAAAAAACTAAAAATTTTGTCCACTAATCCCCACCAATCTTCACGAATCTAAGTTCTTCCATTCGTGTGGATTCGTGCTGATTCGTGGACTATTTTATTAAGATCTATTTGTGGTGGGGAAACAGGCCCTGAATTTAGTCCATTTTCCCGGTTCCGAATCGACTTCAATCTCTCCGCCCATTTTGTCGACAATCCCTTTAACTATGGAGAGACCGAGCCCGAGGTTCTCACCGGCCCGGCTGGAGGAGTAAAAGGATTCAAAAATCTTCTCCCGGTCCGCCTGCGAAATCCCCGGTCCGTTATCGCGGACCGTTATACAAAACTGACTTCTTTTGCTAAAAACCCGTAGTCTAATTTCCGGTTCAGGTTCCTCAATCGCTGCCTCAGCAGCGTTTTCAATTAGATTCTTCAAAACCTGACTAAATTCACCGGGATCCCCCTCAAGGGTAACGTCAAGGTCGGAGCCCAAGTCAAGCACAAACTCAATCGAATCATAATCGCGGTTTGAAAAAATATCATCCAGGTATTCAAAGAAATACTTGATTTTTTTAACCGGATTAAAAACGACTTTATCGGATTTAAATCCATCCGCCCGGGAAAACGTTTTTGTCTTGTCGCCGATTTGTTTTATCCCCTCAATCTGGCGCTGCATGGAGTCTAAGGTTCCGGGTAACTGTTCCACTAAATCCCTAACGTCATCTTCAACTTCCAACTCTTCCAGCTTGTTTCTTATCTTTTTCCAGGCAGAATAGACAAAATCGAGGTTTTCCTGGAGAGCGGCGTTTAAATTCTTAATATCGTGGGTAATCCCGCCGGCCATTTTCCCGAGCGCGGCCAGTTTCTCCCTTTTTTCCAGCTCTAACTTATGAATCTGACGTTCCTTTTCGAGCAGTTTCTCTTCCATCCGATGCTTGTTAACCGCCATTTCGAGAGCATTTCTAAGGTCATGCTTTTCGACCGGCTTGGTCAAATAACCGTAAGCCCCTCCACTTTTTGCCTTCTCCAGGGTAGTTTCATCGGAATGGGCGGTAAGGTAAACAACGGGAAGCCGGAATTTCTCCCAGATCTGGTGAGTAGCTTCTGTTCCATCTATCTCTCCTTTCAGTCGGATATCCATCAGGACCAGGTCCGGCTCAAGTTCCCCGGCCATTTCAATGGCGCCCTCACCGGTCTTAGAGGTGTCCAGGACGGAATATCCCAATTCTTCCAGGGAGGAACAAACATCTTTAGCAATTAGCGGCTCATCTTCGACAACAAGGAGGTCATATTCAGCCATCAGCTCAAACTGATTTTGAAACCCAGTCAGTTATTATACCTGGTATCTTATCGCCGGGAGCCTGGAGATCGAGAGCACCCCGGGCTGCGGCTTCGCGGGGCATGCCGTAGACGGCTGAGGACTCCTGGTCCTGGCCGAGACAGAGAGCTCCGGTTTCATACAATTTCTCCATCCCTTCCGCACCATCTTTGCCCATCCCGGTAAGAATCACGGCAATTACATCCTTCTTAAATGTATCACGGGCTGACTGAAAAGCCACGTCCACTGAAGGTTTTGCACCGGAGACCTCCTCGCCGTCCTTGAGACGAACATACGCTTTCTCACCGCCGGAGCGAAACAGAAGATGCTTGTTGTCTCCGGGAAGATAAATATTACCCTTTTTTAACTCCCGGGCTCTTCTGACAAGGTTGACCTCCAGTTCCGCATCATTCTGCAGATTATTAGCCAGCCCCTCAAGGAAAACCTTGCGCATGTGCTGAACAATCACAACCGGAAGAGGAAAGTCAGAAGGAAGATGGGATACTATCGAATGGAGAAATGGAGGTGCCCCGGTTGAACCACCAATAATCAGCAGCCGGGGCTCAACAGTGCGAAATTTTTCCCGAAGAGTTTTCCGTTTTTTTTCTACAACCTTTTCCGAGACTTCCTTACGCTCGGGAACCCGGGCAACGAGAGCAGTCAATTTTTCTTTCAATTCATCACTAATTTCCTCTATTCCGAGCCCCATGCTTCCCTGGGCTGGTTTAGGAAGAACATCGACGGCTCCCAATTCCATTGCCCGGGCCGCCGGTTCTGAATTCTCGGGGGTCACCGAGCTAACAACAAGAACAGGAATTTGAATTCCCTGGCTGTTCAACTTCTTCAGAG
Organism: uncultured bacterium; assembly: GCA_964631325.1. Classification (GTDB taxonomy): domain Bacteria; phylum T1Sed10-126; class T1Sed10-126; order T1Sed10-126; family T1Sed10-126; genus CAZVWJ01. Next base: position 21,602 of record CAZVWJ010000040.1, on the reverse strand, counting down.
TCTGGAAACCGTTCATCTCCGGCATTTCTATGTCCATGGTAATTAAGTCAACCTGCTCTTCCTGGATAACCTTGAGTGCTTCCAGACCATTCCGAGCAGTTCCCGCCACCTCAAGTCCGTCTATTTTTTCCACTTCCCCGGTCAAAAAACGTCGAACAAACACCGAGTCATCAACGACTAATACCTTCTTCATTATCATTTCTCCGGATTAAGTGTGTTTAAGGAAAAACCCGTCACCTGAAAGAACTTATAAACCCATTTTCACCCCCATCTGTATCTTCCCCCATCAAGGGGGAAGAGATTTTAGCGGGAACTCAATGATTAAAACAAAATTTTCTAAGTTTCCAGGGAGCGATTCGATCAGCCGGAACAGATTTTATTGAAAATTCCTTTTCAGCGATTGAAAATGGTTCGGAAGCTCCACGGATGTCTGACTCTTTCAACTCTATCCGGCGGAGAAAAATTTCTTCATTCTCCTTCCCTGATTCAACAAGAGCAAGAGCACCGTTAGTACAACGAACGAGACTTCCCGGCGGTATCCCGGAGATAGAATTGACAAAATTATCTACCGTCACCGAATCGGCCGCCGCGAACTCCGACTCAATAATATTCAAAGCCTCCCGGGGAGTTTTATCCCGACGCCACGGGCGCTGTGAAGTCAATGCTTCGTATGCATCACAAAGTGCCATTTTTTGAGCTCCCGTGGTCCACTCTTGATCCGAGCTCAAGTCCGGATAACCTTCCCCAGATCCCCGAAAGTGGTGCAATCGCAGCCAATTTTCCACTTCCGGAAAATTTGAAAGTTTAGCAAGAATTTCCCTGGAAAAACGGGGATGCTTATGAATTTCAAGGGCTTGATAATCAGCGAGTTCTTTATTGTGCAACCAAAATGTTTCCGGCACGTTCACCATCCCAATATCGAGAAAAAGAGCGGCTATAAAGATCCGTCTAAACTCCGCTTCTTCCTCAATTTTATCTGGCCACACCTGACTGTAAATAAAAAATCTATTCAAACCACGAAAAAACAAGTCATCGTGGCCCGCTTTTTCTTCAGCCAAAAGCCAGTAATAACCGGGGATTTGTGCGGAAATAACACTTAATTTCTGACGGACCGTATTCAAAACCTCAAAATTAAGATGTCCTTTTAAAATAGCATTCTCCACGAATTTATAACTCAGAACATAAATTTCCTCCACAAAATCCGGCCTGGCAGAATTTTGGTTCAATGAAAAAAGTTCAAGCGCAAATTCCGGTGATTCCACCACGGCCCCGGTGGTGGGCTGTGGCTTTTCCTTTAATTTATCCAGAACCTCGTTTTCAGCCGCCTCTTCTACGTCCAGAGCAGACAAATTTTTTTCATCAATTTCCAACAAAACTTCTGAAACCTCAAATTTAGTTTCACGCAGATCCGAGAGAAATTCCGAGAAATCCTGGATTAATTTATTATGTTTGTCCGGGAAATCATCCGGATCAAATGAGGGATTGCGGGCCGAAAGAATTTCAATTATCCGTTGCCGGTCATCGTCCGACAATCCCTGCAATTTATCAAATAAACCGTTCTCAATCTTCTCTAATTCCATTATTTGCTGGCGGAGGGTGGTAACACTGGTATAGAGCATATCACTAAGTTCATCTGTTGCCGCCTGTTCAAGTAACTTACTCAATCCTTCAGCGCTGTTGATATTATCAAAATCGTCCAGTATCTGAACGCCGAGGGGATCGACTTCCTTTTTTTCAATTACTTTTTTATTTCGGCGAAGTGCTTCTTCGTGGGGAATCCAGTGGTAGTGTCTGCGGTATATCCAGAGGAGCCGAACATCCCGATCTTTCAACCTGGATATTAATTCTTCAGTGAGACGTGCTCCCTTCTTAGCTAACAGGAGTTTCCCTTTACCAACGCCACTGCGCAACCGGTCACGCTCGGGGTTGACTTCATCGGGGGAAACAGTCTTGGGGATTTCATAAGGTACTTTACTATAAATCATCTAACTTGATTCTTTAACCGCCACGCTGATGACGAGCTCTCCGAGATTCGTTTCCAGAGGAATTTTAAGATATTTAGAAGCGGCGCTATCACTTAGTTTAGTATCTTCCCCCATAATCATCGAGGGAGGGGACAGAAAAATTTCATCAGCAGTTTCCACCCGCTCGCGAAGCTTTGTTGCGGCGTTACCACTGATCATGTTGCCCAGTTCTTGAATGGTTGACCGGGCCAGCTCATTGAGTTCCGTCAACTCCTCGTGATTCATCGCACTGGCTATGTTAACTGCCGTTTCCGGCTCCATGTCATAAACCACTCTACCTTCAAGAAAACCGGAAATCCCAAGGTAAACGGTTGCTCCAAGTAGATCAGCGGGGGTGGGTTCTAAACCAAGTTCACCCCGCTCGATTTCGAGATTAGGGACAAATTGTTGTAGTACTTCCTTAGCAGAATTAACAAAAGGGTTAATATGGTCAGCCTTCATTAAATAACATGTCCTCCTTTATTATTAATCATTTCTAACCCGGATAATTCACTCTTTTATCCCCAATACGCTTTTAAGCACTTCAAAAACTTTCTCTCTTTCAAAAGGTTTTACAATAAAATGTTTTGCGCCAAGTTTTACACTTTTTTTAACTGTTTCTTGCTGGCCCATGGCACTAACCATGACAACAGTTAAATCCGGTTTTATTTCCAGCATTTTTTCAAGTGCTTCGATGCCGTTCATTTCCGGCATAGTAATATCGAGAGTACAAAAATCCAGCTCATCACCGTCATTTTCCACCGCAGAAACAGCTTCCGTTCCATCTTCAGCGGTGGCTATTACCTCAGCGTCAAATGATTCTAACATTCGCTTGAGATTTTTCACCATAAAGGCAGAGTCATCAACTACCAACGCTTTATACGGCTCCCCTGTATCCTTTGTTCCCAGGGAAAGTGTATCTACTTCCATACCCATTAGTTTTCCTCCTCAATCATAGCAAGTGGTTCTTCCAGCGCGTATTTTTGAAAGGTCCTGTTAATATCAAAATCGTCAAGGGGTCTTTTCAAGAAGGCGTCAGCCCAGGATTTTTCAACTTTTTCTAAAACTTCCGGGTTATCGGAATGGACAAGCATTACAAGCGGGACATGAGAAAATTTCGAACTCCTTTTTAATATATTGACCAGGGTCATGCCGTCTCGAATTGGCAACTCACAATTAACAAAGGCAAGAATAATTTCATTCCCATGCTCAATAATCATATCATAAGCTTCAATTCCGTTAGTTGCTTCAATAATATTAACGGATTCATCTTCCAGGGTGTTACTCACTAATTGCCTGTCCGCACCACTGGCCGAAGCAAGCAAAATTTTATTCTCTGGCAATTTTATTCCCCCCATCCTTTTTGCGTTTTTGATTTTTAACCTTTTGAAGGACTCCACCAAAATTTGTCTGATTTTTAATCAGGTAATCGTCCGCCCCTAATTCTACGGCCTTTTTTACGTCCGATTTTTGTTTTCTTACGGTAGCAACAATTATTGGTATCCGGCTTCCCCCAGGTTTATGACGAATTTGACGAATAAGTTCAAACCCGGAGAGTTCCGGCATATTCAAATCCGTAATAATGAAATCAACTGAACTATCAGACCAGGTTTTATATGCTTCTAACCCATCCCGGCAGGCCACTACTTCAAAGCCGGCATCCTGAAGCCGTTGTCTACACTTTTTCCTGTAAAGCGGCGAATCTTCAGCCAACAAAATTTTATCCATCATCATTGCTCCTTTCCTGTTTGATTCTTAAAACCTTTTCCCCCTCACCTTAATCCTCTCCCACCAGGGGAGAGGGGATTTTTATCTCTTCCCCCTTGATGGGGGTGAGCCTAAATAAGTTCATTAACTTTCTGGCGAAATTCTTCTTCGCTGAACGGTTTTTCAAGGTAATCGTCTGCGCCGGCGTCAAAACCACGCATCTTATCAATTTTTTCGTCCAGCGTTGAAACCATAATTATTGGTGTATACTGATAATCAGCAAGATCACGAACCTTCCGGACAAACTCAAATCCATCCATCTTCGGCATTTTAATGTCAGAAGAGATAAAATCAAAATCCTGTTCCTGACAGCGCCGGAATCCCTCGGAACCATCTTCGGCTTCTTCGATGTCAAAACCTTCGCCCTGCAACGCATTTTTCAACATCGTCCGGGTAGTTTTATTATCCTCGACCACGAGAACCTTCCCCCTATTCGGTTGTTCTGCTTCCTCTTCTACAAGCTCTTCATCAGGGGCGGAAGAAGAGCTGGTTTTAGAGGTCGCCTTGCGAGGTTGATAAGTTTCCAAATCCTCTATCTGTTGAGCAATTTCGGCCGTGTCAACGATTATAATTACACTGCCGTCCCCCATGATAGTGGCCCCGGAAGCAAATTTTACGTTATCCAGGATAGAACCCAGGTCTTTTATAACTATTTCCTTTTTCTCGCGCAGCTCATCGACCAAAATCCCAATTTTTCGATCACCGGACTGAACAACTACAACGGGGTAACTATTCTGGGCCCAACCGGCCCGGCTGTCAAACCCCAGAACCTGGTGCAACCGTAACAAAGAGATAGTCTGGCCGCGGAGGTCAAAAACCTCTTTCTGGCCAATCCGGCTAATTTCCGCTTCTTCAATTTTTAAAGTTTCTCGAACCGAAGAAAGAGGAAGGGCGTAATTCTGTTCCCCGACCTGGACGAGCAAAACCTGGATAATTGCCAGGGTAAGGGGGAGCTTAATAGTAAACGTACTTCCCTCATCAACAGCGCTGTCTAACTCGATAGAACCGTTCAAGTTTCTAATGTTATCCAGAACCACGTCCATACCTACGCCTCTACCGGAAGTTTCAGTTACTTCCTCGGCCGTAGAAAAGCCTGGTTTAAAAATTAACTTTCTTATCTCCTCATCAGACATTTCTTCCGCTTCATCGGGAGTAATTACACCTTTTTCAATAGCCGATTCCTTTACCCCTTCCGGATCGATACCGCCCCCGTCGTCAGAAATTTCAATGACAATTAAATCACCTTCGTGGCCGGCGCTAATTTTTAATTCACCGGTCGGGGGTTTCCCCTTTTTCTTTCGCTCTGCCGGAGGCTCTATCCCGTGGTCCACCGCATTCCTGATTATATGCATCAAGGGGTCACCGATTTCTTCTATAACTGTTTTATCCAGCTCAGTCTCTTTACCCTCAATAACCAGGTCAACATCCCGGTCTTTTTCCCGGCAGAGATCACGTACCAGCCGGGGATATTTATTAAACAGTTGAGCAATTGGAACCATCCGGGTGCGCATTACCGACTCTTGAAGTTCCGAGATTAACCGGCTGATATCCCGGGAAGCCTGATCCATTTCATCGGTTAATTCATCAAAAGCGCGGCGGACAAGCTCAACTTCTCCGTCCCCGCTTGAGCCAACGCCGGACCGCTTCTCCACCCCGGAACTAAGGGAATTAATTTCACTTTCCAAACTTTTCAACTCGTTAATTTTCTGATCCAGGCTCCCCTTATTAATCACCAGCTCACCGACCTGATTGATTACCCGGTCCAGTTTCTGAATATCAACCCGGATGCTGGCACGAACCTTTCTATCCCCCCCGCTTTTTTTAGAAGTACTTTCGGAAGATGATTCCTCTTCTTCCTCAGTTTCTTCCTCCGATTCGGCTTGAAGTTCTTGTTCCATAGCCCGAATATTTTCTACGTCTACTTCTTCCCCAGCTCTAAAATTTTCCAACCCCTGGCACACGTGCTCAACCGGTATTTGTACCACTTCCAGGTTTTCTACAATAGCTAAAATTTCTTCGATTTTATCGTTAGCCAGGAGCAGTAGATCGATCATATCCGGAGTGACTTCACGCTCACCCTGGCGAACCTCATCCAACAATTCTTCCATCGTATGGGCCAGTCTTTCCAGAGGAGTCAGTTCAAGCATCCCCGAGCTTCCCTTCAGAGTGTGAGCAGCGCGAAAAATAGAATCGATAGTTTCCGGATCAGTTTCTTTTTCAAGCTCAATCAGGTCATTAGTAAGCCCGGAGAGCAATTCCTGTGATTCATCGAGGTAATCCTGAACCAGCTCTCCGTATTCTTGTGGATCCCAGGGGTCATAGGATAATTCTTTAGCCTCTACACTTTCTTCTGTCACAACCGTTTCTTCTTTGTCAGCCGTATGAGCTAAAATTTCTTCTACTAATTCTTCCTGCGACTGGTTGGCTTTGATGTTCAAATCCTTAGCCACAGTCTGTAGCTCCCGGTAATCCATTTCTTTCAATTCTTCTTCCGTTATTTCAATTCCCCCGGACGGAGCCGGTTCAGCCCCGTCGGAAATCTTCGCACTTTCAGGCTCCGCGGGAATTTCCACGAACAAAGCTAATTTATCAAGCAAAACGCTAAGGAAAGAGGGATCAAATAGTTCCTGTTCTTCCACTATTTGATCGAGAGCTGACTCCAGCTCATCGATAACCTCAAATATCATGTCCACGACAGCAGTGGTTAATTCTTCTTCCCCCGAATCTATCTTTTTTACCAGCGATTCCGTGGAATGAACTACGCGGCCAAAATCTTCCAGACCAACCATTTTGCTGGACCCCTTCAGCGAGTGCAATTCACCGAGAAATTCTTCAACCTTATCGGCATCACCAAATTCTGACTCTTCCAGGTCAAGTAAAATTTGGTTCAAGGAGTCCAGGTGTTCCTCAGCTTCATCAACATAAGTCGGCAAAGTATCCTCAGCCATAGCTAATTAACCTCCAATAGCTTCGTATCGATATCTTTTGTTTAATATTCACAAAACTTCAAAACCTCCCCCTCACCTTAGTCCTCTCCCACCGGGGTAGAGGAGATTTCTATCTCTTCCCCTTGATGGGGGAAAGCTTGTGAGGCATACGCATTATTATGATGGGGGTGAAAAAGAGGTTTTAAAATATTCATATTCCCCAGCGTTCTAATTTACGACTTATTTTATCACTATTACAACGAACTTCAAACTTACACCGATCACCGGCCGCTCGCCGCCCGCGTTTAATAATTTCCACTAATTTTCGGTCTATATATTCTACCGACGTCAATTTTATCAACAATTTGTTCCGGGATGAAGAAGCCCCGGAAACCAGACTCAACAAATTACTCACTTCCTCTTTAAGACGACGTGCCAGGGAGGGGTCTTCTTTACTGTTTAAACAGCCGCTCAGGCGCAATACGTATTTAGATCTGCGTTCAGTCACCTTGATGTTGTCCTCCGGTTCGCTTTCCTCCCGCGTTTCAGATAACAAATCATCAATTGCGCTTCCGGAAGACTCCTCATCTTCTTCCGTTTGAATTCCTTTCTCCGTTTTTTCAAAAACATCACGTTTAGAGGCAGAGTCGTCCACCTTTTCTTCGGTCCCGGAACCACCAAAATCAGAGACCCTGATTTTAGTTCCGTAAGAAAATCTTTCCCCGTGTTCACATTTCTCTTTTAAATTTTTCCGCAACTCCTGATCTCTGGTAATTAGTTCAATCTTAACTTGAAAATCTTCCTGAATCAATTCCGACAATAAATCAGTTAGCTCTTTTAAATGAGAATTAGCTATATACTTCACAGGACGCAGATCCACTATATACTTCTTGACTTCCGGTGTAATCAGTTTGCGAAGCTGTTGACGAAATTTGGCATAAGGGATGTTCTGTCCGACTACGCCGGAAATTTTAATTACCTGCTTTTGTTCATCGGAGCGCGGTGAGGTAATCTCCGGCGGAGATTTTTTATAAGCCGGTTCCCGCCGGTCAAGGATTGATTTATCCTTTTGCTCCCCGTCGTCATCCCAGATTGAAGGCAAACGGCGGTCGGTAGACCACTTTTGATAAATTTGCAGGTTACTCGAATCATACTCCTCAAATAGTTCCCCCGGCGGCGAGATAGCCTCCGAAGGCCCCAGCAAAAAAAGCCCTTCCTTTCGCAAAGAGCGGTGCAATTTCTGAAAAACTTTATCCCGGACGTAGTCCTCAAAATAAATTAGCACGTTACGGCAATAAATAAGATCCAGTTCGCGCGGGGGGGTTGAATTCACCAGGTTAAAATAACGAAAAGTGACCAGCTCTTGAACGTCTTTATCAAGTATATACTTCCCGCCCTCTTTCTCGAAATATTTTTTAACGATATGAGGGGGGGCGTTTTCCACGGTGCGCGGCGAAAACTTACCCTCACGGGCTTTTTGAAGAGCGCTTGTACTTATATCCACTCCAATTATTTCCAGCCCCGGCTCTTGCGGATCATACCCGTATTTTTCACAGACCTCAAGATAAGCAATGGCAAAACTATAGGGTTCGGCTCCCTTACTGCAGCCGGCCGAAAGAACCCTGATGGAGCCGAGCTGACTGTTGGCTCGAGACCTGATAAGCCGGGGTAAAACTTCGTTGCTGATAAATTTAGTTTGATCAGCATACCGGTAAAACAGGGTTTCACCAACCACACACGCATTAACAAGCTGGCGGAGTTCCTCGTTACTGTTCTCCGAAAACCAGATGTATTCATAATATTCCTGGCTGTCTTTCATCTCCAGCTTATTAATTCTCTTATTTATTTTCCAGGCAATTTTGCTCCGGTATTTGGGCTTGTCCAGCACGAGGCCCACTTCTTCGTTAATAAGCTCACAGAACTTATCCAGTTCTTTTTCGTCAAAATTCACTTTATCCCGGGTAAGCGTTTCTTCATTTCCCCGGTCATCCAATCGCTCCATACTACTCTCTCCTCTTGTTATTCGGTCCCTTGATTCCTGCGGGATCGTAAACCAATAACAATTCTGTGGGCTAATATGCTCAAATCTTCGCTAATCAAAAAAACTTTACCCACAAATTTAATTCGAGCCGATTCGTGTAGATTCGTGGATACTTACTTATTTTCTTGCCAGACTATTATAGTTCCTGTATTTCTTTACTCTCAAACAAGGCTTCAACGTCCAATAGCATAAGTGGCTCGGTATCTTCCTGAACCACTCCCTGCAGCCACTGGTTGGAGACCTCTTTAATGGTTGGCGGCGGCGGCTGAATACTGTCAGGATCGATCCAGCGGGCGCCGTCCATACTGTCAGCCACAATCCCGGCGTCCAGTTCGCCGTGCTCCAGGATCACCATCTTGGAATCCGAGTTCAATTCAGTCTTCTGCAGGCCAAAAAACAGACCTATATCCAGGAGCGTAATAATATTACCCCGAATATTTACTACTCCCACAACAAACTCCGGGCAGTGGAAAACCGGGGTTATTTCCGGGATTTGTTGAATTTCTATCACGCTGTGTATCTTGAGGCCAAACGCCTGGCCGTGCAAATTAAATACGACAAACTGCTCGGCGTCTTCCCGGATAACTTCATTCCGAGAATCTTCCTCGTGCGATAATATTCTCTTTCTTTCGGCAAGCGTTTCTTGTTCAGACATACCTAAAAACACCTCAAAAATTTATTCAAATTCAAGACCTTGATCCACAGATTAACTTCGTTAATTCAAAATCTTTTTATCCACAGATTACACTGATTAACTTCTTTAGTTCAAAACCTCTGGATGTCCACTAATCCTCACAAATCTCCACTAATCTAAATGCTTTTCATTCGTGCGGATTCGTGCCGATTCGTGGACTACTGATCTTAATGGTTTCGATTTTAATCCCCATAATCTGTGTAATCCGTGGATCCAATGGTTTTGATTTTAATCAGTATAATTTTAATTCAGCAACTCTTCAACCGCAGTTAATAGCTCATCTTCGTCAACCGGTTTTGTCAGATATTTGTCAGCCCCCATACTTTTCGCCCAGTCTTTGTCCGTCTTTTCGTCCATTGAAGTAAGGATTATCACCGGTAAATTAGTATCCTTCTTTATTGCTTCACAGACCGCAAAACCATCCAACACGGGCATCTGAAGGTCCAGAACAAATAAATCCGGCGGTGATTCTTTAAATTTTTCCAAAACCTCCCGCCCATTTGTAGCAGTCCGGACCTTATGTTTATCTTCCAGATATTTTTTAATTATATGTCGGATAGTAGCACTATCGTCAGCAGCAATTATTTCAGCCATTGTAGGTTTTAACTCCGGTAATGTCATTAATCACACTGAACATCTTAATTTATCCACAGATTACACTGATTACACAGATTAAATTCAAAATCAAAACCTGAGTAGCTCGCGGATTAACGCTGTTATACGCAGATTAATTTTTTCAATCCGCTTTTTCTGCGTTTATCTGCGAGCTATAAGAAGTTTTAAGTTGTTCTAAATTTCTTTGCGCCTTTGCGCCTCTGCGTTACATCTAAGTTACGGGTTACGGATTTTCACCTCTACGAAGTTTTACGATTTCGCTCACACCGAGAGGCTTTGCTTCCCCTAACCCGAATAATTCACGACAGCGTAACTGTCGTGAATTATCCGGACGAGGGACAGCCTTCAATCGAGGCACCATATTTAGTGTTTAGCGCTGGCAAAGGGCTCTCAACGCAATTTTAGCGGTGAAGCTTCACAATAAAACTACCCGATTGTAGGCTGGGTTAACCCGTCAATCGAATAAGTTTGTCCCTCGTTTTTCTCAATTTCTCGCCGTTAGGGTCTATCACGCTTCCCACTTTCGTCAATATATTTTCCACAAATTGAAATAATGATTCAAATAAATTCAATCCCAGTAAATCAGAAACATAATTTTGTAAATAATCCAATTTATAAACAGTGGCAAAAATGACAGAATGTTCAATTATTAATTTATCTATTCCCTTGCCAAATCTGTACACTAATTTTTCTATTTTATCATCCCATTGCGGTGCTTCCGCAAAAGCTAATTTTAATTTATCTTCAAAATCGGAATTGTTTTCAACGTCAGTTTTTTTGGTTAAATTGTCCGTCTTTTCCTCGTCCACCAATCTGAACAAATACAAAGCGTCACCCAGGCGGGCATAATGGTCGGGATTCCTCATAAAAAAACTGGACAACCGGTAAAGCAAATAAAAAGTTCCGGAAGAAAAATTGATTTCCCCTTCTCTGGCCAATTCAAAAAGATTTTTTCTAATTTTGGCGAAGTACGCCCTGGTTTCCTCCGATTTACTTTTATTTTTTAAAATATGACAGTGAACAACGCGCCACGTCATTAGCACAATCCCAAGCAAACTGAATAACAACAGAAACACTATCGGCAAGATCAACGGTTCCAAAATCAACTGCCTCCCTTTATTTCCTCATCCGCTTCCTGGAAAAGGATAGTTTTTATTTCTTCTTCCGACATATCAGTGACTTCCCTTAAATATAAAAATTTATTTTCTTTTGCTTCTGTAGCAATTCTATCAATTTCTTTTTCATAATTTTCAATTAATCGATCAATATATTTTCGTCTTAACCTTTCAAAAATCCAGAGAAGAAATATTACGAAAACCGCGGCGGCGCAAGCAATTAGAAGTGCTCCCCGAGGTCCATAATTATTAATTAAAAGTCTTGAAAATTGTACTAAATATTCAATAATTTTTCAGGCCTCTGTGTTATTAGTAAATTACCTCACAGATTAACGCGGATTTACACTGAACATCTTAATTTATCCACAGATTACACTGATTACACAGATTAAATTCAAAATCAAAACCTGAGTAGCTCGCGGATTAACGCTGTTATACGCAGATTAATTTTTTTGCAAGTTACGGGTTTTCGCCTCTTCGCCCAGTCACCTCTTCGCCTCTTCGATGGTTTCACGGTTTTCCCTCTGATCCGCTTTTTCTGCGTTTATCTGCGAGCTATAAGAAGTTTTAAGTTGTTCTAAATTTCTTTGCGCCTTTGCGCCTCTGCGTTACACCTTCGGGGTTAGGAGTTGCGAGTGGCGGGTTGCGGGTTTGCGCTCTTTCGCCTCCTCGCCTCTTCGCCTCTTCGAGGTTTTACGGTTTCCTTTGCGTTAAATTGCTAATTTCTCGTCTGCAAGCCTGGTAGTCCACTGGGTGGCCGTATTTTCAAGCCGCATCCTCGGAAGTATCCGCATCAATTGTAACAATCTCCTGGATCGGTAGCTGGAGGCCCGCCGCAATACTGTGCAGTGTATCAAATCCTGCCTGATGTTTCCCGCGTTCTATCCGGCTAATTGTAGTCCGATCCAACCCGGATCTCTCGGCAAGCTGTTCTTGACTGAGTGATTTTTGGTTCCTTAGTTTACATATGCGTTCCCCCAACTTTTTTCGGGCTTCTCGGTTTTCATTGTCCTCCATTTTCTCAAACTCAGGATCAATTAACCGGCGAAAGAAATCCCAGGGATATTCCACAACTTCACCATTTTCCAATTCAAACTCCGCACGACGGCCGCCCGATTCGGAGAGACTTTGCTGATTAACCCCTACAATCGTTTTGGGGGCGGGAATACTGTTCAAACTTACTTCACCTTTTTTCCCGTCAGCAAACTCGACAATAATACGTTCTTCAAGCACTTGCAAGTTTTTCAGTAAAAATAGATCCGCATTTTGTTTCATAATATATTTCACCTAATTTCTAATTTTTAATCCGTTTGGCATCTTTCGCCTCCTCGTCCCTTCGCCTCTTCGAGGTTTTACGGTTTTCTCTGCGTCTTTGCGCCTTTGCGTTATCTCCTGGTTTTAACGTTCTTTCGCCTGTCCGAAGTTCCTGGTCTTTCACCTCTTCGCCTCTTCGAGTTTACCGCGCCTCTTCGAGTTTTCTTACGCTGTCAGTCCCGGTCTTCGCGGACTTTCTTAATTTTTTGCATTTCCTTGCCGGTGAAAAGCTTTTCCAGGTCCAGCAATAAGATATTTATCTCCTTACCCTCAGATTCTTCCCCCGCTTCAGCCCGTCCGGCGCCGACGGTATTTCGATCAAGCTTTACCTGGACAACCCCGTTAACAAAATTAGCTCCAAACTGATTAATCATTCCCGGGGCAGAATTAATCTCCTCCTCCGCGATTTCAAGTACCTGGCGGGCTTCACTTACCCGGATCCCGATTAACTGCCCTTCGTATTCAACGATAAAAATTTTACCCTTCCCTTTTTCCGGTGAATACTCCCGGGAATAACCAAGCCTTTCCACCCCCTCAACCACGGGAATAATCTGGTTCCTGAGCTTGATTATCCCCTTTAAAAAAGACGGTAAATTGGGCACACCGGTAATTTCGGGATCCATAATAATCTCCTGGATCTTTTCTATCGCCAGTCCGTAAATTTCCTCGCCAAGGGAAAAAGTAACTATTTTCACTGCTAAAACCTCCTAACCTTTTAAAGACCGCTGTCCACTAATCCTCACAAATCCGCACTAATCTAAGTTCTTACTTCGTAACTACTCACCTATCTCCTCTCCCCTGGTGGGAGAGGACCAAGGTGAGGGGGAAACACGCTCGAAGCGGGATAACTTAATTTTGAAAGTCTCTTTTCACTCACCATCTGTATAACGCGTACGCGTCACAGGCCTTCCCCTATCAGGGGGAAGAGCTTTTCGTGTGGGAACAATTATGAAAGAGATAAGCTTTCAACTAAATTTGAAATTTCGTTGATACATTCTTTAATATCAGCGAGGCGATCCTTTACCCCGTCCAATTCATCAGTATCTATGTATTGAAAGTCCTCCAGGTCTTTAGATTGTGCTATTAAAGCCAAAACATTGTCAGTAAATTGTTGGGCCAAAAACAACATTTGGGTTATCGTAAAATTAGAAGAGAACAAAATTTCATTGTCCGGCCCCAGTAAAACTACGTATTTTTGGGGAATTAAATCTGGTGGAGTACCTTCCCAATTAATATATCCCGTCACTGCTTCAACTTTAGAAGCTGATTTATCAATTACCTTTTTCATCTCCATATTTTTTTGAATATCTTCCTGTCTTTTTTTTATAAATTGTTTTGTGTGTGGATGTTCGAGAAAATCATGAAAATATTCATCAAAAATTTCTTCTACTCGTTTTAAATATTTTTGCTGATCCTCGGGAAATTCAAATATGTTTTTTTCAAACCTATCTTCCAAAAAGAGCTGAAGTAAATTTAAAAATGCCTCGGGAATCTCCTTAAAAAATTCTTCGCGTGAAATATTTTTTTCGGATATTAATTCTTTTATTTCTTCTACCTTTTCCCCTTGCTGTATAAGCTGAAAAAAAATCTTCAAATCTTCATCTAATTCACTCACACCTGTATTTATTTTATCAAGATCAAGTCCTTCTAGATCTACGTTGACCATTTATAATCAACTCACCTTATTTTAACGAATTCTAAATTTTCGCCGGACTTTGCATATGGCTGACTCTCATCCCATAATTTTACGTTTGAAGGTGAAGGTCTCAATTCTTTAACAGCATTTGACCTTTCGACCCTATCATCCGAATCCAGTGTTATAAATTCTGTTATTGGACCACCAAATATTGACTCATAGTTTAATCTCCTTCCTTGAAGTCTCTCCCCGGTCGGAATACTGGTGGTTTGAATAGACTCGGTTCGAAATTCATTTCGTGCTTCCGTTAACCATCTGACCCAATTTTGAGAAAGTTCGCTACCGTTTTTAAGAAGTTCTTCAATTTTTTGCCATTTTTCTCCAGATAATTTCTCCTTTAAATCGCTGAAAACTGTTTTAATAAAAGTTTTTTTATCTGTCCGTAGCCTGTAGGCCTTCTCCGTTAAATATAACACGTCAATATTTAAATCTTGCTCTAAAACATTAATCCATAATCTTTTAATTGCCTTTTTCGCAATGATATTATTTGGATCATTTTCAAGTAAAGACTGAAAAATATAAGCGGATAGTGAAGGTAGTACATCAAAAAGTTTAACCCAGAGCTGTTTATTTTCCGGTGTTGGTGAATAACCAATGAATGCTTTAATAACTGATCTTAACTTGTCTTTGGCAATATCATTTTTATCTATAATCCAATAGAGCATAGAACAAACGTCATTTTGTAATTCCGGTGGTGCACAGACATTTATAACTTTACCCAGATTAATAATCGCCTTATTCCATTGAGGAGCCAAAACGTTTTTCTTTTCGGTTAGACTGTCCATAAAATTTTCAAAAACTTCTTCACAAGCTTTAAGGATAATCCCTCGTCTTGCACCAACCAAATTTTCATTCTGGAGTAACCGAATTACTATATCTTCCGGATCTTCTGGTTGAGAAAAGGTTGTATCCGTAATATTTTCCTCTTTTAAACGATTCAATATGAATTTTTTCAATTCTTGATCAGAGTAGTCTTCAACAAAGTCCTTTGCTTTTCCTCTGGAAATCATTGCAGAACACCTAAGCTGGTTTTTCCTGAGACAGCCAGTCTTTTGTGAATCGCCTCAGATACACCATCTTTTTGGTCGGTCAAGGGATGTGTCTTACCGGACGGAGCGTTACATTCTTTAACAAGTTTGAATTGGGACCAATTTATTCCATCAAAAACTCTGGGAACATATAAATCCCTGTCTTCTCTCTTATATTTAATGAGTATACAAAAATTTTTGTCTTCAAGATGCATTAAACCCAAACGATCAATAAGCTCATTGGGATTTTTAATATATTTTTTAACCTCTCCATAGTCCGCCACCCAGACTATCCCAAAACTACTTTTTTCACCGACATGCAACTTACCACTGTAATCTTCAATTATTCTTTCTAGATCTTTTTTATTCAAGGTACTCTTGTGGCTTTTAGTTTGTTTTTCATTAATACCAAATATATCCACATATTTGTCCGGATAAATCCTGTGCAAGGATTCCTTGGGCACACACCTAAATAAAATATCGAAGTTATTATTTATCGTGGCTCCGTTGCAAGTGAGTCTTTTATTATTTGCTACGATATTTTCAGCAATATTTTTAGCTTTTTCCGGAGTTAGTTTCGAACTTAAACTTGCCAGTTCCTTATAAAGTTGTTCAAAAAAGATATTTACAAGATTTTGTGATAAGCACTCCTCATTTTTAAGATTTTCCAGTATTTTTTGGCCTTCTAAATTTTCATTGAGAGCTTGCCTCCACCGGGAACATTTTTTTGGAACTTGCAAATAAATAGCCTCCTATCTTTCAACAAATAACTCTAACCTGATTGATTTGAGGGGACTCACTCCTTTTAAAATTATACGGAATAAAATATAGGAAAACAAGGTATTCAGGTGGAAAGGAGCTTATAAATCTGATTTCACCCACGGCGTAGGGAAAGCATTTTTAGCTTCACATTTAATTTTGATAATCACTCACCTATCCTCTCTCGCCTGGTGGGAGAGGACTAAGGTAAGGAGGAATCCTGCCTGAAGCAAGAACAAAGGGCTCTGGAAACCTCTTTTTCACCCCCATCTTAATCTTCCCCCACCGAGGGGGAAGAGATAAAGAACGGTAAATACCCCATCAAGGGGAAAGAATCATTTTAAGTTTCTGATTTTTGACCGGGAATGGGCTGGGAAAGAAAAATAATCAAAAACTATCAACCAGAAAAAAACAGCTTAATTCAGTTCGACTCAAGATTAAACTGATCCAGCGCTCCGTTCAATCTGTCCACGACGCTATCGAGGTCTTCGCCCTGCTCCACTAAATTATCCGCGCTGTTGCGCACCTCGTCGGAAGCCTGGCTCAACTGTTCCATGCTCCCGGCCACCTCATCCGCGGCCGACGTCTGCTGTTCCATCACCGCCGCTATGCTCTCCATCTCCTCGAGCGTCTTGGCTGAAGATTCTACTATTGCCTCCAACACCTCACCCGTCTGGTCCACCACTTCGGCTCCGTCCTCCACCTTTTCCGTCCCTTCCTCCATGGCTTCCACACTGGTCGAGGTCTGCTGCTGGATTTGTTCTATTAAATCTTCTATCTCATCCGCCGAATCTCCCGACCGCTCGGCCAGTTCCGATACCTCGTCGGCCACTACCGCAAATCCTTTCCCCTGCTCACCGGCCCGGGCCGCCTCTATCGCCGCGTTTAAGGCAAGCAGTGACGTCTGCTCCGCTATCCTCGAAATCACACTGACTATCTGACCGATCTCTTCTCCGGCTTCACCGAGTTCCTCCACCTCTGACGCTGTTTGATTTACCTGATCACGTATCTTATCCATCTCCTGGATTGCCTGAGAGACCGCCTCCCCGCCGCGGTCCGCTTTCTGGCGGGACTGCTTTGCTATCTCATATCCGTCCTCCGCCCGGCCGGACACTTCTTCAATCGACTGGGACAGCTCCGTCACCGCCGACGATGACTGCTCCACTTTCTGGTTCTGCTGGTTCGCTATCTGATTTAACTCCTCGCTGGCCGATACAACATTCTCCCCCGTCTGCATTGCGTCTTCGGTCGCCGACTGCAGTGTCGTAAGCAGGTCAGTCAATTTCTCCACCATCTCGGCAAATGCTTTACCCAGTTCTCCCTCGACCTCGCGCTCCAGCACTTCATCCGTAAAATCTCCGTCGGCTATCGCCCGGGCCTGCTCGACTAATACGTTTAACTGCTCTACCATACCTGCAAACGCTTCCCCGAGATCCCCCTCGACTTCACGGTCCAATACCGCCGCTGAAAACTCGCCCCTTTCAATTGCCTGGGCCTGTTCTGTCAGCAGGGTTAAATTATCAACCATCGTTGCAAATGCCTCCCCCAGGTCACCCTCAATATCTTCATCAAGCACTGACGACGAAAAATTACCGGCCGCTATCTCACGAGCCTGATCGGTCAGTGTCGTAAGGTTATTAACCATCCTGGAAAACGCTTCCCCTAAATCACCCTGCACCTCTCGCTCCAGTATTTCTGCATTAAATTCACCTCTCGCTATCACCTGGGCCTGCTCGGTTAAGAGCGTCAACTGTTCTACCATCCGATCAAAGGCTTCCCCCAAATCACCCGCAATCTCCTCCTCCAGGACCGGCGCAGAAAAATTACCGTTCGCTATCGCCCGCGCCTTGTCAACAAATTTGCCTATAATTGAATCAAGAAAGAAATATATCATTACATTTGAAACCAGCAATAACACTATTAATATAATTGCTGAATTTATTGAATCCCAGTATAGACTCCTGGCTATTGGTGCCATCGACAGGCCAACCAGAATCTCTCCCACCTTTTCTCCCATATCAGATTTTACCTTTGCAGTTCGCATTAATACATCTTCACCTTTAAAACTTAGCCGGCGGCTTTGACCGGCACTTCCTGTTTTTTCCTTGAGCTGATCGCCGTAGTCTCCTTCCGGGGCCGAAGCTTTTATTTTTCCCCTAGCATCAAGAAATATCACAAACTCTACCGGAATATCCTCACGCTTAACCGTTGAACCGGCCAACTTCTTTAATTCGCCCCACTTCTGAAATGAATACGCTGCCGACCCCCGGGCCTCTAAAGAGGTGCTTAACTCCGTTACAATATGCTCCCAGTTTTTTTGATAACTAACACTGTTCGAGTAATAAAAATATACCTCTACCACCACAAAAGAGACAAAAAAGACACAGGCGACAAGTAAACTTAGCTGCCACTTTAAATTCAACCGGCTAAACTTCTCCTTGATTAGCTTAATCACGTTTTCATCCTCTTTCTAAGTTACTGATGATTTAATGACTCTCAAGGCTGGAATAATTCTTCATCACAGGAGAGCAATAACTTCATCCCTTGAATACCGTTCCCAATTTTAAAACCTGAGACGGTATTTGGTGCCCCTCCGCGTTTAATCTCCCCAGGTTAAACAAGAGATGCGGCTTCTTATCCTTTAACATTACTCCTATTGCCACCGTTCCCCCCTTAACAAGCTTTTGAACCGGCGCAAGCGTCAATATCTTGTTGGCTTTCGCCATATCCGCATACAGCGAATAATCAACCTGATCAGATAAAACCAACAATACGTTGAACTTCTTCAGCTTCTTCTTCAATTTAGTCGATGAAATTATCTCAACACTATACCCCCCACCACGAAATTGTTTGGCAAATGTCTTCGCTCGCCCGGTGTATTTATCCGCACGGGACGTTGGATAAGTTATCGCTATCTCCGGGGCCTCCAGCTTCTGAAGCGTTTTGTCATATCCAAAGACCTTCAAAAATATCTTGGCCCCTAATTTTGCCGGCACCTCACCCTCGGCCGCATAAGCCGGCAGCTTCAGCGTCGCAACCATTACCGGTAATACTAATACTACTATCATTAAAATTGTCGCCAGTGACACTTTATGCTTGTTTAATATATTTCTCATTGTAATCAAACTTCTTCCTAACAAAAAACTAACCTTATTGTACTTTTCCACACTGTCCCCCACACAATGGTCCTCAAAACATTAAAACTTATAGGTCAGTCCCACTTCGGCATTTCTGCCAGGCTGGGGAGCCTTCTTCATTACCCACCCGTCAGCAATACCACCAAACGGACTGGCTGCATAATAATCCTCATCTAACAGATTAGTAACAGAGAGGTAGACATCCAAGTTTGGCTGTAACTCATTCGCACGTATATCCAGATCAACTACCGTATGTCCATCAATCTCTTCATCGGCAATATCTCCTGCAGCATTAAGCCGTGGCTTTTCCCCGGACCAACGTATCCGCGGAGAGAAAGAAACTTTATCCCAATCATAGGTCACTCCGGCGTTAATCTTGTTCTCAGCGACTTTGTTCATTACCGAACCGTTATCCTGCTCAGCATCCAGATAAGAGTAATAAAGGTACGACTGAAATGACTCCTGCGAATAATCAAAAGTCAATTCAAATCCTTTACTCTCCGGTTCTCCGCTGGCCACGTTCTTATACCATGGTGACCCAGCCGTCCGGTGTAAACTCTCAATCTTGTTCAAATACGTATTGATTCCCACCTTGAAATTGTCGGTGAGATAATGACTCGCATTCAAACCATAAGAAGTGAGTTCTTCCGGGTCTAGATCCGGGTTGGGATAAGCACCAAATGTCCCCGCAGACCAATGCTCATACGCAATATACTTACTGGGCTGTATATAAGCCTGCCCGTAAAGCAACTTCACGTTCGTCTTATCACTCGGATTCCAGATTAAACTGGAACGGGGATTGTGGGTTCCCAGATAATCCGTGTTGTAATCGTAGCGGTAGCCAAGATTAAATTCAAACTCATCTGTAATACTATGGGAAACATCAGCAAATATTCCCATGTTCCTGTAATCAAATGTTCCAAATGTTTCTGTGCTATCCCGGTAAGGCTGATCTATTGATGGACTGTCCGGATATGTCACACGATCATAAAGGGTCTCTCTGTCAAATTTGCTGTTCAAATTATTGGTCTTTGGAAACGCATTAACCTGCTGAACCATAATTCCACCGGTGAAATCTGTCTTTTCTGAAATATCTAATTCCAGAACCGACTCAAACTTGGCGCTGGTTGTTTTTGCATACTTATACTGATCGCCCCAGCTATACATAAATCCGCTCTCCGGGGTGACCTTATAGTCAGAATAATCAAGTGACGTCTCCAACGAATATGACTTTCCACTCGCTTTATGCTCAACGTACAGTTTGTTCATAACCTGATGCCAGACGTAATGGTCATCATAAATAAACTCATTGAACCCTCCTGTAGACGGTCCACCGGGTTCTTCAGCATCTTCACGAGTAAACCCAACTGTGACATTGCCTACGTTCAGTTTGGAACCAAAATAATAGTCTTTTACCGGTTGCTCCCAACCCTGGGGATTATTTGCATCAAAATCCGCCACGTCTGAATAACCAGTTATATCAACAATTTTATCTTTGCTAAAATTATCCAGAACATCTTCCCCATCCGAAGTATACGACCGGAAATTGATCGAGTAAGAAATATCTTCGGTAGGTTGATCAGCAACCACACCGGAAAAGTCCAGTGTGTTATTAGTTCCATAAGCAAAATTAAACTCAGCGTTCCCCTCAATGTCCTCCGGCTCTTTTGTGACCATATTGACAACCCCGGCGTATGCGTCCGGACCATACATAGCTGCAGCTGGACCATACATTACCTCAATTCGCTTAACATTATTTAAAGGATGATTGTTCCCAAAAACAAAACGTTCCCCGGAAGGAGAATTTATTTTCTTACCGTCCCTTAATACCAGTAACTTATTCGCACCTAAAATTCCTCTGGCCATAACAAGAGTTCGAACTTCACCGGAAACATTTTCCGATATATCAAAACCAGGTAAATCGCGAAAAATATCCTTTAAATCTTTGTAACCACGCTTCTCTATCTGTTCCTCAGTAACCACACGCATAGTTGCCGGCGCATCGCTTATATCTTCGGCACTCCGTGAAGCAGTGGTTACCTCGGTCTCCAATAATTTTTGAAGTCCCGATAATCCCTCCTGTGCTTCAACTCTCGCATTCCCCATAATAAAGACTGCTACCACTAAAATTAAGAAAAAACTAATTACCTTCCTCAAAAAGTTCATCCTTTAACCTCCTTCTAAAAATAAATAAACACTGGACAAAACTTAAACTGTTTTACTACTTGTTTCTCAAAAAATTAATGTCATCTGAAATAAACAATTCTCTCTTCAAAAATTACTTTTGCTTTTTCATGTTTACCAGGCTCTGTCCACAGTTACGGAACTTGTAAAATTTTATAAGTAAATATATTTTATAAAGTAAAATTTAACTGTCAAGTAGAAAGCTCGCCTTCCACTTAAATCGTTTCACTTAATGCTTCAAAAACAATAAAATATCTCCCCTAACCACCCCCCTCATATTAAGTTGAATTAAGTTTACAAAAACATGTTCCATGCCATTGCT
>CAZVWJ010000039.1:0-25700 GCA_964631325.1 uncultured bacterium | reverse complement strand
AGACAGCCTCAATGGCTAATTGCGAGAATGATAGAAACAGGTGATATCTTGCAGATTCACCATAGAATCGCTCAGTTTAGGTTACAGTAACAGAGCCATAAAAAACCAGTTTGAGGTGAAATTAATGAGTATTCCAAATACTGTGGTCAAATATGTTAACCGGGACGGGGAGATAGAGGAGTTTCAGGTGGCGCGGATTGCTGATTCGATTGCTCAGGCGATAATAGACGTTGAATCCAGTAGACTTGCTCTTCCCGACCGGCGGGCCCAGATTTACGCTCAGCGGGTAACTGATCGTGTTTATCGGGAATATTATGATTTGAACTGGCTGACCACAGAGTTTATAACCCAGTATATAAATTACGACGAAGAAGAACGGGAGCACCGAATGGAAGAGGCCTTTGTTACTGAAAGATTAACTTTTGTGTTGATGGAAACCTTCAAAGACCGTTTGAGCAGTCGGGACCCGCGTGAAGAACCGGACCGGCTCTGGGATTATATTCGTGAACAAATGGAGTCAGCCGAGGTAGATCCGAAATACACCCACAGTCTTTTTCCGGATTTAACGGATGAGGAACTGGAGGCGATAGCTAATTTTTTGCGGGAAAGAGTGCTGGAGATGAGCGGGAAGGATCTTTCGCCCGAAGTTCTCTGTCCTCCCCGCGAATACATCCAGGACACTGTGGAAAAAGAGCTCAAGCGTCTGGGTGAAATTGAACTGGCGGAGGGTTACATGATTTATCGAGAGGGCCGAAAAAAGGTAAAATCCGGTGATATATCGGAGTTGCAGTTTACCAACAACGGGATTCACAAGGACATTGTCCGTCGAACGCTTGAGTGGAACGTTGATCACCAGTGTGACAGCGTGTTTGAGTTGAACCGCTGGATGCGCGAGGAGCGCGGTAGAAATCCGGAAGAACTTGTTGAAGCCGCCGAGGAGCGATTTCACCAGGACATCCAGAAAGCAGCAAGTAAAATCCTGGCTCGAAAAGAAGAGGTGGACGTGGTTATTATTGCCGGTCCTTCATGTTCAAATAAAACCACTACTACGGTGATTATAGGAAATGAATTACAGAAAGAAGGGTTGAAATTTAAACAGTTGAACGTGGACGATTATTTTTATGATCTTAAGGATCAGCCCAAGGACCGGTTTGGGGATTATGATTTTGAGATGCCCGGGGCAATAGACATGCCCCTGTTGAATGAACACCTGGAAAAATTAGTGGCCGGTGAAACAATTCAGAAGCCCAAGTATAATTTTGAAGCCGGGCGGCGTGATGGAACTGAGTCATTTTCCCGGGACCAGGATGAGATTATTTTGATCGATTGTCTGCACGGTTTATACCGTCAATTAACCAGCTCTGTTCCTCAGCACTGTAAATTTAAGATTTATATTGAGTCGATGAACGTGTTAAGAAATATTGACGGTCGAAATACCCGCTGGGCCGATGTGCGAATGTTGAAAAGGATGATCCGCGATGCCCGTCACCGGGGATACAGCATGGAGGATACGCTTTCGCACTGGCCTTACGTGCGCAAGGGCGAGCTAAAACACATTATCCCTTATATATTTTCTACTGATATTGTTCTCAACTCCGGTTTACCCTATGAATTACCGGCTTTGAAAAAGGCTATTGGGGAAGATTATCCTGCTCCTGAGTACATTGAGCAGTTGGAAGATGAAAATAGGTTGGCAGCTTATGTGCGGGGTAAGAGGACTGCTTCTCTGCTTGATACGGTAGAACCGTTTCCGGATCTTGATTTAATCCCCAAGACTTCGCCGTGCCGAGAATTTATCGGTGGTTCTGAGTATGTAATTCCTCACAACGAATAACGTTAGCTCCACTTGTTAGATTAATTTTAATTGTCCGGTTAGTATTGCCGGGAGGCTATCGGTCTTATGTCTGACAAATACGATGGAAAGCAGTTCAAATCCGTCCTGAAATTTTCATTAATATATTTGTTTTTTAGTTGTGGGTGGATTTTTCTGGTGGAGGGAGCTTTATACCCGTTAGTGTTTGAAACGGCCACTCTTAATTATAGAAAGCTGATTAAGGATATTATATTTTTCCTCGGTAGCTGGGGAATCTTTTTTGTTCTTATTGCTAAATTTACCGGGGAGACCGCCGTTGTACAATCAGAGTTAGAACAACAATCCCGCCGGCTGCAAGCCCTATTTGACAATCTCCCCGGAATGGCTTATCGGTATAGGGCCGGTCACGAGGAGCCGGTCTGGGAATTAGAGTTTGTCAGTTCCAAAGTGAAAGAATTGACCGGTTATACGGCCGGGGAATTGCTGGAGACCGATGAAGATTTTTATCAGCAATTAATCCATCCCGAGGAACAGGAGGAAGTTCTTACCACGGTTAGAAAGACTCTCCGCGAGCAGGAAAATTATGTGATTGAATACCGAATTAGGACAAAAGATGATAAGCTGAAATGGGTTGAGGACAGGGGCCGGGGAATCTACGATGAGCAAGATAATTTAGTAGCGGTAGAGGGATTAATTGAAGAAATAACCGAAATCAAGTCGGCTCGCCGAAGCGTGGAGCTGGCCCGAAACGAAGCCGAATATTTAGCCCATCACGATTCCTTAACCGGTTTGCCTTCGCGGGGTTATTTTCTGGAAGAAGCAACTAACTGGCTGCGAGAAAGCAAAAGTGGTTCCGGAGCTCATCGTTTTCTGTTCTGTATTGTAGATATAATTGATTTCCAGAAATTTAATAATTTTTACGGTTACTGGCTGGGCAATCGCATCCTGGAGGAAACAGCGCAGTGGTTGAAATCAAAATTACCTGAAGAGTCTCTGGTGGGAAGATTGGGCGGTGATGAATTCGGAGTATTTTTGCCCCTGGAAGACGATGTGGACAAGATAGAGGAAAGGGTAGAAGAACTTCTCTGTCCCCTGGAGCGAAGTTTTGAAGTGGAGGACGAAGAAATTAATTACCATATGCAGGTGGGGGTGGCGATTTATCCGGAAGACGGCCGGGGGCTTGAGGAAATGCTGGCTGCTGCCAACCGAGCCGTAAACCGGGAGGAAGGGGGGCTGGCCCGAAAAAAAATACTGGTTTACAGGGACGCAGATTTGAAGAAATTGGAAGTTAAAATAAAGTCCTCTGAAAAATTATTAGGTGCTCTGAATGAGAATCGGCTCCAACTTTATTATCAGCCGGTCGTGGACAGCCGGGATGATTCAAACTACATGTTGGAGGCATTGTTGAGGATTAAGACACCCGGCGGTGAAATGAGAACTCTGCAGAATTACACTGATGTTATCTATGACTCCCGGTTGACCGAGCGGCTTGATTTGTGGGTAATTGACAAAGTGCTTGAACAGACCGGTGAACTGGTTGAACAGGAGAAGGCTCCCTATATTTCTTTGAATTTATTTCCCGCCTCAATTTTGAAAGAGAGTGTTTACGAGGAACTGGACGAGCGGGTTAAAAAAGCCGGTTATCCGCGACGTAAATTAGTAATTGAGGTAACAGAGAAGCTACTTGGCACTTATAGCTCGGAAGCTGTCAACAACCTGCTGGCTGTAACCAATGATTATAATTTTAGAATTGCCCTGGATGATTTTGGGGTGGGGCACGGATCGTTTCAAACGTTAAAGAAATTGGATCTTGATTTTCTAAAAATTGACGGCAGTTTTATTCTGGATCTGGACGAAAATGAGATGAATCAGAATTTTGTTCATTCTCTTGCTGAGTTGGGCCAGCAAATTGATGTGCCGGTGGTGGGAGAGTGGGTGGAAACCCAGGAAACGGCCGAGAAACTTTTGAAGATGAAAGTTTTTTATCAGCAGGGGTATTATTATGCTGAACCCAAAAAATTAGGTGAAATTTTAGAAAATTGTTAAATATTTTCCCCGGCTTTATCTGGTTGAATTTTTGGACGAAAAGGACAAGATTGTTCGGTAGCGGGAATCACCGCGGCTGGGGGTGGATGTGGCTTAGATTCGCCAATACGGGGCAAAATTAATTTTGAAGGTCGATCCTGAAACAAAAATATCTAGTATTTATGAAATGAGTCCCCTGCAAAAAATCTCCTCTCCCACGGTGGGAGAGGGCCTGCCCTGCGCATGGACAGGGCCTGTGACGCGTACTCGTTATTAAGAGGAGGGGAGGGTTGTAAATCACCGATTCACCCCCCTTTGCGTTTCCTCGCAACAAGGGGGGGAAGTTTTTTGCAGTGAACTTATGAAATTATTTTAAGTGATTGAGATGGATAATGGGGATGATCTGGAAGGTTTCGGGAGTAATTCAAGAAATTTGTGGATATTTATATAATATGCGTTATGATTTTAATTAGGCTTTCTCCGAAAAGTCATTCCTGCGAAAGCAGGAATTCATTAAAAGAGGTAAAATTTTTGATTTAACGTGTCTGGGTCATTGTCATTATAAAATGAGACCCGTACGCGTTATCCAAAGAGCCGGCCCACGCCCGGTCCACAATTCTGTGAACGTCAGGGCAATGGCGTGAGGAAACCAACTTTTTTGGAGAGGCTTTAATTAGCTAACAGTGGGGAGATTATTTACCGGGAGGATTATTTGATGTCAAAACAAGATTTCATAAACGGTGCGGAGGCCCCGCGATCTTTAGCTGAGGCTGCTTGGGAATCTTCGGGGGGGAACGAAATTGAGGCAAATGAGTTGCTTGAACCTGCCAAATTACGTATCAAAGTCAAGTTTATGGCCAGCAATGGTCGGTTTGGCGGGTTAATATTTATTGTCTGGAGTTTCATTGAAAATGGATTAGAAGCAGCAACAGGGATTGTTTCCAGTGACGACGGGGTTCTGGAAATACCAATAGATTTATCCCCGGACCAGTTTGGGGAACGGGTGGTCCGGGCTAACAAAACCGGTCCGAAGATGGGAGGGAACACGGAGACACTTCAGTCTGCCCTTTCCGAATCGTTGCAGGGGGCGGGAACGGAGCTTAAAGATGCGATTCAGGCCAGTAACCCTGATAAAATCGAGCTGGAAATAGGGGATTTACTGACCAATAACCTGGATTTAACCCAACCGCAGCTTACTATTGATATAGAACTCAGTCGAAGAATCCAGGAACAGGAGGGTGAGGCGACAGAAAGTGCCGGTGGTGCGGAACAGGAAGGGGACGAAGAATATGTTGTTCCGGCCGAGGTGGAGATTGATCCGGTCAAGGGGGTGCCGGTTAATCAGATCTCAATAGGAGATTTGATTTATGTTGACCTCGGAAATTATCCCAGTCGATTACAGAAGATCGCCAATGTATTAAATAAGCGCCGCGATGATTCGGGGTTAATTCCTGCCCAACTGATTTCTCGAGAAGTTTCAGAGGCGGATACCCTGGCTCTGCGAGTTCAATTCGGCCGGGGGGTCTATGGCAAAATTAGGTGTGGCAAGGATGTCAATATATTGGTACCTGCCAGTACTGCCGCTGGAAAGTCTCAGGGGATGCAAAAAGGTGGGTCTGATCCACTGAAAGTAATCACGGAGAACTGGGTAATTATTTTTGCTGTCATTATGGCGCTTATAATTATCCTCGTAGTTTTTCTCATTTTAACCGCTTAATTTATGTCTGAAATACCTGAAAGCGGGACGGAGTCTACCGAAGAAAATAGCGATTCTGCTTCTACCGATCGTGAAGATTTTATAAAAAATGCCCGTCCGTCCGAAGTACTTTCCGAATTACGCAAAAAACAGCCAAATTTAGATTCCGAACAGACAAAAGCTTCAGAAAAAAGTAAAAGTGTTGTCCAGGTTTCCCATCTTTTTGATAGCAATTCATTTTTATTGTTTGAGCCCCTGTCGGGAGAAATAGATTTTTTATCGGATCAAGCCTCGTCGGGAAAAAGGTTGCTGACCGGGGTTGGAACGATAAATAATCGAACCATTGCCGCGCTTGTTTTTCCCGAGACAGAGAGTGAAGGCCTTAGACCCGGCAGTGGCCGCCAGGCTGCCCGACTTGTTCAACGGGTCCGGCATTACCAGATTCCCTTGCTGGTAATTGTCAATCCGGGCGGCTTAACTTCGCCTGTTGAGCTCAAGGGACTGGACGAGTGGGGGGAGGCTTTTGATGCCCTCGTGGAAGCCCGCCGGGAGCTCCCCGTGATTGGCCTGTTTACCGGAAGGACAAAAAACGTTAACAGTTTTATGGCACCGCTGGTTGATTTTGTGCTGACAGAAGAAGGGGCTGAGTTTCTTCCGGATGATTTTTCTGCGAGCGCGGAAAAATCTCAGAATACAGTTTCTGCGGGAACTAATTTCTGTGATATTGTTGCCAGTGATGAAGATAAGTTAATGGAAAAAGCAATTGAAATGCTAAATTATTTGCCCGATAACGACAAAGAAGTGCCCTTCCAGCTTTCTGGCGAAGCGCCGGCTCTTTCCACGCCGCTTGCAGAGTTGGTTCCGGTTGATAAAAGTAAGCCCTATGAGATTAAGAAGGTAATCCGGGGACTTTTTGACGGGGATAGTTTTTTGGAACTCCAGCCGAATTTTGCTCGGAACGTGGTTACCGGTTTTGCCCGGCTTGCGGGACGGGCGGTGGCCCTGGTTGCGAATCAACCTGATTATTTAGCCGGAGGAATTACTCCTTCTGCCGCCAGGAAAATCTCCCGTCTGATCAAACGGGCCAAAAAATCACAGTTACCGCTTATTCGTCTGGTAGACCAGCCCGGCCTCATCCCCGGTGAGCGGGAGGAAATAGTCCCTTTTTCCGGTCTGGGAGAACTTGTAGAAGGATTTCATTATTATTCTTCCCCAATTCTGACCGTAGTTTTACGCAAAGCCTACAACCTTTCCTTTCCCGTTTTAGCCCGCCGTCAGGAGCCGGCTGACCTGGTGTTAGCCTGGCCGGAAGCGGAAATTGCCCCGGCTGATTTTCAATCTACAACGGAGCGGTTTGAATCAACTGACTTTTATCAGTACGGTGATCCCTGGGAAGCCGCCCGGTGTGGTTTAATTGATGATGTTATTTATCCCCGGGAAACCCGGGATAAACTGATTGAATTTCTCTCTTTTCGCCCCCCCACGGCTAATTAAACTCTCTCCGAAAAGGGTCTAAAATCTCCCCCCCCTTGATGGGGCGATGAGCAAAACTTTAAAATAACTCTTCCCCCTTGATGGGGGAAGATACAGATGGGGGTAAAAAGGGTTTTAAAGGGCTTTTTGACGCAAAAATTTTGTCTAAGAAACTGATGGTCCCCCTCTCTGGCCCTGTCCATGCGCAGGACAAGCTCTCTCCCACCAGCGGAGAGAGGATAGGTGAGTAGTTACGATAATTTTTCTGAGAATTATTAAGACTAAAGTTTAATAAGAGGATTGCCGATAATATGAATGTAACTATTATAGCTCCGTGTGAGGGGGGATCGTCCAGACTGTTTTTGGGTAGGTGACCCCAAATGGCTGTTAGTCCCATGGACCTGCAGGTTTTGTTTATGCAGGAAGGTCGCGCCGCCAAAGAGAGCGATAAGCTGGATCGGGCTGCGAAAAGGCACCGGTCGACCACGGCACGGCGTTTGGAGGCAGAAGAACTGCGGGAAAACGTTGATTCAGTCAATACTACCGAGTCCAAGACTGTGGACGAAGAAGGGGGCCAGGGAGCAGCGGGTTATTTTGCCCGCCGCCAGGAACAAGAAGCGGAACTTGAGGAAGAAGAAGTGGAAGAAAAAAAAGTTTCTGAAGAGGAAGGGGTTGGAAATATGATGGATCTACGAATTTAATTTGTTGCCCCTCTTATTCAAGGTTGAATTGATTTATCGTTTCTTGCCATTTTGCCCACCATCTTTCAATTTCAATGTTCTTTTCAGCCAGAACTACTTCCTGGTGCAGGTCTTTCCAGGGATCAACCTGGAGGTAATCAAATTGCCAGTCTGAATATATTAAGGCGCCCCGGGCGGTTAAGTGTGGGGTGTTGTTAAGAGCAGTGGGACGCTCCCAGATGGCAGCAGCCAGGGCAGGAAAAGATTCAAAGTTTCCCATACTGCCGGTAAGAGTCACTCCGGTTCGGGAGTCTTTATCCGGAAAATACTCTATAATTTGTCGAGTGTGCAGAAGCAGGCTAATGATCAGGCCCTGGCAAATATGACGGGCGGAAGAAGTTTCACTGAAACCAAGCAGACCGGCCATCCGTTCCGTCTGGAAAGGAGCACCGGTCCCGTAAAAAGAAGTCAGCCACAGCGGTGGATCATCCGGCCAGGGGGGGCTGATCCACAGGTTAAAGGTCTGCCGGTTTATTCCCAGGACCTTGATCAGCCAGTTTACAGTACTACCTGCGGCCGGTATTTTACCTAACACGCGTGGCTGAAGTCCGTGGGGGGTGGGTGTTTCAACGAGGGAAAGGGCGGGTGTGTTATGGTCCTTTGGCGCCGGAGCCGTAATGATTCCATCTGTCCCTAACCGGACCTGGTTGCGGGAAAAAGGTGGAGGTTGGGTGCCGATAATATTTGCTTCCTGTCGGGCCAGGCAACTTACTACGGTGCCGTGTTCCCACAGGCTATTGGCTGCAATTTCTTCAGGCAATTTTTTCTCCACGGCAGGGAAAATTGAAGCAGGAAGCTCAAATTCACGAAGGAGTTTTTTGGACCAGCTATTTGTGTTCGGGCTAAACATCTCGGTACGGAGAGCCAGGGTTCTATCTGTCCAGTGCAAGTCACCGTCAGTGGCCTGCCAGAGGAGCCAACTGGTTAAGTTACCATACCGTAGCCGGTCTTCGCCGGCAAGTTTCTTTATTTGTTCCTGTTTCAGAAAATGGATTAGTTTTACCAGGGGACTGCCCTGGGAGGGAGCCATACCCGTTTCAGCGTGAATTAATTCTTTCTGTTCGGAATTGAAATTAGAATACTCCCTGCTCCCCCGGGTGCTTCTCCAGTTAAGCAATGGGGTAAGAGTTTTACCGTTTTTGTTATCCCAGAGAATGGTAAAAGTTCCCTCGGTGGCCAGGGCCGCTTCCCATTCCCCTTTAAAACGAAAACGGTCCGGGATACTTTCGAGGCGTTTAAGGGTTTGGTTAGCCGGATAGATGATTTCTCCCGCTTTCTTGTTAACGGGGAGTGGGATAGTTTCAATAGATTTTAATTCTCCGAGCTGAGTGAGCCAGATCACTTTGATCACAGTCGGGCTTACTTCAATACCTAATCGAGGCAATGACATCAAATCAACTCCGTGAAAATTTAAACTTGAAAATTAATATTCAGTTTTGAATTCCGGAAGTAAATTTTCAAACATCGAAATTTCATTTTGATACGTAATTTGTTCGGCAATTTCGGTGGCAGTCAGCCACTGGTAATCCCTGTGTTCGTGGGAGAGGGTAATGTTGTTATCTTGAACCAGGGCCGGGAAAAATATTACCGTTTTATGTCTCAGTTTACCGGCTAATTTATAGTAATAATCAAAAGATTCAGTTTTATTTCCCATCCTTTCAGGTCTGGATAGACCGGTTTCTTCCCGTAGCTCCCGGCAAGCGGTTTCCCAGTCCGATTCTTTTTCCTCCACGTGGCCTTTAGGAAATCCCCAGTGACCCTGAGGATAAAGTAAGAGCAAAAATAACGGTTGTTCCCGCCCGGAATAGCAAGGAACTATACCGGCGGATTTTTCTTCAACGGTCATTTTCAATCACCGGGAAGTTTATTTTCATAATTTACTCGACAAATCTGGAAAAGAGATTTATTATTGTACAGTTTACTGGAGGGGTGGCCGAGTCCGGTTTAAGGCACTCCCCTGCTAAGGGAGCATACCCTTAACAGGGTATCGTGGGTTCAAATCCCACCCCCTCCGCTTTTTTAGGACACAGTCCCTTTACGCGGAGATGCTATTCTTCCGGTTCAGAGAAGCCGTGGAATTTGAAGCCCGCCTTTACGAATTTTTCGTCTAACTCAGAAACCCATTCGACCTCAGCGTTGAGTGGTCCGATGTGTCCGGCAGTGACCTTGAGGACTTCGCCGGGCACATAAGAAAACATATCTTTTCGAAAAAGTGCGGCGAATCCCTCGTAGGACTCGTCCCGCAACAGCCCGATAATTTTATCCTCTTCGTTCTGTCGGGTTGGATTGATAACGGCAAGGCCGTTTTTTTCGGGATCAAAACGCAGATGACGCCGGGCTTCTTTATTGGCCGACATAAAAATTCCTCCCTTCTGGCTTCTACGATGATAACTGATTAGCAAATTTGTTAAAAGTGTTTTTTATATAAACCCGAGTGATTTTGAAAATGAAACCGAAGCTAATGTTAATCAGCGGTTGTTTGATTAAACCCGTAAAAAACTCGACATTTATGAAAAATATTTTATCCTTATAAGCTGTTTAAACGACGGAGAGGTGTCCGAGTCTGGCTTATGGAGCACGGTTGGAAACCGTGTGTGCCCTCTATAGGGTACCGAGGGTTCGAATCCCTCCCTCTCCGCCATTTTCCATCCTTTTCCCTTCCGGATTTCATCCCGGTAAAAGCCGTAAGTTTAGTGCTCTGTTAAGCTATCTCAATTTATTGGAAGTCTGAAATGGAAGAAACTAAGGCGTCCACCTGGTTAACAGAAAGTGCCCGACAGACCGAAAAAGTAGCGGTGGAACTAAAGGAACGCTGGCGTAGCTGTGAGGCAATTGCGCTGGTTGGCCCCCTGGGGGCTGGTAAGACTACTTTTATTCGGGGAATGGTACGAGGGTTGGGAGGCGATGCCGCTGAAGTTCGCAGTCCCACTTTTACCCTCCTGAATAATTATCCGGAGACTGCCCCCCCGCTTGTTCATGCTGACCTGTATCGGATTGACTCCCGGAAAAATCAGTTAACCGCCGGAATAGAAGACTATTTTGGTTCCAGTCTGGTTGTAGTTGAATGGGCTGAAAAATGGAAGTTAACCTGGCCGGAAAAGATTCTGACAGTAGAACTAAGTTACTGTGATCGTGAAAAAAGACAGATAGTTTTAAAGGAGGATCCTCCCCTTGCTGTTAGCGATTGAAACTATAGACCGTGGTGGAACTGTTGGGTTGGCCCGGGAAGGAAGGAGCGAGGAGATTATTTACCGTCATTCCCGGCAACCTCATTCCCAGCGTTTATTTGCGGCCCTGGATTCAGTTGTTGCTGCCGGTGACCTGGATTACGAGAAAATTGAGGCGGTTGCGGTCCTCAAAGGACCGGGAGCTTTTACCGCAATCCGGCTGGGAGTTACAGTGGCAAAAGTATTGGCAGTGATCTGCCAGGCCAGCCTGGTTGGGGTTAGTTCCCTCCGTTTGTTGGCCCGTTACGGGGTGGGTCAAGAGAAGCTGATCAGGGCTGTAATCGGGGCTCGTCGTGGCGAGTTATATCACCAGGATTTTAGCTGGGACAGGTCAAGGAACAGGTTGCAAAAAGAATCAGCCCCCCGGTTAATTGAACCAAATAAATTGAGGACGGAATGTTTTGAAGGTCCTGAATCGTTATTAATATATCGAGGACGTCAATGGTCTCCCGTTCCTGAAGAATGGCCCGGTGAAGTTGATTTTTATCCGCAAGAACAGGCCCGTTTGTTAGTTCCCCCGTTAATTGAAGTGGCAAAATACAGGTTAAAGGAAGGAAATATGGATGATCCGGATCATTTGAAGCCTTTTTATTTGCGAAAAAGTGATGCCCGGGAGCCGGGGGGGAATTAAATTGGCAAAAATTAATATAAGAGCAATGGAGCGCGGGGATATTGATGCGGTTGTCAGGACAGAACGGGAGGCTTTTCCTTCGCCGTGGACAAAAGACGTTTTCTATCGGCAATTGTTGAATCCGGGTCGCCGCCGGCTACTGGTTGCTGAACGGGAGCGTGAGGTTATTGGTCATCTGGCCGCCTGGTTGCGAGCTCGTTACGTTCACATTACCAGTCTTGCGGTGCGAGAAACTTTTCGTCGCCAGGGGGTGGCCACAGCTCTGGTAGAGAAAATTATGAAAGATCAGCACAAGCTACGGGAGGAAATTCGGCTTGAAGTTCGGGTTTCAAATCAGCCCGCCCGGAGTTTATATCGCTCGCTTGGTTTTTTGGAGATTGATCAAAAAGAAGATTATTACATGGATAACGGGGAGACGGCCCTGGTGTTGAGTTATACTCTGACAGATACGGTGGAGGCGGCTACGGGTGGAAGTTCCGGAGAAATTAGTAGAAGTAATTAATAATTTACCCCCTGAACCGGGAGTTTATCTCTTTAAGGCAGAAAATGGGAAAGTCCTTTACGTGGGAAAAGCTGTCCGGTTGTCCGAACGGGTCCCCCAGCACTTTGCTGCGACTGAACGTGAACCTCGCAAGCGGGCGTTGGTGGAAAACACCGACCAGATTGAAACGGTAGTCCTTAACAGTGAACGGCAGGCTTTGAAAGTTGAATATGATTTAATCAAACAGCACCGGCCCAGGTTTAACGTCGCCTACCGGGATGACAAGAGTTATCCTTACATAAAAATAACTACCAGAGAAAATTATCCCCGGGTGATAGTAACCAGACAGCGACAGCCGGAGGACGCCCATTATTTTGGTCCTTATACTGACGTCGGAAGTATGCGCCGAACTCTTTCGACATTACGGGATATTTTTCCTTACCGTTCCTGTTCGGACAAAATTCCGCCTGGCGGTGATGCCGATAAGTTTAGTCCCTGTCTTGACTATAACATCAAGCAATGTGAGGCTCCCTGTGTGGGGAAACAAAGCCAGGCTGAATACCGGGGAATGATTGACCGGCTCTGTCAGTTTTTGCGCGGCAAATACAAGTCTGTGAAAGCTTATCTCAAGGAAAAGATGAACTCGTATTCCGCTGGCCATAAATACGAAGCAGCAGCGGTTTACAGAGATCGTCTGGAAGCCCTGCAAGGAATGATGGAGGAGGTACCCTTTGTTCGCCATACTCATAGCGCTGACGTGCTAGGGGTAGCACGGGTTGAACAGGTCATGACTGTTCAATTGTTTAGAGTCAGGGAGAATAGAATAGTAAATAAGCTGGAGTTTCACTTGACTGCTGCAGCAATTGAGCCGGAGTCACCACTTCAAGATTTTGTGGCTACCTATTACCCTTCGGCCACAGAAATTCCACCCTTGATTTTGTTGTCAGAACCTCTTGTTGACGAAAAGCTGATGGAAGCCCGGCTGGCTGATTTAGCCGGTCGGAAGGTGGAACTGCGAGTCCCGCAACGGGGTGAAAAAAAAGAACTGGTTGATTCCGCGGTGCGATCGGCCAGACTGGCCGCCAAAAATGAATCGCTGGCCCGGCGCCGGCGGGAAGGAGATATATTACATGGAATTAAACAGCTTTTTGATTTGCCCGATTTGCCACGTGTGGTGGAGGGATTTGACATAAGCACCCACCAGGGGCGGGAAACAGTTGGAAGCTTGGTACGTTTTTTAAACGGGGAACCGGAAAAAGAAGGTTATCGACGCTTCAAAATCTCCGTTGAGTCATCCGAAGATGATTATTCAGCCCTTGAGGAGGTAATCCGGCGACGGTATAGCCGGTTAAAAAGAGAGGACCGTGATTTGCCGGAGCTTGTTTTCGTTGATGGCGGGCCCGGTCAGCTTAACGTAACCCGGCGTGTGTTGCGTGAATTGGATTGTGAAATTCCGGTTATTTCTCTGGCCAAGGGAGAAGAGAAGCTGTTTGTTGATTCTCCCTCTGTGATTCATAATTTACCGGATGATTCAACAATATTACAGTTCTTTCAGCGAATCCGGGACGAAGCCCACCGGTTTGCAATTAATTATCACCGGGATCGGCGTCAGAAAGGGATATCCTCCGGTTTAAAAGAAATCAGGGGGTTGGGAGACAGCCGGGTTAAGGGGTTAATTGAAAAATTTGGTAGTCCGGTACGGGTTCGCCAGGCTTCGTTGGAAGAACTAACCACAGTGGCCGGGGTAACTGAGGAGATTGCCAGGCGGATTAAAAAAAGAGCCGCTACTGAAGATAAAAAATAGAGATTATCATCTGAATTGAGAGGTGGTTCCAATTTGCTTTGTTACTGGTTGGGTTAACATGAAAGAGGATTTACCTTTAATTTTAGCGTCAAATCGTGATGAATTTTACAATCGTGGTGGTGAAAAGCCAGCTTTGCGGGAGGAAGGTGGTTATAGCTACCTGGCTCCCCGGGACCCGCAGGCCGGAGGAACCTGGCTGGGAATAAATGAAGCAGGGCTTGTGGTGGCGCTGACCAATCAGCCCGACCCGGAAGAAGATAGTTCTGCTCCCAGCCGTGGGAAATTAGTTAATGGACTGCTGGAAAAAGCGGAAAATGTTTCTGCCGCCAAACAGTGGTTAGGGGGGAAGAAGTTACAAACTTTTAATCCTTTTTCTATTGTTGTCGTGGGTTCGAAAGGACTTTATTATTATCGACTGAATAAAAACGACGAAATAAGAAAGAAAAATGAGGAAAAATGTTGTTTTTTTCTTTCTAACCAGACGTCAATTGAGATTTTTCCTCCCTCGGCACGCGATCGATTTCCCTGGGGGGGACACGGTACGGAGACCAGTGTAGAAAGATTGCGCGGTCGCCTGCAGAATTTTTGTCGCCAGCATCACGGATTTAAGGATCACGAGAATCTTTGCCGGCACGGTGAAGAAAGTGGGACGGTTTCGTCTTCCATTATTCTACTGGATTTAAAGGATAATAAGCTGCACTATGATTACGCCCCCGGTCCGCCTTGTAAAAAACGGTATATTCCGGTGGAAGTTTCAACTGATTTCAACCGAAAAGTTATTCAAAACTGGTAGTTTAGACGGGAGATTTGGATGCGGAAAGTCTTTTTTAATTTTGTTCTTCCGGCCGGTTTGCTCGCAGGAGCGTTGTTCTACCTGTTTTTTGTCCCCGGCTGGTGTAAACTCCGGGTGGGATTTGGAACTCCTTGGGGAGGATTACTGCTGGTTACTCCCTTTTTTCTTCTTGTCGGGGGGGTGCTATTAACCGCTTACTTTAACTCTTTGCGGCTGTTTTTGATTGATTTGGTTTTATTAATCGTAAGTTTAATTGTTCTTGGGCGTCCCTTCCTCTCTGTTTTACCGGCCGGGAATATGGTTAATAAATTTTTGGCTTATAACTTTTCTTCCCTCTATTTTGTTTTACCCCTGTTAATAATTGCGATACATTTTACCCGTGATTCTGGGGTCTTTACTAACTCAGCCTTTATTCAATTTTTTGTCCTGGTGCTATTTTTCTTCTTCATCTGGCCTTTTTTACAGTTTTTTATCCGGGATCCCTTTATTTTTACCGCTCATGAATTGCTTACCTGGGAACTAAATTTAGCGGGAGTGAAGTTTCCGGTTCCCGCCGTCTTTATAGTTCCGGTTTCTCTGGCCCTGGTTACTTTTAGCCTGAACTGGGAACGTTCTTTTTACATGCACAACCAGTTTTTACTATTCTGGGTTGCGGTTGCAGTTGCTCTTGCCTTCTGGCCCCAGTTAAGGACCTGGAGTCCGGAGGCATATTCATATAAATTACAAAAGGTTCTTCTGTTGACGGGAGCCTCTTTGCTGTTGCTGTTTAAGGTGGTTAACTTTGCCTGGGACAAGGCTTATCTTGATCCGCTAACCCAGGTCCGGGGGCGGATGGCCCTTGATGAGAAGTTGACCCGGTTAACGGGAGAGTATGCCATCGCTATGATTGATATTGATAAATTCAAGACCTTCAATGATAAATACGGGCACGACGCCGGAGATAAAGTCCTCCAGCAGGTAGCGGATATTCTGGAATTTAATTCCTCGGGAATTGTCTATCGTTTTGGCGGCGAAGAATTTACAATAGTTTATTCTGGTGAAACGGTGGAATCAATCCGGGATGAGGCGGAGTGGCTGCGGGAAACAATTGCAAATAATAAGGTGGGAGTAACCCGAAAAACCAAACAGGCCACAAAGGTTTTACAGAAAAAAGTGACGATAAGCGTTGGACTTGCCGAGGCTTCGGAGAAGTTTTCAGCCCCGGGGGAGGTCTTAAATGCAGCGGATAATGCGATGTTTAAGGCCAAGGACAGCGGTAGAAATTGTCTCAAGGTGAAGGGATAAAAAAGCTGGGCCGCCAGGACTCGAACCTGGAGTCACGGGACCAAAACCCGTTGCCTTACCGTTTGGCTACGGCCCAATCAAATGAGGACTAAATATTATACTTTGACTGCACCGTGCTGTCAAAGTAATGGCCGCATAATTCAGAACCTCAAAATTTCATTCCGGACAGGGGAGTGAAACAACTACGATCTGGAATCCAAAAGCATTTTGAAGTTCTGCCATAATTGAGGAGGTATAGTAGTGTTTGGGAAGTATTTTGGCATTGATGACGTAGTCCAACAGCTTGTCGGCGGATTTTTGTTGTCCGGACCTTTTGTGGTAACCG
Organism: uncultured bacterium; assembly: GCA_964631325.1. Classification (GTDB taxonomy): domain Bacteria; phylum T1Sed10-126; class T1Sed10-126; order T1Sed10-126; family T1Sed10-126; genus CAZVWJ01. Next base: position 9,408 of record CAZVWJ010000039.1, on the reverse strand, counting down.
AGGAAGTCTGGAAACTGGGTGCCAGTATGGGAGTTTTCCATTTTATCGGAGCTTTACTGATAATTGTAATTATTGGTTACGCCGGTTTATTTCGAGCCGAAGGGCGGGAAGAAGAAAAAGAAAAAAGCCTGTTTGGGGTTCCCCTCCGGTTTATTTCTCTGCTGATTATTTCCTTTGCTTCGGTGAGCATTATGGCTTTCTTGTTCACAGCACCAACGGTGTTCAGTGCAACCGTCTGGGCCACAATAAAAGCTCTATCTATAGCCGGGATTTTTAGTATGATTGGTGCTCTCACCGCTGATAGTTTACTCTGAGAAGCTGATAGAGATTTGACAGGTTACAGGGTTTTGATATGATGTTTGTTCTGTTGAAAGTATATTATTCTCAACCCGGAGGTTAAAATAAATGACTGTTTCTTTTGAAGATTTTCAGGAGCTGGAGATCAAGGTGGGAACGGTGGTGGAAGCTGCACTTCATCCGGATGCTGATAATCTTTTGTTACTTGAAGTTAAGGTGGGTGAGGCCGAAACCCGGCAGTTAGTAGCCGGTCTTAGAGGCGAATACGAGCTGGGTGAGCTTGAGGACAAGCAGATAGTTGTAATCACCAATCTCGATCCCACTGAAATCCGGGGCGAAAAGAGTGAAGGAATGTTGCTTGCTGCCGATGCCAGCGAATGTGTTTCTTTACTTGAACCGGATACCCGGGTGGCTGAAGGTACAGTCGTTAGATAAAATATAGTTAGTTATTAGTTAAGGTCAAAAAACCTGTTGGTTAATTAATAGTATTTTGTGTTTTTGTTTTTATATAACAGGTTTCTTTTGCTTACTTTTCTTCTCGTAAAAGAAAAGTAAGAAGAAATCAATTTTAGGAGGTAAATTTATGTCTCGTATAGCTGAAGTTCATGCGCGTGAGGTGCTTGATTCGCGGGGGAACCCTACAGTAGAAGCCGAAGTTGTCACGGAGAGTGGATTTGAAGGTTACGCTCTTGTTCCTTCCGGAGCTTCCACCGGTGAAAAGGAAGCGGTGGAATTGCGTGATGAAGACCCCCATCGTTATAACGGTAAAGGGGTTAAAAATGCTGTTCAAAATGTAAACGAAAAAATTCGTCCCGAATTGCTCGGTGTGGATGCTGCCGGCCAGAGAGAGATTGATGAAATTATGCTGGATCTTGACGGTAGTGACAATAAGTCGAATCTGGGAGCTAACGCTATTCTCGCCGTATCAATGGCGACTGCAAAAGCGGCGGCTGAATGGAGTTATCTGCCACTTTACCGGTATCTGGGAGGAGCAAATGCCTGTCGTCTCCCGCTTCCCTTTATGAACATATTAAACGGCGGAGAACATGCGGATAATAATGTTGATATCCAGGAATTTATGATTGTTCCCGGGGGTGCTCCAAGTTTTTCGGAAGCACTGCGTTGGGGGGTGGAGGTATTTCATTCTCTGAAGGAAGTTCTGCAGAAACGAGATTACAGCACCGCTGTCGGTGACGAAGGTGGTTTTGCTCCCGACCTGGGCTCTAACCGGGAAGCTCTGGAGTTAATCGTAGAGGCAATTGAAAAGGCCGGCTATCTTTCCGGGGATGACGTAGCCCTGGCTCTTGATGCGGCCTCTTCTGAAATTTACCGGGACGGGGAGTATCAGTTTGCCGGCGAAGGACGGAGTCTGGATACTGGTCAGTTAATCGATTTATACGAAGAGTGGATTGAAGAGTTTCCGATAGTTTCTCTTGAAGATGGTTGTGACGAAAACGATTGGTCCGGTTGGAAAAAGCTGACTGCTAACCTTGGCGATAAGCTGCAACTGGTTGGTGACGATAACTTTGTCACCAATCCCCGGTTGTTGCAAAAAGGAATTGATGAAGACGTGGCTAATTCGATTTTGATCAAGGTGAACCAGATAGGTACTGTGACGGAAACTATTAATACGGTAAACCTGGCCCGGTCTTCCGCGTATACGGCCATGATTTCCCACCGTTCCGGAGAAACTGAGGATACGACTATCGCTGATCTGGCAGTAGCTTTGAACACGGGACAGATTAAGACCGGTTCGGCGAGTCGGAGCGACCGGATTGCCAAGTACAATCGATTGTTACGAATAGAAGAAGAACTTGCAGAATCGGCTGAATTTATTGGTTTTGATGCGCTGCCGTAAATGAAAGATTACAGGGTTTATTTTTATTGTAGACGAGGTGAGCTGAAAAGCAATGATTGGTAAGGACATTAGAATGGAAAGATTGATGAACCGTCACTCGGGGAAGACAGTAATTGTGCCGATGGACCACGGGGTGACCGTTGGTCCTGTCAGCGGGCTGGAAAATATGGCCAATGCAGTTGACGGAGTAGTGGAAGGCGGTGCAACTGCCGTTTTGCTGCACAAGGGGATGGTCTGTCACGGTCATCGCGGGGGTGGAAAAGATATTGGCTTGATTGTCCACATGTCGGCCAGTACTTCGTTGGCTTTAAAGCCGAATTATAAGGTGCAGTCCTGCCGGGTTGAAGAAGCAATTCGATTGGGGGCTGACGCCGTCTCCATTCACGTTAACCTGGGTGCCGAAGACGAGACCGAAATGTTACGTAAATTTGCCCAGGTCGGCAACAAATGTCAGCAATGGGGTCTGCCCCTTATTACAATGATGTACACCCGGGGCCCTGACATAGAAGATGAGTACGACTCAGATGTAGTTTCCCACGCCGCTCGGGTGGGAGCGGAATTAGGTGCTGACGTTGTTAAATGTAATTACACCGGCGATCCGGAAAGTTTTAGCCGGGTTACCGAGGGTTGTCCGGTCCCCGTAGTTATTGCCGGCGGGGAAAAAATGGATGACGAAAGTAGTATTCTCCGGGTGGTTAAAGAGGCTCAATCTGCCGGAGCTCGTGGAGTTTCAATTGGCCGAAATGTTTTCCAGGCGAAAAACCCCGCCCGGATGGTTAAGGCTATTTCCACTATTGTTCACAACGATGATTCTGTTGACCAAGCGGAGGCGATTTTAAATGAGTGACAGAGGCACCATCTGGGTAAAAGTTGATAGCTATGAGCGGGAGTTTATAACCGGTTGCCTGGAAGCCGGAGTGGATGGAATCTATTGTGAGGAATCGATCGGGGAACAAGTCGAGCAATTGGGGGTTGTTACCACGATTACGCCGGACGGAGAATTGGTTCCCGGTGAGGATGTTACTACTGTGCGGATTGAAAACAAAGAGGATGAGGAACGAGCCCTTTCTGAAGCGGGACACCGATTTGTTATCGTAGAAACCGGGGACTGGATGATTATCCCTCTGGAAAATTTAATTGCCCGGACTGATAACCTGATTGCCGCCGTGGATTCGGCCGAAAACGCTCGCGTGGCGCTGGAGACACTGGAACAGGGAGTGGACGGAGTTCTGCTGGATACAACCAGTCTGGCTGAAGTAAATAAAACAGTAAATTTACTGAAAAATTCCACCAGAAATTTTGATCTTGTTCCCGCGGAAGTGACCTCGGTGGAACAGGTGGGTCTTGGTGATCGAGTCTGTGTGGATACCTGTACAATGATGGGAATGGGGGAGGGGATGCTCATTGGTGATTCCAGTGGCGGGATGTTTCTTGTTGCGGCCGAGGTCAAGGAATCCGAGTATGTTGCTTCACGTCCATTCAGGGTAAATGCCGGAGGAGTACACGCCTACATCCAGGTTCCAGCGGATAAGACAAAATACCTTTCTGAATTGGAAACCGGCGATGAAGTTATGATAGTGAATTCCGAGGGAGAGGGGGAATCTGCTATCCTGGGGCGGGCCAAGCTTGAACGGCGTCCCCTGATGAAAGTAGAAGCAAAGGTAGAGACGGACTCGGGTGAAGAGTTGATCTCTCTTGTTCTGCAAAACGCGGAGACAATCAATTTGCTTACACCCGAGGGCGAGACTGTTTCAGTGGTCCGGTTGGAACCGGGGGACCGGGTCCTCGCTCACCACGAGGAGGCCGGGAGGCATTTTGGCGTCAAAGTAGAAGAAACTATTTCCGAGAAATAATGTATGCTCGATTATCCGGCTGTCTTTGTGGTTGGTTTAATTCATTCCTCCGCTTTTTCTCCTGATCGGGTTATTGAGCGGCTAACCGGACGTTACGGAAATCTACTTGCTTCCGGACAGGCTTATGATTTCAGTCAGTTTACAGATTATTATGAACCTGAGTTGGGGCCTGGTCTACAGCGCCGGTGGTATCTGTTTGAAGACCTCTTTTCGGCCGGGCAACTGCGGGCTCGGAAGCTGTTTACCAACGGGCTGGAGAAGAAAAATTCGCAGGCCGGTGAGAGACAGGTAAATATTGATCCGGGTTATGTGACGGGAGCTAAATTTGTCCTGGCCAGCCGGAAGAATGAAGCTCATCGGATTTATCTGGGCGAGGAAGTTTTTGCCGAAGTAACTTTAATATATTCCCACGGAAACTGGGGACCGCAGGAATGGACTTACCCTGATCTCCGGGCCGTTGGAAAACACGGTTGGCTTGATACGGCCCGCCGACACTGGGTGGAAGAGAAAGACTGAGTTCAGGAGTGTAGACAACGGTAAGAATCGCGGGCAATCATAAGTTCTTCGTTGGTGGGAATAACAAAAAGTTCTGTATTTGAGTCATTCCCCGTAAAAATACCTTCTTCGCCTACCAGTTCCTTGTTTGCTGTTTGATTTGACTTGATTCCCAGCCCCTCTAATTCACAGATTGAACGCCGCCGTATTTCATAAGAATTTTCTCCTATCCCCCCGCTAAAGACGATTGCATCGGCGCCGTTGAGAACGCCGAGGTAGGCGGATATGTATTTTTTAAGTCGATGGCAAAAGACTTTAACCGCCAGTTCACTTGCTTCATCGCCCTGTCCCATTTTTTCAAGTAGCGCTTTCATGTTGTTTGTCTCCCCGGAGAGACCCAGCAGGCCGCTTTCATTGTTTAACATCGCGTCTATTTTTTTCCGGGAGTAGTCCTCAAGGTCCATTATATAGGTAACTACCGCTGGATCCAGGTCCCCTGAACGGGTGCCCATTACCAGACCTTCCAGGGGAGTAAACCCCATCGAGGTGTCCTCTACAGTTTCACCGTTGAATGCCGCCAGGCTGGCTCCGTTGCCCAGGTGACAGGTTACGACATTTATCTTCGCTACCTCTTTGTCCATTAATTGGGAACAGCGCAGCCGGAGATAACGGTGACTGAGGCCGTGAAAACCATAACGTCTAATCCCGTGCTCCCGGTAGTATTTCTTGGGGATGGCATACATGTAAGCTTTTTCCGGCAGGCTCTGGTGGACGCCGGTGTCAAAGGCAGCAATTTGTGGTTTTTTCGGGAAGGCTTCCTGGGCCGCCTGTATCCCTTCCAGGTTATGAGGATTGTGCAGGGGAGCGAACGGAATACACTCTTCGATTTGGTCTTCTACTTTTTCATCAATGATTACCGATTCACTGAGAAGCTCTCCCCCGTGCACAACCCGATGGCCGACGCCGTCTAAGTCTTTTGAAGAACAGAGGGGCCCCTCCTCACTTTCGAGAAATTCGATCGCTACTGCCAGGGCTTCGTGATGGTTTTCAAGTCTTTTTTGTTTATCTCGGCGGATACTGTCAGTTCGGAAATGTATTTTAGCTTCTTTATGTCCTATGTGTTCGAGGAGGCCCGAGGCAAGTATACGATCGGAGTTGTTATCAATTTGTTGTTGTGAGGTTTCAATTAGTTTAAATTTTAGCGAAGAGCTGCCACAGTTAATAACCAAAAAGTTCATTTGTAACCTCCAGAATAGTAGGATAATCTAATTGGCAGTTAGGATTTGAATTTTTACATATAATTGGTGATAAAGCAAATGAACAGTGACTTATTGTTTGTTGGTCTGGGGAGTAACCTTGGCGAGCGGATGGATAATTTAAAGGAAGCCCGCCGGCTTTTAGCTCTCCGGGCAAAAACAATCGATAGTTCTACAATTATAGAAACAGATCCGGTGGGTGTGAGGACGGAAAAAAAGTTTTTAAACCAGGTTGTTAAACTGGAGGGTTTTGCTGAAACATCGGCCGGTAAGGTTATGGACTGGTTGCTGGAGCTGGAACAAAAAATTGGTCGTAACCGGCAAGAAAATAAACCTGACCGGGTGATTGATCTCGATCTGTTATACCTCGGCCAAAAGGTGATCAATTCAGGACCAATTGTTCCTCACCCACGTCTGCACCGGCGCCGTTTTGTGCTTCAGCCCCTGGTAGAAATTGCGCCAGAATTTCTCCACCCGGTTTTCAAACGCACCCAGCGCCAATTACTTAATGATCTCTCGCAGTCCGGTAAACAGTAGTTCTGTTGAAAAAAACGTTTCCGGACATTAAAATATTATTTCACTTAAAAAATATAAATTTTCCAGGAGGCGGTAAGATGGCTGATATGTATGTAGATGACGTTGTCGAAGAAACCGGTATTTCCAAGCGAAACGTGAAATACTGGTGTAAGAAGTATGATTTGCCGGTGGAGAAAGACGGACGCAGTAACGTCTATCCCCCGCAAACAGTTAAACTTTTGCGGCTGGTTGATTTACTTTCTGATACGGATTTGTTCAATCACCGGTTTATCCAGATGCAGGTCGACAGGGGCCTGGGAAAATCAGCGGAAGAACTGGAATTCATAGAAGAATATGAAAAAGTTCGGACCCAGGGCGCCGCGGTGCTTTCCGAGCTTCCCTCCAGTGGTTCTGTCATCTTGCCGCCTCTTTCCGGCACTAACTCTGTTTCTGAGCCCCGGAACAAGGCGGGTAAAGAGGCCAGTGAAATAGATGAAATCCTCCTCTGAGTTCCAGCCGGCTGGTTTTTTTGATTCCGGGGTAGGTGGCTTAACCGTCCTGGAAGCTTTTCGGGAACGAGTTGGTGATTTAGATTTTCATTACCTTGCTGATACCGCTCATTGTCCGTACGGAGACCGGCCGTTAAAAGAAGTCAGGCGATTTGCCCTGGCTTCAACTGAATTTCTGGTTGAACAGGGCTGTGAAACAGTTGTGATGGCCTGCAATATCAGCTCCAGTGTTGCCCTTGATGCGGCCCGTCAGCGTTTTCCCGACAAAAATATTTACGGGCTGGTCAATCCCTCCCTTGCTGAGTCGGTTCGACAACAGAGTTCGCAAGGTAATGTGGGAGTTCTTGCGACCAGCGGCACGGTGAAGAGTCAGCGCTATCTGGACCAGCTTGAAGAAGTTGGTTTGAATGTGATCCAGCAGGCCTGCTCTCCGCTTGTCCCCCTGATTGAATCCGGTCACTTGAGCGGGCCGCTGGTTAAGCAGACACTTCAGCCTCTGCTTGAGCCGCTAAAAAAAGCAGAAGTCGATACGGTAATACTTGGCTGTACCCATTACCCTTTTCTCGTTCCGGTTCTTGAGCAATTGTTGTCGTCCGACGTTAAAATTGTGGATCCGGCTAATATCCTGGCGGAAAGACTGGCCGTTGAGCTGACGGATGGGGAAGCGGATGGTGGACCGCAGAAATACTGGGCGACCGGTGAACAGGAGTCTCTTTATCATCTGTTTGCTGAGCTTTATCCGGCCGAAACGATTGATATACACTCAGCTCAATTAAAAGGGATTGCTGAACAGGAATGAGCTCTTTGCTGGTTGCTCTTGTCGGTCTGGCAATCTTCTTGGCCGCCTATTTCCTTTACGGTAAATTTTTGACGGGGCAGGTTTTTCCTCTCAGTTCTGATGAACCGACCCCTGCTCATGAATTGCGGGATGGCGTGGATTACGTCCCCACCAACCGCTGGGTCCTGTTTGGACATCACTTCTCTTCGATTGCCGGACTCGGGCCAATAGTTGGACCTGCCGTTGCCGTTATCTGGGGCTGGCTGCCGGCCCTGGTCTGGATTATTTTTGGCTCGATTCTGATCGGAGGAGTGCATGATGTCACCACCCTCGGGCTTTCGCTTCGCAACCAGGGACGGTCAATCGGTGACGTTGCTGCCGGGGTTGTCAACCAGCGGGCCCGCCTCTTATTTTTAATCCTCACCTTCTTCCTGATTTCCCTGGCCATGGGGGTTTTTGCTTACATTGTTGCGGTGCTGTTTGCCAAACTGTATCCGGGCACGGTGGTTCCCGTGTTTGGCCTGATGGCGATTGCGATGCTGATGGGGACTTTAGGACGGCTTGACTTGTTAAGCCTGCCAAAACTAACCGGGCTCGGTCTCCTGGGGTTGGCTTTGGTTTTCATCCACGGGAGCGGCTATGAATTTAATCTTTCCGTTGATACCTGGACTTATATCTTAATGGCCTATGCCTTTACCGCCGCCGTTTTGCCCGTCTGGCTCCTTCTCCAGCCGCGTGATTACCTGAACTCGTATCTTCTCTATGCCGGGCTTGCTGTCCTCTACTTTGGTTTGATCTGGCTCAATCCGGCTATTTCCGCTCCGGCGATAAATAACGGGCCTCGCGCCCCGGCTGATTTGCCGCCGCTGTTTCCGATTCTTTTTATCACTGTTGCCTGCGGTGCGGTTTCCGGTTTTCACAGTCTCGTTTCCTCGGGCACCACGGCCAAGCAGTTGAACCACGGTGAAGACGGCCTTTTTGTCGGTTACGGGGGGATGCTCACCGAGGGCCTGCTTGCCCTGGTTGTAGTCCTTGCCTGCGTTGCCGGCCTTGGCGGCAGTGAACAGTGGTTTTCACATTATGCGAGCTGGGCCGAGGCTTCCGGCCTCTCCGCCAAGTTGGGTGCTTTTATTAAAGGGGGAGCCAACCTTTTTAGTGCCTGGGCCGCTCCCCTGGGGGTAACCAAAAATATTGCGGAGATGTTTCTTACCCTGGTCATTGTCTCCTTTGCCATGACCACGCTTGATTCCGGCACCCGTCTGCTTCGTTACAATGTTGAAGAGCTGGTTGAGTCGGTAACCGGTAGCAAACGGGCGCTCTGGGGACTGAACCGGTGGACGGCCAGTTTTCTCGCTGTCTGTGGAATCGGTTTTTTTGCTCTGCTGGAAATTGACGGCCAGCCGGCGGGAATCTTTATCTGGGTGTTGTTTGGCGCCACCAATCAGCTTTTCGCCGCGCTTGGTCTGCTCACTGTCACGGTCTATCTCTATCAACGCAACCGGCCCACGGTCTATACGCTTCTCCCCATGCTGTTTATGGTCTTGATTACTGCGCTTACTTTAATTTACCAGCTTAACGAGCATCTTCCCGCCCGCCTTCGCTCAACCCTGGCTGTTTATTTCCCCCTTAAACCTGCCGCCGAAGCCACCGGTAGCTGGATTATTTTTTCCCTGATTGTCGCAATTATTTTCCTCACCCTCTGGTTTATCCGTGAAGCCTTCACCGCCTACCAGAATTCCTGAAGCTGACCGAATCGGGAATTACTCATTATTACCGATTGCCCCCGTCTAACTTAAACCTAAATTGAGCGATTGTTATCGAAGAACACATAACTCTCCGGATTCAT
>CAZVWJ010000038.1:0-25877 GCA_964631325.1 uncultured bacterium | reverse complement strand
CTTATAGGGACAAATAATTCAAGAAAGTAAAACTTTCATGAATTATTCGGGCTAAGAAAAAATGGTGGAGGCGGCGGGAATCGAACCCGCGTCCGCAATGTTTCGGAAAAAAAGGCCTACATGCTTAGTCTGTTCCGAAAAACTTGGCAGACGGTCTCCAACAGACCGGAAATCCCGTCGGCGGCACCATCCTTTAAAATAGTCCGGTTCACACAAGGATGGGGAATGCAAGCGGACCCCTGCTGTCGTTACTCCGGAACCGATGTTCGCAGGGAAAACAATCGGCCGGAGTGCTCCGCAACTCTGCGGAGCATGGCAGCTATGTTAGGCCGCCATAGCCATTGGACGTTCGGCAAATGAACGTTGCCCGTTCTTTTCTGACGGGGTGAACAGGCCAACCCCGGCATGCCCTCTTTTTCTTCAACATTACGTCGAAGCCAGTCGCCCCCATATTTTATTTAAAAAGACCAAAGATCCCGCTAACATTCTATTTCATCTTAACAATCAAAACTTAATAAACTCAAATAATATTCCACTATATTTTATTTACAGCAGTTCAGCGAATTTGGGCTTTGAAATTTTTTCTTAACCTTCTCTCAATGTCTTTCTCTTTCTTTTTTCGTCTTTTGTCAACTTTTTTCAAACCTTTCCCCAGGCCCAGTTGAATTTTTACCCAACCCCGTTTGTTTAAATAAGCTTGCAGGGGAACAAGAGAATATCCTTCCCGGGTTAACTTGCCGGTCAACTTTTTTATCTGCGATTTTTTCAACAACAATTTGCGGGTCCGTTCCGGATCATGCTGACGTTCAACCTGAGAATGGCTGTAAGGCCCAATGTGCATCCCAATCAGGTAAGCCTCTTCCTCGCGGATGATCGCAAAAGAGTCGCGAAGGTTACCGCGCCCCTCCCGCAGGGCCTTAACTTCCGTCCCTTCAAGCACAACACCCGCTTCATAATTTTCTTCAAATTCATAATCGTGATAAGCCTTTCTATTTTTCGCAAGTTGTTTTCCCATCTTAATCGTCCCAGTTACTTTCAAGGATTTCCAGTAGTTCAAAATCAAGCTCCCGGCTGGGCACATCCACCCGGGCAATTTTAACCTTTACCCGGTCTCCTATATGTAGTGTAGTCCCGGTTTTCTCTCCAACCAGAGTAAAGTCAGCCTCATTATAGACAAAGTAATCATCAAGAGTAGAAACGTGAATTAAACCCTCCAGGGTATTTTCCAGTTGGGCAAAGCAACCAAATTCAAGAACAGAAGTAATATAAACCTCTCGCTCCTCTCCTACTTTATCTTCCATGTACTGAAGTAATTTTACGTCCACCGACTCCCGTTCAGCCTCAGTAGCTTCTGTTTCACGCTCGGAGGTGTGCTGAGCCAGGGCCGGTAAATCCTTTCGTAAATTTGTCTTCTCAGATTCACTGAATTCATCTGCAATTGCCTTTTTCAAGATCCGGTGAACAGTCAGGTCCGGATATCGACGAATCGGCGAAGTGAAATGGCAGTAACACTTCGAAGCCAGTCCAAAGTGCCCGAAATTTTCAGGAGCATATCGTGCTTTTTGTAGAGAACGCAGCATATTCCAGGCAATCACGTTTTCCTCGGTCTTCCCGCTGGCAGAACTAATAATTTGCTGGTAATTTTCAGGCCGGAGTTCTCCGGACGTATCCACGTTATAACCAAGGCCCTGTACAAAACGAGCAAATTCTTCAACATCCTCGCTGGCCGGCGGCTCATGAATCCGATATAACAGGGGAAGATTGCGATTAGTCAAATAACGAGCAACCGCTTCATTAGCCGCAATCATAAACTCCTCAATTAACTGGTGAGAAAGAGTGTATTCTACCGGAATAATTTCTTTGACCTCTCCCTCGTGGCACTCAAGACGAACCTCCGGCAAATCAAAATTCAAGCTTCCCCGCTCCATACGCCTGGACCGCATTTTCTGGGAAATATCAACCATTGTTTCCAACGAACTCTTTACCCTGCCCAGAGGTGGTTCCACAGTCCCTTCTTCAAGGTATTTATCTACTTGATCGTAGGACAGGCAGGCATCGATTTCAATAAAACTGGTTTCAAACTCGTATTCTATTACCTCGCCGGAAGGATCTACAATCAGGAAAACGGAGACAGCAAGCCGTTCCTCGTCCTGGTCTAAACTGCCAATTCCGTTAGAAAATGTTTGGGGGAACATTGGCACAACCCGCTCGGCCAAATAGGTACTTGTGCCCCGCTCGCGGGCCTCTTCATCCAGCTTGTTTCCCTCCTGCACGTAATGGCTAACATCCGTGATGTGCACTCCTACCCTGTAGTTTCCGCTGCCGGTGATATTAACAGAAACCGCGTCATCCAGATCCTTGGCATCGGCCGGGTCAATAGTCAATATCTCCAGGTCAGTCAAATCACAACGCTCTTTCTTTTCTTCAGGCTGAACTTCGCCAGGTAAATCTTCCGCTGTTTCGCGAACCGCATCAGGAAAATCAAGGTTAAGCGAATATTTTTTAAGAAGAAGCTCTTCTTCCGCCTGCGGATCTCCCCGTTCCCCCAGAACATCAATGATAATCCCTTCCAGGGGTTGATAATTTTCAATTTCCACTTCGACCAGGTCCCCGTCTTCCACCCTGGTATTAGAACGTTGATCTGGCACCCGAACCGCCCGTCCCAACCGGACGGTATCGGGAATTACTATAGATCCTTCCCGACCAATTCTCAGGGTGCCCACCACCCGTTTTATTTTTCGTTCTAAAATATTTAGTACTTCGCCGACCGGATTCTTACCCCGCCCGGATTTATGGCGGCGGATTACAACCCGGTCACCGGAAATCGCTCCTGCCAATCGGCCGGGAGGAATAAAAATATCCCCGACATCTTCTTCTTCGGGTATTAAAAATCCATAGCCCTTCTCGTGTCTTTCTATACGTCCTTTGATTTTATTTTTGCTCACTAAAAATCGTCTCCTGTAAATTTGCTGATTATATATTTTTCATTTCGCATGGAAACCGAATCAAGCTGAGAGTTTATTCCCAGGTTAGCCAGAGAAACTACTAAAAGCAGTGCAAGTGGGTGTCTGGAGGATGACCGGCGGGAAAAGTTGGTGCCGAGGGCGGGAGTCGAACCCGCACGGGCGTTAGCCCACAGAGTCCTGAACCCTGCGCGTCTGCCAGTTCCGCCACCTCGGCTAGTTAGAGCCTTAGAGCCTCTCCGAAAAGTCCCCTCTCCCCTGGCGGGAGAGGGTCAGGGTGAGGGGGAAAAAGTTCAAGGGCGTGGTTCGGCCTCTACGAGGCCTCTTCACCCCCACCTTAATCCTCCCCCATCAGGGGGAGGAGATTTTAGACCCTTTTCGGAGAGCGTGTAGTTAGCCCCCTGATCCAAAAAAAATTATCTAAGAGCGTGTACAGTGTACCGGTCCATCCTCAAGTAAGTCAAGTTGGGACTTTCGCTAATTGCCGCAGACCAAGTTCTGAACAAAAGTAGTCCACCGGTTGATCGTGTTTTTCCCGAGGTAATTCCGGAACAAGTTGAAAATCGTAACCCAGGCCAACACTCACCGCCGTTAAAGCCACGGTTAAAAACTTATCATAAAAACCAGCCCCCCGGCCAATCCTAACTCCATTACGGGCAAAAACAACACCGGGGACTAACACCAGATCGATCTCTTCTATTGCCGCCTGGCGAGTCTTATCGGGCACCGGTTCCATAATCCCATAACTACCCCGCCTGCATTGGGTACTAAAGTCTGTAACCTCGTAAAGTTCCAGTTCCGACCGGTCTTCACTAATCCGGGGAAAATAAAAAATCAGGTGATTCTCGTGGCAATTGCTTTGGGCCAACCCGAGTGGACTAATTTCCTTGCCGACCGGATAATAAAAAAGAATCCTTTTCAAGTCAGCCAATCGCTCCCAACTCGCCAGATTTTCCACCAGCGAAGAACTGGCATGATTTCGATTTTTTGGAAAAACACGTCTTCTTTTTTCACGATAAACTTGCCGCCAACGTTCTTTTTTTGTTTTAATACTCATCATTAATCACATACAATGAAATATTTTTTTGGTGTATTTAGTTTTAGGCTATTGATATTATCTTATAACACTAAAAATTACAGGTGTAAATTATGCTATTTGACCAATTAAAAAGAGATTTGCCCGGTTTACCTTTTCTCTCCACGCTAAAGAAATATAATTCCGACAAATTTATCAGCGACATTATTGCCGGTTTAACGGTTGCCTTACTGGCAGCTCCCCAGTGTATGGCCTACGCACTTATTGTAGGCATAGAGCCGGTGTATGGTCTTTACGCCGGAATTGCCGGAGCTATTTTCGGTTCCCTTTTGGGCAGTTCCGACTACCACATTACCGGTCCAACCGGCACAATTGCAGTAGTTATCTCGGGAATTTTAATCAGCGTAAAATCAACTAATATTTCGCCGGTTACAGTGGTAGCTTATCTTTCCATTCTGGTTGGTCTGATACAGCTCATATTCAGTCTACTTAAAATCGGCAACCTGGCCCAGTTTGTTTCCCTGGCTGTAATGAACGGGTTTATTACGGGCAGCGCCCTGGTAATAATGGGAGATCAGCTCAACTCCATTCTGCAGTTATCAGGCATTAATTCTCCCTACTTTTTCACCCGTTTTCTCAACCAGCTCATCAATATTATTTTTCTGAAAAATTTCCCCTATCTCCCCCTGGGTTTAGCCGGAGGCGCAATTTTGCTAACTATAGTGTTAAGGACAATTGACTCCCGTATACCCGCCATCTTGATTAGTTCTATTACGGGGGGGGCTGTTACTTACTATTTCCAATTGCACCAGCAAGGGATAGAACTGGTTGGACAACTCACCTTTCAGCTACCCGCCCTGCCGCCTGTAGATGGAAGTTTAAACCTGGTATTCGGTCTTTTTGGGCCGGCTCTCGCCCTGGCGTTGTTAGCCAGTGTCCAGGCCCTGACAGTTTCCAGTTCCCTCGCTGAATCAGCGGCAGAATCTCTGAACGAAAATCAAGAATTACTGGGGCAGGCAGCGGCTAATATAGCCTGTGGTGTCTGCAGAGGGTTCCCTGTTTCGGGTTCTTTTACCCGCTCTTTTCTCAATTATAACCTGGGGGCCAGAACTCGGATGGCAGCAATTTTCTCCGGTCTTATTATGGTCCTGCTGGTGGCCCTGTTTTCACCTCTGATTTATTATATTCCTCTGCCGGTTTTGGCCGGACTGGTTATCGTTATTGCTTACGACATTCTTGACTGGGAAAAAATCAAAAAATCTCTCGCTACTACTCGTCGCGACAGGATCGTCTTTGTCGGAACAGTTCTCTCAGTGATGTTGCTGAAGCTGGATTATGCTATTTACCTTGGAATAATCGTTTCTCTGTTATTGCACCTGCGCAAAGCCACTCAACCGGATATGAAAGAATTAATCATTGATCGAGAAGGAAAACTGAAGACAATTCCCGCCGCCGCAGAAAGAATCCATCCACAAATTGCCTTTATCAACTTAACCGGGGAGGCTTTTTTTGGCTCGGCCCGACCAATAAAATCCCGGATAAAAAAGCTCCGGGAAGAATCGCCTGAACTAAAGGTAATTATTCTCCGAATGAAAAATGCGATGAACCTTGACATCACTGCCGTAAACTCGCTTATTGAGCTGGCCAAGCAATTGCGCGAGGAAGATAGAACCCTGATGATCTGCGGAGCTACTCCTCATATCAGAGAGGTTTTTGATGAGACCGGAGCCACCGAGGAAATCGGGGCTGACAAAATATTTGTGGCCCAGAAAACTCTGCTGGAATCAACAAAGCAGGCAATGGAAAGAGCACGGGAACACATTGCTAATGTCCTGGGGGGTAACACCGGCCGGGCTGAAGAATCCCCTACCTTGACTTATACGATGGCCGAAGAAAACGATGATAAGCAAAAGGAAGACCCAATTGAAGAGGAAAAAACGGGACATCACGAAACTTACGACGAAGAGGGGTAGTCACTTAACCCCTCAGATTTAATCGGTTGCCCAGCACTGCCCCACCGGACTGACTGTTGATACCACCAGCTATTCCAGCCGAATTACCCTGCCGGTTATACATACCAACTAAATTGTTTTTAGCTTCATTACCGGGCGCGGGTTCTTGCTGACGACCGACAATTACCGGTTCTGATTCCCGAGAACGCTCCCCTGCTTGTTCCTGGAACTGTGGTTGTTTTTTCTGTCCAATTGTATTCTGTTCTGGCCGGGTAGAACGACGGGGAGATTTATTCTGCCCGGCCGGTGAGTTTTGCTGTTGATCACCTGTTTCACCCTGATTATCTTTTCGACTTTTTTTAGCCAGCTTCATCCGCGCTTTTGTTGCTTTTTGAGCCGCCTTCCGGGCGACGCTGTAATCCTGGCTGGAGGGCTCGGCAGGGGCCAGGGCAGCTCTTCTTACTTGCTGCATTTTCTGCAATGTTTTTTCCGGAGTCCGGGCCTTGCCGGTATCCAGGCTAACCTCACCCCCAACCGCATATCGTTTTCCGTTTGGCCCATATGTGTAATTATAGTTGGGGCCGCCCTTAACGTAGGCACCCCCGGCGGCAACGTGAGCCTGCTCATGGGCCCGCACTTTCCTGTCAATCCGCTGTAATTTTCGCAGCTTACGTCGTTCTTCAGGAGATAAATTTCGGGGGCCCTGGCTTTTTTTCTGGCCCTCGGCCTGGCGGGCGGTTTCGGGCTGGCTGGAAGTGTTTTCTGGCGACTCCCGGTCGGACTGCCCACCCTCTTCTACCCGAGGGGCAGAATTGTTATTTCCGTTTTCAGGACTAATAATGGAAATCCTTCCACCGGCAGGCGGTCGAGACGAACGTCCGGAATTATTACTTTCTCCGGTTTGCTCGGACTGCTCCGGAGTTCTGTCAGCTCCGCGGTTATTAGCCTCTTGTTGCTGGCCGGTTGAACGGTTCGATTGAGGCCGCGACTGACGAGGGGGTGAATCCTGCGGGGATGTTCGCGAGGTTTGCTCAGGCCGGGCAGACTGGCTCTGTTCTTCTTTTTCTTCAGGAACAGGTGGTTCAACTTTAGAGGGAGGAGACTCTGACCCCAGACCCGGACGGGAATGATCACTGGTCGGTAGCCTGGAGCCATTCTGACTAATCCGGTTTGATAAATCAATAGTCACTTTTAACCCATCCTTAGGTTGACTTGACAATCCCTGTCCTTTTCGTCGTAAATATACAACATCCCGTAACAAAAATCAATTGCTTTTTTTCTCAAACTGCAAAATGACTCCCTCATTGTCCTTGCCCTAACGTATATTGTCATACTCCGGGAAGGGACATTTCAAGATTCTGACAAAACCTCAGAACCTTCTCCGGGCTATATTATTTAAATTTATCTGATAGAATTTAAATCATAATAGTTTAGTGAGAATAAACACTTGAATTCAACTATCAAATGCAACAACTTTCATTCTATCATTCCTCCCCCTGATGGGGGAGGTTAGGTGGGGGTGAACACTGTTCGTGTCATCGTTCCCCCTCCCCTTAATCCCCTCCCACCAGGGGAGGGGAGATATAGTGGCAGTCGTTACTGTTTTATGTTGCACTTAGTTGTTTAATTCACCAAAGCATAAAATAGGTCCGCAATTATTAAAATTTTCAGGTAACGGAGGTAATTTTAATGGATGAAATGGAAGTATTCCCTTTACAATCAGACCAGGGGCAGCCCGCACAAAAACCTTTTTTGAACAAGGTTAACAAGCTACTCAAGGATAAACACTCGGGACCACCTTTAAAAGAACTCCAGAAGCTATTATACACCGCTATGGACAATCTCCCCGCCGCATTTCTTGACAATTATTCACCGGGGGATTTTGTAGGTTTCCTGGAGTTCATTTATGAAGAAATTAACAAATTCAGCTCCGGTGAGACTGAACAACTGAAATTAATTAACCCCTCCCCGGAAACTAATTCCTGGTCCTCTCCATTTACAGTGGTTAATCTGGTGACGGCCGACCTCCCTTTTGTGGTTGATTCTCTTGAGGCAAATTTGCAACAGTCAGGCCTGGAAATCCAGCATATCTTCTACTCCCGCTTTTCTTACAGTTACGATAGTCAAATGGAAACCACCGTTATTTCTCCGGAAAACGATGGCAAAAAATCGCTATTGCTCGTTAATTTGCAGTTGAATCGTCAGAACGATAGCGGGCTGGCCAAAATCAGACAAACGGTTGAGAAGAGTCTGGAAGAACTTAAATTAGCGGTTTCTGATTTTGAAGAAATGACTGCCAGGGCTCGAAAAATCAGTGAACTTATTACCTCTTACCAAGAAATATTACCTAATAAAAAGGATCTCCTTTCGGAAGCACGCCGGTTTCTTGACTTTGTTATCAATGAAAATTTTGTTTTCCTCGGTTATCGTGAATACCAGCTTAAAAGCACGGAAGACGAGCAGCAATTAAAAACTGTTCCGGGCAGTAACCTGGGGATTCTCAAGCAGGAGCGTTTCACTGATTATAAGGAAGCCGTACCGGTAGAAGAATTGGAATTCAGAGTCCAGGAAAGAGTTACCTCCCGAATGATACTCACCGTTAAAAAAACGGAAGCTAAAAGCCACGTATACCGGGCCGAACAACTGGATCACATTACTATCAAAAATCTCGACGAGTCAGGAAATATTTGCGGGGAATATCAATTAGTCGGGCTTTTTACTGACCGGGTTTTAAACGAACCCGCAGTTAACATACCTCTGCTAAGAAAAAAATTTCAGGATTTAATCGATCGAGAAAACATCACCAAACACACACACCTTTACCGGGACGTCTACACTATTTACAACAATATGCCCAAACACCTTCTGTTTATGTCCCCGGTGGAGGATCTAATTGAAGACATCCGGGCGATAGTTGAGGCCTACGGCAAAACCGGTTTTAAGCTCCGGGCACGACCGGACGCTTATCACCAGGGTTTAACAATTATGGTTATCCTCTCCCGGAAAAGATATAACGAAAGAATCGGCCGGGAAATTCAGTCTGAATTGGAAAAAGAATTCTCCCCGGAGGGACTGGACTACCGGATAACTTTTGGTGAAAGCGATTTTGTTCAATTACACTATTATCTTCAGACTGACCGAAGAAACCCTAAGACCTGCAGTTTTGATGAACTCGAGGAAAGACTTCAGGAATTATCCCGGAGCTGGGAAGACCGGTTAACGGAATTAATTACAGAAAAACTACCAGAAAAAAAGGGGCGAGCGGTTAAAAAAATATATCCCGAAGCTCTCCCGGACGACTACCAGGCTCACGTTTCGCCGGAAACTGCGCTCCGAGACATTCAAAACCTGGAGAAAATAAGGAAAGAAAGAACTACATCAGCCCCTGTTATTGACCTCAGCTTAAAACAGGATTCCCCGGAAGAAAGTCAGCTTATCTTCTACAGCCCGGAGAGAATCAAATTAAACGAAATTATGCCAATGCTTTCCAATCATGGTTTGCAAATTTTGGAGCAATCCACTTTCAAAACCGTCATTGAAGAAAATGAATATTATCTCCATCTGTTCCTCCTGGAGGAACCACAAGAAGCCGGTGTAAATTTCGAACGACGTCGTGATCTGTTACTACGCAGTATTAAAGGGGTATACAACGAAATTTACCGGGATGACTTAATTAACAGGCTTATTATTTCTCGTGGTCTTTCTCCCCGTTCCTTAAACCTTTTCCGGCTCTATAAAAATTACTTTCACCAGATTACCCCGGCTATAAAGTTAGAGTCAATAAATAAAGCACTGATCAAACACGATAGAATTACGGCGGCACTATTTCGTTACTTTGAAATTAAATTTGACCCGGATCAGCCACTTAAAAACCGAGAAACTGAATTACAAGAGCAAAAAAGTTCCATTGAGGACCGGCTGGAAACAATTGAAGATCGCAACGAGCACTATATTCTAAGCACAATTTTTAATTTATTGGACGCCACGGTCCGTACAAATTATTACCAGGAGAACTGTGAAAAATCTTATATTAGCGTGAAAATTGAAAGCGCCACAGTCGAGGAAATGCCCGAACCCCGGCCCCTGTTTGAAATATACGTATACTCCACTGTCATGGAAGCAATTCACCTGCGTCACAGTAAAATTGCCCGGGGAGGAATCCGCTGGAGTGACCGTCGGGATGATTTTAGAACCGAGGTGTTGGGTCTGGTTAAAACTCAACAGGTCAAAAATGGGCTGATAGTTCCCGGCGGATCCAAGGGAGGTTTTGTCCTCAAACAGGAACACTTAAGTGACGAGCAGGAACTCGCCAGACATGCTCGTGGACAGTATCGGATTTTTATGGACGGGCTACTTGATTTGACGGATAACCTGGTCAACGGCGAAGTTAAACGGCCTGAGGATGTCCTTTGTTACGACGAACCTGATCCTTACCTGGTAGTAGCCGCTGATAAGGGGACGGCGCAATTTTCTGATACAGCCAACGAAGTCTCAGCAGAACACGATTTCTGGCTGGGCGATGCTTTCGCCACCGGCGGTTCCACCGGTTACGATCACAAGGAACTGGGTATCACTGCCAAAGGAGCCTGGGAATGCGTCAAACGACATTTTCGTGAACTGGAGAAAGATATTCAAAATAACTCTTTTACCGTTGTGGGGATTGGAGATATGAGTGGGGATGTTTTTGGCAACGGAATGTTGCTTTCGCGGCAGATAAAACTTGTCGGGGCCTTCAATCACAAACATATTTTCATAAACCCGGATCCTGATCCCGACAACACTTTTGAAGAAAGAAAACGGCTTTATGAAAGTGAGCTGGGGTGGGACCATTACGACAGCTCAATACTTTCCAGGGGGGGGCACATTTATAAGCGGGAAGCTCGTACGCTGGAGCTTTCCGAGGAAGCCCGGGATTTACTTGGGTTTGAGAAAATAGAACAAAATCCCGAGGTAGTAATCAGGGCACTACTTAACCTGGACGTGGATTTGCTCTGGAACGGCGGCATCGGCACCTATATAAAAGCTACTGATGAACCACATTCCGCCGCCGATGATCCGTCCAATGATTCCTGCCGGGTGGATGCCGGGGAAGTGCAGGCCAGCGTGATCGGGGAGGGAGGAAACCTGGGGATTACCCAGAAGGGACGGATCGAACTCGACCGACGCGGCGTTAAGTTAAATACAGACGCCCTGGATAACAGCGGGGGCGTGGATTTATCGGACCATGAAGTGAATATCAAAATTTTGCTCCAGGAAAGTATTAAACAAGGTGAATTAAAAGAAGAAGACCGGTTAGAGGTATTGGGGAAATTACCGGATAACTTGATCAAAAAGGTGACGGATAACAATTACCGCCAATCGGGGGTGATCAGCCTGGAAGCCCACAATTCTGAACGGCGGTTAGACGCTTACCGCCATCTGCTTACTTTCCTTGAAACAAATTATGATCTCAACCGGAAAGTTGAAGATTTGCCCGGAGAAAGCGAAATGCTGGAGCGGGTGGAATCAAATCAGGGAATGACACGACCTGAACTGGCAGTGATGCTCAGTTATGCAAAAATGTATCTCTATGACCAGGCCAAAGAAGCAGAATGGGAACATGATTGGGCAGTGGCTCCTTTTCTCGAGCAATATTTTCCCGACCTTTTGCTGGATAATTTTCCGAAAGGACTTCGGGAACATCCCCTGAAAAAGGAAATAGCCTTGACCGCCTTGATCAATTACCTGGTTGACAACTGTGGAATTACATTTTTCTTCAGGCTCCAGGAAGAGACCGGTGCTTCGGTCCCCGCCGTTCTGAATTGGTATCTGGCCGCTGATCGCCTCGCCAACGCAGAAAACCTCCGGGAAATGCTTCGGGAAAAAGAACAAGATGTCTCCGCGGAGGTCTACTATACCACCTGGTGGGAGATTACAAAATTGCTGAACTCCACCGTGCTCTGGCTGCATGAAAGTGTCCGGCGGGAATGGTCGCCCCGGGATTTCACTGATAATTTCACTGATAAACTTGCCCAAAAACGACAGGAGATTATGAATCATCTTGATCCTGAGCGCGACCAGAGAATAGCAACAAAACAAAACGCCTGGCTCGAAAAGGGGCTGAACCCGGAATTTAACGAAAAAATGAGTGAATTTTACTACCTTCTACCCGCTCTGGATATCCTTTTAGTAGAGTCTAATACTAATGCTCAATTAGAAAAAATTTCTTCCATCTACTTTGAATTAGGTTCCCTGCTCAACATTGACTGGCTTATGAACCGTCTCCTGCATGAACATTCTCACGATCACTGGCAACAACTGGCTACCAACGCTCTCAGCCGGGAGATTAACACCATCCAACGCAATCTGGTTACAAACTTAATTAAAAGCCAAACTTCCCCGGAGGATTTTCAACAGGCAAACAAGGCTACCTTCTGCCAGCTTAATTCAATTAGTAAAGAGTTAAGCAGCGACCGCAAATTAAATTTTCCCGGTTTCCAGTTTTACGTACAACACCTGCGCCACCTGGGATAATAAAACTGTTAGTCACATTTTTCTTTCATTTTTCCTTAATAAAATTTATCCTTAATAAGCTTTATACAGAACTTTTTAACGAACTTTAATTATCAGGAAGGTAAAATGTCCCGGGGCTTGACCCCGGAATCCATAATTCCAAAAAAGAACGTCATTCCGGGGCTTGACCCCGGAATCCATTTTTCAAGGTTTTGAATTACACACGTTCAAGAGAGACAAACCCCGGGTTTTCGACGCATCGCACCTTCCCCCGGAATGACGGTATGGTATCATTTAAAAAGTTCTACGCTTTATACCTGAGTGAAAACGTTAATTTGCAACAAACAAATGAGGTGAATTTATAAAATGGCTTTTGTTATTGCCGAACCGTGTGTGAATGTCAAAGATTCTGCTTGCGTAGACGTCTGTCCTGTGAGCTGTATTTACAGCACCGGGGAGGATGACCAATATTTTATTAATCCGGAAGAATGCATCGAATGTGCTACCTGTGTCCCGGAATGTCCGGTCAATGCAATTTTTCACGAAGACGACTTGCCGGAAAAGTGGTCTGAATACGCCCAAAAAAACGCGGATTACGACTTTGCCGGGGCCACCCCTGAACCGGGGTTATAGAATCCAAGACCCCACGGCAACAATTTAGATGGAAGAAATTTCTATTTGTTCTTGTTATAAATAACAGGGCCATAAAACCTTAAAATGATTCCTCCCCCGGGACGGGTATTTACTGTTTTTATCTCTTCCCCCTGACGGGGGAAGACACAGATGGGGGTGAAAAAGGGTTTACAAAAGCCCATTTTCCCCTCTTCCACCGGGGAGGAGATTCGTTTTGAGGTTCTACAGGGCCAACTATTAAGAGAGGTTTTTGTAATGACACCATTTGAAATTGCCATAACAGTTTTCATGGGAGTAATAGCGGTTGGTTTTATAGCTATTGTTTACCGCCTTTGGACCATGACCGAAGAAATAGAAAAGTTTTTTTTCACCCTCACTGAACGCAGTAGTCCATTGCTTCAAGAACTGGAATCCGTTGCCCGTAATTTGGAAAACATCAGCACTATCCTGGAAGAAAGAGCTACTGAAACCGACGCCCAACTTCAAAATATTTCTAATACCATAGCTGATCTTCAGGCTCAAACAAAGGCATCAATTAATGAATGGAAGAATAAATTATCACCCCAAAATATCAGTGGAGCAGGAATAGTTAGTTTTGTTTTTAAAGGAATCAAAGCAGTCAGAAACTTGCGAAAAAAATCTAAAACTTCTAACCAGGAGGATATTCCCAATGAGTGATCAAGGTGGAGTATTTAAAGCATTACTTACAGGAACCGCGCTGGGAGTAGCAATTGGAATTCTTTTTGCCCCGCGTTCCGGTGAAGAAACACGTGAGCAACTGAAAGAACTCAGTGAAAAAACCCGGGATTCAGTTGATGAAGGCAGCAAAAATCTCGCCGAAAGAGTCCGTTCCCTTCGCGGAGAAGTCCAAACTTTAACCTCCCAGGCTGTTGAAAGCGGCCAAAAACGGGTGGAAGATGAACTGGAAGCCCTCTCCGTTGCTTTCCAGGAGGGCCGGGAGATTCTCCGTGAGGAACGCGAAAAACGGAGCCGGAACGAGGAGGAAGAAGCCTGATTCTTTCTTTTACCGCCTGTTTACCGGCGTAAAAGAATTTCTCGTTTATACCAGATTCCTCTTTTCATCATCAGGCATCTAAAATGAATTTTACCTTCGCCGTGCTCCTGATCAGTTGTGGCTTACTTGTGGGGTTTCTGTGTCATAAATTAGTCTCCCACCTTAAACTCCGCCAGAGCCGAAAAAAAGCTCAGGAAATTATTGAAGAGGCTAAAAAAGAATATACGGGGAAGGGTGCGGCAATTCAAGCCGAGGAACAACAAGCAGAGGTTGAGGAATTTCGCCAAGATTTAAAAGATAAAATATGTAAACTAGACAAACGTAATCAGCTACTTGAAGAACGGATCGATGAACTGTCAAAACGGCTGAAAAACCGCCGTGAATTAGCCAGTAATATAAACAAACAGGTGGGTGAATCAAAAAACAGGGTAGAAAAATTGACCACCCGGAAACAAGAAAAACAGTCTCTGGTTTTTTCCCGCCTGGAAAAAAAAGCTGACGTAGATAAAAACAGGGTTCTCAAAAATATTCGTGACGACCTGGTTTCCAGGGCTGAATTAAGCGCAAATGAGTCGGCAAAAAGGTATAAGAAAAAAATCGAAAATCACTGTGATCGTTTTGCCCGTCGGATCCTCCGCCGGGTCCTTCCCAGATGTGATATTCCTTCACCTGCCACTGTCTCCAGTGCCGCCCTAAAGTTCCCGGACCAGGACGCTTACAACCGTTTCCGGGATTTTTACAACGAACACCAGGAAAAGTTGATCGAAACTATTAACTCCGACATCCGTTTTGAGCCGGAGAAACAACTGGCTGTGATTGAAAACATGGAACCAGTGCAAAAAGAAATTGCTTACCGCACTGCTAATAATATTATCCAACAGAAAAAATTTGATTTCGAACTCGTAAAAAGTGGAGTAAATAAATACACCCATAGAGTTAAACAGGAACAACACGAGGCCGCTAAAAAATCCATCCAGAAATGTGGTCTAAAATCTGTTCCGGATAAATTATTGAAGTTGCTGGGAGTACTTCAATTCAGGACTTCCTACGGCCAGCCTCAGCTCTTGCACAGTGAGGAAGTGGCTAAATTAAGTGCACTCCTGGCTGCAGAAACCGGAGCCGACCCCCAGCTTGCCTGCCGGGCCGGCCTCCTGCACGACGTGGGGAAAGCTGTTGACCGCCAACGGGAGAGCGGCCACGCTGAAATCAGCGGTAAGCTGGCCGCAGAAGCCGGAGAAAACGAGATAGTTCAAAACGCTCTGCGCAGTCACCACGGTGACCATAAACCCAACAGTGCAGAAAGCTTGATTGTGGCGGCCGCTGACGCGATCTCAGGCGGACGCCCCGGGGCCAGGAAGGAAAATATAACCGATTACTCCGAACGGATTGAGAACCTCCGGGAGCTGGCTCAAGAACGCCCCGGAGTGAGAAAAGTCTATGCCATGAATGCCGGGCGCGAGCTGAGAATCTGGGTGGACGATCAACGAATATCAGACGAAGAAATGAGTGAACTTGCCCGACGGGTGGCCAGGGACATAGAAAAGAACCTTACCTACAGCGGAGAAATTAAAGTCAATACAATCCGCGAAAAGAAAATTATTCGCACGGCATATACGTAAGAATCGGAACGATACTTCGAAATGTATTTCCTCTCCCCCGGTGGGAGAGGATTAAGGTGAGCTGTTCGCCCTCTCGCCTCTTCGAGATGTCAAGCTTTCCTCAGAACCGCATTGAGACGTTGACCGAGCCACCGACTTCAGTTGGGATTTCATCGCCGTCCTCGTCTTCAGTTTCCTTGTCACTGATTGAACCGGCAACATCAACGTTGATGTAGAGCAGACTGAGACCGGCGCCGGCCGTATAAACCCGGCCTTCACTGGCTTCGGCAAGGTTCTCACGCATTCCCGCCCGGAGAGCAATATTTCCCCAGTGCCGGTTAATGAGGTTAAATTCATTCCCGATCGCCAGATACTGTTTCTTGTAATCCCCCATTATCGTCTCATTTTCCGTTAAATCGTAATCCACAGCCAGCTTCCACCAGTCACGACCCAGGTAACCACCAAACAGGTCTAGCGGATAAGCGGTCATTCCCACCCGGGCCTGGGGCGACAGTTCAAGGGTATCATCAGGGGCGGTATCCGGTTTATCAAACGTGGGAGTGTTAAGATTCTTTCCGACTAACCCAAGTTTAATGCCAAGCTGGTCCCGCAGGTCCCAGGCCAGACCGAGGTCAATCCCGAAATCAGTGCTCTTCTCAGTCTCGTTATCAAGCACGTCTTCAACCTGGTCCTCGATATCCGTGTCGGAAAAAATGTTATGTTCAATGTAAGCAAGTTCCCCCTGCATGAACTTAAAGCTGGCACCAAAATACAGCGGCGCGTTGAAGGGTTTCATAACCGGCGTCGGATGAGCGTAATTTAAACTGATTTCGTTGATTGAAGCACCTTCCAGGACCAGGTTCTGGTCCTTGGTATCAAATGTATCAGTATCCGACGAACCGGGGGCGTTTGCCACGCCGGGTAACGCAAAGTTACCTGAAGTGGCCGAACGAGCCAGATCTACCAAGGGTGAAATAAACGTCTTTGAAGCTTCTTTTAACGTGTCCACAGTTACTGTATCCTGATAAGGGTCCGCCTTGTTAACACGAGCGGTAATTGCCCGGGCCACAGTATCCGTCGTGGTTGTATCAGCCAGATTAAATACAGCCCCCACCGTGTCCCCGGCCAGGGCTTCATCCAATTCTTTCTTAATCGTGTCTACAGCCCCTTTAAAATCCCCCATCTCTGTATCCGAGTATTCCTTAACTGTATAAGTGGTAGAATCCCCGGTAAGAAACTCGCGAACAACGGAATCTCCCTCATAATTCAAATCCACCATACCCTGTAAATTAATATTATCTAGGTTGAAGTCAGTATGGCCGGCAAGCGAAGTGTAATTGTTCCCCGCAAGTGTCCAGGAAGAGCCGCGGATATTAACGCCGGCGGTTAACTCGGCCAAGATTCCCTGACCGTCCCTGTTAACGTCACGTAGTTCTTTAGTCAGTCGAATAAAATTAGTATATGCCGCTGTGTCCGAAAACCGGGAGTCAACAATGCTGTCAAGTTCAGCGTAATCTTCTTCAAAATCCTCCAGGTCCTGGGCTTCATTGAGAAAATCTCGGGTTGATTGAACCTGAACTCCGGCCTGGACCCCAAAATCTATTGCCTCCTGCTGGCTCATGGCCGCCGGATTCCAGAGACCGCTGTTTTCATTATCAGCGTTGATTACCCCGGCTCCACCCATTCCCCGGGTACGGGCGCCAACCATCTTGAACGACGTCGCCTCCACAGGCAAAGCACATAGGCCCACCAACATTCCTATGGCTAAACTAACAAACAACACATCTTTTACCGCTCTGTTCGTAAACTTCATAATAAACACTCCCAAGTGTGAGTTAAAAAGTTGAACATCAAAAAGTGTTAAAGTTTTAACCTATGTAATCCCCATAATCTGTGGATCCAGAACTTGAACTTGCTCAATCCTTTTTTCCTTCGTCCCTTAGTCACAATTTATGATTTCACTTAATCACTAGATCACTATTGTGGCTTGAATTCAAACAGTTGACAAGGAAAAAATCAATCAATGTGAGAAAAATCACATCCCGGTCCACGGATCTACACGGATCGCCACGAATCAGAAATCAAAACCAAAACCACTGGATCCACAGATTACATAGATTATGGGGATTAAAATCAAAAATCAATAGAAGAAGATTCTGAAGTTAAGAAGTTAATCTGTGGATATATGGTTTTAGATTAGCGAAGATTTGTGAAAATCAGTGGACAAAGCAGTTCAGGGTCCACGGATCTACACAGATCGCCACGAATCAGAAATCAAAACCAAAACCACTGGATCCACAGATTACATAGATTATGGGGATTAAAATCAAAAATCAATAGAAGAAGATTCTGAAGTTAAGAAGTTAATCTGTGGATATATGGTTTTAGATTAGCGAAGATTTGTGAGGATTAGTGGACAGAGTTTTTAGATAGAATTATTTGTGTTCCGGTGGAGAGTACATGAAAAAAGTGGGGAGGGCCGACCCGAAGAATGGATCGACCCTCCTCACTGTGGGTGGGACTTCTGAATAATAGGAGCCCCGATTACAAGACCACGCCAAATAACGCGGCCCGAACTAAAGCTTTTCAGCTTATATAGACCCGCTGAGACGACAGCCTCTTTTCGGAGCGAGCCCTATATAGCCTACCGAGCGCTGAAACCTGTTGTCAACAGAACTTCCGGTCGCTTAAAAGCTAACCGAGAGCTCACCAATTACGCCGCCAAATTCGTCGTTGTTGTTCCACTCAGTCTCCTGGGTGACGTACTCTAACTTGGCGAGCGTGTTTGGAGCCAGCTCGTGACCGACAGCCACCTGGATACGGTTGGCTTCGTTGTTGTTATTCAACGGATTTCCATTGTCCTTATCTACGGTCAAGACGTTGTAGCGGGCCGCGAAATAAGAAGCGGGGGTCAGGTCATAGCTAACTTCCAGGCCCCAGTAGGAGCCTTCATCCTCGTCGTTCTTTTCGCTATCCTCAGCTTCACCGTAAAAAGCATAAAACTCGGCCGGCATACCCTGAGCGGCGAGGTCATAAGTCAGGTCGAGCTGCATGGCCGAGACTTCCCGGCCGTCAAATTTTCCGGACAGCGGATCTACTGTTACACCTTCACCACTCAGGCTACCATAAGCGGTAGCCGAAGAACCGTTGGATGCAAACAGGTTGGATTTTACAGCAGTATCGGCATCACTGTGATCGACCGAATACCACGAGAAAGCAGCTTTCAGACCGGGCATAACCGGGCCCCAGATCTTGGCGGTCTTGCCAATACCGTGGTCTTGCTCAAATTCATTGCCACCGTTAGTGAGAGCCAGTCTCCAGGCAACCCGCTGATAAGTACCCGAAAGTTCCAGCCCCTTCTGGGCAGAAACCGGGTCCACCAGGTAATTACCAATCAGATTGTTACCCTGGACATTAGCGTTACTTGAATTGCGAAGATGCTGGTTACCAAAGTCCACGTCAAAATAACCCATCTTCAGATCAGCCGTCGGCGTCAGATCGGAAAGCGTAATATACGCTTCGGTGACTCCTAACCCCTTTTCATCACTAAATCCACTAAGGGTATTAGTATCCGAAGCATTATTCTCTACTTCCACAAAAGCGGAAACACCGGAAGCGACGTCACCGTAAACCTGCAAATTAAACAGGGCGTCGTTAAATCCGGCTTCAAGATTCTTAGCATTTCCGGTGTCACCATCAAGTGACTGAAGGCGGGAAGCCACCTGGCCTTCAATGTCATAAGAAGCCAGGGCCGGTCCGGCAACTGCAACTAAAAATACAGCAACTATTGAAACAACAGTTAAACGTCTCATAAATACATTCCTCCTTAATTGAATGAAACTTCAAACAAATAAATTTGTCTGAAGTCGCAGGTAACACTGCCGTCCCACACCCACAGTTCAGTGAAACAAGGTCGGGGGGCCCCGGTCAAACACGGAGGAATGTTTCACCACCTTTCTACCTGGTCTTGGGCCGCCGGCAGTGACCTGTAATTGAGCTGAAAATTCAAAGAACTTAACACAAATTCAAAACCTAAAACTACAGGTAACTACAGATTACAAAAAAAAGCCACACCACACTTCGGAGCATAAACATAAAACTTGCTTCTTTTGTGACTGTGTCAAAAAACTGCCGGTCAAACATTAACCGGCAGTTAGTTATGCTATGTCCGCTATTGTATTATAGTATGTCTATGGCCTAACTGTGTGATGTGGCTAATATTAACTCTCAATCGACGTTATATATGTATATTACATTTTCCCCCGAATGTCAAATTTTTTCAAAAATTTTCTTGATTTTCCCAGGTTAAAATTGATACACTACTTTTGACTTAAAAGAAAGAATTTTCCAATGGACAGGTAGCTCAGGTAGGTAGAGCACCGCCCTGAAAAGGCGGGTGTCCGCGGTTCGAATCCGCGCCTGTCCACCTTTTTTATCCCTCCTGCTTAACTTAGGCGGCTTTCCAAAAAGATATTCTCCCTATTATATTAGCTCCTTAATTTTTAGTCCCCCGGCTAAATGGCCTGACAGAACTTTCTAACGAATAGTCATTGCCGTCCAGCACTCAATCGGGGAGTTGCTGAAAAAGTCACAAAGTTTCACCTGGTGGCTCACGATTGAGTGCTGGATGACCCGACAATCCATAATTCAAAGATCGATGGATTCCGGGTTTCCGGCGCTTCGCGCCTCCACCCGGAATGACGTTGTGGTGTTATTATAAAGTTCTGATGGCCTGAATAATCTCATGTTATAATAACGCATTTCGCAATTATCGCAATTGCGTTAATTGCGAAATGCGTTATACTAATAATTACTTGAACGCTGTCGAACAGCAAATCAAACAATCATCAAAGCTTGTTTAAAAACAAAAAGTATAAATAGGTTTATTGGGTGGATTATCGCGGGTAAGCTATAATTTTCATGACCTTCCTCATTGGATAAGATTCTGGATAATAGTGATCATTGTGCGTTATAATTCATTTTTACAAATCGTTAGATGCCTGTGAATCTCCGAATACAGTCTATAAAACTTCAAAACTCTTTTATTATTGTCGGAATGAGTTCGGTGTTTCATTTTAAGTTTGACGTTGAGCCCCGTTAAGGTCAAAATCAAACTGGATTCCGGGGTCGGGGCCCCGGAATGACAACCGTTATCGAACTGGGTTCCAGGGTCGGTGCCCCGGAATGAGTTTTTGGATTACGGGACAAAGGCGCAGGACGACGGGATTGGCGGCGTGGAAGAATATTTTAGAATTCTGATAGT
Organism: uncultured bacterium; assembly: GCA_964631325.1. GTDB lineage: Bacteria > T1Sed10-126 > T1Sed10-126 > T1Sed10-126 > T1Sed10-126 > CAZVWJ01. The sequence goes on along the minus strand of CAZVWJ010000038.1, from coordinate 4,925 downwards.
CTATAAAGAGGTCCTACAGATTTTATGGAAAAGATCGAAGGCACTGTTAAGCAAATTATTTATGAGGCGGCCGAGAATTCTTACAAAGTTCTTCGGGTGATCAGCAAGGAGAACAGTGAGCGATTGACCGCTGTTGGTGATCTGCCTCCGTTAACTGAAGGACAGCGGTTAACACTGAAGGGAAAATATATCCAGCACCAGAAATTTGGAAAGCAATTTAGAATTAAGCAGGCGGAACTGCACGAGCCAACCACTGAAAAAGGAATTCAAAACTACCTGGCCTCGTCCCTGATCAAGGGAATTGGGCCGCGGATAGCGGAGAGAATTACGGATAAATTCGGGGAGGCGGCCCTGGATATTCTGGACGAAGAACCGGAGAAATTAAAAAAGGTAGAGGGAATCGGGGAGAAAACATTAGAGCAAATAGTTGAAGACTGGCAGGAACAGCGTCATATGCGAGACGTGATGCTGTTTTTAAAGGAGCACGGTGTAAGCACCGGCTACGCCCGTAAAATATACGAAAATTACGAAAACAGGGCGCTTAAAGTGCTCAAGGACAATCCCTACCGGTTGTGCCGGGAGGTTGAGGGGATAGGTTTTAAAATTGCCGACCGGATTGCCCGGAAACTGGAAAATTACAGCGATGAAAACGCCCGGCTTGAGGCGGGGTTAGAATACGCCCTCCGGGAAGCGGCGCAGGAGGGACACGTCTACCTCGACCAGCCGGAATTGCGGGAAGAAGTCTCAGAACTGCTGAAAACATCTGTCGAGACTATCGAAAAACCACTGGCCCGGCTGGAAAAACGGAAGCGAATTGTCCGCGAAAAAAATGACTGCAGCCGGGTTTACCTAAAAAATTTACACAGCGCCGAGGAACGGGTCAGCGAAAAGTTAAAAGAACTGCAGTCAGCCCGGGAGAAAGGTCGCCTGGCCCCCCGCCCGTCAAAACTGCGCGAAGTGGCCGAACAGGTCCAGAACGAGGAACAACTCGAATACAACCAGAAACAGGTGGAAGCAATTCGCACGGCTCTCTCCGAGCGCCTGCTGGTTCTCACCGGCGGTCCGGGGACGGGAAAAACCACGACGGTGATTGGAATCCTGGGAGCAATGAAAAAACTGGACTGGGAAATCAAGCAAGCCGCACCGACGGGCCGGGCGGCCCAGCGGCTGGAAGAAGCTACCGCCCACGAGGCTTCAACCATCCATCGCCTGCTCGATTATTCCCCGCCGGCAAGTTTTGGTAAAAACGAAAGCGAACCACTGGAAACCGACGCCGTGATTATCGACGAGTTAAGCATGGTAGACCTACGGCTCATGGACCGGCTCCTGCGAGCGCTGGAGGAAGGAACCCGGTTAGTTCTCGTGGGAGACGCCGATCAACTGCCCGCCGTGGGACCGGGAAACGTGTTAAACGACCTGATCGAGTCGGGCGAAGTCCCGGTAATCCGGTTGACAGAAATATTCCGCCAGGCCCAGCGGAGTCTAATTGTGCAAAACGCCCACCGGATTAACAAAGGAAGTATGCCCGAACTGGTCAACAGAGAGAAAGGAGATTTCTTTTTCCTGGAGGAGGCCTACCCCGGGAAGGCCCGGGAAACCGTTATCTCCCTTGTTTCAAAGCGGCTCCCCGAATATTATGATTTTGACCCGTTTGAAGGGATCCAGGTTGTAGCCCCGATGTACCGGGGGGAATGCGGGGTAGACAGGTTAAATGAAAAACTGCAGGCTAAACTAAACCCGGGGCGGGAGGAAGATTCCTTCGGTAAACAATCTTTTCGAAAAGGGGACCGGGTAATGCAGTTGGAAAATAATTACGACAAATACATCTTCAACGGAGACGTCGGACGGGTCCGGGGAATCGACCGAAAGGAAGAACTTTTGCGGGTGAATTTTCCGGGGAGCGAACCCCTGGATTACACCGTAGATCAGCTTGACCAGTTGACCCTGGCTTACGCGATAACCATCCACAAAAGCCAGGGAAGCGAATTCCCGGCGGTAATCATTCCCATGCTCACCCAGCACTATATAATGCTCCAGCGAAACCTGCTATACACCGCCCTGACCCGGGCCAGCCAACTGGCTATTTTAGTCGGCACAAAAAAAGCGGTAGGAATTGCCGTTAACAACGCGCGGGACCGCCAGCGAAACTCCACGCTCCCCCAGCGACTGAATGAGTTGGGCTAACCTTCCCGGGTGCGTTCAACCCAGTCCGTGATGATTTCCGGAATTTCACCGCCCGGAGCCTGTAAATCGAGTGCACCGCGGGCCGCCGCCTCCCGGGGCATCCCGTAAACAGCGGAAGATTCCTGGTCCTGGCCCAGGCAGAGAGCACCGGCTTCTGACAACATTTCCATACCGGCCGCACCGTCTTTCCCCATCCCGGTAAGCAGAACTGAAATAACGTCAGCGCCAAACACCTCGGCGGCTGATTCAAAGGTAACATCTACCGACGGACAGACGCCAGAGACTTTATCTTCACCCCGCAACTGGATATAAACTGACTCCTCATGTTGCTGAAATCGTAGTTGTTTACGGACGGAGGGGAGGTAAATTTTTCCCGCTTCTAATTTTTCACGAGCGGTAACCAGCTCCACGGAAAGCGGGGACCGACGTCTTAATATTTTCCCCATACTTTCAAAAAACATTTCCCGCATGTGCTGGATAATCACCACGGGGAGGGAAAAATCAGCCGGCAGATGTGAGGTGATTTCATAAATCCAGGAGGGCGCGCCGGTAGAACCACCAATTACCAGCAGCCGGGGACTTACAGTTGTAAATTTTTCTACCCGGTTTTCCTCCTGTTTGGCCTGAATTTGCTCCCGGACCTGATCTTGCTCGGGAAGCTCAGAAACAAGGGCGGCAAGCTTTTTATGCAGTTCTTCGCTAATTTTATCAGTTTCCGCCCCAATCATATCCTTATCCGGTTTAGGTAAGACCTCGACGGCTCCCTGTTCAAGGACCCGGACAACCGTATCAGACTCCCGGACAGTTAAAGCGCTAACTACTAAAACAGGAACTTCGATCCCCTGCTCCTTCATCTTTTCCATGGTTTTGAATCCGTCCATCACCGGCATATCCAGGTCAAGTAGAACCAGATCTATTTTCTCTTCAGTTAAAACCTTCATCGCCTCAACGCCGTTACGGGCTGTTGCAGCCACAGTTAAATTATCAACTTTCTCCACCTCACCGGTTAAAAAACGGCGGGCAAAAAGAGCGTCATCTACTATCAGGATATTTTTCAATTTTTAGTTTTTACCCGGGGAAAACAAAGTTTAAATTTTGTTCCCTCCCCTAACTGGGAGCTTACTTTAATTTTACCGTTCATTTTCTCAACTATACCTTTAACTATAGAAAGTCCGAGTCCCAGTCCCTCACCACTCGCGCGCCCGGAGTAGAGGGGGTCAAATATTCTTTCCTGTTCTGCCTCGGAAATCCCGGAGCCATTATCTTCTACTGTGAGGCAAAATTCACCTCCACTACAAAATACGTTCAACTCAATCCAACCTTCTGTTTTATCGTGAACGGCTTCAGCGGCATTCTCGAGTAAATTTTTCAGAACCTGGTCGAATTCTCCCGAATCCCCCCGCAGAGAAACGTTTTTAGTATCTAAATTCAACTTTACTTCAACGTTCCTAAATTTATTTTTTGAAAAAATTTCCTCAAAATATTTAAAAAAATATTCAATTTTTTCAATCGGATTAAAAATCATCCCCTCTGAGGGGGTAGACCTGGCCTGCGAGTAAGTACTGGTTTTGTCTTCGATTTCCTCTATTTTTTCGGTGGCGCGGCGGATAGCTTCAAGAGTCGGGGGGAACTTTTCCAATAAGTTAGCCAATTCAGAGTCAGCCGGGTCATGTTCCTCAAAATATTCTTCCAGTTTATCCCGAATTTTGGTCAAAAAATCTAAATTGGATTTAATCGCAGAGTTAAAGTTCTTAATATCGTGTGTAATTCCCGCGGCCATTTTTCCAAGTGCGGCCAACCGTTTGTTCCTCTCCTGTTTAACTTTATGCTGGTAAACCTCCCGTTCCTTTTTTAGTAATTTTTCCTCCATCTCATGTTTGGAAAGGGCGAGTTTCAGGGTATTGCGCAGTTCTGTTTCGTCAATTGGCTTGGTCAGATACCCATAAGTTCCTCCACTCTTAGCGTTTTCAACAGTAGAATGTTCAGAATGGGCAGTCAAATAAACGACGGGAATTCGATAATTTGACCAGATTTTTTTAGCTGCGGCAGTCCCGTTCATTTTTCCCTCAAGCCAGATGTCCATCAAGACCAGGTCCGGTTTAAGTTCCCCGGCCTCGATAAAAGATTCCTTCCCGCTCCCGCAAACTCCGCTAACTTTATAGCCCATGTCTTCCAGGAGGGTTTCTATATGTTTGCTGATCACCGCCTCATCTTCAACAACAAGAATCTCTGCTTCAGACACTTTTCTCACTCCCTTAAAAAACAGAGTGGCAAAACTGTATTTTAGAGCCTTCTTCAAAAATATTTTACCGTTATTCCTTTGAAAATATGTCATCAATTAACTTGTTGTCGAGACAAGCCCGGGGACATTTTACGTTCCCGGCAATAACGTAATTCGTTCCCTGGATTTAACGCGTACGCGTCCTCCAAGGAGCCGGGGCAAGCCCGGTCTACGATCCTGCGTACGTCGGGGCAATGACGTGCCCGTGTTGCTATGGATTGTCGGATCCAGCCCGGCAATGACCACCAACTTAGCCCGGATAATTCGTGACAGCGTAACTGTCGTGAATTATCCGTCCGAAGGACAGCCTTCAATCGAGGCATCATATTTAGCGTTTATTGCTGGCAAAGGACTCTCAACGCAACTTTAGCGGTAAAGCTACACATTAAAACTACTCGATTGTAGGCTGGGTTAACCCAGCACTCAAGTAGAACAAATATATTTCCTTAAAACAGTCTGT
>CAZVWJ010000037.1:0-26657 GCA_964631325.1 uncultured bacterium | reverse complement strand
GTCGAGAATGATAGAAACAGGTGATATCTTGCAGTCTCACCATAGAATCGCTCAACTTAGGTTAAAGTAAAATAATAAATATCAAAAATAAATTTTGCGTATCCCCGCAATTGCGCAATTTCACAATTGCGGGGAAAGCGAGGGATTTTTGGTGCCGGGTTGACGCTTATTTTTTTAACGGGGATATTTAAACAGCGGTTGAGCAGGCCGCCCGATTGTGTTACTATTTTACAAAAGATGTTACCAAGTTGAGGTGAAGTCGGATGGAACAGTTGCTGGGGCGAGGCGGGCCGGTTATGTACGTGCTGTTGGCCGTTTCTATAGCGGCCGTGGCAATTATTATTGAGCGGGCTTTGTTCTTCCTGTTTCTCCGGGATGATTATAAAAAATTGGTGGACCGGATAGAGGAAAACCTGGACGCCGGTCAGCCGGACAAAGCGGTGGAAGTTGCGGAGGCAAAATCTGGACCGATCAGCCGGGTTCTGGCTGTCTGTATTCACAACTGGGGTGAAAAAAGTGAGCATCTCCGGGAAATTGTAGATTACGAGGCCGGCCAGGCTATAGCTGAACTTGAAAAGCGCTTGCGGGCCCTGGCAGTTATTGCCCGCACTTCACCGTTGCTCGGTCTGCTCGGCACGGTCGCCGGAATGATCCGTACTTTTGTGGCAATTGAGAGTGGTGGGAACATCCAGGTTGCCAGTCTGGCTGGCGGTATCTGGGAGGCGCTTTCAACCACCGCTTTTGGCCTGGCGATTGCCATTCCCACCCTCGTTGTCTTCAATTATTTTGAAGCAAAGGTGGACAGCTATATTCAGACAATTAATTACTGTATACAGCGGTTAATCCGCTTCCACGAGGCTGGCCATGATTGAGTTGGACCGGGAGCGTGATTACCGGGCCGAGATCTCTATGGCTCCTCTTGTTGATTGTATCCTTTTGCTGTTGATTTTTTTCCTGCTGACCTCCACTTTTGCCGATCAGAATTCCTTTGAACTGCAACTGCCAACCGCTAAATCCGCAAGTTCAAGTGAAAAACAATCCGTGGAGCTGGCCTGTACCGCTGCCGGTAATCTGTATTTAGATGAGAAGCCGGTTGCCGAATCAGAACTTACTGAGCGGTTAAAAAAATTACTGGCCGGAGAAAAAAAGCGGGGAGTATTATTGATCTCCGACCGTCAGGTTGAGCTGGCCCGGGTGACGGGGTTAATCGATAAAATTAAGCAGGCCGGCGGAAGTTCTGTCAGTATTGCCACCCGGGAGAAAACCAATGGATAAGCGATTTTCCATCTCGGCGCTTTTGTCGCTCCTGCTACACCTGGTGGTGTTACTCCTGGTTTCGGAGTCTGCCCTGTTGTCGACCGGGAGTGTTGAGGCCGGCCGGAAGATGCAGTTGGTCGGAGTGATGCAGTTAAAAGAAACTGATTTCCGGCGGGAAACAGGAAAGACCAGCAAAAATAAATCCGGTGAAACGCAAAAATCGATAGAACGGAAAAAGAAGACTGAAGCTGAATTGACGCGGTTTGAAGAAAGTGGAGGCGAGCCGGCGCCAGAGCAGAATAATAAAAAGCAACCGGCTAACAACCGGGGCAATCACGAGCAGAAAAAAATATTACCCGGACAAGAAAAACGGACTTCAGTTGGTCAGAATAAATCGACCGGTCGTGCTAAAATACCAGGGCCCTCGAACGAATATTTACGAAGTATAATGGGCAAAATTGAGGCGGCCCGACGTTATCCGAGGCCGGCCCGGGAACAGGGCCGGGAAGGGACCGCGCGGCTACAATTAACTATTAATTCCAGCGGGGAAATAAAGAGGTTGAAGCTGACCGTCCCGACAGGCTACCCGGAACTGGATAGAGCCGCCCGCAACACAATCAGAAGCGCCGCCCCGTTTCCTCCCTTGCCGGATAAACTTGTCCGTTCCTCCCTCCGGTTACTGGTGCCAATACAGTTCCAGCTCCGGTAAATAGTTAAACCAGGCCGGCTCGCTTGAGCAACTTTCGGTCGGAAGTTAATCGCTTAAATTTGCCTCGCTCCAGGATTTTTCCATTTCGCAAAATCAGGGCCCGGTCACAGCACTTTTCAGCGAAAGATAAGTCATGGGTGGCAATTAACTTGGTCCGTTGAACCGAGTTGATGAGCTTTAATATCTTCTTCCGGCCTGGAATATCCAGGTGGGAGGTCGGTTCGTCCATCAGCAGTATCTCCGGTTCTCCAATCAGCGCTGAGGCCAGAGCAACTTTTTTCTTCTCCCCTTCCGACAGCCGGTGCGGGGGACTTTGACTTAACTCATCCAGGGAAAATTTTTCCAGGTAAGACTCCACTTTCTCACCGTCAACCCGGTTGTATTTCTGAAGCAGGGTTAGCTCCAGTTCTTCCCGGACAGTGGGCATAAAGAGTTGCTCGCCGGGGTTCTGGAAGACAACCCCGAGATGGTCCCGGATTTTTTCCTCGGGATTGTTTTCCACGCTGAGCCCGTTAATATTGATTGATCCCGCGAATTTATAAATACCGGCAATTACAAAGAGCAGAGAAGTTTTGCCGCTACCGTTGGGGCCCAGGATTGCCGTAGAAGTGTTTTCGTCTACTTCAAAGTTGAGGTCTTTGAGAACTCTTTCCCCTTTTTTAAAGGAAAAATTTAGATTATTTATCCGGATCATAGATTTTCTTAAAATCCAGGTCGGGGCTGAAATTGCGAGCTTTCATTGCTGCAGCAATTTTGTTGGTGTAAAGAAAGGACTTGATCAGCATAGATTTGACCATCCGGAGGAGTACCTTTAGCCGGTGACGCCGGTAAACCCGGAGTTTAAAACTCTTGAGCAGCCATTTGCTTTTCTCGATAAACACGCAGGTGAACCGGTAGCTGAGGGTAAACAGGGAGATAACCAGGGAAGGTGTCCGGAGAAGCTTCAGGGTGGTAATTATTTCCGTGAAGGAGTTCAGGGTGTTGTAGAAGGTGATGACCAGGTAGGAGAGTGAGGTCCGATAAAACAGGTTCAGGACCGTCTGAAGCTGAGCGGTCGTCATAAATTCCGAGCCGGAAAAAAACAGATAGTTGACCAGGAAATAGCCAAAAACAAAGATATGGCTGAAGGCAATCAGAAAGAGCAGCAGTTGTTTCTTGAAGTATTTGTTTAAATCAATCGGAAAAATTAGCAAACAGAGGCCAACTGCCGCCAGGGGGAGGTAGGCCAGTCGCAGGGGAACTAAAATAGAGCTTAAAAGCAGGGCCAGAAAGATCACCAGCCGGAGGATTAGCACTGCTCGTTTACTCATTTTTTTCAAACAGGGCCAGATACAGCCCTTCCCGTTCGATAAATTTGCGTCCCTGGAGGTTGCTTTCAGAGACCAGCTTTTTGACTTCCTCAACCGGTGGAAGAGAATCATCGGCCACCGCCCCTTCCAGGGAGCTGTGCATTTGATTAAGAACCTGGCTGGAGTCCAGGTGGGCGATTGCTCCGAGGCCGTGTTTGTTTAGAACCCGGTGGATTTCAGCTAACACCGTCTCCGGTTGAGAAAAATGTGGAAAAACGGAAAAACAGATTACTCGGTCGAAAACCGCCGGGCCAAAAGGTAGGTTTTCTCCCGGCCCGCAGACGGGGTAAGTTTTGGGACCGTGGCGGCGGTTCAGTTCATAGAGCATTTTTTCTGCCGGATCGAGGCTCACCAGTTTTTTTGGCTTGTGTTCCGGACGGGTGAGGTAGGGAACGAGGGCCCCGGTGCCACAGCCGACGTCGAGCAGAGAGTGCCCCCCCTCCAGCTTCAGGGCGGCAAGGATCTCCGCCAGGCTGGCTTCTCTTTCCGGCGCTACCGTATCCTCCCAGCCGGCGGCCAGTTCGTTAAAATACTGGCGAGTTTCAGGTTGCATAATAATCAACCTCGGTAAATTTTTCCTGGAGCTTGTGAGCGAGTCCCGGCAGGATGATAAGGATAACTAAGAGCCCCGGCCAGCCCGAGAAAAGTTTGAGGAGGGCAAAGGAAAACACCGGGAGGTCGAAGAGCCGGGCAAACAGGACCAGCAGGCCGGTGTAGACGACGCGGTCCACAAGCAGGGCGAGGCCCACGTTGAGATAAGGATTTAGCCGGAAGCGCTGTTCAAGCAGGGAGATTGTTCCGGCCAGCACGGCCAGCTCAATTGCCATCATGAACATAACCGGGGGATTTATTGGTGGCATGCCGGTAATTAATGTTGAGACCGCGGGAGTGAGGAGACCGGTGAGCACCGCGAGCCGGGGACAGATTAGGAAGCCGGCGATAACTACCGGATAAAACATGGGTAAAAACAGGGGACCGGCTCCCTTGATCCCGTGAAACAGGAGGGGAACGGCGGTGCCCAGGCCAATGGTAATTGCGGCGATAATCAGTTCGCGGTTAGTTATTTTTTCAGCCGTCATGGTCGAAAGATTAAAAACTGGCCGCGAGGCCGGCAAAGACTGCCCGGCCCCGGTTGTAGAGGGGATCGCCGTTGCCGTAAGTCTGGGTGGCATACTCTTCGTCAAGCAGATTGTTGGCCTCGAGGTAATATTCTAAATGTTTATTCTGCCGGTAGCGAAGCCGGGTGTCCAGGAGAAAATAATCGGGGAGGCGATTGGTTTCATTGGGGCCGGCGTAATACTTGTTGATGTATTTATAGGAAGCATTCAGGTTCCAGGCCCGCAGTTTGTAATTCAGGTTCCCGGTCAGCTTGTTTTGAAACTGAAACCTGGTGTCGGTATCCGGGTCAAGGTGAGTGTAGGCCAGGCTGACGGACAAATTACTGGTGAATTGCCGGCTGAGACTTAGTTCCGCTCCATAGTGTTCATAGTCGTCTACATTCTCATAATTGAACTCTCCGCCCGGGGAAAGCAGACGGTTCTTGCCGTCAATCAGGAAGACCGAGCCACTCACGCCCCAGCCGGCTAAATTGCGGTGAGTAGAACTGAGTTCGTAGTGAGTGGCAATTTCCGGTTCTAAATCAGGGTTGTTTTTAAACTTATTCATCGTTGTTTGAATGATTGAAGGGGTCCGAAAGGAGCGGTTGGTGGCCAGGGTGACGGTGAGATTATTTGTAAAGTTACGCCGGAGGCTGAACTTGTGGAGAAATTCGCCGTCATAGAGACTGTGGTAGTTGTAGCGACCGCCGAATATTAACTTGTTTTTTGCGCCCAAGCTGGTTTTATAGACAGCAAAGGGAGCGTATTCGCTTTCGGTGAATTCCCCGTTCTTTACCCACATCTGCTCAAAAATCTGGCCGCCGTATTTGCGGTAGTCAAAACCGTACAGGAATTGGGAATTGTCAGATTTAACCCTGTGGTAGGTGCGAAAACCTTCCATTCTGTCCTCGGAGTGAAACTGGAGCGTATCGCCGGAGAAATCGTGGCGCTTGTGCTCCCCGTTAGTGGCGTGGGCCTGGAAGGAAAGGCTGTGTTTGCCCCAGGAACCGTCCAGGTTGAAGGTGAGGCCGGCCCGGTCCTTGTCCCATTCTCCGTTTTCAATCGGGTCCTCGTATTCGCCGTCGTAATATTTTCCGGAGAATTCGGCTCGCAGATTTTCGGTCAGGTAGTAGCCTCCCTTGAGGAAATAATCGTTGGAGGTCAGCTCGGTCCGTGCGAGGTGCCCGTCAGTGCTTTTGCGTTCGTAATTGGCCGTGTAGTAGTAATTTTCTCCGCGGTTATTGGTCTGCAGGTTGACGAGATCTGAGTTATCAGCGCCGTATTTTGTGTTTATTTCTGAACTGTATTTCTCCGGCCGTTTGGTGACGATATTAATTGCTCCGCCCAGCCCGTCCGTGCCAAACAGAACCGATTCACCGCCCCGGATCACCTCGATTTTTTCTACCCCGTTCAGGGTCAGGACGTTGTTTACAATACAGTTAAAGACCCCCATTGAGACCGGCCGGCCGTCGATCATTACCTTTGGCTTGTGGCCCCGGATTTTAATTCGCCCCTGGCCGACCGTCCGACTGCCGAAAACACCTTCACTCATCAAACTTACACTGGAGACCCGGGTAAGGACGTCTCCGACGTCACTGACGTTCATCTGTTTGATTTCGTCAGCGGTGTAGGTGGTTTTATTAACCGAAAAATCGCCAATTGCATTATCCCGGACCGGGGTGGCGGAGACCACAACGGGGGCTAACCTTTGCATCCGGCTGTTTGCCGGGATCTGCCCGGCAGTTACGAGCAATCCTGTCCCTATCAATACCATTAATCCCAGGTTCAACAGTCTTTTTGTAGTCATTATGATAATCCTTTCCCAGGAGGTCGGTAACACGAATTTAATTTTAGTAACATCAGAGAAAAGTATAAATAATTCTGCCCACCGTGCAAGGAATTTTCTCTCAGATATAAATTATTGATTGATTTTTGGTTTTGCATGTCTTATAAACTAATGGGTGTTTAAAAAAGGAAATTGGCGGTTGGATTTTCAGTGTGGGGAGATTTTCTGTTTACTGGAGGGCTTACATTGATTGATCGAGTTGATGAAGAGGAACGTAAATATCGGGAAGTAGTGGAGGAATACGAACCCCTTCTGCAGACGATTGCTTCTGATTATTACGTGCCCGGAGGGAATCGGGAGGATTTACTGCAGGAGGCGCGAATAGCGTTAATACGGTCCTACGATAATTACGATCCGGATAAAAACATTCCTTTTTCGGCCTATGCGGCCCTCTGTGTCCGCCGGCAATTAAAAGATTTTGTCAAAGCTCAACGGCGCAAGAAACACCAGGTTTTAAATCAAGCGGGGTCACTTGAGCAAAACCCGTATCGCCCTTCTGACAATTCCACTGACCCGGAAACTGAACTGCTCGCCCGGGAGGCCCTGGATTTTCTACAGCGGATTGCTGAATCCTGTCTCACCCATCTGGAACGGAAAGTGCTTTCTGGATACCTGGCTGGTGAGAGTTACCGGCGGATGGCCCGACAACTGGGAAAAGATGAAAAAACTGTAGATAATGCTTTAACCAGGGTTCGCCGTAAAATTGCCCGGGAGATCGACCAGAACCAGTTTTCTCTCAAAGCCATCCTCTGGAAACAAGGCTAATTTCCCGCCCGAAATTTTTAGTTCAAATCAAGACTTTTCCGTTGAGTTTTAATCCAGTAAGAAAGCCGGTAAAACTATGGAATTAATTGGAAATTTTAACAGACTGTTTGAACGAATTAATTCAAACCGGGGTACCTTTATAGTCGCCGGTGCCTTCTTTGCTTTTTTCTTTTTTCTGGTTGCCGCGTTTGGGGTTGATCTAAGCCGTTATTTTCTCAAGGTGGAAAAGACCCAGGAAATTGCTGACGCTGCCGCACTGGCCGGCGCCAACTGGTTTAACCAGGTGCGTAAAATAGATGAGGTGGATACTGGCAAAGTGCGAACGATGGCTTTGAAAAGAATCGTGGAGTCCAGAGGTTATTCCGAAGACGCCTATGATATTGACCGTGAAATGAAGAAGGGTGATATCCAGTTTAATAAATTTTCTCCCGATGCGGCTCATCCCGATACGTATTTTCGAATTGGAGTTAACGTAAAACAGGTGTTTGAACCATATTTCTTGCCCGAACAACTTTTTGGCCAGAGATATTTTCTTGTCCAGGCCCAGGCAGTCGCCGAGGTCGATCCCCATTTTTCCCAGAATTATTATCCCAACCGGGGGGAACGGATACCTTATTTTCCACTTCAATACGGGATTCATTCACGGAAAAATATAAAACCTGAAAACATGGATTGTTTCGTGGTAAACGGCGATTTACATGCTGACAGCGGTTCAATTGTCCTGGAGGGAATAAATGGAAATGGTTGTGGTCCCGGCGTTGAAATAACCGGGAATTTGGAGGCAGGTGATCCGGATAATATGGCCACCACCTGTGGAGGCCCCTCGCCGCCGCCGGGCTGTATCCGGCTGGAAAATTTGAACGGTTCAATAGACGGGGAGGCCATCTGGGCTACCGGTTATACCAGTGATGGGAGCGTAGTGCCTTCAAAGGGAGATGTGCAGGCCGCTCCGCCCAAGTCCACCCTACGGGTGCCTCCTACCCCCAGTGATGAGCCTGACCAGTATAATGCCCCTATATGTACTTTTGACGCCGGTGGTGGAGTTTATACTATCAATGATTTCAGTACCCTTGGACCGTGTTCGGATGGAGGAACCTTGCACGTGAAGAACGGGGGACTTACTATCCAGGGAGAAAACCTCACGAACGATTACACCATAGTTGCCGATCAGCAGGTAAAATTCAGTGACGTAAGTAACCTCGATTCCCACGATATGTTTGTATATTCCGTGAATAGTAACGTTAAATTTGAAAATATTGATTCGGCCGAGATAAATGCTTCTATTTATGCTCCGGATCCGGAGCAGGGTCAGGTAAAATGGGAGACTTCCAGTGATGTAGAAATAAATGGCGGACTGGTCGCCGGCTATGAAGCTAAGATAGAAGCCAACGGATATTTTAAAGTAAACTACAAAGACAATGCCGATTTAATGCCAACCGATTTAACCACCCGCGAAGTTCGCAACGACATTCCCGATTATTATTCAATAAAATTAATTAAATAACCTCTTTTTGGAGTGGGGCTTAATAACTGTTAGCCCGGATAATTCACGACAGTTACGCTGTCGTGAATTATCCGTCCGAAGGACAGCCTTCAATCGAGGCACCATTTGTAGTGTTTAGCGCTGGCAAAGGGCTCTCAAAGCAACTTTGCGGTGAAGCTTCACAATAAAACTACCCGATTGTAGGCTGGGTTAACCCAGCACTCAAACAAAACAAATATATTCCCTTAAAACAGTCTGTAATTTTTCGGGTCAATATTACAACTTGATTTATTTGCTCATACAGCCTTGAGTGCTGTATCGTAGATACATATTATGCACGAAATGCTAAAATTTCGTGCATAATGTGGGTTAGTCCGGTTGGGGGGAGTTAAAATCTTCGTAAGCTTTGTTTATGACCGTTTCAGGATCCTCGAAGAAGGTGAAAGTCTGGGTGGGTTCCTTCTGGGGTAGGGCCTTGAGGAAAGTCTGCTTCCAGTTATGCTTGAGTGACTCCAGATGGTTTACCTTTTCGGGCAGGTAATCCCGGATCGCGGTCTGGCACTTCTCCAGCAGTTCTGTGATACTATCCTGATCTTCGATGGTTAAGTCCTGTAGCCGGACGCCGGGGGCAAGACGTTTTTCCAGGGCCGCCCGGGTCAGGCCCATTTCTTCGTTTAATTTCAGATAGACGACGCCGCCGGTCATTCCACTGCATAAATCCATTCCCGGGTCACCCAATACCAGCCCCCGGCCGGATGTCATGTATTCAAACGCAAAGCCTTTCAGGTTAGCCCGGCTATTAATCAATCCTTCTTCGTCAGAAACCGGGGAAGTAAGTTCGCCGAGGTGAATCAAATCCGCTCCTGAACAGCGAACGCCGAAGCGGGAATCGGCGTATTTTCCGGCCACTATTAAAGTACCGTCTGTGGCTCCATAAGCGGCGCTTTTTCCCACGCTTCCGTCGAGTATTTTGCCCATGTTATTTTCGCCGGGGAGGATAACCACGCGCCCGCTACTCATGCTTTTTGCCGTTCCGTCCTGGGCCCCACCCTGGATTTTTATATTAATTCCCGCTTCATTGAAAGCCCCCAGACCGTTGCCCGGGATGCAGGGGTCCCCGGGCTTGATCAGGACGTTGCGAATTGTTTTACGAGGTTTTTCACCCGCCCGCCTCTGGCGGGCCATAACCCCGGAGACACCACTGCCCACGGCTCGATCAGTTGTATCCAGAGTAGTGACAAAACGAAGCCTTTCCAGGTGGCGGCCTTTATTTTTTTCCAGTTCTTCCTTAAAAGTCGAAGCCTGGTCACTGGAAACCGAAGTCTGAAGCCGGTCCCGGATCACTTCATTTTTCTCCGGTGCCTGGAAATGATTCACCGGTTTGAAAAGCGGATCGAGATCCAGTTTATCTGGTGATATATTTTCTTCCAGAAAATTTGTTTGACCGTGAAGATCGGAGAATTTTTTCATTCCCAGGCCGGCCAGTTGTTCCCTCAGGTAATCAGACATTTGCCGGAAGAACGTAACCAGTTGCTCCGTGGATTGCTGGAGATTACGCGGTTTGAAGGCGGGAACATCATTAGCACTGGCTTCGGACTCACTGTTAAATGGACTGGCAATTCCACGCGGACAGCGGTTGGAGTAACACTGTTCGCAGTAAAGACAGCCAATTGCCATCATACACAAAGTGCCAAATCCAACCCGGTCAGCTCCGAGAATTCCCAGCTTAAGCATGTCATCAACGGTTTTCATCCCGCCCTCCGCACGAAGTTCTACTCGTTCGCGCAAGCCGGCTTGGCAGAGGTTCCGGTGAGCTTCGTTCAGAGCAAGTTCAACCGGGAAACCAACCCGTTTCATTGCGTGGCGCCGAGCCGCTCCGGTACTTCCTTCGTAGCCGCTGATAGTGATGGAATCCGGGTGCCCTTCTTTGGCCAGGCCGGTGACGATGGGAGCCAGCCGGGGAATAGCCGGGACCTTTATATCCACCTTGATCTCCGGGTTAAGTACCTGTAATTCGTTAATGACGGTTGGAATCAAGTCCTCAATGCTGTAAAAATCGTGGTTGTTGGCGGGACTGATGAGATCGATAAAGGGGGGAGTGTGGCGGGTCTTGGCAATGTGCGGGTTGACCTTTGTTCCCTTGAGCAGTCCGCCTTCGCCCGGCTTGGCTCCCTGACCAATCTTGATTTCCACTTCCTTGCTGTTGGCCAGCAAATCAGTGTCCACTCCAAAGCGGCCGGAAGCAAGTTGCTGGGCCCGGTAAGCACCATTTTTAGGCCGCAGATGTTCCGGTTCGCCTCCTTCGCCGTTTACCGCCAGTAAATTCAATTGCCGGGCCGCTTCCGCGTAGGCGGAAAAAGAGACCACGTTCTGGGAACCATAGGACATTGCCGCAAAAAAGATGGGAGCGCTGTGTTCACCGGCGGATAAATCGACCTGGTCCGGGGAAAGAGGTGATTTCCCCTGGCCGGAGACGTTCAGACAATGCCGGATAGCGGTGGGGTTATCCCGGTTGACCTGTTTTTGAATTTTTTCGTATTGCTCATAGTCTTCCGCGCCCGCGGCTACTTGTCGGAGAGCTTGCTTACTTTCGTTGGACCAGGGGCCGGTAGAAGTTGGAATAGAGTTATCATCTGCTTTAAAGTCATTTTCCCGCTGGTTCTCTATTGCGGCCAGTTCTTCCCTGGATAGACCTTTATCTTCCGAACCGAGGTAGTTGTTAACCTCCAGTAGATCAGCCAGTTCTTTGCTTAATCCGACCGCGCTAAAAATTCTTCCGTAGCCCTCGATTTCGTGGATTCCCATCGTAGAGATGACTTTTTTCATCCCAGTTTTCAGGGCCTCCAGGCAGTTGTGCAACCGCTTATTTTTAAGTTCTTCCTTTTCCGAAGCCGAGAGTTCTTCCGGTTTAAGTTTATTTCCTTCACTATCCCTGGCTCCATCCAGATCAGAGCAGAGGTGTTCTATCATCACCGGATAAATTAATTCTGCTCCCAGTCCATACGCCAGCATTAGATCGTGTAGATTACGCAGGCGCCTTGATTCGAGAAGAATAGCAGTATTTGCCCGGAGATTAGCTTCACGGAGCGCTTTATTCACCGCGGCCAGGCCAAGCAGTGGATCCAGCAGACCCCGGTTTTCCGTCAGAATCCCCTGATCATGTAGATGAAGTATCTGGAATTCTGTTTCCCTGCGGCACTCATTTTTTATACGCTTGAGGGCTTCGTCCTGGGACTCGTCCGGTTTTTTCCCCAGGAAGATTTTGTTTACCGGGACATTTTCTTCGTTTAATTCCTGCTTCAGTTTGTCTAACTGGGGTCCGAAAATAAGCGGCGAAGGAAATTCCCAGCAGGGCCCTTTTTTAGGCCGGAAAAAACCTCCTCGGTCACCAAAACGAACCCGGAGACTGAAATACCTGTTCTCCCGTTCAGAATCAAGGGCCGGATTAGTAATTACGGCGACTTTTTCCAGGCAGTAGTCAGCGATTAATTTTTGTTCGGCATCCGTTACCGCCGGGAGCGAACCGGTGGAGTAGCCAACTGAACCCAGGGGTTCCTCGCCGGTTTCGGCCATCTGTCGAAGATTTTCCACGTCATCGCGTTTAAAGCCGAGCGCTTTTTGATAAGCGGAAGCGCTGGCCGGTTTCTCGTGTGGATCCAGGTCCGGGAGAGGGAACCGGTAGTAGCTCTTTTCCGGTTCCCGAGCCTGTTCGGGAAACATCCGCTTGATGTCATGTTCAAACCGGTTCATCAGCTCCGGATACGAGATTTCGCGGGGGCCGTTCAGATCGAGGAGAATTAGTTCTCCCCCGGCAACCGGCCGGGGATTGACCTTGTTTTTCTTGAATTCTGCTGCCCCGCGTTCGCTGGTTGCGTAAAATTCTTTCTCGGTTTCTCCAAACCACATCGGTCGCAGGGCCAGCGAGTCACAGGCAATTACGGCTTCGTTTTTAAAGCGGGTAATGATTCCGGCCGGGCCCTGTCCGAGGTTTCCGAAAGGAATCTTTAGCCGGCTCTGTAGCTGGCGCTCGCGCTCAGGTAAAATCTCGATTTCGTCGTCCACGAGGGGAAAGAGCATCCTGTAGGCAGTGGCCAGCGAACAGCCGGTGGAGGTAATCAGGTGCTGGAGAATTCGATCCACCACCATAGTGTCGCTCGGATTATCGGGGAGGGGAATATTTAAAGCGCGGGCCCGCCTGATTAATTTGTCAATTGTATTAATTTCACCGTTGTGGACCATGGTCCCGTAAGGATGGGCCAGCCGGAAGTCGGGTTGAGTATTGGTACTCATGCGAATGTGCCCTATTGCCAGGTGAGTTTTATACCGGGAATTATGCAGTTCCGGATAATATTGCTGAAGAGTTTTTCCCGTCCCCATAACTTTATAGACAAGGGAGTGATTGCTCAGGCTAACCACGTGAACTTCTCCCAGTTCATCCTCGATTTGCACCTGGGCCTGGAAAAGCTTTTGAGAAATTTTTTCCTTGTCTTTTATTAAAACTCCCAGCCGGACTATTTTCGGTTCTTTGCTCTTTGCGGCCGGTCCCAGTGCTTCAGATTTTCGGGGGACCGGACGGTGGTAAAGGACTTCCAATCCCTGTTCGCGCAGAATATTCTTGATTTGCTTGATCTGATTTTCCGGAGCCTCCGGTTGAATAAAAAACACCCCAACCGCCAGGCTGGAGTGCATTGCTTCATTAAGACCGGCATTATTCAGATCTTTTTTTGCAATATACGGTGGAATATCAGTGAGGACTCCGGCCCCGTCCCCGTCAGTTCCCCAGTCAGTCTGGATACTCCCGCCCCGCTTCTGGAGATGGGTTATACTGTCCAGGGTGCGTTGAAGCACTCCGTAGCTCCCGCCCCGACCGGCCAGATTTTTCTTGCGAAACCGCGCGACCAGCCCGCAGGCGTCGTGATGGTTCGGGTGTTTTTTGCTGATTGTATTTTCCATGATTAACTCCTTCTTACTTCGTTTATCAAATAATTTTAAGTATAATTACAATTAATAAGCAATAAGCAAATTTTTCTTAGCTAAATTTATATAGAAACTAATTGTAACAAATATATCATTTGCTCCATATAACTATGGTTTGAAGCGGGAGAAAGTAATGGCGAAAAAACCTTTTAAAATAATTCCCGAGCGCCGGGTGGGAAAAACTCAAATACTTTTTCGCGGGGATCCGGAGAAGCTTGATCAGGTCCGCGAATTTTTCTCTTCGATCCGAAGCTCGGAAGTATATCCTTCCTTTGATGAGGAATATAAAAGTTCACTCTTTTTTTATGAAACCAGCGAATCGTTTTTAAAAAAATTATACCGGTATGCAAAGAAAAATCTTTCGGGGCTGAAAAAACAAGAAAAATCTTCGCGGGCTGTCTGGATTAAATGGTCCCTGGCCAGCGGTGCGGTTCTATTTTTACTTTATTTTTTCTACCAGTTTGTGACTTTTATCATCTCCGCGTTGGCTCTTATTCAAAAATAAAGGTGAGAAAATATGTTTGATTTTATTCGGAGCTGGTTTCGAAAGATTAGTGATGCGACTCTGGAAAAAATTGCAGTGTTAAACAAGGTAAAGTTATTTGAAAATTGCCGGGAGAAGGACCTGGTATCCATTGCTCGTTGTTGTCGGTTGGTTGAGCTTGAGGAGGGGGAAATGTTAATTGAAAAAGGGGGAGCCGGGGATGGCTTATACATTATAGATTCCGGGCGGGTCAGTGTAAAATTAAGTAAAAACGGAGAAAACGTTGCGACGATGGGAGAGGGAGAATATATTGGTGAGATGTCACTGCTGGACCGAGAACCGCGTTCTGCTTATATTTTCTGTGAATCTCCGGGGAGGGCGCTTTTTTTACCGGGCGAGGAATTTATGAGTTTGATCAAGGAAACCCCCCGGACCGGAAGCAAAGTTCTATTTGTGCTGGCCCTGACTCTTAGCCGGCGTCTACGGTCTACCAATCGACAGCTTCGTGAAATGAGCGCGGACCGGGAATAAGCTGATTTAAGTTATCCGTTTCGTCCGCGGCCGAGCAACTGGGCGATGCCGGAAGGAATTCCGTTGGTTTGAGTGGCGGCCCGGCTATTTTCAGCCGCTATTTCTTCTACGGCTGAATTGTCCGGCTGACCGCTATCCTGCTGGGCTTCTTCAGCTTTTTCCTGCCCTTCTGCTTTCTCGGCCGCTTTGGCCTGATTTTCCTCTCCGAGTAAATCCAGCATTTCCATAAACTGGCTTTGCACACTGCTGAAAAGTTCTTTTAGCTCTCCGTCCAGACCCATTCCAAGTTCCTGCTTGGCCTGCTTGAATCCTTTCTCACTTGCTTTTTTGGCCTCTTCCTTAAAGGCCTCTTCGCTTTTGTCGGCCTGTTCGGATTTATCTTCCCCCTGTTCAGCCCCCTCCATGAAATCAGACATTATTTTTTTAGCAAAATCAAATAATCGTTCTGCTGTTTTTCCGGGCGTAAACTCTTCGTTTCCCTGAGGAAGTGAAAGACCTTTTTCCCCGCCTGAGGATTCAAAACGAGCTGATAGCGACATTTTTACCTTGGTTTCAATAACCATCTGGGCAGTCTTTTTGTTTACTCCCATGCTGACATTTTTGGAAAGGTCCAGTTTTACTCCCGTGGACTGGCCGTCACTTTCCTGTTGGAAGTAGGCACTTTTGGTTTCCTGGTGGGAGAATAAAGCCTGCTGTAATTTGTTTCGGTTGATATTTGCCTGTTCCCCCTCGGCGCTGGCGGAATTTTCGCTTGATTGAGGTTGAGGCTGACTGGGCGGCAACGAAATAGGATTGATCGGCATCGGTATCACTCCATTGGTAAAATAAGAATAAATTTTGCTTCCTTGCTTTTTTAAGAATCGGCTCGAATTCATTGAAGGTTAAGCACTAATCTTAACCAGACCCGGTTTTCTTCTCCCCCTGGAGGATAAAATAGTTGCATTAAACACTCAGCTCGCTATAGTTTATAAGTAACTTGAGTATTTGGGCTGGTGGCAAAATTGATCTTTATTTAACTGGAGTTGATTTCTGTGAAATTTCTACGGAGCTGTTTCGTTTTGTTTCTGACTGTTGTTTTTGTGGTGGGCTGTGCCAGCTATGAACCGCGGGAGACGGAACCAGAACCGTCGGTTAAAGTTAAAACAGAAAAGTCAAAAGGTGGAGAAAAAGAGCGGAAGAAAAAACGGCAAAAGATGGACGTTCCCGAGGGAAAAGAGGGAAAAGAGGGAAAAGAACAGGCAGAAGAAAAATCTTCTCAACCGGAAGTAGAGTCTCAAAAAGTTGAATCAAAGCAGAGAGCCTCTGCCAGCGAAAAGACTAAGAAAATCACTGAGAAAGCGGATAAGATAGAAAAAGTCCAGGCGGAAAGCCGGGGGAATAATGTAATTCTAACCCTGAAATCCAGGATTCTGTTCTCCATGCGCAGTGCAAAAATCCGAAAGTCGGCCCGCCCGGTCCTGGACGAGGTGGCCAAGCTGTTGCTTGATTACCCCAAAAGGATGGTTATGGTCTGCGGTCATACTGATACACTGCCCACGAAAACGGAAAAGTTTCCTTCTAACTGGGACCTGTCGGCCCAGCGAGCCGTAAATGTAGTTAAATACCTTAGTTATCTGCCCGGACTGGATGAAAGTCGTCTGATTGCCGCCGGGTTTGGTGAACACCATCCGGTTGCTCCTAATGACGCCCCTGAACAGCGCCGCTTGAACCGGCGCGTAGAGATCATGCTGCTTCCTCCCGGTGTGCCTCAAAAACAGATCCAAATTTCCCGGTGAATTCTCCCACTACTTCGCTTTCTAAATTACTTGAGCTCCGGAGTCCCTCAACTTCGGTCCGCTCGGTCAACGGGGAACTCTATTATTATTCACTTCAGAATTGGCAGCGTTTTTCAGATTATGAAGGACGAATTGACAAAAACGGCTCTGAGCCTTTCCTTTTCTTTGGGCTTGGCAGTCGATCCCGGGCTGAAAGACTGCTGGACTTCGGTTCCGGTCATCGCCTTTATGAGCCGGATCCTCGCCGGCTGAAAGAATTTTTAGACCGGCACCGGGAAGTTCTCCGCGAGCGCCAGTGGAAATTGGGTTGTGGCCTGCACTTTGCTTCCGGTTTTTTCTCTACTCCATTTTCTGCGGCTGTCCACCCCCTCTATCGCCAGCAGTATGCTCCCCTACCACAAAACCTTGTTCACTGGTCCAGTCAGGCCAATCCCGATGAAGAACTTATTTTTGTTCAGGTCGGGGCGCTCTTTTACCGGGATGTAATTGAGGCGCTTTCCGACCAGAATCAGTGCCTGTTTCCGTTTAACAGCATGAACTGGAAACCGGCGGGATTATATCAACAATTCTCCAGTTTCCCCGGCAGTCGGTTTTTTAGCATAAACTTAATTGAAGGGCTACCGGCCGTGGCTGCCCGGGCTGACCTGGACTATATCTGTTGGGAGATAGACCCGGCGACCAGTCCGATAGCAGAAATTCGAGCCCAGCATGCCGAACACACTTCAGTTTTCACCTACCGCCGGAGGAATATCGATCACTTCCAGCAGGCCGGTTATGAGACCGTGAATTATTTACCCCTGGCTGCCAATCCCGGAAAAAGATCTCCGGTTGCCGGCGAAGAAATAGAGTCTGAATATCAAGCGGAGGTCAGTTTTGTCGGCAGTTCGTTGAAGGCTAACGCGGACCGGTTGTTAAACCTTCTGATGCGCTGGTTAAATCGGCGAGAACAGGACTATCCGGAGGCGGATTGGAGCACGTTCCGGCGTAAGTTGAACAACTGGATCAGTGAGTTTCCGGCCTGGGGCGAGGATACTCTGCCCCGGTTGCGTGAGCAAGTGGCCCAGCTTGGAATTCCGCAGGTAATTGAATTTGAAAATGAGACCTATTCCCTGCCAATGATTCTTGCGGAATACCGGGCGTTCAGGAAAAGGTTAGATGTGATTCGTTCTGCCGGGGACAGCTATGAGCTGGCAGTCTGGGGGGATGATGGCTGGGAGGGACAGACGGGCCGGCAGGGGAATTTCTGCGGCGAGGCGGCCCACGAGGAAGAACTAACAAAAATTTATAACGGCAGTAAAATAAATCTTGATGTTAACCGGATATATCAGCCGGAAATTATTACGATGCGGGTGTTTGATGTAATGGCCTGCGGCCAGGTTGTGCTGACGGAAGAATCAGATGCTCTGCGTGAGCTGTTCACCCCGGGCGAGGAATGTGTGATTTATACCGACCGGGCGGACCTGGTAGAAAAATTGGATTATTACCTGGATCACGACGAAGAGCGTCGGGAAATAGGTCGCCGTGCCCGGGAAAAAATTCTGGCCGAACATACGATTCGCCGGCGCTTGGATCATATGAAACTAATCACGCCGGATTAGACGCGAAATCTCTCAGCCAGATTACGGACTTTCGCAATTATCTTGCTTTCCTCTTTCACTTCCCTGTTTTCCATTACCACCTGGCCGTTACAGATAGCCGTGGTGATTGCTTCCTGGGGGAGGGAATAGGTCAGAAGAGAATCCACCTCGAAATCAGGTTGAAGGCCCGGATGGGCAGGGTCAATGAGGATCAAATCAGCGTTGGCTCCCGTTTCAATTCGGCCGGAGTTTAGTCTGAATATCTCGGCCGGTTTTCTGGTTGCCAGTCCCAGGGTTTCGGTTGCCGGTAGAACGGTTGGATCTTTCTGGCGATTTTTCTGGATTAGTGCCGCCATCTTTATTTCTTCCCATAAATTCAGGCTGTTGTTTGAAGCAACTCCGTCGGTTCCCAGGCATATCTTCACGCCCGCTTCCTTTAACTGGCTGTATTTAAAATCATCGCCGGAGGCAAGTTTGAGATTTGACAGGGGATTGTAAGCAAGACTGACGCTGTTGTCGGCGAGAATTTCGATTTCTTCGTCTTCCAGCCAGAGACCGTGGGCTGCCAGCACCCGGTCGTGAAAAAAGTTCAGCTCATCCAGGTATTTGACCGGGGTGGTGTTGTTTTCTTCTCTACATTCTGTTACTTCGTATTCTGTTTCAGCCAGGTGGATATGGACGGGCAGATTATGTTTGCGCGTGTATTTAGCCACCCAGCGGAGACTCTCCGGACTGACCGTGTAGATTGAATGCGGTCCAAGAGCGAATTTAATTCTATCCGAATATTCTTTGCTTTTTTCGTGCAGTTCTACATTTATGTTTTTGAACTCTTCCGCTGTTGCCCGGTCAAAATTATCAATGAAGACCCCCGATATTTCCGCCCGAATTCCGCTATCTTCGACTGCCTGCATTGAAGCTTCGGGCTGCCAGTACATGTCATTGAAAAAACAGGTGCCGCTTTTGATCATCTCCACGCAGGCGAGTCGGGTTCCCCAGTAGACGGCTTCTTCAGTTAACCGGTCTTCCGCCGGCCAGATCTTTTCCTTCAGCCATTTCTGGAGGGGCATATCATCGCCGTATCCCCGGAACAATGTCATTGCAGCGTGAGTGTGACCGTTCAGGAGGGCGGGAAAAACTATCTGACCGTCGGCTTCAATTATTTCATCCGGATTGACTGCCGACTTTTTAAATTGACCGATTTCCTTTATCGTTCCCGCTTCCACCAGCAAATCAACTTTTTTTCCCTGATGGAGACAATTTTTTATCAACAAATCCATTGAATCTCACCCTCATTTTGAGATTACATTATATTTTCATCCAAACAGAATAACATATCACAGGTGAGGAGCTTTAAAGCAAATATATGTAGTGTAAAAATCATAACATAGACCTCTGAAAATAATCTTTCTATCACCGGTGGAAGAGGAGTTTAAACCCTGTTATAATTACAACCTATTTTTCCTTACAGGGAGGCATGATGGATGGAAGATATTGGTGATGTAGTGGCTCGTTTTAGCAAGAAATTAGCCGGTTTGACGCCAGCTACTTCGGGAAATCTAAGTCTTCGTAAGGGGGAACGAGTGGGTGTTACTCCGTCTGGAATTTCTTATGATAGATTGTCTGCCGAAATGATTCCGGTGGTTTCCCCGGCGGGTAAAATACTGGCGGGAGAGAAAAAACCTACTTCGGAACTGCCCCTGCACCTGGCTCTGTATGAAAATTTTTCCTGCGGAGCGGTGGTGCATACACATTCTCCCTGGGCCACCACGCTTGCTGTGCTCCGCGAACCGTTGCCCCCGGTCCATTACATGTCAGTACCGGCCGGACGAGAAATACCGGTGGCGGATTACGCCACTTTTGGGACTGAAGAACTGAGTAAAAAAGTAGTTCATACCCTGCAAACGAAAGGGACGACCGCCTGCCTGCTTGCCAATCACGGGCTAATTGCTTTCGGGGAGACACTTAAAGAAACATTTGAACTGGCTGAGTCAATTGAGTTTGCGGCCCGGGTCTACTGCCAGGCCCGTCAGCTTGGCTCTCCGGCTGAACTAAATGACGAGCAAGTAGAAAAAGCGGGCCGGCGATTTGAAGAATACGGACAACCGGAGGAATAAATATATGGATAAAATGGAACGAACTATTTGCTGGTCAGATGAGAAGCAGGCTATTCGGATGATTGACCAGACTCAACTCCCCCGTGAATACACTTTTTATTATGCTCAGACAGTGGAGGAATTAGTGGAAAGTATAAAGATACTCCGGGTGCGTGGTGCCCCGGCGCTTGGTGCGGCGGGGGCGCTTGGTGTTGCCCTGGCCGCGCAAAATCTGGAGGAGTCCGGCCGCAAAGAAATGCTGGAAGCGCTGAAGACTACGGCAGAAAAAGTGGCTGCTGCGCGGCCCACGGCTGTGAACCTGCGCTGGGGAGTCAACCAGGTCCTGGAAGAAGTGTATCAGGTAGAAGGGAAGAAAAATTTTGCGCCAGTGGCCCTGGCTAAAGCAAAAGAAATAGTGGAAGCGGATATTCACACTAACCGGCGGCTCGGAGAGAACGGAGCCGGCCTGTTAGAGCCAGGCCAGACCGTGATGACTCATTGTAATGCCGGGGCCCTGGCTACCGTTGGCTGGGGTACGGCGTTAGGAGTTATCTACTCGGCTGTCGAAGCCGGCAAAGAGCTGGAGGTCTTTGTCAATGAAACCCGGCCGTTGAATCAGGGAGCACGAATTACCACCGTCGAGCTCGCCCATCACGGGGTTCCTTACCGCTTGATTCCCGACAATGCCAGTGGTTTATCTCTCCAGCAGAATGAAGTTGATGCGGTAATTGTGGGAGCCGATCGGATTGTGTTTACCGGCGGCGAGCAGTTCGGTGACCAGGCTGTTGTTTTTAATAAAATCGGCACCTATAAGCACGCGGTGCTCGCTGAACGTCACGATGTAGATTTCATTGTCGCCGCTCCGGTCTCCACTTTCGATCGCGAGCACTCCGCCCCCGAGGTTGAAATTGAGGAGCGGCCGGCCGCCGAACTCCGCGAAATTTACGGCCAACCAAATGCTCCCGCTGACGCGCCCGTCTATAACCCGGCCTTTGACGCCACCCCGGCCGAACTCGTCGACTATTTTGTCACTGAGTCCGGTGTATACACTCCTCCCCTGGTCCCGGACGAAATATTGTGAACCGATTTTTAGTTAAAAGTAACAGATAAAGGGGATGAACAGAATTTCAAGTTGGATTCCGAAATGGTGGTTTGAGGTTATCGTGAATGGAGCCCTTTATTTGACATCGAAGCGGCCGTTTAATATACTCTTTTGGCAGGCAAACAATGCGGGTGTAGCTCAGGGGTAGAGCGTCTCGTTGCCAACGAGAAGGTCGTGGGTTCAAATCCCATCACCCGCTCCATTAATTCAACCCAGAGCTTGAAACACAAAGTCTAAAGTATAATTTCCCAGGGGAACGACCTTCAGGGAGTCTGAGGGAGAATTCCCTCAGGCACTTAGCCACAGGAGGTGGCGGGGGGAGCAGTGAAACGTTGAGGGGGAGCAAGTGTTCCCCCTCAAGGAGCAGGAGGCGACAGGTCGTGGGTTCAAATCCCATAACCCGCTCCATAATTGACTCTCGACTTTCGACTCTTGACTCTCAACTCAATCCGGAGGCGTAGCCAAGTCCGGTCAGGCGGAGGCCTGCAAAGCCTTTATACGTCGGTTCAAATCCGACCGCCTCCTCTTTATTCTTCCAGCTTTTCCTTCATTATTTCGATAATAGTGTCGGCCCTGTGTTTCCACGTATCTTCACTCAGGATACGCTTTCTTACCTTTTGTACTGATTCGGTCATTGCTGAGTAATCATTTAACATTTTTTCACAGGTGGCAGTGATACTGGCCGGGGAGCCGGTAAGGTATTCCTGGATGCATTTATCGTGGCCATATTCTTCGTTAATATATTTTGACCGGGAGGTAAGCACCGGGCGATGGTTTAGCAGACCGTGGAGGATTCTAATGTGTCCTCCTTCGGGAAAGAAAGTGCTGGTGTCCAGGACAATTTTGCTGCTGGCCATTTTGTTCATCATTTCTGCCTTATTTATTGGTTGAGTTGATTTGATTTTTATATTTTTACCTAATTTTTCCCGGGAAAGATTAATGTTACCGTAGATGTGCAGGTTATATTCGTTTAATTTTTGAAGTATTTTTAACCGGTTTTGGCGGCGGAGCAGTGTTTCAATTATTACAATGGAACTGTTCCGGAAATTATTATCTTCAAATAACTCTGAAGCGCCTACTTTATCGAGAACCTGTTTAAGCTCGGAGTGAATCGAATTCAAGGGATTCCGCTGGAGCCGGGCCAGGGTGTTTTTGTAGATACGGTAGTATTCGGTCGGTACTTTTTCTTGAACTGCCTGTTCGTATTTTTCAGGGGCTGAAATTGTTCCAAAGAAGATTAAATCACAGTCGGTTTGATTCAAGGAAGTCTCCATCGATTCCTCAACCCGGTCCCGGGCAAATCCATGGGGGAGAAAGTAAACGCCATTTTCTTTTCCCACTAATTTCAGATAGTCAATGTGAGTCCTGTCCACGGCAGAGATGATCAGGTTGTCCGAGCGAAAATTTTCAAACCGGTTTATTTGTCGAACCGGGTGATCGATCAGAAAGGAAAAATGGGGGATGTCCAGGAGATCGTAAATATCCTCTTCTTCGTTTAAAATTGGATAAACGCCGTTGAAACCAAACGAGAAGTCTGGCTCAAATTTTTTTATTTTCGCTAGAAGCTGGTCAGGATAATAGTTATTGGCCAGGTCAAAAGTAGTAACCTGGTGGCCGGCGCTGAGGAAACCGTCTTTGATTTTTTGGGCGTAGATTTGGGAATTACCCTGGCCCAGCGCAATAAATATTTTCAAGAAATAATTCACCCGGGTTGACTTTCAATCGGATTCCAAAATTTCAAAAAGTACTTCATTGCCCTGACGTACGCAGGATTATAAACCGGGCTTGAACCGGCTGCGTATGCGTTAAATCCATTTTGAATTTAACGTTGACTGCAATTAGGGGCAAAATCAAACTGGATTCCGGGGTTTGGGCCCCGGAATGACGTTTTGAGGTTTTAGCTGGTTTCCGACCAAAATTGTTTTCATCACCACGTATCGATTAAATTGTATACCCTGCTATAAAGCAGGTAAAGCCTATTCAAAAAGATTTTATAATTTTTTGCTTTTGGAGAGAGGCTGAATAGATAAGGAGCGTGAAATCATGAACTGGTCTGAAGTAAAGCCGGTTATTGTGTATATGTCACCGGCCGGAACAACGGATAAAAATACCGGTTTGATTCCCCGGGACGGCCAGTTTACTCGGTCAGTATTTACAAATGGGGGTTTCCGACGACCTGCAGACCGGGCGACGTCCGTCGGCTGAAGAAGCCCGGATTCGGGTTAATTTAATTTATCCTTGTTCAGCACTCCTTCAATAGATTTTTGAAGTTTGGCCGCTGATAGCTCTGGCTTGGGGAGAAAATCATTTACTCTGGCCTGGAGAAATTCCGAGGAAAGTGATTCATCTTTCAGGTTGCTCACCATAATAATTGGCAGGTCTATTCCCGCCTGGCGAAGTTTTCTGATAACACCAAACCCGGGGTTTGTTTTTAAAAGCTGATCGAGTAAGATCAGGTCAAATTTTTGGGCAGCTATCATTTTTTCCCCGGTATCAACGTTGGTGGCAGTAAAGACTTTTACATCCCACTCTTTAATCATCTCCAGGTAACGGCTTATAATTAGCCGGTCCCGTTCCGAGTCATCAATCAGCAACAGTTTTAAACTACTGTTAGAAAAAATTTGAATCAGCCCCTTCACGTTCGAAAACTTCTTTCCGGGTTAGTCCGATTTTTTATGTCTTTTAACTCTACCACAGAAGTCTCTGGATATCATTGTGAAAAAAATCACATTTGAAAGACGGACGAAGTATGATATAAATATACAAGGTGATAAAATGTTCAAACGAACTTATAGTTACTATATAATGAAGCTTTTCCTGGATATAGTAATAATTACCGGTGTTTTATTGTGTGGTTTTTACTGGCGGTTTGGGACTTTAAAAGTCCCCACTGTCCTTTACTGGTTCGGGGGAATTTTCCTGCCTGTTTTCCTGCTTTTGAGCTATCTTCGACGTGATTACATGCCAAAAATACCACGGGATGCCCTGGATAGCTTCTTCTCTACCATCTTTACCTTTTTCTGCTCTTATTTGATTGCCTTACTTGGCATGATATTTATAATTCCCGCTCACCCCAGTCGGATGTTTATGGCGTTATTTTTGTTTCTCGGACTGGCCGGCGTTGCACTGGAAAGATATTTTCTTAACCGTTATCTCTCCGGGACTTTTCTAACCGAATCACATCGGGTGGTGATTGCGGGAGCCGGGGAGGTTGGAAAACGGGTTGCCCGGGAAATGGAAAAGTTGTTTGGTGATCAAATAACAATTATTGGTTTCCTCGATGATCACCGGGAAGAATTTGAATTCCCATTGTTAGGTACGCTGAATGATTTTGAAGGAATTCACCGGGATCTTAAGCCGGACAGTTTGTTTATTTCTATTTCAAATATTGATGAGAATAAGATGCTGGATTTGATGTCCCGCGCCCGGGGCCTCGGGTTACCGGTGAAGGTTATCTCGGATATATTCGATATAGTGGCCCAGAAGGTGACCGGGGGAAGTGAAGAAAAATGGCCTGTGATTGAGATCCAGGACACGCCTGTGCGGCGGACCCAGGCGGTCCTCAAGCGTAGTTTTGATCTTGTGGTGGGCAGTCTCCTGTTGCTCTTTCTCAGTCCTCTCTTTCTTCTGTTTGCCCTGTTGATTAAGCTGGAGTCCGAGGGACCGGTGTTTTTCACCCAGGAGAGAATGAAAAACAAGCGGGAAGCATTCCCCTGCTTTAAATTTAGAACTATGTATAAAGACGCTGAGGAGCGTAAAAAAGAACTGCTGGACCAGAATGAGAAGAACGGTCCCATCTTCAAGATGAAAAATGATCCCCGGATTACCCGGGTGGGGAAGTGGCTGCGAAAGTTTTCCCTCGATGAGCTGGGACAGTTAATTAATGTTTTGCGCGGCGAGATGAGCCTGGTCGGACCGCGGCCCCCAACACCAAATGAAGTCGAAGAGTATGAACCCTGGCAGAGAAAGCGGCTTGAAGGTTATGCGGGAATGACTGGTCTGTGGCAGGTCTCGGGCCGCAGTAAACTTGATTTTAACGACATGTGTCTGCTCGATATTTATTACCTGGAAAATTGGTCACTTCTGCTTGATTTTAAGATTTTACTAAAAACAATCCCCGTCGTCCTCCGCGGCGAGGGCGCTTATTGAGAGTATAAGTGCCCGGCCGTGAAAAAATTGGATAAACCCACCTTCCAAATTATTATCGGTGTTCTCCTCCTTGGAATAATAGCTACTCCTGTTAGCGCCGGACTTACGTTTGAACTGATTGATCAGCCCCTGGGAGAAACCCAGGGAGTATTTAGCGGTGGACTGTCAGCGGCCGATGCGGACAGTGATGGTGACATCGACCTGGCAATCAGTGGTATAAACAGCGCTAGCCAGCCGGAATTATTAGTAGGTTACAACAGTGGTAACGGCTATTTTGACACTTTTACTGAAGATTTTTTTAGCGGTCCAAATAACGGTTTGAGTTCAGGCGACGTAGCCTGGTCAAATTACGACGGGGACTCTATTCCGGAATTGATTGCATCCGGCCGTGATGATACAGGTTCGGCCCGGCTTTTTGACTTTGAAGGGACCCCAAGTGGTACATATACCGTAAATAGTGAGCCGCTGGGAGTGAACAAAGGACTGGCTCAGAGCTCGTTGAGCTGGGCCGGAGGGAAATACCTGGCGGTATCCGGAATTAATAACAGTGATACTGTTAAGTTGATGGTGTTAAGGAATGATACCGCTGGTAATTTCACCGGGATTGATGATATTGCTAATTCTGCTGAGGCGGATTTTCTGAGCGGCGTAAAAAACGGGGCCCTGACCTGGGGGGACATTGATGGCACCGGGAATCCGGATTTAATCGTTACGGGTGAGGATTCCGAAGGCCGCGGGAGAGCTGTAGTTTTTCATCAAAATTCAGTTGATACCATCCTCTGGTCGGATAGTGATGAATTTCGGTCAGATGGCAACGGACTGGTCTACGGTGACCTGGTAACCGGTGATTTCACCGGGGACGGTGAAAGTGATTTGCTTGCTACGGGCCGGGATAATGGTGGTTATGCGCGGTTGATTTTATATAAAAATATGGGTAGCTGGTTGAAAAAAGCATCTGAACCGTGGGGCATTGGTAAGGGCCTGGAGTATAGCGCCCTGGACGCCGCCGATTATGACCGGGACGGTGATTCTGATTTTGCTGTTCTGGGGCGTGACAACGATAATGATTTACGATGCCTTGTCTTTCGTAATGACGGGACGGTGGGTTTTAATTTTGTCCGGGAACCCCTGGGCACGGGTGAGGGCCTGGAAAACGGTGATTTAATCTGGGCGGAGTTAACCGGTGATACTTATCCGGACCTGGTAGTCAGCGGGGTAGATAGTCGAGACAGGAGAAGATTACTGGTGTTTGAAAATAATTATACGGTCAGCAGTGAAGGTGACTCCGGAGGTAGTTGCTTACTCGGGCGGTTAACTTTTTTTGTTCCCCGCTTTCGCAACCGGCTCCGCAAACTACGTGATTTGGTCCTGATCACTCAAGCCGGCCGCTTGTTAACCAGTTGGTATTACCCAAAAACTCGAATAGAGTTTGAGGCACCTAAATTTTAATGAGTGATCGTCCA
>CAZVWJ010000036.1:0-26832 GCA_964631325.1 uncultured bacterium | reverse complement strand
TAGTTAAACATTTCGTCCATGGTTTGAATGATGGAAGGTTTTGCAACAGGAAAAGGCCAGGCTCCTAACACAGCATCTTCAAGGCCTGTTATTGGTTCCCCAAAAACGAAAATCGACGGGTCTGACCCTGGAGAGAAAACGGAAGTACGAGCCTACTCAGAACATTCAGATAATGCTCAAAAAAAGGAGGCTGGTTAAAAAATCCTTGAAAAATTCTATGGGAAGTTCCCTGCGAAGTTCGTGGTGGCTTTATTGGGAAGCTTCCTTCGGAAAATGTCGTGAACTATATAATAGAACGATTTAAGTTAAGCTCTTAATCATTTAAAATATAAGAAACAGATCTTACAAAGGATAAATATAAATATGACGGTTAAACAGCCCACTGAAAAAAATTTGGTGGATTATCAAAAAAAATATAAACAACTTGTCACATTTAAAGAAAATTCTGATATCCCAATTCATAAATGGTTTCCCTTTGTTGAAGGTTTTTCCGCTCAACTTATTCAAAATATTTTAGAAGAGGAAAAACCCGCCTCGTGTTTTGATCCTTTTGCTGGTACAGGGACCACTCCGTTACAATGTCAAATGCAAGGCGTTAAATGTTATGCTTCGGAGGTGAATCCTTTCTTTGCTGATGTGGCTAAAACAAAACTAGTTCAAAACTACAGCCCTGATAAATTTGAACAATATATTCAAAACATAAGATCTAATTTAAAAACTATAAACTCCCCCCAAAAATTACCTGATTTAGAGACAAAGACTTTGTTTGAGACTGAAGAAAGAGATAAATGGATTTTTGATCGGGAGGTTATAAACGGAATTCTCGACATTAAAAATAGTATAGAAGAATTGAAAACAAACCATCTATATAAACGTCTGTTTAATCTAGCTCTGGCTTCAATATTAATCCCCGTAAGTAACGCTTATAGAGATGGTAAATGTTTGTCTTATAAAACTAATTGGGAAGAAACAACACTGTCCAGAACCGAAGTCCACAAGCACTTTTTTGAAATTTGCGAAAATACTATATTGCCTGATTTATCTGAGAATATTTTTTCAAAAACTGTTCAAAATCTTTCGCATTTTGAACAGAATGATTGCCGTGAATTTACTCGGACTCTTCCGAATAACAGTATTGATCTCGTCATAACTTCACCCCCATATCTAAATTCCAGAGATTACACAGATGTATACCGTCTTGAGCTTTGGATCATGGGCTACGTTTCTACGTATGTAGAAGAACGAAATATCCGGAAATCTTCTTTACGATCTCATGTTCAAGTGCCCTGGGAGGAGACCGGTTACCCAAAAGTTGAGTTATTAGAGAGCTACATAGATTTCTTAGAAGGTAAGACTGAGGACCTTTGGAACCCACGAATTATTAGCATGGTAAAGGGCTATTTTCAGGACATGGCAGAATTGTTCAAAATTTTAAAATTTAAATTAAATAAAAGCGGTAAAATCTTTTTGAATGTTTCAAATTCTGCCTACGGTGGTAAGGTGTGTGAGGTGGACAAAATTTTAGGGCAAATAGCAGAAAAAAATGGCCTCTCCTTAAAAGAAATCAGAATCGCGCGATATCTTTCCACAAGTGCTCAACAATCTGATTTGGGGAAAATGAGGGAAAGTATAATTATTTTAAAAAACGAAACCTAAAAGAGTTTTACTCTTCTAATCTTGCTTGAGACGCGGTTTCGGTTTTCAATAATAATATTATAGAAGGAAACTTTATCTTCCTATGGCACTGTGATTGATGTTTTTTAAAACATATTTCGGACACATCTTCTCCCCTTGCGTCATAAACAATTAAACGACCATGGTCGAAATTATTTCCTTCTTCATGTTTCAAGTATCTGCCCAGTTGGGCCAAACCTTGTTTGGCATCTTCCTCATTTTTCGAACTATTAGTTGATTTTCCCATCCATTTGATTTCTATAACATATTTATCAGGGTCATGAGAATGACCAAATAATTTGAAATCAGGTTTATCTTCTGATGTACCAGCCCGCGGATCAGGCTCAACTTCACCCTTCAGTTTTTGTTTCAATTCAGTCAATAATAACTGATGGAAAATAACCTCGGGTGATTCCCGTAACTCCAAGTCACTTTTGCTGTCCCAGATTAATTCACCAGCATATTTTGTTTCATTTTCATGATGATTCTTAATTACTTCTTCATAGAGATGGACTGGTTTTTTAGCTCCTCCTTCAAACTCAGTATTCGTCGCAATATTATCGATATGGTGGACACACTGATTGTCATACCAAATAATCAACTCATATCCAACGAAACCAAAGATTAAAAAATCTTCCGAAAAATCCTCCGATAAGGATTGTAATTCAAAAAAATGACAATAATTTTCTTCCAATGTATCTTCTTCATTCAAATTTCCGTCTAAATCTATAATTTGGTGCTTATCGTTATCTGTTTGGAAATTCAGAATAAAATTTTTAAATTCTTCTTGTTCGAAAATATTTATCCCTGAAAAATTATTATTTAAATCTATAGCTAACGTTACCAAGCCCACATCTGTTAGTTCTTCATAAGACATAAAATCTACGCATTGTCTAAATTTATGCACAAGTGTTATCGCAGAATCCAAAGACAAAGTTTCATCATCGTTAATTGCATTGTAAATCCTGTTTTCAGGTGTAATAAGCATTTTTTCAAGAATTTCATCCGACATTTTGAAGACTCTTCTCTTTTAAATAAGTTAACACTGTATAAATAAATATGTCTCTTGATTCGATCATCTTTTGAAAATTATTTTTCAAGCATGGATGAGAAAAATATTCTTTAATTTCCAAAATTATATTCGGCATGGTTCCCTCAAAATTACTTGGTTTTGATTCTGTAGGATCTAAAGCCCATTTATCAAACTCTAAAAGTTTGTAATCCAAATCTATTAATTTATACGTTCCATCCGACACCTTGGATTTTAGAAAAGTTGGTTCTGCATAAACCAAATCGACAATCTTATCTAACCCCTTATAAGATGATGATGAATTTTGTTGAAATTCTTCATCCCTAAGTATTCTGGTTAAATATTTAATTAAACACTGAATCCAAGAATATTTAGCCTTTTCATATTCATATTTTTTCAAATTCTCCAAAATATCATCGCACGCAGCATTTAATTCATATTCAGCCAAAGTATAGCCTTCTTCTTGAACAACAATTTCTTTTACTTTTACAAAATTCAAAGCAACCAAATGATCCAACGTATTCTGAATTTTTTTCGAATAAGGGCCACGGTACCAAGAGTAAAATTCATGACAAGAAAATAAAATGTTCCTATAAAATGAAAGTGCGGTAGAAAGATAAATTATTTTTTGAATTGCGATTTTGGATGAGCTGTTCCAACCATATTCATGTAATGCTTGGAGTGAATACAAAATTTCTGAAGATAATTTGGGATTGGAAAGTTTTGGATAATTCATTAATTCCCCTCTTCGAAAATTTGAGAAAAATTGGTTTTGAATTCCTCAATATGCTCTTGTTGTAAAGTGCTAAATTTACCAATATTTAAAAAATTAAGACTCCTTTCCTTTATATCATCCATACCTTCAACCATTGAATGTAAAAAATCTGGTTTGCTTAGGTTTGAAACAATAATAAAAGGGAAATCATTACCACTGAATTTATCGATAACTAGTCCAAACTGTTTTGTGCTAACAACATCAAATGTTCCTTCTGAAGTTTCTAATATAAAAAATATTTGCTGATTTATTCTTTCCGAATAAACCTCAACAAGAGACATTCGGAAAATATATTCCAAAAAAACTGCTTCTGATTTACTAACACTGTTTGAATAAGTTCTAACTTTATCTTCAATTTGGGGTCTGAAAGTTACTAACTGTACGTGAGTACCCTTTGGAGATAAATTTTTCTGGTTGAGAATGCATTTTTCAGAGAAAAAATACTCAGCATATTCATTGAATTTTTCAGAAAGAGCTTCACTGACTTCTTCCACTTTTTGATTAAACTGTTCGTTTAAATCATTAAGTGATTCCTTTTCCTGCCGAAAAGCATCATCAGCCTCATCATATCGATCTTTCAAGGCATTCAATTTGCGTTGAAAAGCTTTTAAATCTGTCTCGTATGTGGACATTTTATCTGTTTGCCCATCGTCGAGCTTTTCGTTAAGTGAAAGTAATTTTTGATCAATTTGACTTTGTATTTCCTTCAGCGATTCGTCAATACGGCTTATTCCTTCTTGGAGTGGCTCACGTTCCTTCTTTAATTCATTCACCTCATATATGAGGTCTTCTCTTTCTTCGACAATTTCATTTTTGTCCTCATAGATATCATTCATTTCTTCAATTGAAAAATCCACTTCCGACGATGATTCTTTACTCTCATCTTCAACTAATGAAGATTTACACACGGGACATTGATGTCTTTCTTCTATTAATTCTAAAACCCTCTCAGCTTGTTCTTTATTTAAATCACTTTCACAAAACATACAAATATTATATTCACTGAATTTATTGGCCGCCAAAATTTGTGCCGGATTTGATAAAATATTAGCATAAAAATTATGCTCCACACTTGAAACTCTTTCTGTCATTTCACTTAGCTCGTTCGTCAATGAATTTATCCTATTCTCTTTGATTTGAATTTCTTCATTCAACCTATGATATTCAGAAACCAGCTCTTGTTTTTCTTTTTCAATTGAAGATTTTTCTTCTTCTAGGTTTGCTAAAGATGTTTGAAGCTCTTCTATATCCTGATCCCCTGAAACCTCTAAATTTTCTTTTATTAATCCCTTTATGGTTTCAATATCCTCCTCTATTTTACGCATATCTTCAGATAAGTGTTTCCGGGTTGTTTCAAAGTCTTGGACATTTTGTTTTTGCTTTCGGTATTCGTCGTCAAAGGAGGACTCATTCAGTAATAGTCTCAGCAATTTTGATTGGGAAGCTGTGTCCCATAGCAAGTAATTACCTTCTTCAATTCGAACCAAAAACTGACGTAAAAGGAAAGAAAAATCCGAAAGGGAATAGGTGGTTTTATCCTCTATGAAATTTTCATATTCATTTTTCAAATTATCAGAAAAACTTTCATCTCCTATTTCCAGATGAATAATCTCATCACAATCCAATCTTCTTTCGATAAGAAATTGGGTATCGTCAAATTCGGCAGAGATAGTTACAGTTGGTGGGCTATCTTCAGAGTAGCCATCGTCTCTTGTTGAAAAATAATCTTTCTCAATATCATCTTCAAAATCTTCATCAAATCCGACAAACCCCCATATGACCATTTTGACTGTTGTAGTTTTACCCAATCCATTAGCACCAATAAAAATATTGAACCCATTTTTTAATTCATATTCCCAGTTTTCTTCCTCGAAAAAGGAATAATTTTCAACACATATCTTATTTAATTTTGGGATTTTAAATCCTGAAGCCATGGTAGAACCTCCTACTATAATTTATATTTTCTTCAAGATAAAATTATCATAATACTTAACTACCATATTCCATTAATTACAAGAAATACATAGGCTTTCATTTACATGTTATTAAAAAAATCCTTAAAACTCAGCACGTAGTCCGTGTCGCGGTAGTGGGCGATATCTTTTTTGTCTTCTTCGGGGACCACAAGGTGTAAATCCCGATCACTGATTTTTTCCAGTTTATCTTCTGTGACGGTTCGATCAAGTGTAAAAAAAATAGGAGTTTTTGTGAACCTGTTTCCAACAGTTGCTGTTAGGTAACTTTTCAACTTGAAACATCCGCAGTTTTTCTCCCAAAAAACAAAAAAAACCTTTAATATGTTAATATTTTTAGATATTATCTAAAAACAACTAAAAGGAGTCAAGGAAATGCCTAAAAAAACCACTCGTTATGATGATTCTATAGTGATCGCAATAGAAAGTGATTATAAGGAAAAATTAAAGCACCTTGCTGAAAGCCGTGAAATTGGCTTCACGCAGTTAGCACGACGAGCGATTAAAAATTACTTTAAAGAAGATATTCAAGAGTTAGAGTTGCGGCAAAAAAATCTTTTTTAAGAAAAACACCTAGGGTTTGGAGGATCATTGATGAATTACAAAATGGGAGAATTATTTTGCGGGCCCGGAGGTTTAAGTCTTGGAGCTGAAATGGCTAATTTCACTGCCCCAAAGACAAATAAAGAGTTTGAAATTTCCGTAAAATGGGCCACGGATCATCATGAAGACTCCTGCCATACATTCCAAAAAAATATTTGTCCTAACGAACCTGATAAAGTAATATGCTCTCCAGTCGAGAACCTTGATTTAGCCAAACTTCCTGCTATTGACGGACTAGCATTCGGTTTTCCCTGTAACGATTTTAGTCAGGTAGGGGAAAAACATGGTTTTGATGGTGAATACGGACCTTTATATACATACGGTGTTGGTGTTCTGAATGAACACAACCCCAAATGGTTTGTCGCAGAAAACGTTGGTGGCATCCGCAGTGCAGAAAACGGCAACGCTCTTCCGACCATTCTTAGGGATTTGACAATAGCTGGAACCGGTTATGAAATCACACCTCATTATTATCATTTTGAGAAATACGGTGTTCCCCAGCTAAGGCATAGAATTGTGATAGTAGGTATCCGAAGGGACTTGGATAAACAGTATAAGGTTCCCGCCCCTACTACTCCTGAAAAAAAAGACTTTATTTCAGCTAGTGAAGCTCTTGAAAACCCACCAATTCCAGAAGACGCTCATAATCACTCTTTCACAAATCAATCTAAAACAGTTGTTGAGCGTCTTAAGCATATTCCGCCTGGTCAAAACGCTTGGTATGAGGGGATTCCAGAAGAGCTTCAATTGAATGTGAAGGGAGCGAAACTCAGTAACATTTACCGGCGAAACCATCCGGACAAACCATCTTACACCATTACTGGAAGTGGCGGGGGAGGTACCCACGGTTACCATCACAGTGAACCAAGAGCATTAACTAACCGTGAACGCGCTCGGCTCCAGACATTTCCTGATGATTTTGTTTTTAAAGGTGGTAAAAGCAGTGTCCGAAGACAGATTGGTATGGCGGTACCGCCAAAAGGTGCAAAAATTATTTTTGAAGCTTTATTAAAAACGTTAGCTGGAGTGGAATATGAATCGATTGCACCTAATGTAAAAGCACACCAAAGTCATCAGTTAACTTGATATTTACCCTCAAACACTGATTTTAATTTTTTAATTGTCATTTTATCTTCAATAACCTCTCTAACAACTACCAAAAAATCATGAGCGTCCAAAGCTACTCCATTCACTCCGGTTTTATTACATATTTTTTGGACATCTTCCTCTACAGAGTGAGATAAC
The DNA here is from genome assembly GCA_964631325.1 of uncultured bacterium. Taxonomy (GTDB): domain Bacteria; phylum T1Sed10-126; class T1Sed10-126; order T1Sed10-126; family T1Sed10-126; genus CAZVWJ01. The sequence goes on along the minus strand of CAZVWJ010000036.1, from coordinate 19,532 downwards.
CCTCCCGCCACATACGCAAAAAAACTTAAATCAGGAGATTTATCCCCTATCAACTTATTGGACAATTCGTGATAATTCGGCACATAATTTTTAACCATTCGATAGTGATGGTCGCTAGAAATAGAATACGCCCCCGAGGCTTTTAAATCGATAATGCCACAATCATTACTTTTTTCAAAATAAACGAAAACATCAGCGTATCCACCAATTCCTTCCCTGGTCAATTGGCCCGTGTGAAATGCTCTAATCCCATCTATTTCGTCTAAAATTTCACAGGCCGATTTTTCAAAATCCAAAGCAGTATCTCGGCCTCCAACGGAATAGTTTAAAAACTGTCTCTCAAAGTACGAAATCCCATGGACTATTTTTTCTTTGATTTGATTTCTAATTTCATTATTTTGTATTCCCGTTTTATTTGAAATTTTTTCTACAACTAGGGATAAGTCATCATAGCACAGAGGTTGTTGGCTAGCGATTTTAAGAAATTCATTATTAATTATTTTTTCTTTTGTTAATTGCTTTACATTGGCTGACCTATTTGGATCAAATTTTCTGGTGTCCTTTTGTTTACCATAGGCACCGAACCTTCTCTGGAATACATGATCAGGAACTTTAGCAGTCAACAAATCCGGTTCATTTTGAATCCAATTATCAATTTTTGATTCAAAGGTCAAATTGATTTTGACTCGATTTTCTTCCCTAAACACAAGTTGCGCACCAAGTAAATAGTTCACTGCAGTATTGGCTATGTCTCTTAGATACGTTTTTCTGTCAGTTATAGAATGGTTTGATGTTTTTGTAGTTTCAGAAAGTTTCATATATTTTTTATTGAAAGGGTCCTGATTTATTTCTCTATAATTTTGAATCTTTTTTTTCACAAGAACAAAATCAGAATTTTTGTGGCCGTAAACTATTACAAAAAATGCGATTTCATCCTTAGTGAGACCATTTAAATCTTGATCACGGAGTAGACGTAATAAAAAAAGAAAAGGACGTATCTCTAAACTCTTGTCTATCCAAACATTTCTTGATTTTGAGTATGGTGATGGATATTGTAGTTTGCTTAATTGATGCTGAAGAATTTCTAAAGGGGGTTTACCATCAATAAATGCTTCTCCTGCTAATGTAAGCTGTATCCCATAATCCGGATGTTTGAAAACTAAGCCCAAGCAACGAAGCTGTGCCAAATAAGTACGTGCCCCCCCACTATTCGGATCCCACTGTTCACCGGGCCTTTTGATTCCACTTTCTTCTAATAGATCAGTAAATTCATCTTGCAGTTCTTGCTCACCGGACCAGGACCGCCCAATTACAGCAATACTTAATTGGGTTAATATTTCCGAAATTTTCCAAGGTTCTAATCTTCTTATATTCCTGGGAAACATCCAAATTTTTCTACTCATTTTTATCACATTCCGATTTTAAAAATGATTCAAAAAAAGAACATTTACGGATCACTGGACATTCATAACATTTAGGATTGTAGTAAGTACACACAATAGCACCAAAATCAAGAAGAGCCCAATTCCAAATTTTGACTTTTTCTGTTTCATCGGGTAGAAGTTTTTTTGATGAATTCCAAATTTTAGGATCGTTTCTGGGCCTATTCTTTTTTGATTCAACCCCAAAAAATCTTTGTATTATTCTTATAACGTTACTATCTACTGCTGGTACACTATAATCACCACTAATTGCTCCAACAGAATTTGCTATATAATCACCAACCCCTGGTAAACTTTTTAAATCTGTTGGATTAGTAGGGACCTGCCCATTCCACCGAGCTTTAATTACACTAGCAATATTTAACAATCTCTCAGTTCTATAACTTAAACCTATTTTTGATATATACTTATTAATATCTTCATAAGATGCATCAGCAAGTTCTTCTACATTTGAGAATTCCTCTAAAAAATCATTATAAACCTGTTTTACTTTATTTGTATCAGTCTGCTGCAACATGATTTCTGCAATTAATACTTTATATGGATTTGAAGTATTCCTCCATGGGAATTCTCTTAGGTTTTTTTGAGCCCATTTTTTGATTATTTCACAGAAATATTCAACCTTTTCTGATGATAAGTTCATATGTTTAAATTCCAAGCTTATTCATAAGCAGTGATTGGGCAGGACCCAGCTTTTCCGGGATGAATATTTGCTTGTTTTCAAAGCGGTGGAACATCTGTTTTGCGCCCGGAGTGGTTTCAGATTTTATTTCCGGGGCCAGCCGGACGGTTTTCTCCTCCGGGTGGATGGAGATGATTTGTTTATCAAAGGCCCGGTGGTGGAGCGTGCACATTGCCAAGCCGTTGCGTGGGTTGGTCCTCAAGCTGGAGTCGTCGGTGTCCGACCAGTTTACTATGTGAGCCGCTTCCAAGAGCGGTGGCTGGGCCAACCGGCAGATGCAGCAGCTATGTTCGTAGTTGGCCAGGACTACCCGGCGGAAGAAACGCTGACCAACTCGCCGTTTTTGATCGGTGCGCACTTCCTTTCCGTAATTTTCCTTTAACTTCTCCAGCTCCAGTTCCAACTGGCCGGACTCCGGGCGGCCCTGCTCTTCTATCTGTTCGAGGATATATTCGCTGCGGGTCGCTACCTCTTCCTCGTTTTGCCAGTACTTATGCCAGACCTTCTCGTCCAACTTGCCGTAGTTGGTCAGCCCTTTTTGTTCCAGGGTTTCATCCAGGGCGGCAAACTGGTTCAGCTTCATGTTCACCGAGCCGGGCGTACGGTCCAGGATCTCCGCCAGCCGCCGGACCTTGGGGTTGTCGCTGTGTTGTTGCCCAAAAGGCAGCTTGAAATAAAGATTAATTGCAAAAATTAATTCGTCTTCCGTCCATTTCTTAGCCATTTGATGTATTCACCGGATTTTTACAGATTTTGAACGTAGCCAAACGCTCTAATTATCAGCCTGAATCCCTTGATAAAAATATTCCTAACAAGCACTTACAGATTTGTTCAAGCTTTCAAGTATTCTCAGCCAAATTAAGATTCAAATCCCCTTATTTAAAGCCTTCCGTTTATCCACGGAAAGCGTGGGGCCTACTCCCGAACTTCCTCAAGTAATAGACGTTTTTCAAAAGCACCGCGTTCTTTAACTTTTTCCGCTCGGATCTCTTCTAATTCTTTTAATTCCATTCCACTTTGTTCAGTGAGTGCTTGAATAACTTCGAGGATATCAGCCAATTCTTCGATTTCGTTGGACTCCAGGTATTCGTCGACTTCCTCCTGGAGCTTTTCTTTTAACTTTTCGTGGTATTCTTCCTCGTCAAGTTCTCGGACTTCGTACTCCTTGCCTGCTTCTTCGATTATCTGGGGGATTTTGTCGCGGATCAGTTTGTTGTATTCTTTCACAATATTTTCCTCCTAAGCAATCAGTTCCTCGGGGTTAATTTTTTCTTCGACTGAAATTTGATCCAGGTTGTCATAGAGCTGTAAAACCAGCTCGCGCAGCTCTTCCACCCGGCGGCCGTGGGAGTCCGGCACTTCTCGCTTGTGGTATTTGCGGTAAGTCGCCTGTAAATCCTGCTTGATTACCGGGGCCCCGGTGCGCAGGCAGCGGTCCATGTGGTTGGGAAGGCGTTCATTTCTGAATTCATCGGTCAATTGAAGCAAACGATCCGATTTTTTGGAGTTGATTCCGGTTTTCGTGGGCACAAGGTTCCAGAACCGGTTAACCGGCAAGCGCGACCAGGGGAGAAAATGATCAACCGCAAAATCTGAACTGAGTTCCCGGTTGGTGTAAAAATCCGGGAAATGTTTTTTACGGTAAAATTCGCGGTAGGAAACCAGCGGTTCCCGGTCCCCAAAATCCCGGGAAAGAGAAGCGAAAAATTCTCCATACGGAAACCTCTCCTCCATGTATTCCTGGCACTGCCGGGACCACTGCTCGGTAATAATCGAATCGATCCAGAACCTGAGTTCGGTCAATTCATCATAAACACGGTCAGAAATAAGAATGTGAAAGGGCTCGGCAAGTTCTAACTCCAGGTAATTTTTCACCGTATCACTGCGAGCAATAACTTTTTTTCCTTCCCGAATTAAATCTTCAAAATCAGAACTAACCAGTGAATAGTCCTGGTGGTAAACGGTAAATAACTGGGCCACTTCTCCTTTGATGTTTCGCACATATCTCACCGGCATATCGATAACCGTATTGCGAATATCCTGGAGCAGTGAGACGTAGGGGGTGGGAAGATTTTCTGCGGTTTCTATTCGCTCCAGGATTCTTAAAACGGCTTCCGGAGAATCAAGGGAAAAACCCTCGTCCGATAATTCGTAGAAAGAGTCCCTGAATTCGGACATTGCCGATTCCACCGCGGTCTGGCCGGTGGTGCCCTGCTTGATTCCGTGGTAAGAGAGGGGCCAGTAGTAGCGGAGGAATTTTTTGGCCAGGTAGATTCCGGGGATATAATGGAAGCCGTTAACCGCAGTTTCGGTTGGGTGCTCCATGATATAGTCGATCATCGTTTTCAAAAGGGCATACTTGTAAGTGGAGGATTTACTGCCAAATTCAAGAATAGCCTCGATCTGTTTTGGTGACTCCATCAGTTTATTCCCTTCATCATGGCAGAATTATATTCTCCAAATTCAGCCCAGAATGTTTTTGAGGAATTGTTGGCGTTTGAAGGCGGCGGATTCGTACCAGCCTTCTTCTTTTATCTTTTGCAGGCGGGATTTGATTTGGGCGGCGGTGATTTCAATGGTGGGTTCTGCTTCGGTTGGTTCAAGTTCGAGGAGCTGGTGCCAGATGCGGTCCTCGGGGTTGGGATATTCTTCCAACCGGGACTGCAGTTCGGGCAGGCCAAGATCGTGGGGGATGAACATCTCCTCCATGTGCAGGGAGTCCCCGAAGTCCTCGCGGGTGAGTTCCCCGGAGACAATTACATCGCGCTCGGGATAAGCCTTATAGTTGGAAGCATCGCGGTAGAGGTAGTTGATTTTTGTGTTGGACATCTCTGCCTCCTCGGGTTGATTTTAGCATACAGGAGGGGAAGAACGCAAAGAAAGGCGAAGAGACGACAGGGCGAAAGGATAACGCAGAGCCTGAGAGTGGGAGAGCACGGGAGCATGAGTAAACCCAGAACACGAAACACAGAAACCGGAACAGCGAAGTTAACGCAAAGGCGCGAAGACGCAAAGAACGGCGGAGAGGCGACATAGCGAAGAGGCGAAGGTGCGAAAACCCAGAACGCGAAACCCGGAACCCGGGACAGCGGAGTTAACGCAAAGGCGCGAAGACGCAAAGAAAGGCGAAGAGACGACAGGGCGAAAGGATAACGCAGAGCCTGAGAGTGGGAGAGCATGGGAGCATGAGCAAAACCGAAAGACCGGAACAGCAGTGGGAACACAAAGGCGGAAAGAATGTCGAAGAGGCGATGGGGCGTAGGGCGCATGGCGCTGGGCGTTAAACGCGGAACCCGGAACAGCAAAGTTAACGCAAAGGCGGAAAGACGCAAAGGGGAACGGAAAGGCGAAGAGGCGAAGAAAAAACATTGTGACGAGGTGACTAAGGGACAAAGGGACGAGGGAAAACCGGAAAACGAAGTACACAACACCGAAAGCCCAAAAGTTAACGCAAAGGCGGAAAGGCGGAAAGGAAAGCATTAATCGTGATGAGGTGATGAGGTAAGCCCGTAAATCGTGATTACGTGATGGCGGGATTGCGTGATGAGGCTAACCCGTAAACCCAAAGAAAAATTAGCGCGAAGGCGGAAAAAACGGCGAAGAGACGAAAGTTCTCTAAACCCGGAACTGTTTTTAGCTGGCTTTTAAATGATATACGGGAAGTTCATCAATCTCATCAGGAGATTCACTATTTTCGAGTATCTGTTTAACCTTACGCAGTGAGGAAGCCGGGATAAAGATTTCCCCACATTTATTGCACCGGTAAACTTCAAGGTCCCGAACAAGTACAAATGTGCCGTCGGGACGGGGAGTTGGCTTATCGATAGTATCCGGCTGCATAGTTTCACCACAGCCGTTTGGGCACTCTCTTTTTTGGTCCTGTTCACTCATGCTATTTATTCCTCCTTACGGAAAGTATAACAGGTGGTTTATCATTTTTCACGGCAATATAATAGTCTCGCCATACAATTACATACTTCCACAATTTTCCGCAAGTTTGCTCATCCGGCTCTTTTTTATGGACCGTCCCCTTTAGAATAGTCTCCATGACAGATTCAAAAGAGATATTACCACGAAAAATTTCGTCATAAGCATGTTCTGTAAAGTAAAAACAATCGGGGTCTTTTCGAGCCAGTTTACGAATATTTTCTATAGTGGTGGATTCCATAAATATTTCAGCTCTTAATTTTCATTGATGGTAAACTAAACTCCACATTGAGATTGATGTTTATATTAGCATAAAGGTAGGAAAAGCGGAAAGGGGAACGGAAAAGCGATGGTGCGAAAAACCGGAACAGCGGGGTTAATGCAGAGCATGAGAGCGGGAGAGCACGGGAGCAGGAGCAAACTCAGAACACCAAAGGTAACGCAAAAGCGTGGGGCGTAAGGCACCAGGTGCAGAAGCGCCAGGCTTTAAAACCTGTAACGGGAAAATCTAAAATAACGTAAAGGGGAGGAAATCGAAAAAACTCAAAAAAGGTTAGCCGGTTTGACGGGCGTGGGGAATCTCATCCTCGCGGAGCGGTCGAACGTTAGTTTCCGGAACGAAAACTACTGTCTCAGTTTGACCGCGGACATTAAACACTTCCAGGGCCACACCCGGGGTTCTCTCTGTTTCCGAAGCCGGTATTTTCTCCACCACTGTAGCGATATCTCCGACTTCCAATCCTTCCTCAGGTAGATCTTCAGTTAATGCGACCCGCTGAAACTCTTCTATACTCATAACAAATCAGTCCGGATAAAGGGTTACAAATTTCGTTTTCCCGCTTTCTTTAAGTTTAATCCATATAGTCACTACATGCAAAGAAACAGTTGTAGGTCCCGTTAGTGTTGTTTTTAACTCAAAAATTTCTCCGTATTCATTTTCATCAATTTTTGCGGCTTCTTCATTATTTAATGCCTTCCGCAAATCCTCACGGAGCCGTTCCCAATTTTTAAGAGAGTAACCTCCTTCTCGTAAAAACTTAGCTTTATCATTCTCCGGGCGCGGCAACAACAAATATTTAACCAGCTTATCTTTACTAATCTGGCTATCCGGAGGTAGCTTCAACCGTTTCTCCCTTTTAATTGAATATTAATTGTTTAGCGTCCTCTAACAAATACGAATCGCACACCCTGTGGGACTCATTCTCGCAGCCATCCAGGCTGCTCTGAGGTTTAGGTTTTCAAAAACAGCTCATCCTGAGCCTTGAAAACCTAAAAATCCGTCAACAGGGAGTCCGATTCGCTTAAAAAATGTTTCAGTATTAAAGGGCACGCTAAACAGTTACATTGAATATTATTAATTCACAAGGTGGCAAACTCTCTTTGAAATATCTAAGTCGGCGGAGATGAACAACTCGTCCGCAACGATGACGTCTTTCTCGGGATAAGCCTTGTAGCTGGCATCCTCGCGGTAGAGGTAGTTGATTTTTGTGTTGGACATCCCTGCCTCCTCAAGTTGATTTTAGCATAAAGAGGGGGAGGAACGCAAAGAAAGGCGAAGGGGCGACATAGCGCAGAGGCGAAGGTGCGAAAACCCGGAACGCGAAACACAGAAACCGGAACAGCGAAGTTAACGCAAAGGCGCGAAGACGCAAAGAACGGCGAGGAGGCGACATAGCGCAGAGGCGAAGGTGCGAAAACCCGGAACGGCAGAAATAACGCAGAGGCACAAAGGAAAAGCAAAGTCAGATTCAAGATGGATTCCCGGATCGGAGTCCGGGAATGACAGGCTGTGGGGGCGGAAAGAACGGCGGAGAGGCGAAGGGCGCTTGGCGCAAGGCATCGAGCGTTAGGCGTAGGACATTAAAGTTCAAGTTCGGGAGAGCGGAGATAACGCAAAGGCGCAGGGGCGGAAGTTCCCTGGTCGTTGCGCGCGATTATTTATTCATTACTAAGCAATTCGAACTGGGGTTTTGGATACCAGCATTTTCTACCGCGGTCGTCGTTAACCCGGATTAAATTGTCGGCGGGCCGTTCATCGATTGCCTCGTATTCAGCACCCTCGCTCAGGCCCGGGTAATCACCGGAATTCCTGCATTTTACCCGGGGAGGACAATTCGGAGGGCTAAATTTCCGGTCCAGATTTGGTTCTGAGGCTTTAGGAAAGCGATTAACTTGCTTTTTTTACCTTTTTTACCTTCTCCCAGTCATCACTTTCCCGGAGTTCATAAAGATCATAGGCAGACTGAAGATTGAGCCAGAAACGTTCACTGGTATCAAAAATCCGGGCCAGCATCGCCGCGGTCTGGGGGGAGACACTGCGTTTCCCGTTGATCAGCTCATTCACCCGGGGTAGATGAACCCCCATGTGCTCGGCAAGTTCGCGCTGGGTCATATTAAGAGGTTCCAGGAACTCTTTGCGCAACATTTCCCCGGGATGAGTAGGAGCCCGTTCCTCCGGTATAAAGAAATCACCTTCAATAACATCCTCCGGGATCTTGCCTTTATCTACTTCTAATCGCTTATCGGACGCCATCCTTTAACCTCCTCCTAATCGTGGTAATCAACAATCGCCACAGCGTGGGCATGGCCGGCTGACCAGTAAAAGCAAATTCTATACTGTTCATTGATACGGATCGACAACTGATCCTCCCGGTCACCGCCAAGAATTTCCAGTCCATAACCGGGAGTAGCTTCAATTTCTTCAACGGATTGCGCTTTATCCAGCCGGTCCAGCATTCGCCGGGTTTTATCGTGGAGTTCAACCGGTAAAATCCGGCGAGATTTTTTCGAATTAACCCCCTGATATATATCCAAGGTTACCTGATTGCGAAAAGATTTAATTGGCATCTAAAAATCCCATTCAATGTTATCGTGTAATGGTAACAATATAACAGACTAAAGTTGTAAAAACAAGTAATAATAAATTGGGGGATCGGGGAACGATAATTATTGGTGACATATCAAACTGAAACTCTTCTATACTCATAACAAATCATTCTGGATAAAGGGTTACAAATTACATTTAGGATTCAAACTGCTCTTTTAATTTTTTGATCTCCTTGAGAAGTTCCGGAATATCTGCGGTCAAAGTCCCCCATAACAAATCATAATTCAACCTGAAATATTCATGAGCATATATATCACGAGCACCTGCAATTGAGCTAAACGGTATCCGATCCGCGTAGCTGGTCCGGATTTCGGACGGTAGGTTCTTAACCGCCTCGCCTATTACAATCAGGTTATATAACGCCGCGTCCACATTCCACGTCTCCTCAAAAAATTCCTCACTATCCATATTTTCGGTGTGTTTTATAATTTTTGCACATCGTAGTTCAATATCTTCTAACAGCACGCAAACATCACGCGGCACGAAGTTCGACACCCTCCTCCTCAATTTCTTCCTCCCAGATATGTTCCACCATCTGTCTTGTCGCCAGGTCCACGTTGCGGCCAAGTATATTTTCAAATTTTTGGCGCAGTTGAGTTAATTCCCAGTAACTGCTAATTTCGTCCGAAAAAACAACCAGATCGATATCGCTGTCCGGAGTTAATTCACCCTGCGCCGCCGAACCAAACAGAATCAATTTTTCAATACCGTATTCCTGGAATAGATCGGACTGTGATTGGAGCCTCTGCCGGATCTCTTCGCTGGATTGAACGGCTGCCGGCTGACCGGGTTTAAACTTGATTTCAAGCCGCTTACCGAGAGCGCGGGAAATTCTCCGGAGTAGTTCTATCCCTACCGAACGATCTCCCCGCTCAATTTCTGATATATTCTGCTGAGTCATCCCCAACCGGTCGGCCAGCTCACTCTGCGTTAGCCCGACTTCCACCCGAGCTTCTTGAATCTGCTCAGCCACTTCCCGGCAAGGTTCCGTTTCAGCAGTTTTTGAAACCATCATTCTTCACCACGCTTCAAAAATATGAATTTCAGCTTCCACACAAAATATACAAGTAATTACTTGTTAAATCAAGGGATTTCTCTCAATACGTGCAGAGCGCAGGGGACAGGGCGCAAAGGGGAACGGAAAGGCGGAGAAAAAACATTGTGACGAGGTGACTAAGGGACGAAGTGACGAGGAAAAACCGGAAAACGAAGTACACAACACCGAAAGACCAAAAATTAACGCAAAGGCGGAAAGAACGGCGTAGGGCGAAAACCCGGAACAGCGGGATTAACGCAAAGGCGGAAAGGCGCAAAGAAAAGCATTAATCGTGATGCGGTGATGAGGCTAACCCGTAACCCCAAAGAAAAATTAGCGTAGAGGCGCAATGAACGGCGGAGAGGCGAAGGGCGCTTGGCGCAAGACGTAGGGCGCGGGGCGTCGGGTGCAGGGTGCTAAACGCGGAACACGAAACTCGAAACACGGAACAGCAGAGTTAACGTAGAGGCGCAAAAAACGGCGAAGAGGCGCGTAATCGAAGAGGCGAAGTGGCGATGGGGCAAAGAGGCAGGTTGTCGAAGAGGCGACATAGCGAAGAGGCGAAAATCAAAAGCATTGGTGGAAACGCAGAGGCGAAGTGGCGCTGAGAAAATCAAAGAGGCAAAAAATAAATCAAAGTCAACAGCAGAAATAACGTAAAGGGAACCGTGGGAGAATAAACTTACATTTAAACGTAATTGTTTAGCGTTCCCGCCAAGCAGTAATATTTAAGTATTCCCGGGAAACAGGTCGGCCAGATCTATTAATGTCAGATTATTTTCCTGGCCAGCCTGAGTTTTGAACTGGTCCGTAAAGCCGGCGGCGGAAAAATATATGAAATCAGTCAGCCGCTCAGCACAAGCCTGGTGGGCCCAGGGAAGTCCAGCTTCTTTAAGGCGGCGAAGTTTAGCAAGAAGATTCTCGTGTAACGTGCTGGGAACGGGCGTGGACGACCATTTAACCTCACCGACGAGCAAACGTTCATTGTCCTGTTCGCCGACGATATCTATTTCCACCGGTTCCCCCTGGCGGTCCTTGCCCACCCACCGTTCCCACTCCAGGGGAAAAGAAAGGCCCCACTTCTCTGCAAAACGAGTATAAGCCTGAAAACAGAGCCGTTCAAATATATGGCCGATATAAGTGTTCAGATGGGGTTTTATTCTGTTTTCCCAGATGCTGGCGGCACTGCCCCGTTCGAGGCGCTTGCGATTGTCGTGAACAAAGCGATACCAGAAATTGACCGCGGGATCAGCGACGTAAAAACGATAAGCTCCGCCCTCTTTTTGATAATTTCTTTCCCGGCGGACAAGATACAGATCCTCAAGTTCCTTTAATTTCCTGCGGGCCGGCTCGTTTCTTTTGCCGGTTACACCCGACATTTGAGCTATGTCATTAACCTCCGTTTCTCCAGAAGCCACCGCAGTTAAAACAGCCCGGTATTTGCCGGGCTCTCTTATCCCCTGCTCCATTTTAAAGAGAGAATCCAGGTAGTTATATACGGGACCGGCGGATGTGAGAATATTCTCGCAGACATGCTCGGCAAGTTTTCCAACCCGGGGGATTTCTGCGAGATAGGAAGGCATTCCCCCGTAGATACCGTAAATCCGGACTTTCTCGCGGTGTGAACGCTCTCCCATCATTTTTGTAGCGTCGAAGTAATCAAAAGGAGCAAGCCGTTCAAAATAATCCAGCCGCCCATACAGGGGCTGGTCCGCTTCGTTTAGCTGCTGCATAACAGAAATTTCCGAACCACAGAGAAGTAAAGTCAAGCCGGCATCTCTGGCCAGACGATCCCAGACCGCAACCAGGCTGGAAGTAACCTCGGCTCCGGAGGCGCCCGGACCAAGAAGATACTGGAATTCATCCAGGATGACCACCAACGGGCCAGCTTGAGAGAGTTTTGCCAGCAGCCGGAACACAGCGCGCCAGTTCGGATAATCCTCGGGAGTTATAGTTTCGTCCAGTTCATCCCGCAGATCCTGGAGCAGTTCACGGCGATTTTGCTCGGGAGTGGTGCGGCCGGCAAGAAAATAAAATTTTCGTTCATTCACCCGGGTATTGTCGAGGAGAAAGGTCTTCCCCACCCGGCGGCGGCCATAAAGAACACCCAGCCGGGGGCCGGGCGCTTCCACCAGCTGTTTCAAGCGCTGTTGCTCGTTTTCCCGGTCAATTAGCATTTCAACAACCTCTTTACCTGCGTATAGGTAACGAAATTAGAAATTAAGCCCTGTTAATGTGAATCATCAGCCCTGTAAATCTCATTTTCGCCCAGCAGTCAATCGGGCATCACCAGGGGGACCTTAAGCTTGATTCTGTAACTCCCCGATTGACTGCTGGGCTCTGAGGGTTACATTTTCAAAACCGGCTCATCCTGAGCCTTGAAAATGTAAAAATCCGCTTCACAAGGCAGACGATTCAACTGAGATATATCGCATTAATTTTAATGACCAATTTCGGGCTCCATAAATCTTTTTTAAAGTGTACACCTTTTAGAGTGTATTATCAACTATTAACTTTATAGAGTGAAAGTAAAAATACTGGCTCAATTTCGTGAGCCATATATAACGAAATTATCAATTTGAGTAGGACAGTGAGGAATATGGGTTCAAAGCGCCTACGCAACACCTCCCCTTCAACGAACCGGCCGGGCGAAATTTTTGCAAAGGCGGGAAGAACGTTGAAGAGCGAAGAGGCGATGGGGCGAAGGTGCGAAAAACCGGAACAGCGGGATTAACGCAAAGGCGGAAAGAACGGCGAAGAGGCGGAGAGGCGACAGAGCGCAGAGGCGAAGGTGCGAAAACCCAGAACGCGAAACCCGGAACCCGGGACAGCGGAGTTAACGCAAAGGCGGAAAGGCGCAAAGTAAACCGTTAATCGTGATGAGGTGATGAGGCTAAAAGAAAAATTAACGAAAAGGCGGAAAGAACAGCGAAGAGGCGGAGAGGCGACAGAGCGCAGAGGCGAAAAGGCGCAGGTCGTGGGGCGCTTGGCTTTAAACGCGGAACACGAAACACGAAACCCGGAACAGCGGAGTTAACGCAGAGGCGGAAAGGCGCAGAGGGAACTAAAAATTCTTGCTAGTTCTGTGGAGAGCCATACATTTGTTTAACTTCAGTCCAGCGGTTCACAGCCGACTCAGCGATTTCTTTGAGCTCACCAGTGCTGTTGAGAGCTAAGTTATCCAGGAATTCAAAAGCATTGGCGGCGTGGGAGCCAATCTCACCCAGGGCTAAAATGGCTTCCTCCCGGATATCCCCTTCTCTTTCCCGGGCAAGTTCAATTAATTTTTCGTTTAATTCCTCCACCCTCAGTTCACCGGCCGCCCGGATTGCTTCCCGGAGAATAGCCTCGTCCTCGTGCGGGACACATTCCTTCACATACGGTTCCCACTTCGAATATTTCTGACGGCCCATAGCAAATAAAGCACTCATCACCCAGCCTGTTTCTTCCCGCTCGTAGGCCTTCTCGATTTCTTCTTCAACCCGGTCATCCGTCGAGAAAGCGAGCGCTTCAAGGGCGGAGCGACGTTCTTTGAGTGAGCGGTCCGTGTTATTGATTGTGGCAAACAGGAAGCTTTTAATCCGTTCATACTGTTCAGGAGTCAGCTTATTTGGCTCCTCCCACTGGGAAGGTAGCCGGTCCTCCTCGCCCAGTTCATACTCTTCCATTTCACCCTCGTAAATATATTTTCCAAACGTAAGCAGAGCCCGAGTCCGAACCTCCTGCTTGGGATCCTCATTTGCCACTTCCAGCAGGGGGGCAATAAAATCCTTGTAAGAATATTCCCAGATAATCCGGGCTGTCTGCTTGCGCACAATCGGCTCAGCGTCAAATAAAAGCTCAGTCATCTCGTCCACCGGGAACGGCTGTTTGCCGGTTGACTCGAGAATTTCCGTCAGTTTATCGTTAAATTCATCCGGAATTTCCTCAAATAGGATATTGCCCATTATAGACGGTGTAAAGCCTTCTCTCCTTTTGGGTAAGATTCAGTCAAGGATGAAAACTATGTCTCATTCCAAATCCACGACCAGATTATATTTTCGCGGTGGTCACCTCTTGAGTACACAGTATTTTATCATAACCACCTGGAGTGAATTTGATATAATTTGTGGTTTCCTGGTATTTTCAGTGGGGGCTCGTCGATTTTTGAAAAATTTCAAAACATTTAATAAAACTTCACGTTGATGGAGGGAATTTTGGTGAGTACGTATCGGATTCGGATGAAATGGGAAGAAGATCCAACACGGATCTGGCGGGATATTAAACTCGGGGCCGAGAGCACACTGGGCGATCTGGCCCGAACATTCACGCCGGACGTTGGGCTCGAGGACACGATGCACATGTGGTTTTTCGGCGTAGACGGAAAATACTGGAACAGTCCGGTGAAATACTACTGCACACAAAGCTATGAAGATACAATGGAAAAACGGAACTCGCCAGTGCCGTTAACTCCGAGAGACGACGCTGAAGTTCACAATGCCGACAAAATGACTTTAGAGGAACTCGAACCGAAGAAAGGGGACCGGCTGACCTATCTTTTTGATTACGGTGACGGATGGCGATTTTACGCAATAGTGAAAGAAATTAATCCGGAAGGACCGTTCGATCTTACACCTGAGGTCGTCAAGCGCAAAGGCGGATACCTTAATCAGTATATCCGGGGCCCGGAGGAACCGCTTGTTTACACGGTAGAAGAATGGGAAGAACAAAAAATAGTTGCAGGTCAATTTGTCTCCGAAGAGCAGGCAACCGAAAGCGAACCGCTCGAATTTGATGAGCTGATCCAGCGGGCACTTGAAGCCGACAGTCACGAAGAATTTTTAAGTCTGCCCAAAGTGAAAGGGCTAAATTTACCGGAGAAAAACGAGTATCCGCACAAAGAACAGTTCCAGAAATACGGTGGAGGCTACCTGGAGTCCTTGTGGTTAAATATTCCCCGACCGCACAGGGGGCTTCGCACGCCCTTAGAGACAAAACAATACTCACACGTCGGACTACAGAAAACAGATTTTGAAGACGCCGGTCGCAACGATCCCTGCCCCTGCGGCAGCGGGTCCAAATATAAATATTGCTGCCTGGAGGAAGTGGAGTCCGGAACAATTCACCACCAGCCTGTCAATAACGTGTCCTTCGATAGCGACCACCTGGCCCGAAAAGTTCTCAAATCCCTCGACAACGAAGCACTGAAAAGATTAGCCCAACGTGAAGATATTCAGCGGACAGATATTCTGGTGGATGAATTATACGAACGCGATCTATTTGAAACTATCCGCGATCTGTTAAGCTCCATTTTGCCGCCAAGAGAACAATACAACCAGCCCGATTGGTATAGTCTTTCCCACCTATTTGACAGCATTTTGGAAACCGGAGGGTACCAGCAACTCGAGCAGGAATTAAATCACTATCTTAAAGAAATTGAATCCGCCCCATATCTCCTCTACCCTTTTCTACTGGGCATCAACCGGCATCTTCTGCGGAATCCCAAAACTTCCCAACCGGCACTGGAACTTGAAGGTGAAATTGGGGAATTTTTCTCTAACCTGGTGCAAGTGAGTTTTCAACTAAAAAACGAAAATTACGAAGCGGCAATAGAAACAGTTTCCCGGGCAAGTTCCTACTGGGACGATCAAAATTTCGTGGAAATGGCCGAGAAGCAGTCCCTGGCTTTTTTAAAAGGAGCTACTTTCGGTTCTCGATTTTTTCACGCCTGCCTGGCTACTCCGGGGCCCGCCGCTTTTACCCTGGCCAGTGAATTTGAACCGGTAGACTTTGCGAGGGAAGTTTTGACTACCAGATCCATGCTTGTTAACACAATTCCCCTGCCGGAGGAATCCCCAATCGAGGTGGAAATAGCCGGGGGCAACCGGCTAAAGTTCAAACAATCCTTTACGATATATCGCCAGAAATTGCTGGAACAGGAAAATAACTCCAGAACATTTGACCGGCTGATCGAAAAAATTGAACAAAACCCGGCGGACCTCGGCCTAATTGATGCCCTGGTCTATCTACTAAGAATAAGAGAATACCCTGAAACTGCCCGGGACCTGGTTAACCGGGGGGTTAAACTGGGCCGAAACGCACTGCCGGCCGATTACGCGCCGGAGGATTACCAAATGGAGTGGTCCGAACAAAATAACCGCGCCTTTATGCTGTTGCTCCAGCTCAAACTGCAACTGGAAGGACACGATTTTGAAAAGCCAGAGAAAACCCTGAATATAGCCCGGGAGCTACTGAAATTAAATCCAGAGGACAACCTGGGAGTTCGGGAAGATGTAGTCGGATTTGCTTTAAACCTCGAAAGAATTGACCTGGCACTGGAGATATGCGACAGATACCCTGACGATACTTCCCCCGGAATTCTATATGGGCGGGCGCTTGCTTTTTATGGAAAAAACAAGGAAGAAAAAGCACACAAAGCTTTGCTTAAAGCAATTGAACAGTTACCGAGGGTAGCAAAACAACTGATCAATCCGGGCAACTTCAACGCTGTTGAAGAAGAACCCCGGCTTCCCGGGGTTGAACCTGGCACTGCGGCCGAGGGTCTCCACTACGCCATACACTGGCGGCCTACATGGGAGCAATACGGAGGCGCACTGAACTGGCTGAAAGCACGAATATAACTAAAAAAGGAGTATAATTGTTTAGCGCCCCCCTGATAAATGCGAATCGCACACCCTGTGGAACTCATTCTCGCCCAGCAGTCAATCGGGCGTCATCAGTGGGTAGAATAAGACTTATCCTGCAACTCCCCGATTGACTGCTGGGCTCTGAGGGTTAGGTTTTCAAAAACGGCTCATCCTGAGCCTTGAAAACCTAAAAATCCGTCAACAGGGAGTCCGATTCGCTGCTAAATGAAAAATTCAGGGGATACGCTAAACAGTTACAAAGGAGTTAAATTTCATGAGTGCTCAATCCTCACTCGAGGAATACAGGGAAAGAAACAATCTACCCAGCTGGCTTCCCCTCTTCGTGCACCGAATTTACGCGTTTTTTATCTTAGCGTTCCTCTTTCTTATCTCCTGGGGAGGACTTTTTCTACAAATAGCTTTCTACAGACTAAAATTCATGGTCGAATCACATTTATCCGAGAAGACTCATACAGGGGATTAATTGAAACATTCCCCCTTTCTCTTTTACAGGCAAGGGGAAAAGTTCTTCATAATTGTAGGCCAAGGCGTGGGAGGCTGGGTGCAGGACATCGGGCGTCGGGCGCTTAGCGACAAGCGTTAAAACCTGTGCTCCCAATAAAGGGTTATAAAACCTCTCCCCTTAATTCTTCCTCTGACCGGTTACTGATTAAAATTATCTTCCGGGTGGTTGGGGGCTTCCCCGTGCATCCTGGGTTTCACTGACGCCACTTCCTCAATTCAGAAAGTCAATGGAGGTCAAGGGCTGTTTTGAGGGCCTCGTTTAATTGAGGGAGGTGGTTATCCGGCCAGAGTTCGGTGATTTTTTCTTTCAGTCGCTGGCGGCGGATTGTCATCAGGAAATCAGCCTGAATTTTGCTCTGCTTGGGCATATCCAGCTCAGAAATATCCACTTCGTCGGGATATATTTTTTCAAGCCGGCGGCTGGTACAGGCGGCAACGATGTAATTTTGCTCCTCAACGTTGCGCTCATTCGGGGAAACAATAACACAGGGGCGGCTTTTGCCACCGGGCAGATCGACCCACCAGATCTCACCCCGAGCCGGATAATCTTTGCCCATCAGTAGTCGCCCAGACTTTCAAAGGCTTCGTCGGAAGCAGTCTCGGCTTCTTCAGCAAGCGGCTGTTGCTGGCTGTATTTTTCCCGAAGCTGTTGTTTTCGCAGCCATTCTTCGTACTGCTTGAGGACGGCCCGGACAGCTTCGGTGCGACTGGAGTAATCGCCCTGTTCTTTTATGAAATCAGCCCGGCGCCGGTCCTCCTCCTGAAAATGGACCGTTGTTCCCATTGGAGATCACCGATTTGAAGAGAGTCAAATTATTCTTATACCACTAGTAATATAAGATATTTATAGTGTAAGCTCAATAAAAAATAGTATAAGTGTGGGGCGCAAAGGAAAGTATTAATCGTGATGAAGTGATTAAGTGATGAGGTGATGAAGTAAGTTCAGAACCTATTAGCTGACAAATTGGCGTGGAGAGGAATTTTGTTACTTTTTTGCTTTAGGGTTATTTCCGCGGGAACCGGCCCGGTATGTGTCGTTAAGCAGAAAGATAATTCTCTAAAAAGTTCAGGATTTCCCGGCGGGATTGGGAGTAAACGGCAGGAAACTTTTGAGCAAGTTTTTTCATTTTGGGCCAGTTAAGTTCTGTTCCATAGGCCTTTACCCAGACATGGCGAAAAGCGAGAAAATCCATCAGTTCCTTGCGCAATTCCCGACTGATCACCGCTTCCCGGCCGGCTACAGGTTGCTCCATTTGTTTCAACAACTCCTTGTGCCAATCGGCCCCCTCGGACACTTCACCGTCTATTTTCTGGGCAATACGTTTAAATATTCTTTCAGTTCCCATGTAAAAATCATAAAACCTTTTGGCAACCACTTCCGTTTTGTACCAATCTTCTTCCCCGGGGCCGGAATCCAGATTAACCCCGTCCATTATCTCCTCAAATTTTTGCCGATCCTGCTGGATTTTCTCGAGGTTTTCCCGGATAAAACTTTCCAGGTTACGTTCAGCCGGCACCGGAATTCACCGGTGACTCAGAAGGAATTAACAAGGCAGAATCGGATTGATTGAGAATCTGCTCGGATTGCGAGAAATCTTCTGCCCGCACCAGGTCAAAACTAAACGAGACGGTTTCATCAGTCTCCTCCTGGTAGGGCTCATATACTTCCATCTCCAGCGAGGTGCGGGCGGAAAATAATTCCTCCGCGGGGAGGCCTTCAACCAACAGATCTATGTCCGAAGCAGTTCCAAACATTTCGCCACCGGCTTCCACCAGGGAACCGAAAATATAAACCGTCTCCACAGCAAATTCCTTGTAGAGTTGGTCGGCCAATAGCTCGGCCAGTTTGCGAGCCCGACGAATAGTTCGGCGCTTTCCGGGATCTTCTGCTCTAATTGGGCCCCAGCCGGCACGGAGAGTAGTTGAGCGCCGGCTGACTGTAATTTCTGCTTCGTAACCAAGAACATCAAATATCCTGAACAGCCGATCGACTGTTATCCGCCCGGCACCTCGCTCAACTTTGCTGATTGCCTGCCGGCTGACTTCCAAGCGGCAGGCCAGTTCAGCCTGGGAGAGTCCTTCCTCACGACGCAATATTTGAATTTTTTGGCCCATATTCCGGGAAACAGACGCCTGAGAAGAATTACTCATCTTTATAACCTCCGCTAAAAGATTAAGGTACCTGCCCTGATTTGTAAACCTTTAGGTTGTCTGACAACTTAAAGGTTTACAAAATTAGGAGGAATTTTATAATAGAGCGAAAGAACGGTGGTAACGCAGAGGCGCAAAGAACAGCGAAAAGGCGAAGAGGCGACAGGGCGAAGAGGCGACAGGGCGAAAAACCGGAGACCGGAACAGCAGAGTTAACGCAAAGGCGCAAAGACGCAAAGAACGGCGAAAAGGCGAA
>CAZVWJ010000035.1:0-27028 GCA_964631325.1 uncultured bacterium | reverse complement strand
ATTTTTAATCATCTTGAAATTAGTATACTATAAGATTAAACATTTTTCGAACCTGCCAAACGATCTTTCGTATTATCTTGTTCATAATTGCCGGAACAGGAGCGCCGAATAAGTGGGAAAGAGTAAAGAAGTCAGGTGATGAAGTAATTAAGTGATGAGGGGATGAGGCGAGGGAAGACTCGAAGAGGCGAGCATGCGTGGAGGCGCAACAGCGTAAAAATCGAAGAGGCGAAGATGTGGAGAGGCGTGGAGGCGAAGGGGCGGAGAGGCGTGGAGGCGCAACAGCGTAAACCCCATAGTTAACGCAAAGGTGCAAAGGTGCGGAGAAGAGCAAGGAGAGAAAAGAGATAGAGGGATAGGGAGTAAAGATTCAGCCAGTCAAATAATTCAATCCAGTGTGAAATTACCCTCCACTATAAAATCTTCAGCCCACTTTACAGTCCGACGAGCCTGGCGTTTTGCGTTAATATACTCTTTCTCGTCCCACTTTTCATCATCACGTGGCGGATATTTCGTTTGAACAGCGTATTTAGTTAAACTGCCGGCTTTTTTTAACTCCGCGGGTAACTCAATCCCGTATTTTTCCACTACCGTCAGTAATTCCCCCACATCATGTGTGAATGGATAATCCTTTTCATACGAAACGAGGACTGTTTTTATAGTTTTCTCTGCCGCTTGCTGACAATGATATAGACGATTCCCCAGTGACATTTCTGCAAGAGTGGCATCATTGAAATCCTGCTGATCCTTTTCCAGCCATTTCTCAGAATTATTCATTATTTTCCGGATAAATTACTATGCCTTCACGGTGAGCACGATAAATTACACTACCAAAAACATCCTTGTTCTTCTCATATTCTTCCGGTCGTACCACTATTACATCTACGGGGGGACGTTCCAGCCCATGCAGATTAACATAAACCTCCCCGGCAACGCTGGGATTGTGATTGCGTGACTCCGTTATGAGGTGATGCTACTAACTCGTCACTACTTTTTATTCTCGAAGAAGCCTGTCCTGCATACGCTGTCAAGCATGCAGGGCAGGCCTGACAGTAAATACAGCTCCTGGACCGCCTCCGGCTCAGCTATCAGAGGGTCTCATTTTCAGCCATAGCCTTGATTCGCTCCCAGCGACGATCTGATTCTTTCTGGAGTTTCTCGACCAGTTCCGGGTTATCCTCGGAGTTCAGGTGGCCGAAGGCTTTGCCCAATGATTGCAGGAATTCTTCAACCGGAATTTTGTTGCCTTTCTCTTCCGGATTTTTGTTTAGCTTGGTTTTCCCGTGGTCAATTTCGTAGAGCGGGAAGACACAGCTTTGGATAGCTTTTTCAACCGCCTGTGGCCCTTTGTTCGGATCGAGGCCCCAGTTCAGCGGACAGACCGAGAACAGTTTCCCGAAGGCAAAGCCGCCGTCCCGAACTATGTCCTGGGCCCGGCGGGCCTTGGAAATCATGTCCCGTTCTTCCGTTTCCGCGGCCTGGAAGAGATACGGTGCGTGGGTGCCCCGGAGAATCTCAATAATGTCTTTGTGTGCGTGCGGCTTACCGACCTGTTTGGGTCCAACGTTGGCGTTGGAGTTAATTTGGCCCTCGAAGCCGGTGTAGCAGACCTGGCCGCCGGTGTTCATGTAGCCCTTGTTGTCATATTCGAGCATAATGAACGGGTCGTCACGGAGAGCACAGCCAATGACCTGGTCCATGCCGATGTCATCGCCACCGTCTCCGGAGACAACGATAAACGTGATTTCCTCGTCAATTTTGTTTTCCTCTTTGAAACGCTCGTAGATCTCGGTGATTCCCGTAGCACTGCTTGAGCCGTTGTGGAAAAGGTTGTGGAAGTAAGGGACTTTAAAGGAAGTATTTGGAAAGCCGGTAGTCACAACCATTCCACAGCCGGTGTTAAAAATCATGGCCACGTGGCCTTCGATTCCGCGCAGAAACAGGTCCAGGTTGGCAAAAATGCCACAGCCCGGACAACCCGAGTGCGGGCCGATCCGTGCGGGCATATTGGCCAGGTCCCGGGTGTTTACGCGACTACGATCTTCGTCGTCGGTGTCGAGGGTAAAAATTGTGTCCTCGGCTTCCATCGGCTCCGTTTGCTCTTCAAATTCGGCGTCTTCCTCGCCCGGCCAGGCCCCGTAGTAGGCTTTGCGTTCTTTTTGTTCCTCGGGGACGTCCGGGTAGTCGAGGGCCAGTTCGAGCAGGTTCTGGGCGTCGTCCGCATCGAAACGGAGGCCACCGATACCGTAAGTCCGTTCCAGGATTTTTGTCTGGCAATTGTTGTTATCCTGAAGCAGTGCGCCCAGCTCGTTGGCCAGGTAATTTCCGGCTCCGTACTGGGAGACACGCTCGGCGCAGACCAGCGTGTCCAGGCCCTCCATTGCGTCGAGGAATTGGTCGCCGGGAAAGGGGCGCAGGGAAAGCGGTTGGATGATCCGGCTGTCCCGCCCTTCATCGGCCAGATTATCAACGGCCACCTTGGCAGTTTCGGAGGCGGTGTTGAGGGCGGTTATTCCGCCAATTCCCGAGGCGTCCGAGCCGTAGGTATTTACCTGGTTGTACTGGCGGCCGGTCAGTTTGGCAAACTCGTCGAAAAATTGCGGTAGTAGTTCGGCCGCTTTTTTCATCTTTTCTTCAATTACTACTTTTGTATTAATTAAATCGTCGTTCATGTAAGGGCCGAAAGTTCGCGGGTCGTCCATGTCAATGAAAGTTGGTCTTTCGGGTGGTTCACCAATAAACTCCCGAGCATCCTCTCGGTCTTCAAAAACTTCCAGTTTACGAATTCCGTGGGAGGTGTGAAAACCGTCGTAAACAACAATGCACGGCAGGTTAACGGCTTCGGCCAGCTTCGGTGCGATAATGTTCATATCGTAGGCCGCCTGCACCGAGGGGGCCAGCAGAATCATCCAGCCCCAGCCAAGTGCAGCCGCGAGATCCGAGTGGCCGTTCTTGATATTCAGTGGTGCGGAAACGTCCCGGGTTGAAATGTTCAGCACCACGGGCAGGCCAAGCCCACTGATTGCTGGCATTTCTTCTGCCTTGAGCAGGACACCGTTGGCCGAGGTGACGTCCACGGCCCGACCGCCTGCGATGGACATTCCGGCGGTAATACTGATAGCGGCCAGCTCACTGGTGCCACGAATAAGATCAACATCTGCTTCACCTTCGGCATACATACGGTCAACTTCTTCTCCGACGTTGCTGGAAGGGGTAATCGGATAGTAGCCTTCGCCGTCGTAGTCCGCGTGAACAATAGCACGGGCTACGGCGTGGTTTCCATTTAAGACTTCAGTTTTTTGCGGGGCGGAACCCCCTACGGAACTTTCTACATTCTCTGCGACTGGACTCATTACTGTGCCTCCTCTTTGGTTTTGACGGGTCTGGTCAGCGCCTGGCCCTGTTTTGTCTGCGGGCAGACGTCAACGCAACGCATACAACGCTTACAAATTCCGGGGTTAACACCTTTCATTTCACCATCCTCAAAAACAAGAGCCCCGGGATCCGGACAATTCATCACGCAGTTACCACAATTAATACAAATTTCCTTGTCAAAATCAGGTTCGGATCCCAGAGCTTCCATCCGTTCCGCGTGGGGCTGATCCAGGAAATATTTAGCCTGGAGACTGCCTCCGCAGCGTGGCATGTTTTCGTAGCCAATTGGACTTGGTTGAGAGTTGCTCTCTTCAGTGGTTTTATATTCTTCCTTTGGTTCAAATTCAGCTTCTTCAAACTGATCCAGGGCCTGGTTAAAGGCGTCCAGGTTTGTTTCTTTCAAACCCGGCCACTTCTTGGCCACAGCTTCGCGGACCTTGTCAATTGGATAATCGAGGACCGAAGCGAGAATTGCAAGCATCGGCATGTTCAACCGGGAGCCTGTAACATCGACTATGTTCCCGGCATCCAGGGTAATAACTTTTCCGCTGTAAATTTGGAGTTCGTCGCGCATTGTCTGCGGATCTTTCGTTGTATTCAGCGCGATTGTGCCGCCTGGAACAAAGTTGTCCACAAATCCCTGGTTGACTGCGATAGAAGGATAGAAGGCAACCAGAATATGTGGAGAATTTGTCGGACCGCTCGTCCTAACGTCGACCTCGTCTGGGCATAACCGGATGGAAACAGAGGTCGGAGTCCCTTGTTTTTCGGAACCATATTTAGCGTCATAACCACCGTCCAGATTAAATTCTCGTACTCCAAGCTCAAATAACATTTTACCAATTGTGTTGGCACCGTCGCCGCCGACGGCGGACATCAATACCTTGCAAAAGCCGTTTTCATCCTGGTAAGGTAAGCTATATTCCACTGAAAATTCCTCCCACTATGAGGGTAATTGTTATACTTTATTCATAGATTTCTGCTAAAATATCATCTCAAATCTACTGTCTTCAGTCAAGAAGATTGCCCTGAAAAAGCTCCCAATGATCCTGTTACCGCCGGGCTTGACTCAGTACTCCAGTGGTTAAATATGTATAGATTCAGGTTTCCGGGTATTATCCGCCTTCGTTTAGAATGATATTTAGAGGTTTTAATTGTCCCGATTTTTTCGGATAATTAGATACAATCATAATTACACAAATGGGTGTGATTTAAGTTTTTACCCACTATTTTTAATATTTGTCGGAGTAAATAATGCCCAAAAATAATTATTTCTTTATCTTATCCTTTTTCCTTATATTCTTGATAATATCCGGGCCGGTAAAGGGACGAGAAAAATTATTCAATCAGGCCGCGGCAATGGTAGAACAAACTTTAGGTTATAAATTTTCTTCTGATCTGCGTTTACAGACACAAACTGATACAGAATTTAAGATTTATCTGCGCCGGGAAATGAAGCGTTTGTTTGCCCCGGGTGAATTCAAACATTTACAGAAAATTTTTAGTTCACTGGGTTTTATTCCCCGGAATTATAACTTAAAGAAAAAATTTATTGATTTTTATTCAACTCAGGCTGGTTCGTATTATGATCCCCGAACCAAAACGATTAAGGAGCTAAAGGGGGATTTGCCTGAAAAAGCCAGGCTGTTTGTTTATCTGCATGAACTCGTTCACGCTTATCAGGATCACCGCTATAACCTGGGGAGTTTACAAAGGCATTTAAACCAGCCACATAACCTTGACGCTCGTCTCAACTTCAATTTTCTGGTTGAAGGCCATGCAAATCTTGTTGCTTTAGCTGCTCTCAGTCGAACCAGGCTTGACGATAAGACCACGCTCAGAAACAGCTCGCTCGTGCGTATAGTTAAATTAATGTCCAACCTGTTAAAAATGGATTTTCGGAGTCTGCTGAGTTATGTTGAAGAGAAAACACTGGAGGCCAATCAAATTTCCGGCCAAGCATTAACCCAGTTAAAGGAACTCCCGCCATTTATTTTTCGAATGATGCTTGACCCTTATATTTTAGGCCAGAAAATTTGGCTTGAGCGGGCCGCGGAGAAAGGGTGGTTTGCAGCGGAAAGCTGGCTAGAAAATCCCCCCCGGACCCTGCGGCAATTTTTTTATTCTCCACCGGGGACAAAATCATTTTCTGATCGCTCAGGTTTTTCTCATCCTGTCGAAAAATCTCCCCTTTTAACCGAAGGGGTCAGGCTGGGAATTTATCCTCTACTTTTCTGGTTGGATAGTCCGATTACCCGGCCCGAGTGGGGGGGTAACTTAATAACCGATCAAGCTTACTGGCACTCTACAGATGATTCGGGCGTGGTTTGCTGGCGGCTAAAATTTTCAGACTCTTCCACGATAAGTAATTTTCTTAGGTTACTTTTTCAAAAAGTAGAAAAAAAGAGGGCGTCGGGACAAATCACGAAGACCTCCACTACTCATGCTAATAATTCTTCACTGGAGTATCAGATTACCGGGAAAACTCGCCATTTTCATTGTTTGCAGAAAAATAAACAGGTTGTGCTTATATCCAGCCCGGCACCTTTTAAGTTGACTTCAGTGATTCCGGCAATTTTCAAAAATTACAATATTTGCTCAGGTGCCAAAAAATAATGCGATTTAATAATATTGTATTAGCTGCCGGCCGTTCTTCTCGGATGGGAGTTCCCAAGCCACTTTTAAAGGTAAATAGTTCTTTCCAGATGATAGATAAAATTGATAAGGCGAAAAGCTGTGGAGCGGTTCAGTCAGTTGTGGTTTTAGGATATCACGAGGCCCGTTTGAGGAACTTTTTTACTCTGGAAGATCGCTCCGATGTCCGGGTGATTAGAAACACAAATCCTGCTGCCGATCAGACTTCTTCGATGAAATCTGCCCTGGCAGTGCTTGATCTTAAACTCCCCGTCCTGATGCAGATTGTTGATCAACCCCCGTTGTTGCAACAAACTTTAAATACAATCGTTTCTTCCGGGAATAATTTGCGAAAAATTCGAGTTCCCGTCTATCAGGGGTCCTGGGGACATCCGCCCTTTTATCCTTCCTGGTTTTTGAAAGAAATTGTAAAAATGTCTGAAGATCGGGGGATTAATTCACTGTATTCATTTTTTCAGGACAAAATTGAAACCGTCCCCGTTGATCAACGAGAAGTGTTGCTTGACTTTGATACTCCGGTCGATTTTATAGAGTATCAGGGCGGTAATTTATAGACTCTTCCTTCAGTAATCGGTTAAACCAGACGAAAAACAAATATGAGCCTCAACATGAAAAGTAATTTCAATTTGGTGTTGGAATTTTTTCATAAAAATTCACATTATTGGCCCGGAATGGGAGGTATATTATTGCAAAACCACAAACTATTATTTTCAATAGCTCTTAGCTTGTTTATGTTCATTTTATTTGTTTTACCAGCCAGTGCCGGGGTTTCTACTCTTGGCCTGGAATCAATGAATTTTTTAGAGGCCGGCGAACAGCAGTTGGAATTTGGAGCCGGATATGAATCGGGACGAGTGTTATATACAGACCAGGAGGAAAACCAATTAGAATACGACCGATATAAAATTGCTCCAGTAGAATTTAAGGTTGGCTTATTTGATTCATTGGAAGTTGGTTTTAATTCTGGCTATATTTTAAATTCTACCAGTTCAGGAACTTATCCGGAAAGAGATACAGTAAAGGGAATCGACTTATTTTCCCGGGTAAAATGGCACAAGCATATTGGAACTTCTTTTCGCTTGAAATTTGCCGGTGATCCGGCTCTTCAACCTTATGGCTCCGACAGAGTCCAGCTTAAGGTTAATTTTCCGATGACGGTCTCCTTTGCCGAAGGAAACCTGAATTCTGAAGTTGGCTATACTTTCGCAAGTGGAGACGTGGAGGATTTGTCCGGGAATGAGCTGGCCCGGTGGACTGACTATTTTAATTTTGGTGTTGGCTATAGTTGGAAGTCCAACAATTCATTGTCCTGGGTAATTGAATTGCTCGGGCACGGGGCCACGGCTGAGTTTGAAACAAAGAGTGAAACCGGTGCCGGCGGTGGGACTACACCCACGAGCTCGACAACCCGGGATCTTGATTTTGAGGATCATCTGGAATTGGTGTTTGGCCCCGTGGTTCATTTTACCCCGCAGGCTCAACTTAAACCAGCTCTTAGGGTTGGATTGCTGGAAGGCAGTCCTGATTTTGCGCTGGATGTTAAATTTTCACTTGCATTTGGTGGTGAAGGGAATGGGGAGTATTCCGAAGAGGTTACACGAGAACCACGTTATTCAGATAAAAAACCTGTTGGTCATGTTAAGCCAAGGCGTTTGCCGCCATTGAAAGATAAAAAGTCTAATGTTAAAAAAATAAAAAATGAAGCACGCCAGGCGTACAATCGTGGCAATTTGAAAAAAGCAATCCGGAAATATAAAAAAGTAATACCGCAGGAACCGGATAATGCCAACATCTTCTCCAATTTGGGAAGTCTTTATTATCGTCAGAAAAATTATTTAAAAGCTCGCGATTTTTATCGCCGAGCAGTACAACTGGCTCCAAATGATGCCCTTGCTCACCAGTATTTAGGGGCCACTTATTATCAGCTCGGAGAGTGGGATCGGGCCCGGAAACATTTTCGGCGTGTTCTTGAAATTCAACCTGAAAATCAGGAAGTTAAACGCTGGCTTCGTCAATTAAAATAATCACCAACTTTCCGCTGAGTTTTTTACTTCTTTGGAATATTTTCATAATCTTTAAACTTCATACCGCCCAAGGGAGCAAAGCAACTGCAATTCGGACTTCATTGGGCGGTGATTGTTGGTTTGCCAGGTCAAGCTCGGCAGTAGCGTAAGTATTTTGAAGTTTTGAATATTTCTTGCTCCGGTTGACCGTGTAAGTAGCTGATTGTATAATCTAACCGATGAATTAAATGGGGCTGTAGCTCAGTTGGGAGAGCGCATCACTGGCAGTGATGAGGTCACGGGTTCGAGTCCCGTCAGCTCCACTAACATTTCAGCTTAAATCTAAAAGCTTAAAGTTAAAAATACTTGAATTCAAGTATCAAATGCAACAACTTTCATTCTATCATTCCTCCCCCTGATGGGGGAGGTTAGGTGGGGGTGAACACTGTTCGTGTCATTGTTCCCCCTCCCCTTAGTCCCCTTCCACCAGGGGAGGGGAGATATAGTGGCAGTCGTTACTGTTTTATGTTGTACTTAGTTGTTTTATTCACCATAGAAAGTTTCTTATCAAATGAAAAAATTTATTTATCTTTCCTTTATATTCCTTTTCATCCCCCAGTTGCTTTTCGCCGCACCGGCCGGTAAAAAAGGAATAGAAGAAATCACAGTTCAACCTCCGGGTGGAATGCAATTCAGTTTCGGAATAAGTTATGAGAAAGAACGGGAATTAACCAAAGCTACCGGTAAATATAATAACTGGCGGATTAGTCCCTTCGAATTTAAGTACGGTCTTAGTAAGAGATTTGAACTGGGGGTAAATCTCGATTATTCTTCTAATTCCAGTGTTAATAATAGTGGGTTAGATGAGCAGGGAATAGAAGGGATTAACTTGAGCGGTAAATACAAATGGAACAGTAGCTTTGCTATATCCGGGGGAGTAAAATTTTCAGGGGAAAACAACGTTTATCCCTATGGAAACGATGGCTCCGATGTCTGGGTTAATTTTCCAATCAAAGTACCGTCCGGGCCGGGTTATATGATTTATGAAATCGGTTATACGTCAAAAACGGGGGAGTCGCAAGCGGCTGAATTTAATGGGTATTTTAACTTAGGTGCTGGATATCATTTTGTCGTTTCTCCCAATCTAACTCTTCGCTCTGAAATTCTTGGTCACGATGAAACGGTTAACAAGGGAGAATCTTTTTCCGGGTTGATTTTGGGGATGGACTGGAAGCCGGGGCGAACGAATGTTTATAGGCCCCGCTTCACATTCGGAGTAGATGACGGTAAACCAGATTATTCTTTTGGTTTTGAATGGATTTATAAATTTGGTGACCGAGGGCCGAAACCTACCCTGGTGAAAGAAAAATTTTCTCGCTCGTCCTGGTTTAAAAAGCAGTCCGGAGATACTGAAGCGGATGAGACTGTTATTGTGCCCCAACAAGAAAACGAAGATAACGTTGCGCCTCCAGGTAAGCCAAAATCGGCTCAGACAACTAAAAAGGCCCTTGGATTAGCGGAAAGCGGGCTGCAGGCTTATAGGAATAATAAATTATCCGTTGCTGTCCAGAAAATGAAAAAAGCTCTTCGGTATGCTCCGGATAACACTGAAATTATTGCTAATCTGGCGACGATATATTATTATCAACAAAAATATAAAAAGGCACGTACCCATTACAGAAGAGTTGTTGAATTAACTCCCCGGGACGTTACGGCTCGGATTGGTCTTGGCGCAGTTTATTATAAAATGGAGAAATTTGATTCTGCCCGTAAACAAATAGAAAAGGCACTTGAAGTGGCCCCCGATAATGAGCGAGCAAAAAAATGGTTGAAGCGGTTAGAGGATAAGTAGTTTTTACAAAAAGTTTGTTATAAATACGCTGTTGATAGGACATGTTTTGGTAAATTTTTTGAATCGACGTAGATAAAGGGCCCATAGCTCAGCCTGGTTAGAGCAGGCGACTCATAATCGTCCAGTCGCAGGTTCAAATCCTGCTGGGCCCACTTGTTTTTCTTTCACTTTATTTCATTTTTTCTTTCGCTTCTCTTACCTATAATAAAAAATTAAGCTTTTGAATTTTAGGATTAAATTTTTTACTCAAGAATTTTCTTTCCATATTCCTTTGACTGGCTTACAATAGAAAAATTAAGGAGGAATTTTATTGAGTGATCTAAAAAAATCTCCGGAGTTGAAAATATATCCCCAGTCCCCGGAAAAAGAGCTTTTGATTATGAATCCAACCGAAGGTCGGAAATTGGATATTTACCAATCTGAAATTGATTTAAACTTATATTTGTCACGGCAAGAATTTATTAAGGCCTCGGACGACTATAAGGAAATTACTCTTCAATTAGAAAATGATTGTGAACATGAAGCGTTGTTAGCGGGAAACAGTTTGAAGAAAAAATTGGGTAATCCCGGTAAGGTCAAAATATTTTTGAAGAACAAAAATTTATTTTTAAAAAAGATTGATTGAGGAAAATTCAATTTGCCCGGGGAGGTTTTTTTTATTAGAAATTACTGGTTTACGGTAATAGTTTTAATCAGCGCAATACTGGTTGCCGGAGGTTGTGTAACGACCAGTGATCCCGGGGAGATTGTGATAGTTAGTTCCCATGATTCCCGTCCTGACTGGACTTTTACTCCGAAAGAAGCGGGCGATGAACATAGATATCGTTATTTCGTCGGGCTCTCTGAGTATCAACCTTCCGAACAGAAAGCACGTAATCAAGCTCGGAAAAATGTGCGTCAGAAAATAGCGCAGTATCTGGAGGGAACCCTGTCGAAAAAGCGGAGAGTAAAAATTTCTCCGGCAAAGTTAAGCGGGAGTTTCAATGTCCAAGATATATACATCCAAAAAGTCTTCCGAGTTGAGGGCTATCTCTGGAAAGTTTATGTGCTGGCAGGATTTCAAAAAAAATTATTGGATTCAAAAGAGAAATTTATAGAAAGTTCCCCCCCGAAGCAGGATATCCCTCCCGCGAAAGCCAAAAAGAAGCAGTTGAGAATCAAGTGGAAGAATAATTACGCCCCCCGAGCCGGGTCAACTTCTCTCAGTCCGGATGGCCAATTGATTTATGCCTCCTCACATTATCCTGAAGGTGATCTGTATGTTTTTGACCGGAAGGGAAACGTAAAGTGGAAGAAACAGCTCCCGGGCCGCTATGGTGGCTGGCCAACGGTTGGTGCCGACGGGACCCTCTATTACGTAAAAAATACGGACGCGGGGGCGGAGTGGACTATTTATGCCTTTTCATCAGAGGGTAAAAAGCTCTGGGAATACGCGGATAATTGTGTTTTTAGACAGGGTTTGGCTATTGGACCGGACGGGACTTTATACGTAGGTTCTATGAAAGGGCGGATGGGGGAGAAAATGTATGCCCTGTCGCCAGAGGGACGATTGAAATGGAAAAAACAGCTTGGCTCCCGACTGGTTGCCGCTCCGGTCGTGGCCAGTGACGGAACTGTATATCAAACTGGATATAATAAGCGTTCGAATCGGAGTACTTTATATGCCCTCACCCCGGATGGTTCAGTAAAATGGACTTATCGTGTTGGAGACACAAGGTTCCGGGAACTATCCCTGACCGGTAATGGCGATATTCTGGTTAGTGATTATTCCGGAGGACTACACGCGGTTAGTCCTGCCGGTGAACCAAGATGGAGTGCTCCAACCAACGAAAGTCTTCAGGCGGCCCCGGTGATTGGTCCTGATGGTACCATATATGTTGCTACTCACGGCAATGAATTGTTTGCGTTCACACCCGAGGGAAATAGAAAGTGGAGTCGGGAATTACCTGGGGATCCTGCTCAGTATATTGTAAAAAATACGCCTGTGGTCGATGACGCAGGCTATCTTTATGTCACTAACTACCGATCGATTGATGCCGGGTATCTCTCCGCGATTACTCCCCGGGGCAAATTAGACTGGAAAATAGAGTTAGATGGCGGCGGCCACCAGACCGGTAACCTTCTGTTAGCAAAAGACGGCACTATTTTAGCTACTACACATTCCGGTAGCCTTTATGCCGTTCGGAACAGCACCGGTAAAGGGCTAGCCACCAGTCCCTGGCCTGCCTATCAGCATGATAACCAGAATACCGGACGAGTTAAGGAGATGGCCACTCAATATGGCACAATTAAATGGAAACGGAGTATTAAATCTGAGCCTTCCGGTGAAGCGGTAAAATCCTCCGCTGTTCTTGATAAGCAAGGGAACGTATATTTTGTTAACGATGGAGTATTATACAGCTATTCGCCCACCGGTGAATTGAAATGGCAGTATCAACCGGCTGAGAATAAGGGTAGAGGCACCCCGGTGATATCCGGTGACGGGGTGATCGTAGTTTCAAATGGGGAGGGGATCTCGGGAATTGATAAGGATGGACGACTACAGTTTGAGTATACAGACTTGGAAGGTATTAGCTCAGTAAGTCTGGGGCCTGAAGGGCGATATTATCTTACCTCATCGAGCAAAGACGGTTACTTGGCGGTATTGGATAAGCAGGGAGAGCTGAAGTGGAAATTTAAAGTGAATGGCCAGGACAGGAAAGTCACTGGCTGTGCGGTGGGAGCGGATGGTACCGCTTATTTTACTACCAAGGCACGGTTGGGGCGCGGTTATGGGTATTTTAGAGCCGTGAATTCTGACGGATCCCTGAAGTGGAAATTTCGTTATGAAGGAGAAAGTCGAACAACTCCGGCGATAGGTAAGGAGGGGACAGTTTATGTAACTATAACTCCAGGTGGGGGGCTAAGAAGCACTAACGGCCACCTCTATGCTTTCACTCCCGAAGGGGAATTGAAGTGGAAATTTAAAACCGGGAGTGAGGTCACTCATTTAAATGATGCTTCTTATCGGGGAGAGGCAAATCCGGTTATAGGTCCCGAGGGGAGAGTTTACGTTGCTTCAAATCGATCCGGAGAACTGTGGGCACTGGATCGGAATGGCAATAAAAAGTGGAAATTTGATGCAGGCAGTCCGATTCGTTCCACCCCGGCTATTGGAATCGATGGCACGCTTTATTTTGGCACCGACAAGGGGAGTGTTTATGCTCTTGATTCAAGGGGAGAGGTGAAATGGAGAACTAAAGTTGATGCCCGGGTATTTTCATCCCCTGCTCTTTCCCCGGATGGGACACTTTATCTGGCTGGTTGGGACGATATGCTTTACGCTCTCAGAACTTCCAGTAGTAATCTTGCTGAAAGTTTGTGGCCGGTTTATCAACGGGATAACCAAAACTCTGGCCGAGCCCGAAGGAGTTCCGGTAAGATTTGGTATGTTAACGATAATTCACTCAGGAACGATGTTTTCACCGAATCTCCCGGAAAAGATAGTAATTCCGGGACAGAACAGGCGCCATTTAGAACTATCACTCATGCTCTCGAAAAAGCTAGCCCCGGGGATAAGATTAAAATTGATGCTGGAACTTACGAGGAAACAATCACCATCAATAAGAAGAACTTAACAATTGTGGGGGCTGATTCTTCGGCTTACGGGACCGTTCTTGATGGGGGGGATGCTACAAAAAATAGCGCTCGAAAAGTGATTAAACTTCAAGATGTTTCTGGAGTTGAAATTTCTAATCTCAGGTTAATTAATGCTTATCAAGGAATTTGGGCAAAGAATATTATTCAGTGTGAATTTAGGGAAATAACAATTAGGGATGTATCCCAGGGAGGGTTGTATTTTAGGTCCAATTGTGACCAAAATATAATAGAAAATTGTCGGATAGAGCACTTGCGCTGGTCCCATTTCACCTGGAGAAAAAACGCTGGAATTTTATTTCATGACAGCGATAAAAATATTATTTGGGGGTGTCATTTACTGGATATCAAGGGTAAAAAACACGAGGATGCTATCGGAATCAGACTCAGTGAATCGGAGAAGAACCGGATAGTAAGCAATGTTATCAAAAATATTGATTCCCCGGGGCATTATCAGGGAGACTTTGAGACTACCTCCGGATTCCTGCTGAAACAATCGGATGGGAATATATTCCTGGGTAATCTTATTTCCAAAGTTGGTTGGAATTCTCGTCAAAAATCAGCAGCAATAGTTTTAGGCATCTCCTCGGAAAATAAATTTATTCGCAATGAATTAACGGAGAACCGTCGGTTGGTGTTTATAAAAAGAGGTGGTTCAAAGGGCAATATTTTTAAAAACAATAATTTTTTTGTGGCCGGTTCGAAACCTGCGAATGGAATTTACAATATAACTGAAGACAGAGTTAATTTCGTGCATAATTATTGGGGGACTACGGACGCGAAAAAAATAAAATCGTTCAGGTCGGGGGAGCGCCCCGAAGCTATGAAAGTGACTCCATTCCGGTTGAGACCGGCGGATACTACGATTGGAGTTGATATTCAAGCACCACCAAATTCTGTGCTTGAGATGACTGAATAAGCGATGGCAAAAATAGAAAATGATAAAGTAAACCCGGAAACTTTTTACGACATCCAGGACGATGCCACCTGGGCGATAGTCCGGATGATGCCCCAGTTAATTCTTGTTTATGCATTGAGTATTGGTTTGCTGGGTACTGTAGCGGTAGCTATTTTCAGGTTTCATAAATATTCTTCGGGGGGGGATTTTAGCCTCGGCTGGATTTTTCTCGGTTGTGCTGTCTTCGGTTTACTCCTTGCCGTGATCCACGTCATCTATGCTTATCGTCAGCCCCTGGAAAAGATTACTGATAAGTTAGGCGCCGAACCCCTGGATCAGTCCGACCATTACCACTCCACATTTGAGAACGTGGTTGAAGAAATTTGTCTGGCAGCCCCGGTTTCTTACGTTTCGGCCCGCGTTATTCCCACCCCGCGAACAAACATCCTGGCGGCCGGGGATCGGGAAGTGGCGGAAGTGATGATTACCGAGGGCGCACTCGGTCAGTTGCGCCGGGATGAATTGCAGACCGTGGTTGCTCATGAGCTGGCCCACATAGCTTACGGCGACGCCCGTTTGAAATTATTCACAACCAATATTTTGGAAAGTTTTGAATTTTTTGATTTAGAAAAAATTACTGCTGACAACCGGGGATATAGCTTGCGGCATATGCGAGGGCGAGGCGCCTTGCTCGTTTTTGTGCTTGCCCTGCTTTCTCCACTGCTCAAGGGCTTGAATAGAATTTTTGCCACCGGAATTTCTCTTCAGCGGGAGTGGCGTGCTGATGCCACGGCCGTGGAATACAGTCGAAACCCACTTGCCCTCGCTTCCGCGCTTTACCGGCTTGGTTGCGAAGAATCGGAAGCTGTCCCGGTCGGTAACCCGGGCCCGGTGGCTACTTATCGAGAAAGCGTCACTTCCCCCACTTACAGTCATCTGCTCCTTGTTCCCTTCGATTCAGCGACACAAGAGACCCGGGAACTGAGCTGGTGGGAGGAGCTATTTCAGAGTCACCCCCCGCTCGGAAATCGCATTAATAAAGCTTTGGAGCTGGCAAAAGTTCCTTATTCCGAACTTCAATCGCGGGTCCACGACCAGCGTAGTTCCCCTCACCTGCCGCTCCGGGCGCTGCGGGACAACAAGGGTAATTTACTTCGAGATCAGAACTGGTGGATCTTTGACGGAGAGGAAAAACAGGCGACGCCGCTTGTTGATTTGCTTCGCGTAGACAGATGGGGCAATGATGCCCTGGTAGCCCGGGAAGGAGATAGTGAGTGGAGTAAGCCGGAGGCCCACCGGGAATTGCAAGCGATAAAAAAATTGTATGACGGGGAAAACGAAGAAGGAGATTGTCCCGACTGCGGAGCCCCGTTCTGCCGCCGTTTTTATCTCGGCGTGCCGATAAAAGTTTGTCTCATTTGCGGGGGTGTGGCATTGACCTGGCGGAAAGTGATTAGATTGGAATCAAGACACAGGGATGGTAAACTCCCCGACCACCTCGGTGAGATTGAGGACTACACGGGGTATCATGGGGGGGACCCGATCCCGGAGGATGAAGTCGTCGAAGGGGAGTGCCCCGATTGTGAAGTTCCTTTCCGGGCAAAGCGTTACCACGCCACGGAATTAATTGTTGATCAGTGTCCACTTTGTAATTTGACCTGGTTTGAAGAAGACGAATTGACCATTGGTTTAAATTTATGAGTTAATCTTTAGTTGGTATTTGCTCAAAAATTTATTTACTGAAAGGTGAGTAAAAATGGTTTACGGAGGTATAATTCTGGTATTATTGCTTTTCCTGGGGGGAGCTATTGTTTATCTTTACAATCGGTTAATAGCTCTGAAGAACCGGGTTGATAACGCCTGGAGTCAGATTGAAGTCCAGCTCAAACGCCGGCATGATTTAATTCCCAATCTCGTGGAGACCGTCCAGGGTTACGCAGAACACGAGCAGGAAACTTTGCAGGCAGTGACCGAGGCCCGTCAGCAGGCCGTGGACGTGAATCAAGATAACCTGAATGAGCAGGCCGAGGCTGAAAATTTTCTCTCCGATACTCTCCGCTCATTGTTTGCCGTAACCGAGGATTATCCGAATTTAAAGGCCAATGAAAATTTCATGGAACTGCAGGAAGAGTTAACCTCGACGGAGAACAGGATAAGTTTTGCCCGCCAGCATTATAATGATTCCGTGATGCGTTACAATGAAACTCAGGAAATGATTCCTTACAATTTTATTGTTCCTTTTGGTGAGTTTGGTCCCCGCGATTATTTTGAAATCGATGATCCGGCTGAAAAAGAGGCACCTGAAGTAGAATTCTGACTCTCACCTGGTTCAGCCGGTTTTCGGGATTTCGATGATCCACAAAATCCCGAAGGGTCTGGCTACAACTTATTTTTGTTTTTTGGAAATTTTTTGGGCAAGTGCATCGGCCAGTTGGCAGACTGTCAGTGTGTAGTGGTTCGAGTGGTTGTAGCTGAACACGGCGTGAAAGTTGTCGGTGACCGCATAACGTATTTCTTCACTGTCGCCCGTGGTAATCAATTTGTAGCCGGGGATTAGTTTCTCTCCTTTTTTTAGACGCCGGCCCCAGCTCATTTCCGGTTCCCAGCCGTGCTGGCTGACGTAATTAGCGATTGAGGCGAGAATATCCGCTTCACTGTTCCAGATGTCCGCCCAGCCGTCGCCGGTAAAATCGACTGCGTATTCCCGGTAGGAAGAAGGCAAAAACTGTGGCTGGCCCATTGCCCCCGCCCACGAGCCCTTGAGATTTTTCGGCAATTTTTTGTGTTGTT
Organism: uncultured bacterium; assembly: GCA_964631325.1. GTDB lineage: Bacteria > T1Sed10-126 > T1Sed10-126 > T1Sed10-126 > T1Sed10-126 > CAZVWJ01. Next base: position 9,819 of record CAZVWJ010000035.1, on the reverse strand, counting down.
GATGGATCCTGAGGAAATCGATTAGTTGTTGACGAAAGTAGCTACGGGAACGGGGATGAGCGTAAGCCAGTGTGACCAGGGCTGGGAGTAATTTGTGCTTATGAGCGTGGTTGCCGTAACGGCTTTCCACGCCCCAGATTGCCAGTAGATACTGCGGTGGTATTTCGTATTCTTTGTGGATCCGGGCCAGAGTATCCTGAAGCGTCCGGTATTTTTTCAAGCCCTTCTGAATCATTTCATTATTGATGAACCATTTCCTGTATTCCTGGAAGGCGACCTTGAATTCAGCCTGCTTCTCCTTGTCGAATTTTTTCATTATCTTTTTGCTGGGTCTAATCCCGGTTAACATTTGTTTGGTTGTAGTATTAGAAATATTCTGCTGGTGAGCTTTTGCTTTGAAATTTTTCAGCCATTCATTGAAATTATTAATTACTTTTATTTTTTCAGCTACCGTTGGTTTAGACAGGATAATGGGGAGGGAGATGATAATTACTATACATCCAAGTAATTTGCGGATTTGTGATGTTTTCATAAATAGCTCTCTTTTCGGCCCTGGAAATTTTAATAGAACCTAATCCTCCTTTCCATTAGCTTCTCATATTGAGCAGACAATTCCAATGTGTAGCTTTTTTTCCTGATGGAAGGTTCTGTTGTTGTACTCTTGACACCACATCAGAGAAAAACTAAAATGGTGTAGGCTTATCGTACACGGAAAAAATTTGGCCGGGACCTGAGTTATCCCAAATAGGTAGGTGATGGTGAATCAAGCTTTCATCCCCGGCCAAGGAACGTAGATCTGATATTCATTATAGTGTTATTCCTCCCGATTTAGTACGCAAGTCCAACCTGTGTTATTTTTTATTTAGTTTTTAAGCTTAAAGTGGTCATTCCTACGGATTTTTTAGATATTTTAATTCTGTGAATTTATTGTCAAACCTTTGAGTCATTATTTGCTTGTTCGAGTACAATTAGAACTTTTAAAATAAGGTGAATTCCAATGCAAACGAAAAAACGAAACGATGTCCTGGGCACTGTTAATCGCGGCAATCCATGCGAATCGGGGCTGTGTACTCTTTGTCGGGCGGATTGTAAGGGAAAATGTGAGATTTGGTTGTCGGCTTTGGAGGGGCGTGAAATTTTGTATCCTCGTGATTTTGGTGAAATAACTGCCGGCGCCGATAATATCTCCCCGGAAGGAGTCGGTTATCACTCCCTGCGGATCCAGGGGTATACCCACGATGCCGAAGGTTTAACCGCAGACCTCAACTATAGCGCCGACGATTGTATTTTTACCAACGTTAACCTGGAAACTGAATTTGGTAACGAGATAAAAACTAAATGTAGGTTGCCAATGATGACTGGCGCTTTAGGTTCAACCTTCATTGCCGAGAAATACTGGGATTCATTTGCGATCGGCGCCGCCCTGGCCGGCTTCCCGATTGTGATTGGTGAGAACGTGGTCGGTGTGGACAAAAAATCGAAATTCGAAAACGGTAAAGTAGTCAATGCCCCGGAACTGGATCACCGGATTGAAACTTACCAGCGGTATAAGGATGAATACGGCACCATCTTTGTCCAACTTAATGTTGAAGATTTTAACAATGGCGTCGCCGAATACGTGATTAACAAATATGGGGATGATGTAATAATCGAACTCAAGTGGGGTCAGGGAGCAAAAGACATCGGGGGTGAAATCGAGGTAAACAGCCTCGAATATGCTAAATTTCTGACGGATCGCGGTTACGTGGTCGACCCTGACCCAAATATCAAGGAAAACCAGGAGGCCTTCAAGTCCGGAGACCTGAAGGGCTTTGCTCGCCACAGCAGGTTGGGGGGCACCGAAGCCGACAGCTCCGAGCATTTGAAAGAACAGTTTATGGAAAAAGTTGAGTATTTACGCGGGCTGGGATGTAAGCGTATTTCCTTGAAAACGGGAGCTTACGGTATGAAAGGGCTGGCCATGGCACTCCGATTTGCCGCGGACGCCAACTTGGACCTGCTAATTATAGATGGAGCCGGAGGCGGTACTGGAATGAGCCCCTGGAACATGATGCAGAACTGGGGCGTTCCTTCTCTGTTACTCCACGAAAAAACAGTAGAATACTCTGAGATCCTTTCCGACCAGGGAATCGAAGTACCGGACCTTTCCTTTGCCGGAGGCCTGGCCCGGGAAGACCATATGTTTAAAGCAATGGCCCTGGGTGCTCCCTACGCAAAGCTGGTCTGCATGGGTCGGGCACCGATGATTGCAGGCTTTGTCGGCGCAAACATTGAGGGAGTATTTAAACCCGAAAAGCGGGCGAAACTAAACGGTAATTGGGACGAACTGCCGAAATCAGTCCGGGATGTCGGGGAAACACCGGAAGGAATATTTGCCTGCTGGTACGACGTGGAGAAGAAAGTCGGGGCTGCGGAGATGGAAAACATTCCCTTCGGTGCAGTTGCTCTCTACACCTTTGCCGATAAATTAAAAGCGGGATTACAACAATTTATGTGCGGTGCTCGTAAATTTGAGTTGGATAAAATTGGCCGCTCGGACTTGATGGCTGGAAACAGGGCCACCGCCCGCGAAGTTGATCTGCCTTACATGACCGAAGCCCTGGATGACCAAGCAAAAGAAATTTTGAAGAATTAAAATCCCGGCAACTTTCTTTTGGCTAATAAGTTTCCATCCACAGACTATTTTTTCTAAATGTAGTGGATCTAATTCGTCCCACTTCAGCTAAAGTTTGAATTTTCTCCCATCTTAAAAATCCCGGCGCGAGAGCCAAGCTACGGGGCGGTCTCAAATTAAGTTCACAACGACCCTACCTGTTCTTCCTCCATTATTTTAGAAAATTTATTCCCCAAAAATTGATTTAGCTCAAGGACACCTGTTTGCAGGGATGATACATTTTAAACGTCACGAAGAAAAATCAGTTTTTAGGCTGCGCGTCCGAATATAGTTTAATTGCTTTGATAACCGGGTACGACAGAACTGGCTGACAACACAGGTAATTTAAAAATATTTGAACTAACAGTTTGCTACCTTTACAGGAGGTTGATGTTTTATGTTTTGTTATCAGTGTGAACAGACCGCAAAACAGGAGGGCTGTTCGTCCCACGGGGTCTGCGGCAAGGATCCCGAGACAGCCGCCATGCAGGATCTTTTGGTCCACGTAGTCAAAGGGATTTCGCAGTATGCTCACCGGGCGCGGGAGCTGGGGAAAGCGGACCGCGAGGTGAATTTATTCACGGTGAAGGCCCTGTACACCACGGTCACTAACGTTGATTTTAACGCCGACAACGTGGAAAATGAAATACGGAAGGCCGTGAAGCTGCGCAGCAAAGCCCGGGACCTCTACGAGAAAGCCTGCAAAGAAGCCGGGGAGGAACCCGAAAAGCTGGATGGTCCGGCCACCTGGCAGCCACCCGCGGACAGCGACGAGTTAATCCGGGTCGCCGAAGAAATGCAGATCGACCGGCGCATGGAGACGCTGGGTGAAAGCGCGGTCGGGCTCCAGGAGTTGATCCTCTACGGCCTGAAAGGGGCCGCCGCCTACGTGGACCACGCCCAGGTCCTGGACTACGAGCGCGACGACATTTACGCCCGCTTTCACGAGACCCTGAGTTACCTGGCGGAGAAGCCAACGGACATCGAGTCCCTGCTGGGCAAAGCCCTGGAAGTCGGGGAAATTAACCTGGAAGTGATGGAACTGCTCGACCGGGCCCACACCGAATCCTACGGTCACCCGGAGCCGACTGAAGTGCGGATCGAACCGGAAGCCGGCAAAGCAATCCTGGTCTCCGGCCACGACCTGAAGGACCTGCACGAGTTGCTCAAACAGACCGAGGGCACCGGAATTAAGGTTTACACCCACGGCGAAATGTTGCCCGCCCACGGCTACCCTGAGCTGAACAAGTTCGATCATCTCGCCGGCAACTACGGCGGGGCCTGGCAGGACCAGCGCCGGGAGTTCGACGAATTTCCCGGGGCTATTCTGATGACTACCAACTGCATCCAGAAACCCAAGGATAGCTACAAGGACCGGATTTTCACTAAGAACCGGGTCAACTGGCCGGGTGTCGACCACATCGAGTCCTTTGACTTCTCACCGGTAATCGAAGCCGCAGAACAGGCCGAAGGATTCCAGACGGCCGGCAGCGACGAGACAATCACTGTCGGTTTTGGCCACGACGCGGTGGCAAACGTGGCCGACGACGTGGTCGGAGCCGTCCAGGACGGCGACCTGAGCCACTTCTTCTTCATCGGCGGTTGCGACGGGGCCAAACCGGGCCGTAACTACTACACCGAGCTCGCCGAAGCCGTGCCCGAGGACTCCGTTATTCTGACCGCCGCCTGCGGAAAATACCGGTTCAACAAGCAGGACTTCGGCGACATCGGCGGCATTCCCCGCCTGTTGGACATGGGACAATGCAACGACTCCTACTCGGCAATCCAGACCGCACTGACGCTCGCCGACGCCTTTGACTGCGAGGTCAACGAACTGCCGCTTGACCTGGTCGTCTCCTGGTTCGAACAGAAAGCAGTCGCTATTCTGCTCACCCTGCTGCACCTCGGGATCGAGGACATCCGGCTCGGCCCGACGCCGCCGGCCTTTGTGACCGCCGACGTCTTCGAGGTTCTCCAGGACGAGTTCGGCCTGAAACTAATCGACGAACCGGAAGCGGACCTGGAGGCAATGTTAAGCTGATTCCCTCTTTTCTTTCCCCCAGGGGGAAGGGTTAAATTTACCGTTCCCCGCCCGGAACCAGCCCCGGGTGGGAACGGTACTTTTACACCTGGAAACAGGAGAACCAGTTGACAGAATTTTGAATTTAAAGTCTTTATTAATCTGCGTTCATCCGCGTGCATCCGCGAGCTAAACTAGAACTTGACCTTGAATTTGATGTTACCTCATCACGGAATTACGTGTTACGAGTTTACTCAATTACTCAATCTCTCAATTACTTAATTACTCTAATCACTAATCCGCTTTTTCCGTGTGCATCCGCGAGCTAAACAGAACTTGAACTTGATTTTGAAGTTGCCTCATCACTTAGTCACTTAATCACTTCACTAAACGAGGTGCTACCAATGAGCGAAATTGACGAATTAGTCTCCCGGGCGCTCGACCTGGACACGGAAGTTGCCTACGCCGACGGCGGCATCGTCAGCAAGACCCTGCTCGACCGCGACGCGGGGACCCTGACCCTGTTTGCCCTGGACGCGGACCAGAACATCAGCGAACACTCCGCGCCCCACTACGCCCTCGCCCAGGTGCTGGAGGGCACCGGGGAATTCGTGATCGCCGGCGAAACTCACCAAGTTGAGGCCGGCCAGTCCCTGATTATGCCCCCGGACGTGCCCCACGCAGTCAACGCCCCCGAGAAGTTCAAAATGTTGCTGGTAATGATTAAGTCCGAGGAATAAACCGGCCGCAACCAGGCGGCGGGCCACTTCTCAGTTTTCTCTTGCGGCCGGGGTTTAGTTTACTTTCCGGCGCTTTTTAGTTACCTTGTCCCCTGTCCGTCAAACCAAGAAAGGAGCAAATTTATGAATAAAAAAATGCGCTGGGGAATTATCAGTCTCGTCGTAGTTTTGCTGGCCGGTGGCGCCTTTCTACTCATCCAATACCGCCGGGCCGAACTGGCGTCCGCGCCGGCGAGCAACGAGCGGCCCCTGCCGGTCAGCGTTACCCGGACCCGCCGCGGTCAGCTCAAACAGTCCAAACACTACCTCGGCCAGGTGAAGGCCAACCGGCAGACGACGGTGACCGCCCGGGTCCGGGGCGAGATCCGCAAAATACACGTGAACGAGGGCGACACCGTCGCCGCCGGGGAACTGCTGGTCGAGCTGGACGCCCGGGAAATCGAGAAGGAACTGGCCAGCGTCAAGCAGAACGTCAAACAGGCGCAGGCCGAACTGCAGGCGGTCAATGCCCGCCTCGAAAGTCTCCGCTCCACAACCAGCTACTGGGAGAAGGAGTTCAACCGGCGCAAGAAATTGTATGAACGCGGCGTGGTCAGCGCCTCGGAGTTCGACCAGAGCCGCAAACAATACGAGAACAGCCGCGGCGAGCTGAACGCGGTCCGCCGGGAGAAACAGGCCCTGCACCACCGGATCAAAGCGCTCGAAAAGAAGCGCGAGGGACTGGCCGTTAAAAAATCCTACCACCGGCTGCGCAGTCCCTACCCGGCACAAATCACCCGGGAGTTCATCGACCGGGGAGAGCTCGCCGCGCCGAGCAAGAAACTGATCGAACTCGAGAACCTCAGCGGCCAGAAGGTTACCTTCCAGCTGCCCCAGTCCGACCTCGAGCAACTAAGCGAGGGCCAGCCCGTCGAATACAGCTACCGGGGCAAAGAATACACCGCCCGCCTCGATCTGCTCTATCCCGCGTTCGAGAAATCCCGGCTGATGATCGGGGAAATCTGGCTGGACGACGCGGACTCGCCCGAGTTCCCCAGCGGCGCTTACCTGCCACTCGACGTAATCTACAATCAGCGCAAGGACCAGGTGCTGGTCGATGCCACGGGGCTCGTCGAGTCCCCGTCGGGGGCGACCTACCTGTTCGCGGTCCGCGATAACCAGCTCGTCGATCGCGAAGTCAAGGTCCTCGGCCGGACCGGCGAGCAGGTCGCCGTGAAAGGTATCGAACCCGGCCGCCAGGTGGTCGAGCACACCTATCTCGGCTGGACGCTGTTGAACGCCGGTCGCGAGGTAGTTGTAGCTGATGGACATAACTGAGTTTTCCCTGGAGTATCCCTATCTCGTCGTCACCCTCTGTCTGCTGACGGCCGTCCTCGGAGTCTACGGCTATTTTGTCAATCCCGTCGAGCTGTTCCCCGCCTCGGATCCGCCCCAGGTGATTATCATCACTACCCAGCCCGACCAGGGGCCACAGAACGTCGAGGACAACATCACCCGGGTAATTGAACAGGAACTGTATTCAATCAGCGGGATAAAAAATATCTCGAGCGTCAGCCGCGACGAGGTCTCCTCGATCACCGCCGAGTTTGCCTACACGAAGGGCATGAGTGAGGCCGTAGTTGACGTCCAGAACGTCATCGCCCGGGTGCGAAGCGAGTTGCCCGCCGACATCCGGGAACCGCGCATCTACCGGCTGACCGAGTACACCTCCCGGCCGCTGTTGACTCTCGCCATGCGCCCGGGGGAGGACTGCCGGCTGGAGTTTCCCGAGCTTCGCCTGCTCGCCGAAAACAAGCTTCGCGACGAGCTGCTCCAGCTCCAGGGCGTCGCCGACGTCGATGTCTTTGGCGGCCACCAACCCGAGGTCCAGGTCCGCCTCGACCGGGCCGCGCTGACCGGCCAGGGGCTGACCGCGGGCGAAGTTATCGGTAGTCTGCGCCGCCGGAACATCACCGTGCCGGCGGGCATTATCTACTCCGACGACTCCGAGCAACTGGTCCGGATTTCCGGTGAGTTCAAGAACCTCACCGAGCTCCGGAACCTGCCCCTGCGGCAGACGACCGACGAACAAATAAACCTCGGCGACGTTGCAGAAGTCAGCCTGGCCGGCCGGGATTCCCGCAGTCTCTACCACGGGAACGGGAAAAAAGCGCTCGCTCTCGGCGTCATCCGCACGAACAACGGCAAGACCGTGGAGACGATCAACCGGGTTAAAGAATACCTGCCCCGGCTCAAGGAAAACTACCCCGGCCTTGAATTTGAAATCACCCAGGACCAACAGCCCCTGATCGACATCAACATGTGGGGCATGTTCATGTCCGTGCTCCAGGCGATAATCTTCACCGTCCTCGTCATCTTCCTCTTTCTCGCCGATTTCCGGGCTTCGCTGATCGTCGGCACGAGCATCCCCCTGTCCTTCCTGTTCGCGCTGATGGTCCTCTGGCTGAGCCCGTTCACGATGAACATGATTACCCTGAGTGGCCTGATCGTCGCCGTCGGCCTGGTCGTCGACTCCTCCGTCGTCGCCCTCGAGAACATCTACCGCCACTTCTACGAAGATGAATCCCTGGCCGCAAAAGAAGCAGCCCGCGAGGGCACCGCGGAAATCAAGCTGGCGATCACCGCCGGTATTCTGACCACGGTCATCGTGCTCTTCCCGATAATGTTTGTCGGCGGCTATCCCCAGCGAACGCTCGGCCGCCTGAGTTTCACGATAAATGTCACCCTGCTCGCCGCCCTCGTCGCCGCGCTCTCCGTCGTCCCCCTGTTGTGCAGTCGCCTGCTCAGCCGCGATACGTCGCGCAAAAGTTGGCTCGAAAAAATTACCGCCAAATTCGAGCTGGTCCTAGCCTGGCTCGAGAAATTTTACGTAACCCTGGTCAAAATCTGTCTGCGCTGGCGCACCGTCAGCGTGATCGTCTTTGTCGCGCTGTTTGTGCTCACCATGCGGCTCGTTCCTCCGATCCTGGGCAACGAACTGATGCCCCCGATGGACACCGGGATCATCAGCGTCAAGTTCGAGACCCCCGCCTACTTTTCCCCGGACCGGGTGGAAAAGACATTGAACGACGTGGAAGAAATTATCTACAAACGCGACGACATCCAGCGCGTCTCCGGCGTTGTCGGCTCCGAGCCCGGGGCGATCGGCTTTGGCTCCGGCGGGGCAACCGCCCAGTCGGCCCGGCTGACCGTGAACCTCGTCGATCCCACCCGGCGGGCCGAGTCCACCTGGGAAATCCAGGAGCAGTTCCGCCGGCAGATGCGGCAACTGCCGGGAATCAAGAACCTCGAGATCAGCGCCTTCGGAGCGACCCCGATGGCGACCATCCGGGCGCCACTGGACGTCGAGCTGCGCGGTCCCGACCTGGGCGTCCTCTCGGCGCTCGCCGACCGGGTCGTCAAGAAACTGCAGACCATACCGGGCCTCGAGGACGCCAACCGCAGCTGGCACTTCGACAGCCGCGACTCACGGATCAGTCTCAACCCCGAGGTTGCCGAGCTGTTTGGCGTCTCGACCGCGAAAGTCGCCGACCAGGCCCGGGTGGCCGTCGGTGGCCGGCGGGCCGGCCGGCTGAGCCTCGAGCGTTTCCAGGACATTCCCCTGCGGGTTGAATACCTGGACAACTACCTGGCCGGCCCCGACGCCCTCGCTAACATCTACGTTCCTTCCCGGAGCGGCCTCGTCCCGCTGCGCACCTTCGCCGCCGTCGAGGCCGAGGAAAACACGCCGTTTATCTCCCGGGAGAACCTGAGCCGGACGATCAACGTCACCGGCGTCAACCGGATCCGGACAATTGGCCACGTTACCACTGACGCCCGGGAGATTTTAAGCGATTTTGAACTGCCCGCCGGCTACGAGCTGGAGGTCGGGGGCACGATGACCAAGATGCGCCGGACCCAGCAGCGACTCGCCTGGGCGCTGGTCATCGGCCTCGTCTTAATCTACGGTCTGCTTGTCTCGATGTTCAACTCGTTTTTGGAACCGGTCGCGATAATGGCAATTATCCCGCTGGCCATTGCCGGCGGCATGTGGGGCATGTTAATTATGGACAAGCCAATGTGCATGCCGGCGATAATGGGGATTATTTTCGTTGGCGGCACGAAGGTCAACGACAGCATTATGCTGCTGGACTTCGTCAAGCGGGCCCGCAAAGAGGGCAAGGACCGCTTCGCCGCAATTGTCGACTCCATCCGGGTCCGCCTCCGGCCAATCCTGATGACCACCTTCTCGACCGTGGTCGGCCTCTCGCCGCTCGCCTTCGAAATGGCGGTCGGCCTCGAACGAATGAGCCCGCTGGCCATCGTTGCCGGCTTCGGAATGCTGATCGGTACCTTCCTGACAATGGTTGTCGTCCCCGTAATCTACACCCTCCTCGACGACGCCCGCGCGCTTATATTTTAATTGC
>CAZVWJ010000034.1:0-27257 GCA_964631325.1 uncultured bacterium | reverse complement strand
CGTTTTCTGGGGAAAGGGGAGGGTATATCAAAACAGAAATATGTTTTTACGAAAAAATCTCGCTGGAAGGTTCTGAAAAATACACGACCCCCTGGGGGCAAGTTTTGCGATACTCTAAAACTTTAAAAATTTTTAAAGTTTTAGAGTATTTTTTGTGATGGGTTTAGCGGTTGTCGCCGCTTCCCTGGATCTTGTCACGAGCCTGGCGATCGGCTAATTTTTCGATATTCTGGCTGGCAACTGCGGTCGGAGAAAGCTCCAGTTCCCGGCAGAGCGCCGCCCAGTACCAGAGCACGTCACCGAGTTCATCGCCGAGTTGCTCTCGTTTTTCTGCAGTTAGTTCACCGCCTTCGTCGCGGAGGATTTTCTTAATCTTCTCCGCCACTTCACCGGCTTCCCCGGCCAGCCCCAGCGCAGGATAGATAAAATTACCCTCGTTTTTGTCCGGATAGACAGCCGTTTCCACGGCCTGCTCGCTGTATTCTTCAATTTCCATCGATAGTACGCCTCCTTGGGGTATTCAGTCACTTGTAGTTCCTGGTTCTTGGTTCCTAGTTCCTGGTTAAAACCGGGCAACCTATAAATTAGCTCACGGATTAGCACAGATTAAATTTTCCCTAAATTGAGCGGTTTTCATAAATCCGCGTTAATTTTTGGGCTGTTGGTTTACAAGTTTAACGGTTTTAAACTATCAACGAGGAACCATTAACCAGGAACTCAAACTTCTCAGACATTAAACTGAAAGAGCAGAATGTCACCGTCGCTGACCACGTAATCCTGCCCCTCAGTGCGCACTTCACCGGCTTCGCGGGCGGCCTCCCAGGACTTATACTGTTTGAACTGCTCGTAATTAATTGTTTCAGCGCTGATAAACCCCTCCTCAAAATCGGAGTGGATTTTCCCGGCGGCCTCGGGTGCCTGCTTGCCCCGTTTGAGCGACCAGGCCCGCAGTTCGTTTTCGTTGTAGGTGAAAAAAGTGATCAGATCCAGCAGTTTATAGGCAGTCTTAACCAGTCGCTGAAGGCCGGTTTTCTCCAGCCCGAGATCCTCCAGGAAAAGCTGTTGTTCGGCGGCTTCCATGCCGGCAATTTCCGCTTCCAGCTCCGCGCAGATGGGGACGTATTCATGCGGCGTCTCATTTTCAATATACTCAACAACTCGTTGATACCCGGAATGACTTTCCCGCTGTGCATAAATGGCCTCATCTACGTTTAAAACGTAAAGGAGCGGCTTGGGAGCGAGTAAAGAAAGTTCCTTCAGTAGCGCCTGCTGTTCGCCGCTAAAACTGTCCCGGGAAGGAAATTCACCGGCGGAAAGTTGCTCCTGTAACTGCTCGAAAAATTCAAGCTGTTTTTTGCTATCCTTCTCCCCGGCCCGGGCTTTACTGGCCAGTTTATCAATTTTCTTCTCGACAATTTCCAGGTCGGCCAGGGCAAACTCCGTCTCAATAATTTGCAAATCACGGAGAGGATCAACAGAACCCTCGACGTGGCTGACGTTATCATCCTCGAACAAACGCAGAACGTGACAGACGGCGTCGACGTCCCGGATCTGGCCGAGAAACTGGTTGCCCAGTCCCTCACCTTCACTGGCGTCGCGGACCAATCCGGCAACGTCAAGAAAACGAATCGCCGCCGACGTTGTTTCCTCAGTGTCGACCCACTTTTCTATTTTCCAGAGCCTCGGCTCCGGCACGGACACCACACCGACGTTCGGATCCACCGTGCAGAAGGGATAGTTCTCCGCCGAGGCCTCGTTGGCGGTCAACGCGTTAAACAGAGTCGATTTGCCCACATTCGGCAGACCAACTATTCCCAGTTCCACTATTAAAATACCTCCATTTGTTTCTGATATTTTAACACACAAACAGAACTTTCGCGGGGGGTTAATTTTGTCGGATCAGTCTGAAACTAGATTTCAGCCATGTTCCATTTTAAATAAATTTCTGTTCAACGCCAAAAGAGGCTGAACCTTTTTTATTAAATTTTAGATATTCTGATGCTTCTTTAACAATAAAATTGAACCTGTTCACAAAACAAGAGAGATTCACTTCTTGTCGCGACTGACCGCTAAATAATCCACAAGTCCAGTTGCTTTCTCACCGATTGAACTACCAAATTTTCAGGGGAAACTTTAATTTTTTAGAAGAGATTCCTGGCATATTAAACTGCCCTACTAAGCTGTTAGTGTTGGTAAGTTAGAGACTTTAAATGCTTCCCAGCAGAACCTACAGCCACGCTTGGACATAGTGAGGTCTCTGAAAGGTTCCCAAGATTAAAGGCATACTCAGCCTGAGCAAAATAACGGCGGGTTTAATTTTGATTCAATTTCAGAAGGGAGGGTTGCACTCAGTTATTGTTCAGAACGACGAAAGTCTCTGGCCCAATCAGTATGCGGGGCCGTCTCAGCCGCCTTTTCAAGGGCTCTATTTCTCTCTCTCGTTCCCAGCAATTCCGGAAAATTATACGCAGCCAGCCGCATTATATACTGTTTCTTTTCCGGCTTCATTTTTACTTTCAATCCCTCTCCTAACAATTCTTTCATTTTTTTTCGCACTTCCGGATTATCCTTTGCCCGGCTTTTATACAGCATAAACAGTTCCTGACGATAATCGTTATATTTCGGCTGCAATTCCACTGCTTTTTTTAATTTTTTCACTTGTTTTGGGGGGATTTCATCCGGCTTAAGTCCCCTGGAAATTTTATAACTCATATATTCCCTATACGATTTCAACGCTTTTTCTTTTCTTTGCCTGAGAAGCTCTTTTTGCTTCCTCTGTTCCACTAATAGCCGGGCTTCTCTTTTGTTTTCTACCCACCACCAGCCCCCCAGGGCAAAGATAACAAGAAAGAAAACCACTATACTCACTTTTTTAAATTTCATAATTTTACTCCCGTCAGACTAATCAATGTTTTATCTCTAACCCATATTAACCGGACAAACCCAACTTTAACTGTCAGGAGGGGTATAAGTGAGAGCTATCTCTTCACGGTCAGAACCACAGCCAAGAGAAACTATCCCCGTGCTTCCGTTGGTAACCGAAACCGTATAGCTATAGCCGGGCATAAGATCATAAAAAACAGCTATACCGGAATTAAAACCCCAGCCGGTATCCTTCGATTTGCTGATTCCGCCTCCGGAAACCGTAACCGATACCCCCTGGGCATTTTTATGGGTTTCCGTATTGGTTACATGAACTTTGATTTCCCGGTCATACGGTCGCAGCGTCAGGTTGGTGTTCGTGGTGTGCCCTCCACTTATACTGACCGATTTCGAGTTCGTTTTATAACTACTTCTACTCCCCTTTAATGTATAACCACCGGCATCCACGGTGAAAGAAAAACTACCGTCGTTATGACTTTCCGGGCCGGCAACCATGCTTCCTGACTGATAAAGCTCGGCATCCGGCCGGTAGACCCCGCCACCGCAGTAATCAACAATCTGGCCAGCCACGGTCCCCGGCGGCGGATCGTAAGTGGCATTTACCGTCTCCAAAATTTGTCCGTCGTAGCTGGCGGTCGCCAGGTAAACACTCTTTGAAGAACCATTCGTCACATTTATGTTATAGCTACTACTCGGCGAGAAGCTACTACTCGGCGGGAGATTGTTAAAGAAAGCGTTCCCGGAATAATTCGTGTTGTCCGACATATTATAGCCATTACCGGATAAATCCACGTTAACCCCCGACGCCGCACCCCCGCCGACTTTCTCCACGTGCACTTTAATATCCCGGTAGGGTTTCAACTTCACCGTGTAAGTATCCGTATTATCGCCTTCCACGGTGACTGACGTCGAATTTTTAACGTAATTGGTTTTATTAGCCTTGAAATCGTAATCCCCTTCCATCAAGACAAAGGAGGAGCCGCTGGAACCAGTGGCTACGGTCACGCCAGCCTCGTCCTTAATAGTCACGTCCGCACTGCCAATTTCACTGCCGGTAAACCGGTCCTTGACAAGCGTCACCAGGGTCCCTTCCGGCGGTGGGATATACATCTCCTCAATCACGTAGGGAGCATCGGTACTGGCCTCCAGGGTGAAATCAGTCGGCGTGGTTCCGTCTTCCACACTAACTGTATAGGAATTTAGCGGTTCAATACTTGAAAATACCGTAGTACCCGAGAAATTAGTATTCTTGTATAACGTAAAATCATCTCCCTCCAGGGCAACCTCAATATCCTGGGCGTTGTTACCGGTTTCCTTGTTGGTTAAATGCACACGCACGTCCCTGTAAGGCTTTAGCCCGGCATCGACTACTGTCGTATCATCATCGGTTACGTCAACAACCGCGGAATCACCGAGATAATTATCGGCCGCAAATTCCACCCTGTAGGTCCCGGGGGCCAGTCCAAACCTCTCGTAAGAGCCATCGGACGCCGCATTTTGAGGGCCGCCAACCAGGCTATCTCCCGCGGTAAACACGGTAACCTGACCTGAAATACCCTCGGAGACGTTAAAATAATCAGTCATCTGGCCCGCGATGTATCCTTCCGGCGGCGGGAGATACTCGTCGGAAACAACTTTCGGTATCGAAGTATCCGCGCTTAAATAAAAGGTCTTGGGAACAGAATCATGTTCGGTCAGTATTGAGTAGTTTTTCAACGGCTCAACATTTTCAAAAACAGCTACTCCGTCCGAACCCGTTCCCCTTGTCCTGGTATCCGTCCCGTCACTCAAATACACGTCAATAAATTCGGCGGGTTTAGTAGTGTCTAAGTTTTCTACGTGAATTTCCACATCCCGATAGGGCTTTAGCTTGATAATATAGCTGTCCGTCTTTGCGGTATAATTAGTTACCGGGATCTCATTTGAGAGATAACTGTCGGAATTGGCCTTTAAAAGATAATGGCCGGAATTTAGCTCAAATTCCGTAAATTCCCCCGAACTGTTGGTCAGGTTGGGACCGGCCACCTGGCTTCCCGATTGGTAAATATTTACGGAAGCCTGGTAAACCCCGCTGTCCGAGAAAAAGTTCAGCACCCGACCGTCAATCTTACCAATACCGGTAAGATAAAAATCCCTGGTGTGAGTATCATCATTTGTCACGCTCAATGCCCTTGATTGTGTAATGTAACCGGTTTTTGAAACCCTTACCGTCATATTTCCGTAGGGCACCGCTTCAAACCGGTAATAACCGGCCGAGTCGGTATGGGTGCTCCTTCTTACCGTATTACTGCCGTCCACAACCTCCACCAGGGCGTTCCCAACCGGAATACTCAATCCGGTATCAACTACCGTTCCTTTCAGCCGCCCCTGCCGAAGGAGCTTAACGTTTTGAACAGTGCCACTGTCATCTATCGTAACGGGATCAATATTTTTTTGTTCGTAATTAGAGGCATTTACTTCCAACCGGTAATCTCCCACCAGCACGTCAGAAGTTATGTAATAACCGGTTGAACTCGTGGTAGTCTGCGTAATAAGAGAGTCATCCTCGTATAATTTAACCGAAGCTCCACCGATAGAACTTCCGGCCGGGCTGTCGGAAACCGTACCTTCCAGCCAGCCATAAGGTCTCAACACAAATGTTTCATACAGATCTTTACTCATCACGGATGGGGAAACACTTTTTTCTACTGTTTTATAATTGCTTTTTTGCACTGAGATATTGTAATCTTCAAGCTGGAGGTTAGTCAGTTTCGCCTGTCCGTCTGATCCCGTTAAGCTGGTTTGTTCGACGGAGCCTCCCTGTTTCAAATTAACCGTGGCACTGTTTACCGGCACGCTGCTTCCGTATTCCTCCACGTATACGTGGACATCCGGCAGCTCTTGTAACTCCACCGACTGAACCGTATCGCTCCCCACGTCAAGAAATACCGTGGTTGTGGCCGTGTCATACGCAGAATGTGTTACCGTAAGCGCATATGTTCCCCAGTGAACGTCACCTTTAACAAACGTACCATCGCTGGCAGTCGATCCTACACCGGAGAGAGACAAGTTTTGGTGTTCCCACTGTACACTCGCACCTGATATACTCGCCCCCGTTTCACTATCACTTACGTCCACAATCAAGTTTACGGGCTGGGCTTGCAGTTTTATATCCGCCCGCACCGGGGAATCGGAATATGTTTTCCTGGTTATACTCATATCCACGTAATCTTCTTTGTGGAAAGTAACCTCGTAATTCCCGGTATCCAACGGATCGGTCCGGTATTTCCCCAGGTACTCCGGGTCGTCCGAACTCTCCACAGTACTCGAAACGCCACCGGTAAATAAGGGAGAGGCCGTAATTTCCACATTCCCCAGGGGCTGGCTGTCAAACGCCCGGGTAATTTTCCCGTAAAACCCGGTAAAACCCACGCCCAGCTCCAAATTCGCTGTGCTTATTTCACCCTCGGTCACCGTCACGTTCTGAACAGTATCACTGCCCACGTCCGGATCCGACTCTTTGTATCCGTAGACGTCATAATCTCCGTTAGTCAAATTCCCGCTCGCGTAACCCCACCACTTCGAAATATCGGTGTCCACCAGTGAACCATCCGAATCAGCATAAATCTCAACAGTGGCATCCTTAACAGCATCTCCGCTCCAGCTATCCACGATGTCCCCGTGTATTTTTCCATAAGGATCCATGTAGAAGTTTTTCTCGTATTCGGGCGGATAACCGACCACCGAGGAGCCAGGCACAGTAATCGTGAAAGTGTCGTCCTTGAAATCTATGTCGTTGGCTCCCACCTCCTCGTCGGGCATGATGATCTCCACCACATAATCCCCGGCGGGTAGATCAATGGCATAGGTGCCGTTATTATTTGCCACCAGAGTTTTAGAAAAAGTATCGCTGGGGCTTCCCGCGTAATTAAAGCTGATCTCAAACCCTTTTCGTCCCTCGTTGTTGGCGGAATTAATCACTTCCCCGTGGACGTGGGTCAGATTCTCCGGCTCCAGGTAAACGGTATCCGCCCACTGAATCACCCCTGAATCTATTGTTAATCCGCTAAGTTCTTCCGCCTTATATCCGTCGGCGTTAACATAGATCGTGTAGCTGTCCGGGGCCATGGTGATGGTAGATTCGGTAGCGTCTACACCACATACATAGAACCGGCCCGACTCTCCGGTTTTTGTCCCTTTGACCGAATTGCCGACCACCGTCACCTGGACATTTTCAAGCGGTTCCAGAGTCCGGCTGTCATAAACGGCTCCGTCAAGCCTGCTCTGGGGAGCTAATTTGTAGTTTTTGTGGATATAAGGCTCCCCTTCCACGTATTCGTTAAAAGTCAGATCAACTGCCGACATATCCCGATCACTGTAAAATTTATCCCAGTCACCCGGACAGCTTAACGTATCCGTATCCATCTGTTCTATCGAAACGTCGTACCAGCCCGGTTCAAAAGGCCTTATTTGAATGCCGGCCCCATCGCCCGGGCCGCTGTCGATATAATCAGCTGACGAAGGGTCAACTAACCAGGAGGCATAAGCTGCGTCTATGAAATATGAACTATTTCTGTTTTTGGGCTTTGTGGAAACAGTAGGCGAACCGCCCAAATACTCCATGAATATCTTGAATACCCCGTCAATAAGCCCCCCTGTATTTATATTCATCATGTTTCCCCTATGCCCTATTTCAACCGACCGCAACGGATGGGGATTATCCGCTTCCTTGCCGGCGGCATATTTTTGATTGGCCGAAAGGGTTGGGAACTCCGGCAGGCTGTCACCCACTGCAGTTGCAATCGTGTCGTAGCCTCCACTGATTAAAAACTCCTGATCCTCGGGGCTTGAATGAAAAGCACCTTCCACTAAAGAAAATGCCGGTTCGGAGTTGTCATTCACATCGGCCACCCAACTGCCAAGTGCCAAATCACAGCCGGCCAATCCCTCTTCATTATCAAAATCTGAGCAATTAATATCAACTTCAGATCTATTACTCACGGCATAATTTCGGATTGCATTTACCAGGTATGTTCCCATCGAATCCTGTTGATCCGCTTGAAACGGACCGCGCAATTCCGTAAAAGCTGTCCCGGTATCAGAAGGAGTAAAACTAAAGGTGTAACTATCAGCTCGATTTTGTCTGTCCCCAGAGACTGTAGTAAGTTCCCCAACTGTAGCTTGTGTGGAACCAATCCAGGTAGAACCATCCTCCTTTAAAATCTGATATCTGAGGGGCGTGGGTTCCACATAATATCCCATTGCTTCACTGATTTTTGCATAATAAGTGTGATCTTTAAGCAATACCGGCGTATCTCCGCCTGTCATTGTTACTACCGGAGTTGTAAATTCATCATCAACATACCACTCCACATTGAACGGATGGGAAGGGGGCCAAACGCTGGATGGGGGTTCATTCGTCCAATGATACGTGTGGCTATCGTAAGTCCCGTCCGAAGTCCCATCGGCAGCGGGAGTACGGTAGGGCACATACACTGCCCCCCGAGCCGTGCTCGCACCTCCGTTTGTATGAATCGAGATGAAATAATCCGGCTCTTCGCCACCAACGGTAGTTTGACCACGACTCTGGAAATTCGGCTCTTCCAGAACTCCGTTTTTTGTCTTTACAACTGTATGATCGTCGTCAAGAATATCTTCCAGTCTCTTACTGATCTCCCAGGTATTCAAAACTTCTAAAAGCCCCAGCGAATCGCCGTCGTCATTAATCTTCCGTTTCCATTGTTGCCACTGGTTGGCGGGCACCTGGTGGGTATAGGCCAGAGTATCGTAATCTTTGGCCGCAGGATCCCAATCCCCGGGGTCACTGCCGTCTGTATATCTCCCCATCGCCTGGACGAGGAAGTCCTGGACTGTTACTGAGGCGCCGGTATCGTATGTACTCGTTAAATACCCTTCAATTACAATTCTCCCAGACTCATAATCTATCGGATTTGGAACAATGGATGTATCCGTCTGAATTTGATACTGATCCCCGTTAACCAATATGGTTTCATAGCCATCTTCAAGAGAAAAATGTTTGGCTTCGTTCACAAAAATATAGTTATCCCCAGCATAGGCAGCAGTGTCTAATTCACTTCCCATGTCACTCACCGTAAACGCAGGTCCACCTCTGTTTTGTTCATCACCGCCGTGGCCCGGATCTATTACTACATCATATGCCTGAACATTACTCGATAACAAAATTAATATGAGACATACTACAGACCAAAAGACTTTTTTACTCATTTTGAGTCACCTTCCTTTTAACCTCTTCCGGTATTTCCGCCCATAGTTCCCTGTATTCTTTACTCATGTGGTCTAAACCTTCCGGAGGATATAATTTCACATAAGGATTATCCTTGAAGCGCCGCCACACAATTTTTGCTAAATACTCCCATTTTCCTTCTTTTTTCAATCTCTCCATTACTGTCCATACGCCAATGGTGCCCCCCTGTTTAAATCTGACTCCCTTCATTCCGTTTTTCTTAAAAATTTCATAAAAAATTTCTTTCGCTCTTTCTTTCTCCCCCTTCTTCTTCCAGTAAACTCCTTCCAGGTAGTCCAGGTAAAGCAGCTTCTTCTCGGGGTCGTAGTCCTTCATCTTTGCGTGTTTTTTTACTGCTTCACGGGTCTTCTCAAGGTAGGACAGCGCGTCCTCCGTGCTTCGTTTGGCTTTGCTGGAGGTATACCCCAGGCGTCTTTTTACAGCCCAATCGGTTAGCGGAGCTTCCTTTACCGCTTTTTTAACTGCTCCCGTAGAATCTTGTTCCCCCAGCATTTCGGGGAAATTATAGGCAACCCTCCGTAAAAACTCCTGTCTCTGGGTTGGTGTCCATCCCTCTAAATAATTCATTCCCTCCTTGAATCTCTTCTTCATTTTTCTTTCTTGATTGGCAAAATGTCCCTGTCTCTGCTCATATATCTCTATGAGTTCCAATCTGATCTCTAAATTGTCCGGATCCAACTCCAATGCTTTCTCCATATTTTTAACTATCGAACCACCGGCATACCCCGGATTATATTCAGGATCATTCTTTATCTTTTTATATTTCTCATATATTTCACGGGCCTGCGCTTCCCTCTGTCTCTCTTGATACAACTTATACCCCCACCAGCCCCCTCCGGCGGCGAATATCAAAATCACAAGACCAGCTATGATCCATTTCAGCCAGCCACTTCCCTCTGCGTTTTCAGTCTTCTGTTCTTCCATCTCAGCTCCACCTTTGCTTACGGTCTCTTCGTTTTGCTCTTCTTCCATGCTCTACTCTCTCCTTTCCGTTTAGTAGGATTGAACCTTATGCCCCCCGTTTGTCAAGAGCTAATTTAATATTTTGTGTTGTTTCTTACATTATCTATTTTATACTCGGCAACTGCGGTCATCCACTTCTCCTCCAACGGTTGTCTGGCCCCTCTACTGGAAGCTCGGGTCGTCCATCAGGCTGTCCTTGGTCACCTCCACCGTGTGGCCGAGGTCGGACAGTTTGGTGTCCAGCCTCGTGCTTATTCTCCACGTATTCAGCAGCTCCAGCACTCCCAGGGCAGCCCCGTCCGTGTTTTCCTTCCTTTTCCACTCGTCCCACTGGTTGGCGGGCACCTCGTGGGTATAGGAAAGGCGGGCGTAGTCCGTATCCGCCGCTCCCCAGTCCCCGGGGTCCCCCGTGTCCTTCTGCCCCATCGCCTGGACAAGGAAGTCCTGGACTGTTACATCTTCTCCGGCGGGGTGGGGGTTGGAAAGTGGGGAAGAGAGCTCAATGACATCATTTTCATAGTTAACCTCCTCCACAGTACAACTTTCAGTTCCTACCATAATATGAGAATAATCATATGGTTCAGTATCTTTAGTAAACTGTTTAGCATTATTGACAATAACTTGCAATTCTCCTGCTGGTACATCGACTGTCAATGTACTCCCTATATCATCAACAGTGAACGCCGGACCGCCTCGGTTCTGCTCATCTCCTCCGTGACCCGGATCAATTACAACATCATAAGCCAACGTCGGTTGGACCACTAAGGTCAATAACAGGCCGATTATTAAAAGGAATATTTTCCTGTTCATTTTACTTCCTCCCAAGGGATCTCTTCTCCCAGTTTTTCTTTTGCTTGCTTCCACAACTGCCCTTCGTTAGTTTTTAAAAAAACCTTTTTTCTATATGGTGACCAACTCTCACTCTTTAAATCATCAAAATCAAAGACAGATTTTCTTGCACCAAAATTTTCAATTATTCTTTTGATGTCCTTCCATCTTTTCTTTTTTTCCAATATTGGCAATGCAATCTTTTTTAAATCACTATTATCAACTTTCCAGACTCCACCAGTGTCATACAAACGCACAAATATATCCGCCGCCTTCCCATTCTCCCCCTTCTTCTTCCAGTAAACCCCTTCCAGGTAATCCAGGTAGAGCAGCTTCTTCTCCGGGTCGTAGTCCTTCATCTCCGCGTGTTTCTTTACTATCTCCCGAGTCTTCTCAAGATAGGACAGCGCGTCCTCCGTGCTTCGTTTGGCTTTGCTGGAGGTATACCCCAGGCGTCTTTTTACAGCCCAATCGGTTAGCGGAGCTTCCTTTACCGCTTTTTTAACTGCTCCCGTAGAATCTTGTTCCCCCAGCATTTCGGGGAAATTATAGGCAACCCTCCGTAAAAACTCCTGTCTCTGGGTTGGTGTCCATCCCTCTAAATAATTCATTCCCTCCTTGAATCTCTTTTTCATTTTTCTTTCTTGATTGGCAAAATGTCCCTGTCGTTCATCATATATTCCTATTAGCTCCAACCTTATTTCTAGATTATCTGGATCCAGCTCCAGCGCTTTCTCCATATTTTTAACTACTGAAATCCCGGCATACCCCGGATTATATTCAGGATCATTCTTTATCTTTTTATATCTCTCATATCTCTCCTGAGCCTGTTTCTCCCGTAAGTTTTCCTCGTAAATACGATATCCCCACCAACTCCCTCCGGCGACTATTGCCAACATCACGATGCCTACGATTACCCACTTCAACCAACTTCCGCTTTCAGTCTCCTGTTCTTCCATGTCATCCCCACCTTCGTTTTTGGTCTCTTCACCTTGTTCTTCTCCCATCTCTATCTCTCCTTTCCGGTAATGAAATTGAACCTTATGCCCCCCCGACTGTCAAGAGCTAATTTAATATTTTATAATCAAGTCTTACAATGTCCATTTTATACTCGGCAACTGCGGTCATCCACTTCTCCTCCAATTGTCGGCCGGCCCCTCTGCTGGAAGCTCGGGTCGTCCATCAGGCTGTCCTTGGTCAGCTCCACCGTGTGGCCCAGGTCGGACAGTTTGGTATCCAGCCTCGTGCTTATTCTCCACGTATTCAACAGCTCCAGCACTCCCAGGGCGGCCCCGTCCGTTTTCTCCTTGCGTTTCCAGTTGTCCCACTGGTTGGCGGGGATCTCATGGGTGTAGGAAAGGCGGGCGCATTACCACTTTTATCTTGTCACGCCGCTAACTGTCCTACTATTGTTGCCCGAAAATGATATTTAAAATACACTTTATAGATTGAATGATAGTTTTTAATAATGTGAAAAGTATCCTTTGAATAAAGCTTATCTAACCCGGATAATTCGCGACAGCGTAACTGTCGTGAATTATCCGCCCGAAGGACAGCCTTCAATCGAGGCACCATATTTAGTGTTTAGCGCTGGCAAAGGGCTCTCAACGCAATTTTAGCGGTGAAGCTTCACAATAAAACTACTCGATTGTAGGCGGGGTTAGCCCAGCCGACAGACAAAATGATATTAAATCACAAGTACACCCTGTAAATTCGGATTGCGAATTACAACTTGGTTTATTTGTCTTTTAGCGCCTGACTGCTGTCCCGTAGGGACAAATTATGCATGAAAACAAAAATTTCATACATAACTTGGGCTAAACATCAGTCATAGTTTGGATAAAATTCACAATAGTTTACCAGCGGGAATAATTAACGTGCAAAAGTATATATTTACCACCGTCATAATTATCTTTATTCTATTTTTCAGTGCAAGTACTATTTACCCGGCTGGCTACGAATATCAAAAGCAAAAGCTAACAAAAAGCAAGTCAAGAATTGTTGTGCCTACGGTTGATCAATTTTTAGACAATTTGAAATCTATTAAGAAAAAAATTGCTCGTGATCGGTTAGATTCCGCCTTAAAACTAATCAGAAAAACAAAACACCTGTCTTCCATTCTTCCCGATTCTAAAACTAAGCAATCGCCCGGTTGCCGGAGCTATAGAAAACGGCTGCTGGCACAAGTAAAAATTAAATATTTTCTTGCAAGTGAACAATATAAAAAGGCAATTTTAATTATTAACAAAAATTTTGCTTCCCAGAAATTCGTTTCCTCGCTTAAGTGGAACGGTAAAGAATGGCAGGACCCTCCGGCTTTACAGGCCCATATATACAGCCAGCAGGATAACTGGGAAAAAGTAAAAGAAGTTGTTAGAAGGTTCCCACCAAAGCCACCTCAAGAAAAAAGAATGCAGGAATACGCCCGGTTGGCCCGTGTATACGTCAATTCCGGCAAATCCAAAAAAATCAAGTTCACCCGCTCCCCGGCCTCGTATTTTCTGGAAATAGAGCGTTTATTTTACTTTTATGATTATAAAGCCCGGGATCATGATTACGGGGATAACGTCTATAAATCCCGGAAAGCACTTCTGCGTAATCTCCATAAGAAGTGCAACCGATTTTTGTCCCGGTATCCCGACCATCAACGAACCTCAGAAATCTGGTGGTACCAAACTCTAATCACCCGGGAATTAAACCAACTTGGTGCCAATTTACCACTGCCCCAAAAAAATCAAGCCACGGATACAATTTATCACGAATTAAACCGCCTCCTCTTCAAACAAATTGATCGACGGAACACAATTAAACTCTCCCCGGATTTAACCATCGCCCTGACCGCCACCACTCTTCTTTACAGACAGGGTCCCAACCCTCTCCCGTTAATTTACTGGTGGAAACAAAAAGATTTACGGGGGAATCAACCCCATAACTGGAAAGGAAAGTTCCACTACTGGTGGTTGCTTGCGGATCTATTAAATCAATATCAAAGAGAATCTCGCTATCATTTTTCACAAGCAGGTTGTAAAAGAAATGCCACTATTTCCGACTGGCTGGCGCTCACTGGAGGAACAAGTTTTCAGCTATTGAAAGAACCACCTAATCTGCATTCACTTTGCGATCTATCTACGGCTCTGGACCACCTGAAAGAAAAAGGTCCTTTTCTGCATTTGTATTTTGCACTCAGCTCCGTTTATGTACCCGACCGCTGTTGGAACTCACTGACAACTTTGTATCAACTATCAAAGCTGAATCGAGATAAAGACATACTCGCCTGGTCAAATAATACAGTCAAAGAAATTGCCAGGTCTTTTTTCAATGATCTAAGCTCCGGGGCTCTTCCCCGACCACCTCAAATTCCTCCGGCCCTATCTTTACTTAAAAAAATACCAAAACCGAAATATTTTAAAAATAGGCCGGAAAATATTTCTCTGACTGAAGATACAGGAGGCTACCGGTTGAATTTAACCTTCCGCCCACCGAAAAAAAACAACCGATTATTTTCCACCCGCAAACCGGTAGTAATAATGCTTGTCGATCACCGCCGGATAATGATGCCAGATAAAATTAAACGGACAACCCGGATATTATCCGCCACCTGGCGCTGGAGCAAAAAGGAATACAGGAGAGTAAAAAGGGGGGGCATTCAATACGACCGGGACCGGCCGCCAAAATTTTTCCTTGGTATAATTCCCCTGGCTGAAGAACGCTGGCATGACGTTTTTCAGCAAGAAATCTTTAAAAACATTGAATACGAAGCTCCTTTTGGGGAATCAGCGGGATTTAAATTAATTTCCGGCAAATTGACTCCCGAATTATTAAAACAATCAAACTGATTCAGCGCAGAGAAAAAACTGTACCCTTCCAGCCCTGAATATATATCCTATTGTTCACAGCCACCGGGCGGAGGCCCATCACCCTTCCGCGTGCAGCTGATAGATTAAGCTTCTGAACAAGCGCACCGTCTTCAGTGTTTACCAAAAATAAGGAAATTAAATTTTTCTCCGGATGATGGCCTGTAATAAGAATTTGCTCCTTGTCCATGGTAGCTCCTGAAGCCCAGACCAGTTGATCTTGGTAAGATTTTTCCCATTTTATTTTTCCGGTAAGTATATTAACCGCCAGCAGATGATCACGAGAACTCTTTTTTCTAACTAATAGATAACATTTATTGCCCTTCAGCAAAATAGTTCTGCAGGGCCTAACCCCTTTCCCCTGATTAATTTTAATCTTCCTGATAATTTTACCAGTTTTTGCTGAAGCCACCTTGAGGAATAATTTCTCGTTTCGATAACTTGGTTCGCGAATTTCCTGGAAGATTATTCTTCCCCGAGAAATAATAGGAGGACTAACTTCCAAAGAACTGTTAAAATTTTGATATGAAGATCTTTTGGGATTTAAATCGTTCCAGAGTAATTTTCCGGTTCGCCGCTTGAATACAGCATATTGTAATTTACTGTTAGCCGTCGCCAGGTAGCCGTCGGATAGCGAAATTCTTAACGGAACGATTGAATTATCAGACTGCCAGATAATCTCCCCGTTATCGACCGAAAATGCTATTACCTTTCCTCCCTTTGTTCCAGCATAAACAATCCCCTTATAATATTGAACCTCCGTAAAATTATGTTTTCCGCGGTATTCCCAGGCAGTTTCCCTACCACCGTAATCAAGAGCATATAGGACCTTGCCTGCTGGCACATAAACATGTTTTTGACCCAGGGCCGGAGACGAAGTAATCTCCTCTTCCGCTTCGAAAGACCACTCTTCTTCCGGTAAACTACTTGCTAATCTTCCCGGGAAAACACCAGTTCGCTGGAGATTACCGGCAAAATACGAATTTTTATCAACAAATGGAAAATCCCGCAGGATAATAAGTTTCCGGCCGGAAACCACGTAAAGGAGATTCTGTTTGCTCACCGGAGAAACGGGAGTTTCGTCGTGGTATTTTCGCCGCCAGCGCCAGCGAATTTCAGATATTTTTTTAGGAACACTTCCCGGAGAAAAACCTGTTTTTTGCAAATTTACAAAAGAATTTTGACCGGGAGATTTCAGCGTTCCATAGGAAATACGAAAAAATTCTTCAGCCTTATTTTTTCCATAAAAACTTCCTTCATAAAAAATTGGGGATTCCTTCCACAACGGAGAAAATTTATACTCCCATATCTTTTTTCCGGTTACCGGATGAAGTGCTGACAGAGTCCCATCACGACTGTAAGCATGCAATAGTCCACGGGTAAATACTATTTCACCTTCAGGAGCTCGATCCATTTTAAACTTCCACATAACCTCGGGCTTATCTAAATCAAGACAGTATATGTTTCCCAACCAGTCACCAAAATATACATTTTCCTTAGTAACTTCAAAGGGAGTGGCAATTCCGTATTCAGCCCTAAATTTCCAACGGCGTTTACCAAATCCACCGTTAAGAGCCAACACTGCTCCATTCTCCCCCCCTACCATAAGGACATCTTCTCTTTTTGAAAGGCTGGTTACCGCCGCGTAAATATTTTCCACCCAACCCCGGCTGCCGTCACTGTTTATTAAAACTACCCGCCCTTTTTTATCACCAACGACAAAACCGGTGTTCATTTTAACCGGTCCTGTCTTTATCTTAGCCCCCATGTCCAATCCCCATAGTTCTTCCCCGGAGCGCCGATCAAAAGCCGCTATCTTACCCGAGCGATCAGTTACTATGATTTTATTATCTATCCGGATGGGAGAACCAACCACGGCTCTCGGCATTGAATTTTTCCACAGCAATTCTCCGGAATAATCGTAAGCATGCACCCAGCCAGCCCAGTCCCCATAAACAACAATATCCCGCAAATACAACGGATCACCAACAATTCCATATTCAAGAGGAATATTTTCAGCGACGGTGGGCTTAAACGGTCGACGCACCTGATAGCTTATTAATTCCGAAAAATTATTCTTGCTTAAATCATTTCGGCCGGCTCCGGTATTTGCTGAATTCACCACTTCTTGTTTTACCTCAAGCTCATATTTCTTGTATCGCAGGGCCTGCAAATAACCACCCTTCCCATTCTTATCCCCAAAACCGGCATAAACAATCTTGTTATTTATGGCAGGGGTCCCTAACATATGGACAGTTTTTCCCGGAAATGAAATCTGTTGAATAATTTTGCCGGTTTTCGGTCGAATGAAAAGTAACTTTGCCGGGCTGGAGGCCTCCAGGGTTATCAACATCTCATCTGAAATTAACGGCGAACCTCTCCATTCAGGTTTATTCTCGTAACTCCAAATCTCTCGGCCACTATTTATGTCAACCGCCATAAAGTCTCCATTGCCGTGGCCCCAAAAAGCCATCCCCTTATGAACTGCCGCAGAGCCCGACACCACTGCTGGTTCCGTATCGCCTCCCCTGGTTACTTCCCATTTTAATTGGCCTGTTTGGGCATCAAAGGCATAGAAAGTATTATCCCAGTCCCCAAACAAAACGGTATTGTGGGTCACGGTTATAGGTGCATCCACTGAATCCTTAACTCGACGATGCCAAATTTCCTCTCCGGTTGCAAGATTAAGAGCAAATATTACTGGATAGTCGAATCCTCCTCCAAAATATACCTTACCGGCCCACACCGCAGGGGTTGAATTTGTTTTACCGGGAAAATCAAATTCCCAGATGATTTTTCCATCGTTTCTATCAAGTGCATATATACTACTTCCGGCGCAAGCAATAACCTTATTTTCCCGGACCACCGGTGAACCAAACATACTTTTTAATTTCTTCTTCCAGAGAACCTGGCCAGTATGTAAATCAAAGCAGTAAAACCACCCGTTAGTTCCTCCTATATAAACAGAATCCCCAGCGATTGCCGGCGAAGCCCAGACTTCATCACCGGTGTCATGCTCCCAGATTGTTTTTCCGTCACGGGAACTAACGGCTTTTATCTTGCCATGTTTGGGATTTCTCGTTCCAAAAACTACCACCCCTTCTTTTACAGCAGGCGAAGAAACGACTGCTCCATTAGTTTCCACCCCCCATTTTTTATCTATTTTTACGGCCGTAAACCGATTACCCGGGTAACTGTTGGGAACAGCAAAGGCAGGCTGATAAACAAAAACAAAGTTAGTAAATAAAACGAAACTAAAAACAAACCAAAATTTACTCCGGTTAAACTCCTGAATCACCCAAAAATCAATCATTAAAAGAGACCCCAACACAATTAAAATTATCAGTAATTAAATTTTTTATGTCCATATAATTGCGGAAGCTGGTTATAAGTCGGCCCCTTCCGGCGGGAAGCTTCATCAACTTTTTCCTTAACATAATGAAAGAAACCAGAGCCCGCTTTTTCATTGACCAACCCCTTCACCAAGTAATAACCAAATAATCTCAGCCCCTTTGGAGACAGAGCATTTGCAAACTGATCATTCTTTCCGGCGGTAAATACTGTCAATTTTGACGGAATAGTTTCAGGTAGACCACCTTTTTTGGTTGTCCGCCCGGCCGGAGCCACCTGATCAAAAATAAGTTCATCTGCTGAGGCCCGGCCAGAAAAACAAGCATCCATAAAAGCGTAAATTCGGCTGGCTTTTGATT
Source organism: uncultured bacterium (assembly GCA_964631325.1). Lineage (GTDB taxonomy): Bacteria > T1Sed10-126 > T1Sed10-126 > T1Sed10-126 > T1Sed10-126 > CAZVWJ01. The sequence continues at coordinate 8,754 of CAZVWJ010000034.1, read as the reverse complement.
GTGAAAGTCTCCTGTAAAGGGCGCGAAGTGAAAATGATTTGTCCTCATAAGAACCAACTACCGCATCCCGGGGCAAAATATAAGAACGGGGTTTATCTCTGGCCGGGACTCCGTGTCCGGCATAGTAAAAATAAAGAACGTCTCCTTCTTTTATCCTGTTTAACATAATATCAAGGTAGCCTTTAATTGCACTCCCGGTTGTTTTTGGGCCCGTTAAAATATTAATATTAGCTTGGGGAACACCCAAAATTTTGTGAGCCGCTTCGCCAAAAAGTCTAGCTGTACGGGCTGAATAGTCTACGTCGGGAGCCTGCAGATAATCCTCTATCCCCACTGCAAAAAAGTATAAATTCGAAGAAGTGTCACTCGCTTTGGACCGGTGTAATTTGTCCCATAACTGATTATTAAATTTCTTCAGTTCTGTTTTACCATTATCATTCGATTGCGTCAGTCTTGCCTCTATATTTTGGATCTGCTCTCGTAATTTATTTTTCTTTGCTTGTTTTTTAACGGATTTCTCCAGTTGTTTGCGCTTTTCTACCAGTTCCTGTTGAAGCCGAGAAATCTCTGTATTCTCTAGCTTGAAGTCTTTTTTTTGTTCTTGCAGTTTAAGCTTGTGAACCAAAGCATTTTCCGAGTCTGAAATCAAATCAAAGGAATATGTCTTTCCGTTCACAGTTACCCGGGCTGAATCCCAATACAAATCCAAGGAACTGGGATTAAATTTAAAGTTAACAGTAGGAGTTGAATTCTGTAACTTTTTCTTAAATTCTTTAACCTCACGGGCTGTTCCATGGGATTTTTTCAAAGCCAGGGTTTTCTTGAATTTGCCAGCCCGGGAGGAACTTGAAGTTATATCTAAACTGTAGCTATTTTCGGTTAAATTATAGCTAATATTCCCAATAACGGGACGACCAAAATTTTGATAAAAAAGTTTTCTAAACGCCGGGAAAACCATAGTTTCAAGTTTTACCCGCTGATCTTTAAGTTCTTGAAGCCTGGTCCCTTCAAGCAGTTCAGATAATTTTTGAACTGTTAGTTGTTCAACAAGAGGAAACCCTTTTTTAACGGGAGGGATTTTTCTAATTTTTACCTTACCACCAATTAAAGCAGTAGCCAGTTTTTTACCATTCGGAGACATAACCATCTCATAAGTAAAGGTATCTTCCGTAAACCGGTAAAAAACATCGCCCGTTTTTGCCGAAATAACTTTATAGGTTCTTCCACCCGGTTTAACAGAAGGGGGAGTGGAATTAAAAATAATTATTTTTTGTCCGTCATCTGATAATTCAGCATAACCAGATTTTCCTAAATCCCCCTTAACCACGTAATGATCCAAATAATCGTAGATATAAGCTGAATTATTGACATCATCCGGACAAATTAAAAGATGACGACCATCTGGAAAGAAATGGGCCGAATCAACTCCACCCAGAGCAAAAGATTGAAATGGTAATAATTCATCATTCCGTATATCCCACAGTTCTAATTGATCCCCTCCCCTGTGCGCAGCAGCCAATATTCTACCGGTGGGAGAAAAATCTAGATCTTCAATACCATGTGGATAAGAAGTATCGGAATGAATTATTTTTTTGCTTTCGATTTCCCAGACGTAATGAGCGTTTACCTGATTAGGCTTATCAGACTTTCCATAAGTACCACAGGCTATCTTATCACCGGAAGGCGAAAATTCCAGCGAACGAATATTCTGGGCACGCGGAACTTTGATTTTACGCAAAATCTTTCCTGTTTTAAAATTCCAGATCCAAATAACACAATCAAGCCCGGCCGTCGCCACAATATCCCGGGCCGGAGCTGTCGCAAGAGCAAAAATCCCTTTTCCCCGGCCTCGAAATGTATTAGCTAATTCTCCAGTTTTTACATTCCAGACACGAACTGGGGTTAACTTGAGATGAGATCTGTCTTGAGTTCCAGTAATTAAATATCGATTGTCGGCAGAAAAGGCAAGACTTCTTAATTCACCCTCGGATATCTCTAATTGGTGTAACAAAAAATTATCTTGCTTTTTTATCCTGGGCTGCCCTTTACCCCAGAGTATCGTATTTACGGGCAAATCACCCAGAGCAGGAGTTATCTGTTTCTGAGAGACTTCATTCCGGGAGGCACAGCCAGCAACCACCAAAAAAACTATGCACAAAAAGAAATATCCAATATTTTTATTCATCGCCATACTCCGGTAAACTGATTCTAGACGACCACGTTGACGAGCTGGTTGGGGACCACGATTATCTTTTTTGGTTCCTTGTCCTCGGTGTAGTCCTTGATCCGTTCCTGCTTCAGGGCTTTCTGTTTTAGCTCCTCTTCCGGGGCGTCTACGGGAACCATCATACGGTCGCGAACCTGGCCGTTGACCTGGATGGCCATTTCGATCTGGTCGGCCGTGGCGGCTTCCTCGGACCACTCGGGCCAACCTGCGGCCCCGGGCAGGCGACCGTATTCAAGGCGCTCTCCGAGTTCGTTGCAGAGATGGGGGGCGATCGGATAAAGCAGTTCGAGGAGGACGGAGTAAGTCCAGGAAACGACCATGTTTTGCGGGGAATAAGTGTCGCGAAGTGTATTGAACAGCTCCATACAGGCGGCAATCGCAGTATTAAATTGGTAATCAGCTTCAATATCCTCAGTTACAGCACCGATCGTAGAGTGAGTTTTTCTAAACAGCTCTTTTTCGGCCTCGGACTCAAGGTCTGCTTCCTCCGGTTCGCGGCCACCACCGGAAAGCTCACTCTGGTGGCTGTGGGCAAATTCCCAGAGCCGGTTAAGAAAACGGTGTGCACCCTGGACGCCGGATTCGTCCCAGTCGAGGTCCTTCTCGGGGGGCGCGGCAAACAACGTAAACAGTCTTACTGTGTCAGCCCCGTATTTATCCTGCATTTCCCCGGGATCAACTACATTGCCTTTACTTTTACTCATTTTTTCACCGTCGAGCAGAACCATACCCTGGGTGAGCAGATTGGCAAACGGTTCGTCGCTGTCCAGCCAGCCAAAATCACGCATCGCCTTGTGGAAAAACCGCGAATAAAGCAAGTGCATACAGGCGTGTTCGATGCCACCAATATACTGGTCCACGGGAATCCAGTGGTTGGCCACTTCCGGCGCAAAAGGTTGGCTGTCCTCGGCCGGTGAACAGTAGCGAGCGTAATACCAGGAACTGTCCACAAAGGTGTCCATAGTGTCAGTCTCGCGACGGGCGGGCGCGCCACAGTCAGGGCAGGAAGTTTCCACAAAATCATCACTGGACTGAAGGATATTAGCCGAGCGCGTGAATTCCACGTCCTCGGGCAATTCCACCGGCAATTGTTCTTCGGGTACCGGAACCACCCCGCATTGATCACAGTAGACGACGGGAATTGGCGTGCCCCAGTAACGCTGTCTGCTTATCCCCCAATCACGCAGACGGTAGGAAACAGTCGCTTCGCCACAGTCGTTTTTCTCCAGCCAGGCGGCGATCTCCCGGCGGGCCTCATCGGAAGCAAGCCCGGTATGCTCGCCGGAATTTATCAACTGGCCCTCCTCGGTAACCGCCCCGGCCAGCGGCTTTTCCAGGCTTTCTCCGGCCGGTTCTACAACCGGTCTAATTTCAATCTCATGGTGGCGAGCAAACTCAAAGTCACGCTCGTCGTGGGCGGGCACCGCCATAATTGCCCCGGTGCCGTATTCCATTAGCACGTAGTCGGCCAGATACACGGGAATTTTCTCCCCGTTGATCGGATTTATTGCATAGCGGCCGGTAAAAACTCCGTCGGTAGTGGCTGTTTCCGCCCCGGAATCCAGTTTTTCAAAAAATGATTCCACTTCAGATTCCTGCTCTGTCCCGACAGCCAGCTGGTCGGCCAATTCGTGCTGGGGGGAAAGGGCCATGTAAGTGGCCCCGTAAAGGGTATCGGCGCGGGTGGTAAATACTTCGAGAGTTTCCGCCAAATCACAGAGCTCAAATTCAATCGCGGCCCCGTCAGAGCGACCAATCCAGTTGCGCTGCATCTCGAGCACCCGCTCGGGCCAGCCGGTAAGCTGATCCATGCCCTCGAGCAATTCCCGGGCATAATCAGTTATCCGCAGGAACCAGCCCTCCTGTTTCTTTTCCTCAACCAGCGAATCACAGCGCCAGCACTGGTCATCATGGACCTGTTCGTTAGCCAGAACCGTCTCACATTCCGGGCACCAATTAACAGTAGTCGTGTCGCGGTAGGCAAGATCTTCGGCAAACATTTTTAGAAAAATCTGCTGATTCCAGCGGTAATAATCCGGTTCACAGGTAGAGATCTCCCGTTCCCAGCTATAGGAAAACCCGAGCGAATTCAACTGTTCTTTCATTTCAGCGATATTCTCCCGGGTCCATTCGCCGGGATCCACCTCCCGCTCTATTGCGGCATTCTCAGCCGGCAGGCCAAAAGCATCCCAGCCCATGGGCTGAAGCACCCGGTAGCCCTGCTTCCGATAAAACCGGGCAATAGCGTCACCAATCGTATAATTACGGACATGGCCCATGTGAATACTGCCGGAGGGATAAGGATACATCGAGAGCACATAAAAAGGCATTTTTGCCTGGTCTTCAACTTCAAACTCACCTGACTCAGACCATTTATCCTGCCATTTAGCTTCAATTTCTTGATAATCGTAGTCAGCCACTTCAATCAACTCCATATAATTCAAATTTCACTAATAATTGCAGATAAAAATTAACTGGATTATGCCAGGGTAGAACAGCGGTTGATAAGGTAAGAAACCAATCTATTTTACGAAAAAGCAAATCAATGAATATTTACAAGTGTTATATTTCCGTGTTCATCTTTATAGGTATAAATAACCTCAGAACGTTTTTCAAAACTCTGAAAAGATTCCCGGACATCGGAAACAAATTTCCGGATTTCCCGGTAGGGGGGAATACCCTGAACTTTTCTAACTTTTTTTACGCCGCCCCGGTAAGCAGCCAGGGCAAGAGTTAAATTACCTTCGAACTCACCGAGCATTTCATACAGACGATTTGTACCAGTATCAATGTTGACAAAGGGATCCTGGATTTGAGTATCACTCATCTTTTTTCGAACGACATCAGGCAAGCCCATCAGCCCGCCCGAGCGAGTATTATTGCCACGAATCATTGCATAAATTATCGACTCTGGCAGGTGATAGCGATTAGAGGCCAGTTCAACTGCTTTCTTCACTTCATCAGGCTCAGGTATTTTGCTCTTTGAGCCGGATTCCAGGATAAGAGTATATGATTTACTGGACGGACTGTTAGTCAGCTCAAATACACCTGTATCTTCGACCTTCAGATAAATACTGGCCTGAACCGGAAGTGAAAACGCCAACAGACCCAGCATCAACCCAACAATTATCAATTTATTTTTATGCAAAATAATCACCGTCAATGAATATTAGTAACGTGGATAATGCCCCGTTCATCCCGATAGGTATAGATTATATCAGATTTATCCCTGAATTTTTTAAACGCCCGCCTGGTTTTTTTAACAAAAACTTTAGTCTCTTTAAATGGGGGTATTCCGTCATGCTTATCAACAGCACCTGGTCCGGCATTGTAAGCTGCCAGTGCCAATTTCAAATCCCCCTTATAGCGACTTAACATTTTCTTAAGATAACGGCTCCCCCCAAAAATATTTTCCCGCGGATCGTAAATATTTTCCACTCCCATAGCCCGGGCAGTTTCCGGCATTAATTGCATCAGGCCCCGGGCTCCGGCCTCACTTTTTGCTTTTTTTTTGCCGTCTGATTCTATTCTCATCACAGCATATATAAGTGACCGGGGAAGTGAAAACTTTTCGGCTGAAGATTTAATAATTTCTTCCAATTTTTTTACCGGGGGGAGTTCAACTTTTTCCGGCAGAGCCGAGCGAACAATCAATTTATACTCTTCAGTATTTTCTTCCGGGTCATCGGTAAGTTTAATTTTTCCCTGGCTCGATTTTTTCAGGTAAATTGCCGCACGAACCGGCGAAACGGAGACTAAAAATATCGCAAGAAAAATTATGACAATTTTTTTCAATTCTAATTTATGACTCATTCGGAGTATTTTTGACTTATAATTTTGGGATCAAGATAAATCTGATCCAGCTCCCAGACAACCAATCCAGCCGTATAAATGAAAAGATAAATTAAGCCAGCACCATTTAAAAAGAGAAAGAGCCAGCCCACCATTCCAAATAATTTTAAAAATGAGCGTTTATAACCCCAGCGGGGAAAAAACCACCCGGTAAGGGGCAGAAAGATAAGCAGACCCGCCTTAAATTTTAAAAGTAATTCAGCATATTCTGACGATTCATAGAGCAATAAATAGCCAATGAGAAGGAGCAGTATAAAATAAGCTATTTCCTCAAAACGAAGGCTTCTCTTACGCCAGCCCGCCGGAAGAGATGTGAGTAACAGGGCTCCGACTGCAAAACCCGGCCAGAAGGTCCAACTGTTCGCCATCGGCAGTAACAAGTAGGAGGTATAGATTAAGCCAAAAGTAATAATTCCTGTCAAAAAATACCAGATTAAAGAACGGCTCTTCCGCTTCCAGCCAATCCTGAGAAATCCGGCCGCCAAAAGCCCGGCGGAAAACTTATGGAGTTGATAAAAGGGAGCGGAAAGCAAAATTAACACGCCCCAGACAAGCCAGATGACCATTTGTTCATCGTGGTAGGCTCCCAGGAACACAGCAAACAAGCCGAGAACCACAAGTCCTGTAACATAGAAGTAAGGGCTCATCTTTTCAAACTTGCCCCGGTAGAGGTCAGCCGGCAGATCAAGCTCAGTTAAAAATAATTGGGCTTCCTTCAATAAATCTCCTGCTTTTACAATCTGAACCTCACGTTCAAGCCGAAGGATTTCACCAAGTTTATTAAAAAATCTTTCCGGAAAAGAACTTTCCGGGGAGGGTAAAATAACATTAATCTCCTTTTCCGGAGGCGGACCGGAAATAAAAAGCTCAAGCTGGTGGTCATTTTCCAGCAAAAGATAACATTTTTTGGAACTACCATCTTCCGGAAAATTCAATTCGGCAACTGATTTTTCCCGTAGTTCCCCCGGACTCATACTGCTGGTAAGGATGAAAGCATCGGGATACCAATTACCGTCAAATCGGTGACCGCGCCGGTCCCGATAGACCCGGACTCCCGGCAGGGAATTTTTCAAAATTTGAAAGACTTCACGTTGCCGGGTAATTAAGTAAGTTTTTTCCGAATCAAAGGTAAGTTTCTTAAGCTGGGTAAAAACATAGGGATTAATAGGAAGCTGAGCCCGGTAAAGGTCCAAAATTTCCCTGCCGGTGTACAAGCTTACCCGGTTGTCTCGCTCAAGCGAAGATAATTTTTTCAAGCTAACCAAATTACGGGAATCCCGTTTACTGAGGGGAACTTTTCTCCCATAAGTTTCTACTGCCACCCGATGCACAATAAAGAGGGCAGAAAAGAATATTAAAAACCCGAGAACAGCAAAACGAATAGAACTTGTTAATTTGATGGTTGATTCACATCCGATGCGAGATAGGCTTCAATGAACTCACTGATTTCACCGTCTAAAACTTTTTCAAATGAATTAACCTCATGATCAGTGCGGTGATCTTTCACCTGCTGATAAGGGTGATTCACGTAAGAACGTATCTGGCTTCCCCACTCTATTGATTTTTCAGGCCCTTTGATTTCCTGGATGTCCTCTTTTTGTTCTTCAATTTTATGTTCCAGCAGACGAGATTTTAAGATTTTCATTGCGGTGGCCCGATTTTTATGCTGACTTCTTTCATTTTCACACTTGGCCACAATCCCTGTTGGTTTATGGGTAATCCTGACAGCACTATCGGTCATATTAGCATGCTGACCACCGGGACCACTGGAACGAAAGGTATCCACCTCCAGCTCATTTTCATCAAGGTCTACTTCATCGATTTCTTTCAGTTCCGGCATAACCTGGACAGCGGCAAAAGAAGTATGTCTGCGGCTACTCGAATCAAAAGGTGAAATCCTGACCAGCCGATGAACTCCGGATTCACTCTTGAGTCGGCCGTAAGCAAATTCATCATCCACAAAAAGGGTGGCGTTCTTGAGCCCGGCTTCTTCTCCTTCAGTCAAATTTAAAATATCAAAATCGATTTCCTGTTCTTCACACCAGCGCGTATACATCCGGTAAAGCATTTCGGCCCAGTCATGGGCTTCAGTTCCACCGGCGCCGGGATTAACAGTTAAAATCGCCGAACGATTATCATACGGGCCAGATAGAAAGTGCTGCCACCGTAAATCAGCAACCTGTTTTTGCGCAGTTTCTAAACCGGCTTCAATTTCATCCGTGAACTCCCCGGAACCTTCTTCCTCGGCAAGTTCTACCATCGCTTCTAAATCAGCGATGGACTGCTTGAGGTCCTGGAAATTTTCCAGTTTATCTTCAACCCGGCTTAAGCGCTGAGACACTTCACGGGCTTGTTCCTGGTTATCCCAGAATCCGGGCCGACTCATCTGACCCTGAAGTTCATCACGGGTCTCTTTCAATTCAGACAGGTCAAAGATAGTCACCCAGTTCAAGCAGTTCTTCCCGCAGTTCCTGAAGCTTAGTTCTGTAATCTTCCGTATTCACTGCAAATCCCCTACTTTCTACGCTTTTAGGTACTTTACAAATTATATAATTTTAACGTAAACAATGCACAGAAAAACTCCGTTAAACAAATCCAGGCGCTAATTAACAGAGTTTATGTGTACTCTCCCAGGGTTCTGGTTACAGATTGTTCCTTATCAGAAGCTCTCTCTA
>CAZVWJ010000033.1:0-28148 GCA_964631325.1 uncultured bacterium | reverse complement strand
CCGCTCCCCCTCACCTTAATCCTCTCCCACCGGGGGAGAGGAGATTCGTTTTGAGGTTCTGACTGTTCTATTTTTATTGTCGGCGCTAATGACTGGCGGAAAACCGCTCTCAGCTATATAGTCCATTAAATTGTGCTGACGGTCAAGGTGTTTTTCCCCGTCCTCGGCGGAAGTATGATCATAACCCGCCAGATGAAGCAGGGCATGAATGATATTTTCAATTGTCTCCTCGTTAAAGGTATTATCGTATTTTTCCGCCTGGCGTCGATGTTGATAAGGATTTAAAATTATCTCGGAAAAATTATTTTCATAGGGAAAAGCCAGAACATCCGTTATCCCTTCTCGACCATAATATTTTTCATTTAACCGGCTAATTTCTGGATCATCCACAAAAACAACTGAAATTTCTCCGGGCAAAGAGGTTATTTCTGGTTCGAGAAGTTCAATCAGCTTTTCTAATTCAGCGACATCGACGTTAAATCCGGTCCGATTAATCGCCGTTATTTCCACCGTTTTCCTCCACCATTTTTTCCAAACGGTTAGTATCATCTTCCGAAGGATAGGAAATCCGTTTGTGGTAAATGCTGGTTAAGACCCGGGTAAACACTCTTACAATTGTATCAAGGTCTTCCAGGGTTAACTTACAGCGATTCAACTGTCCCTCTTTGAACCGAGTATAAACGACATCTTCCACCTTATCTTTAATATTCTTGGAGTTAGGAGCTTCCAGGGAACGGGCGGCAGCTTCCACAGAATCGCCGAGCATCAGTATAGCCACTTCACGGAACTGTGGAATAGGACCGGGATACCGAAACTCATCCTCGTTAACTTCTTCCCCGGATTCCAGGGCCTGGTGGTAGAAATACTGCATTCGGGTAGTCCCCTGGTGCTGCTCGATAAAATCAATAATTTCTTCCGGCAGTCCCTCTTCCTCGGCTAATTCTACTCCTTTTTTTACATGGGATTTAAGAATTGAGGCCGAAAGGGTCGGTTTCAATTCATCGTGCGGATTATCTTCTCCACGTTGATTTTCCGTAAAATACTCGGGGTTTTCAGCCTTTCCAATGTCGTGATAATAAGCACCTACCCTGGTGAGCAACGGATTAGCCCCAATTGATCGGGCAGCTTGTTCACAGAGATTACTCAAAATAATACTATGCTGATAGGAGCCGGGTGCCTCCCGAAACAACTTGCGCAGAAGAGGATTGTTAAGGTCAGCCAGTTCTTGAAGCTTAAAATTTGTGGTGATATTAAAGCCGTTTTCCAAGAAAGGCATTGAACCAATCACAATAAACGGGACCGCAACAGAACCGTTTAAGGCGGCCCAGAAAGCAACTTTTCCTAATTCCACGGAAAAGAAATGAGGCAAACCAAAGGCGTAATATAAAACAACGGCAACCAGTTGGACACCGCCGAGATATAAACCGCTGTGGAGCAGAGCGGTCCGCTGCTCAACCCTGCGAGTTGAAAATACTCCTGTCAATCCTCCAAGTATAAACATAGTCATCAGCTCAAAAGAGAACCCAAAAAATGAAACCAACAGCAGGGCAAGGAAAGGAACAACAAGCAAAGCCAGGTAAAAATCTAACAGGATTGTCAGGAGAATTGGGATAGCTGCAAAAGGAAAGAAAAATTCAAAGCTACCAGGCAGATCCGGCAGCATCAGTTGAAGCAGCTTACCGAGCACCACAGTAAGAACTACCAGCAAAGAAAGCAAACCAATTTTATTTGGTTGATCTAAAAATTCGGGGTAAAAGTTTTCACTATACAGGTAAATGATAAATATTCCAAGACAGGTTAAAAACAGATTCGTTAAAACCGTCCAGACATGGTAGCTAATATTACTTTCATTAATTCGCTGAAGCAGTTCATACTTTTGGGAAGTGACCTTATCTCCGGGTTTTAAGATCACTTCTCCTTTTTTCACCGAGGTATAAACCGGCTCAAAATTTTTCAAGGCCTTTTCTTTAGCCTGCTTGAATTTTCCCTTTTTAAAGACAATATTCGGATGTAAATTATCAACTAAGATTTTTTTTACCGCTTCAGAATAAGTATAACCCGGATAAAGATTTTTGATAACGATGACGGTCTGATTATCTATGGATTCAATTTCCAGGATTTTATTTTTAAATTCAGACAATTTCACTTTTTCACGTTTAGTTTTAATTTTTCCATTTCCACCGGTAGAAATATATCTTTTCAAATAACCATAATCCTGGTTTTTGAACAAGCTGAAGACTGATTTTGTTTTAACAACCCCCTGCCGGAGGATAAACTTTGCCAGCAGGAGGGAAACTTCCTGGAAACGGGCCCAGTCCTCCGCTGTCCGGGGCAATTCCGTCTTTTTGTATTTCTTTACTTTATTTTCCCGGAGCCGAGAAATTGTAGTTTCAATATCCTCAAGGATATTTGCGGTAAGCTGACGACTCTGGATAAACTCAGGATAAACAGAACGGAGTTTTTTCTTCTTTTTCTGCCTGGTCAAGAGAGGATTGACAAGATGATAATCCCGGGGCGCCGAATAAGTACGCGGACTCGTCCGGCCCACTTTTAGGGTATCCAGGTTAAAATATCCCAGGGTCGGAAAAGAAAGCAGACCGACAGCAACGAGCAGACCAATCGTAACTGTCCAATTAAAACGATTTTTCCGAGCCTGTTTGATTTCTTCTCGTTTAGACGCCACCTTGAATACTCCTCGGCAAAATTTATTCCACCTAAATAATTATTCTTCTACTTCATAGGCCTGGATAATATCTTTTACAATCTGGTGTCTAATTACATCCTCGCGGGTAAATTCTACAAATTTTACACTTTGAACATCTTCCAGAGTTCGCTGGGCGTGAACCAGGCCACTTTCAGCCTGGCCGGGGAGATCAATCTGGGTAATGTCGCCGTTAATTACCGAAGATGAATTAACTCCCAGCCGGGTGAGGAACATTTTCATCTGAGCGATTGTAGTATTTTGAGCTTCATCAAGGATAACAAAAGAATCGGCCAGTGTCCGGCCGCGCATAAACGCAAGGGGAACTACTTCAATTACTCCCTCCTCAAGTAATTCATCACAGGTCTCTATGTCCATCAAGTTATAGATGGCGTCATAGAGGGGACGGAGATAAGGATTTACTTTTTCCTGGAGGTCACCGGGAAGAAAACCCAGATTTTCCCCGGCCTCAACTGCGGGCCGGGCGAGAACAATCCGTGAAAAGCGTCCTTCCTCCAGGTAATTAAGGGCCATTGTCATAGAAAGATAAGTTTTACCGGTTCCGGCCGGCCCAATGGCAAAAACCACGTCGTGAGTCCGAATCGCTTCAACAAATTCCTGTTGAACCACGCTTCGGGGATAAACCGGCTGACCGTCCCGGGTATGCATAATTGTATCCCGGGCCATTGTAGTCGACTTTTCTGAATCCTTCAGCCAGGCATCGAGAAAATCCGAAAAATCAGCCGCCTCACCTTCACTGCGAAGGACCCCCAGGTAATCCGCGAGAAGCCGGTTAGCCTGCTTGACCTGGTTTTCCTCCCCTTCTACGATCAAGGTATTCCCCCGGGGAATTACAGTAACAGAAAGTTTATCTTCAACTAATTCAATGTTTTTATCCAGGGGCCCACAGACAGTCAACATTTCTTCCTCGTTCTTAAGTTGCAGCTCCTTATTCATCCAGTTCCCGGACCTCCAGGCCCAACTCCTCGAGTTGATCAGTTGAAATATCTGCCGGAGCTTCGGTCAGGGGATCAGTAGCCCGCTGGGTCTTGGGGAAAGGGATTACATTTCGAATGGTGTTTTCTCCGGCCAGAAGCATCAACAGCCGGTCAAAACCAAATGCAATTCCACCGTGGGGGGGAGCACCGTATTCAAGTGCTTCCAGCAGAAAACCAAACTTTTCTTCCGCCCGGTCAGTCTCTATTCCCAGGGAATCGAACATTAACTCCTGCTGTTTGCGGGTGTGATTTCTGATACTTCCACCACCAATTTCCACACCATTCCAGACAAGGTCATAAGCCCGGGAATAAGCTGTCTCCGGATTTTCCGGCAGGGCTTCCAGGGACTCCTCGGTGGGAGCGGTAAAGGGGTGATGCATAGCTTCATAGCGATCTTCTACTTCATCGTATTCCATCAGGGGGAAATTAGTTATCCACAACAGCTCATCCGTATCCGGGATCAACTGTTCGTCCTCGGCAATTTGCCGCCGCAGGTTGGAGAGAACCCGATTCACCACGTGGGGCTGATCGGCCATAAACAAAATACAGTCCCCCTCCGAGAGTCCGGTCGCAGCGGTTAACTCCTTCTTCTCCTGTTCAGACAAAAACTTGGCAATAGGAGACTGCCATTCGTCGGGCAAAATCTTAATCCAGGCCAGCCCTTTTGCTCCCAGCGACTGGGCCTGGTCGGTGTATTCATCCAGCCGCGAGCGCGACCATTCAGCGCCACCGGGAACCACAAGTGTTTTGATGATTCCTTCGGCTTCAACCACTGATTTAAAAACACCCAGTTCTGTATCAGAAAAGATCCCGGTAACTCCCTGCAATTCCAGGTCGTAGCGGGTATCGGGACGATCTGTCCCGAAACGCTGCATTGCTTCCGAATAAGAGAGACGTTTAAAAGGCGGTTCAGGCAGGTCAACCCCGGCCGTCTCCGCGGCAACCTCAATTATTCCTTCCGAGACATCATAAATATCTTTTTCTGAAATAAAACTGGCTTCCAGATCTATCTGGGTGAATTCCGGCTGGCGGTCAGCCCGAAGATCCTCGTCCCGAAAACACTTAACAATCTGAAAATAACGGTCTGTCCCCGAACACATGAGCAATTGTTTAAAGAGCTGGGGAGATTGCGGCAGGGCATAAAATTTACCGCGATTATTCCGGCTGGGAACCACGTAATCCCGGGCACCTTCAGGAGTTGAACGGGTAAGAACCGGAGTTTCAACTTCCCAGAATCCCCGGTCAGAAAGATAATTACGCACGGCTTGCGCGACTTCATGGCGCAGAGCCAGGTTAGATTTCAGGCGGGTGCGCCGTAAGTCCAGGTAACGATAAGCAAGCCGCAGATCCTCCCGGGTCTTTTCCGCTTCTTCCAGGGGAAAGGGGGGAGTTTTAGCACTATTTAATATTTCAATCCCGGTGGCTTCCAGTTCAATAGTTCCGGTCTTGAGCCGCGGATTCACTGTTTCTTCGGAACGATGACGAATTTCGCCGGTTACCTTAATCACAAATTCTCGCCGCAATTCACCGGCTTTTTCGTGCAGTTGTGGATCTTCCTCACGATCAAAGACAACCTGTAAAAGTCCAGTTCGATCGCGCAAATCAATAAAAATCACCCCACCGTGGTCCCGCCGGGCATCAACCCAGCCGGCCAGGGAAACCTCTTCTCCAACTTCTTGTTCAGACAGATCAGCACAATAATGGGTTCGAAAATTTGTTTCACTATTATTCATTGATTACACCTTTCTAAAATCAGGTAAAGATGGATGCGTAATTATTAACTCCGTCACAAGAAAATTTCTCCAACCCTGCGAGAGCAGGGCGATAGAAGAAAACCTTAAAAATGGATTGCCGGGTCATCCAGCACTCAATTGGGCGCTCTCAGTGGAAACTCTGTATTTTTTCAGCAACTCCCTTATTGAGTGCTGGACGGCAATGACAAGCGGCGATTAGGACTGTAAATGTTTTTGCCGGCATCTCGATGTTATATTCTACAGATATTGTGTGAGTTGATTGATTAACCCCTCGTCACTTTTAAATTCAATATTTTCTTGTTCGCCGGAAGCCATTTCTTTTACTGTTATCTGTTGATTTTCCAGTTCCCGGGGGCCACAGATCAGGGCCAGCCGGGCTTCATACCGATTGGCACGGCGAAGCTGGGCTTTAATACTGTCCTCGGGATTACCAATTTCACAACTCAAGGACAACTCCTCCCGGCCCCGGCAATTTTTTATTACCGGGAGCAACTTCTCCAGCGCCTCCCGGTTCATGGGGATAAAATAACAATCAACCTTAACATCCACCTGTTCTTCGTGATAAGTCGAGCGCAGAAGCATCATCCTTTCCAGGCCGGCCGAAAACCCAATCGCCGGCGTTGAATTACCGCCGAGTTGTTCAACCAATTCGTCGTATCGCCCGCCGGCAAGGATAGCGTCCTGCCCCCCCAGTTGTTCGGAGATGAATTCAAACGTGGTACGGGTATAATAATCAAGGCCCCGGACCAGGCGAGGATCTTCCTGAAATTTAACTTCGTAAGCAGAAAGCAACTCTTTCACGCGAGCAAAATGGGGTTTACATTCATCACACCAAAAATCACTGATCTGCGGTGCTTCCTCTGAATAAATTCCCCGGCACTCCGGCTCTTTACAGTCAAGAATTCTCAGGGGATTTGTCTCCAGCCGGTGCCGACAATCCGAGCAAATTTTCTCTTTATAAGGTTCAATAGACTCCCGCAGAGCCTTTACAAAAGCAGGGCGGCACTCCGGACAGCCAATTGAATTCAGGCAGAGGGTATGATTATCAATCCCGGCCGCTGTAAGAAAAGATTGAGCCAGTGAAATAACCTCGGCGTCAGCCAGGGGTTCAGGGCGCCCAAACACCTCAAGACCCGCCTGGTGAAACTGCCGCAAACGACCGCTCTGGGGTCTTTCGTGACGAAACATCGGGCCGTTGTAATGGACTTTCAACTGGTTCCGGTTAGAAATTAAACCGTGTTCAATCAGGGCGCGAACAATTCCGGCTGTATTTTCCGGACGAAGGGCAATCACCCGGTCACCGCTTTGCTCTACGGTATACATCTCTTTGGAGACTACGTCGGACTCTTCTCCCAGAGAGCGATCAAACAGTCGACCAGCTTCCAGAACCGGAGTCCGAATTTCCCGATAACCGGCAGCCGAGAAAACCTGGCGGGCCATTTTTTGCAACCTGGTTAATTCCTCGGCGGCAGATCCCAGATAATCCCGCATACCAGACAAAGCCTGTAGTTTCACCGTTATTACACCCTGGACTTTCTTATTATAAAGGAAGGTAAAGTAGACACCAGTTTTTAAAGCCGTTTCTGTAAGGATTCAATTCGATCAGTTTTTTCCCATGTGAAGCCTTCACCACTGCGACCGAAGTGACCGTAAGCAGCCGTTTCTTCAAAAATTGGACGGCGTAGTTTCAGTCCCTCGATCAAACCATTCGGCGTTAGATCAAATTCTTCCCGGACTGCCCGTTCCAGTTCCTTTTTTGGTACTTCCCCAGTTCCGTGAGTATCAACCAGGATAGAGACCGGTTCAACAACGCCAATTGCATAAGCAAGTTGGACTGTACACTGTTTGGCCAGTCCAGCGGCAACTATATTTTTAGCCACGTAACGGGCACCATAAGTGGCACTGCGATCTACTTTGGTCGGGTCCTTACCAGAAAAGGCACCACCACCGTGAGTGCAAAAGCCTCCATAGGTATCAACAATTATCTTTCGCCCGGTCAGACCGGCGTCACCGTAAGGACCGCCCCGAACAAACCGACCGGTAGGATTGACGTAAACATCAGTATCTGAAGTCAGCATATTATCGGGAATCACGTCTTCAATTAATTCATCTTCAAGGTCATTTTTTATCTGTTTCTGAGAAACTTCCGGTGAATGCTGAGTGGAGACCACAATAGCAGTCACTTCAACAGGTTCCTCGTCCTCGTACCGAACAGTAACCTGACTCTTACCGTCCGGCCGCAAATAAGAAATTACGTCGTCTTTTCGCAACCGGGCGAGCCCCTGGGTGAGCCGGTGCGAAAGAATAATAGGAGCGGGCATCAACTCCTCTGTTTCATCAGTTGCATAACCAAACATCAGCCCCTGATCACCGGCTCCACCGGTATCCACTCCCTGGGCGATGTCCTGAGACTGGCGATCAAGAGCAACCATTACCGAGCAGGTTTCTGCATCAAACCCGAGCTCACTGCTGGTATAACCAATGTCTCGGACTGTTTCCCGAACCAACTCAGAGTAATCAACGTCAGCGTCCGCAGTTATTTCCCCGGTCAAGAGGACCAGGCCGGTAGAGACAGAAGTTTCACAGGCCACCCTGGCCCGAGAATCCTGTTCATAAACAGCGTCTAAGACAGCATCACTAATCTGGTCGGCCATCTTATCGGGATGACCTTCCGTTACCGATTCTGAAGTAAACAAATAAGGTTCTTCACCGTAAAACATAGAACTAATCACTCCGTAAATGTTAATCTAATACTTGTAATTTCACGCAAAAATCAACTCGTAATAGTAATTTCAAGCGCCCGCGGCAGAGCGGGAGTCATTTTCGTCCTCTTTAACATCTGAATTTAATTTACTCACCGGCAGGCCCAGACGCCTGTAAACCGAAGTCAGTAATTTTCGAGCTTTATCGTGCACGTGTTCATCATTTAACAGTTTTTTCAACTGACGAACCGCGGCCGGAAATTTAACCCGTTCGATCAAACAGCGAGCCAGGTTCAATTTGGCTTCAGAAGAGTTCTTAAATTGAAGGGCTTCCTCATAGGCCTGCTGAGCCCGGTAAAAATTTCCCGCGTTCAAAAATTCATTTCCCTGCCGGAAATGTTTCTTGAAATAGTCGTCTGAATCTTCAGCAACATTTTTTTGGACTTCAGAATTTAATTGTCGGAATTTTTCTTCCGTCTTTATCTTTCGGTCGAAAATTTCCAGCTCATCCGGTAAATCTTCTATCTCAATACCCGTTAAAATTTCCCTGGCCTTATCATCGAATGAACGCTGATGATAGGCCCAGGCCAGCCGGATTTTTTCTGAGCCGGTTAAAGCGTCCTTTACTTTTTGTAGTTTCCTGTATTCAACCAGAGCATAGACAGGATGATCAAGTTCAATTAAATATATATCTCCGAGTTTTAGATGCCCCCAGCTCCAGTAAGGATCCCGGTTCAATCCTTTTTTCAAGGCCTCTACCGCATCTGAAAGTTTCTCTTCAGATAACGCCTTTTCAGCTTTTTTACGAGCCTGAAGAGTAGACAATTCTCACTCCTCCCGCAGACGTTTTAACCATTTTTTAGTGCGCTGGCCATAATCCTTTTTAAACCTATCGAAGAGGTATGGAACCCTGTTCATTGTCCAATTGGTGGCTTCAACCACAGGCTGACAGAAGTAAGAATTTTCAATGTATTTCGGCTTATTTTTGCCACTAACCGCAACCACAATAACAATTACTACGGCCACGGCAACAACTGCCCGAAAAAAACCAAGCAAACCACCTGCTATCCGATCGAAGAAACCCAGTTTAACAAAATGGACGAAATTGTGACATAATAGCCCCAGTAAGACAAGTAAAATAGCTGAAAATAAAAATACAGTACCAAAAGCAACCGTGGTCCCGAGATCATCCCCCCCCAGAAGGCCGGTTAAAAGCGGGGTGAAATAGGGATAAAACAAGAAGGCACAAAAAAGCCCGAGTAAGACCGAAAGCGTATAAAAAACCTCCATTATAAATCCCTGGCGAAAGCTCCAAAAAGTACTTAAACCCACCGCTCCCAAAAAAACAAAATCAATCCAGGTCATCTGAAATCACGTTATCGGGAAAATACGAATTAGCGGCGTAATCGAGAAGAGCCGGTGTAACCCGGGACTCCGACTGCTGGTAAGCACAATAATCATCAATGATCTCCAGCAGATCCCGGGGATGACAACGACGGAAGTGTCGTTTTGTTTCCCGGTAATGATTTTTAATTAAATAATCCAGGGCCGATGGCTCAACCTGCATATCCAACTCACTGGTTTCCAGTTCAAAAATTTCACGAAATTCCTCTTCTTCGGGATTTTCGGCATGGATTTTATACCTTAACCGCCGCAGAAAAGCTTCATCAACAAGTTCCGCAGGATTAATGTTAGTACTGTAAAACACCAGCGTTTCAAAGGGAACCGCTAATTTTAAACCAGTATGAAGGGTGAGAAAATCCTCCCCCTTTTCCAGAGGCATAATCCATCGATTTAACAAATCCTCCGGAGCCACTGCCTGACGACCAAAGTCATCAATTAGTAATACCCCGGTATTTGCCTTGAGCTGGAAAGGGGCCTCGTAAAAGCCGACGGCAGGTTCATAAATTAGATCAAGTTCCTCCATGGTTAATTCTCCACCCACACTGACAAAAGGGCGGTCAGAAACCAACCAACGGGTATCTATAACTCCATCAGGGGCTTCGTAAACGTTATGATATGTAGCATCATAAAATTTAATCACAGCTTCACCGGCATAAATAGCATGGGGAATACCTACCCGTTCACTGAAAGCATTAATAACACGTTCACAAATAAGGGTTTTACCATTTCCGGGCGATCCATAGACAAAAACTGATTTGCCGCTGTTAACTGCCGGCCCCAGCACGTCCAGGTATTCGGGTTTGATTATCATTCCCTCGAACGCCTGTTCCAGGTCGTGGCGGGTAATCTGTTCAGCACGGACGGAAAAATTTGCGGTAACTTCTTCGTATTCTTTCAAGGAAACCGGTGCCGGGCCGAGGTAACGATCCTCTTCGAAGATTTCCTGCACCCGCTCGCGGCCTGCTTTGGTTATTGCATAGTCCCATTGTTCGGCAAACTGCCCGCCGCCTTTTATCTCAATAAATTTTTCATCCTGGAGTTGATCTATCAAAGGTTTAAGAATATTTCCAAAAGGAAGACAAATCCGGTTTGAAAGTTCTTTCCCGGACATTTCACCGGTAGAATTAATTGTTTTTAGAACTAGCTCCAGCAAAAAACTCTCCGGTATATCCACTTCTTCCAGGTTCTTTGGTTTACCGGGTATTGCCTCGGGTATCTGCTTTTTCTGTAACATACAAATCACTCCCCTGAATTGATAATATTTTCTCCTTGTTCTAACTCCTGACGGCCGGCCAGAAAGGCTCCGGTATCCATCTTCCGACTCCCTGACGGTTGGATGGATTCCAGCTTCAGGGCTCCTTTACCGGCCGCGATGACCAGCTCATTTCCCGAAGCCGCGAGAAGCCGACCGGGATCTCCCTTCCGCTGACAGCAGCAAGCTGAATAAATTGTACATCTTTCACCATTGATTTCTGTGTAAGCACCGGGGTCCGGGCAAAATGCCCTGACCTGCCGTTCTATTTCTTCAGCTTTATCCGCCCAATCCACCCGGGCATCCTCACGGGAAATTTGAGAGGCATAAGTAACTTTCCCCTCCTGGGGAGAACAATTCACAGAGTCTGCTTTGAGTCGGTCCAGAAAATCTTCAAGCACCCGGACATTTAAGTTGCTTAACCGCCGGTAAAGCTCACCATAAGTTTCGTCTTTTCCCACCTCAATTTCCTGTTGAACACAGACCGGTCCCGCGTCCAATTCCTCCTGCAATTTAAAAAGACTGACTCCGGTAGTTTCATCCCCGGCTAACAGCGCATGTCTTATCGGAGCAGCTCCCCGCCAGCGAGGCAGGAGGCTGGCGTGAAAATTAAATGTTCCCCGGTCCGGATAAGAAAAAATTTCCGGAGAAAGAAGCTGTCCGTAAGCAACAATAAATATTACATCAAGGTTCTCATATTGTTCCAGGCAACCGGGTCCAGCCTGATTAATATTTTCTGGTTGAAACAAAGATAAGTCAAGTTCCCGGGCCCGCCTTGAAATGGGAGTGGACTGCAATTTTTGGCCCCGGCCGCGACGGCGATCGGGCTGGGATATAACTCCCCGGAGCCGGACGTCGGTTCTACTGGCAAGTTCATCAAGCACCGGCAAACCAAAGGGGGCAGTACCTATAAACAGCGTCTCAAGCATCAAGAGAATGTTCCTTCCGGTAAGCCTTCAATTTTTTCTGCATTTCCATTTTTTCCTGGAGACTCGCATGGTCGGCCAGGGTTACTCCCCGCAGATGTTCACTTTCGTGTTTTACACACTGGGCCTGCAGACCGGTCACGGTTTTTTCAACCTCTTCTCCGGCCCGGTTGAGGGCGCGAAAGGCAAGCACGCGGCCACGTTCAATTTCAATTGAAATATCAGGAAAACTCAAGCAGGCCTCGGAAATTTCACGTTTTTCCCTTATATTCAAAATTTCCGGATTGAAATAAGCAGAAATGTCCTGTTTAGAAGCAGGTTTAGACTCTCCCCCTTCCCGGGCCTCATCCATTAAGAAAAGTGAAATCGTCTCACCGACCTGGGGCGCTGCAAGTCCCACTCCCTGGTTTTCCACCATGACTTTCTTCATCTCACTAATTAAATCATGCCACTTCCCGGGTTTTTTCACAGGCCGGCACTTCTTTTTCAAAACTTCATCGGGATAAATTTTTAGTTTACGCATCAAACTAGCCTCCCACAAAACGCACCTGAAAAATAATAAGTCTCAATTTGGTTTTTATTATCTCATACTCCGGAAAGTAATTCAGCCCTCCTGCATAATACCGGCTATCCCCCCTGGAAGAATGTATACAGGCTTAAAAATTCTGCAAAACTTGACCTTTGAAGGGATATAAAGGTATTATATTTAGGTAGAATTATTTTCATTTTGGGAGGTAAAATATGGGGACTGAAGATATAAACAGCACAGTTATTATCGGTGCCGGTTCGGCCGGTTTAACTGCGGCTATTTACACTGCCAGAAGTCACCTGGCTCCCCTGGTTATAAGTGGTACTGCCCCGGGTGGACAACTCTCCCAGACCACAACAGTGGACAATTTTCCAGGGTTCCCGGAAGGAATAGAAGGGTCCCAACTAATGGAGAGGATGAAACAACAGGCTAAAAATTTTGGAGCTGAATTTAAGGCGGCCCGGGTTACGGACACCGATTTTTCCACGCAACCAAAAAAGCTTATCCTGGACAATGATGAGAATATACTGGCAAGATCAGTAATTATTGCCAGTGGAGCAACAGCTCGCTGGCTGGGCCTTGATTCAGAACAAAAATACCGGGGGCACGGTGTTTCAGCCTGTGCCACCTGTGATGGTTTTTTCTTCCAGGACCAGGAAGTACTGGTGATCGGCGGCGGAGACGCAGCAGTGGAAGAGGCGTTATTTTTAACTAAATTTGCGAAACGGGTGCGGATTCTTCATCGACGTGATAATTTGCGGGCCTCCTCTCACCTGGCTAAAAAGGCAAAAAGTCACAATAAAATTGAAATGCTCTGGAACACAGAGCTAACCGAGGTACTCGGCGACGGTGAAAAAGTAACGGGGGCCAGGGTAATTACCCATCCGGAAGGCAAACCCAAACGAAAAATTGAAAAAAATAGTTTAGAGGCCAACCAACAAATTACTGAAAAAGAATTGGAATGTGATGGGATTTTTATGGCAATCGGACATTCCCCCAACACTGGTTTTTTAAAAAATCAAATTAAAACTGATGACCGAGGTTATATATTAACAGAAAACGAAGTATTTACGGAAGTAGAAGGAGTATTTGCCGCCGGAGATGTTGCTGATTCTCGTTACCAACAGGCCGTAACCGCCTGTGGCAGTGGCTGTAAAGCTGCTCTCGAAATCGAAAAATATCTTCAGAAATAGCAAGATTAGAGATATAATACAGGAGAATTTAGAGTAGAAAGTTTTTTTATTTTACATTAGGGTGATTTAAGTGGAACATCTGGAAGATATTAACAAAATAATCGAGTTGGACATAGAATCAGAAATCCAACCCAACCCTGAGGACCTTGCAGCAATTTTTGAGGCAGTAGTAGTTAAAGAAAACGTTAAAGAAAAAGTTTTACGCCAATATTTATATACCACTGAGCCAACTCTTTCCGATATTTCCAGAGCCCTCGAAATGGTAGCTGAAGGTCAACGCAGTGAAATGGAGACAGCCAGTTACAAAGCTATCACCGAAGGGATCAAAATTTTGCAGAGCAAAGAAAAGCCCGTGCTCCCCGAGGAAGAACTCCACAAAATTTACGACAAACTGACTGAACTGTTAGAAAATATCCATCCTGAAAAAAGAAATTTTGGGAAGATTTTAATGAATTCCCTCTTAATTGTCGGGGGCGGAATTATTGCTACAGCCACTCTTCCACATTTAATAGAAGAAAGGGAAAAATATTCCGACCAGATGCACGAACTCTTGAACTGGTTCAAAAATTTATTTCACTCAAAAACTAAGTAATCTTATTATTGTTTGCTATCTATATTTAATTATGGTATAGTGGGTTTAGATTAAATTATTACAGCTCTGCAGTGTTATACTGGAGGGTTTAAGGTAAAAATAGTGAAAAAGGAGGTTGTCTCAGTGCCAACTGGAACCGTTAAGTGGTTTGATGATGCCAAAGGTTATGGTTTCATCGAACAGGAAACGGGCGAGGATGTATTTGTCCACTTTTCGGACATTGAAGTCGAAGGCTACAAAACGCTGGATGAAGACCAGCAAGTTGAATTTGAGCTTGAAGAGACTGAAAAGGGCCTCGCCGCTATTAATGTTAATCCCGTTGAATAAGAGGCTTTAATCGTTCTCACGTCCTCAAAAGAAGTTCCCGTCGATTGGCGGGAACTTCTTTTTTTTTGTTGGTTATCCATTATTCTATGCCTTCAAAAATCAAACTCGACAATAATCAAACAACTATCTTAAAATTACTTTTCCTGACTTATTTTCGGCTGGATTACGCCTTAATTGCCGGGGGATTACTGTTCTTGAGTTTATCTTTTTTAGCCCCGGAGGGATTCTGTAAAACCCAACCACTTCAACCCCGGTTTGAAGAAGGAACCAGCCAGATCGGGGTTGATTCTCCATCCCGATTGCCCCCTCTCCAAATTCATCTCCGCCATCTACAGGGAACAATAAATTACCAGGCCCCGGAAGACACCGGCTGGAAAAAAATTACCAAAGGAAAAATAATAGAGCCGGGCAGCTATCTCTCCACTACCCGGGGAGCAACCGCCGGACTACAGATTCCCGGGATTAGCTACATTCAACTCAAACCACAAACTGATCTTGTTATTAACAGCCTGATTCAAAAAAATAAGGTCGTTGAGCCTGTCTTCAGGTCCCAAAAGAAAACCTTTAACACAATTGACCTGGAATTAATCAGGGGAAAAATACAGGCCGGGGTTCGATTTCGAGAGAAAATAAATACCAGTTTTAAAGTCAAGACTAAGACCGCGATCGCCGGGCTGCGGGGAACCACTTTTCAGTGTCAAACAACTATGACCGGAAAAACCAGGTGTGGAGTATTCAGGGGTGAAGTAACCTTCAGCAACAGGTTTCACCCTGAAAAACAGATAACCTTGCGCAGTGGAAACCACAGCCGGATCGGCAACCCGGAAGCGGCACCGTCTCCTCCCCTGAAACTGACTGATGAGCAAAAATTAGAGCTCTCAAAATTCAGTGAGAAAGCAAAAAAACATCTCCGGCTTCCCCCGGCTATTCACAGCCTCAAATTAAACGGCGAACAATTTAGAAAAACAGCCCCGCACCGCTATCAAATTACTTATCCTTATACAAAACAGGATCGTTTAATAATTACCGGTCATTCTAAAACCCGCGCTCCTCAAGCCGAACTAAAAAAACTAACGGCCCATTTCAACGGAAAAAAAATGGCGGTTAACGGATTGAAAAAATGGGAATTAAACGTTAAGCCCCAGCAGGTTCCAGCCCCGGGGGAAAAGAAAATTTTGCAAGGAAGAATCATTGCAACAGACAGCCGGTTGACGCGTTCTCTCCCCACTCATTTCACGGTGATTTTAAAACATCCCGAGCGGAAAGGAGCAATCCCTGATCACCTGGAGCCCGGGACTGTCCCAATCAAACCACGCCAAATCGGACAGACTAATTACGCGAAAGTTAAATTCCCCCGGGTGATTACCAACCGGGATTTAAGTCGATTACCCTGGGCGGGATTCTCTGATACCCGCATCCTCGATCCTGTCAGTGGACTAACGATCAGCGGGCTGGCAAAAGCCGATACAAACATTGCCGGAGTAGCTTATAGTCTGGATGGAGGACGAACCTGGTTAAGTGCCACCGGTAAACGGTATTGGTCTTTTGAACTCAAGGAGAAAACCCTGCGAGAAGAGAAAAAGCTCAAACTTCTCGTCGTGGCCTGGACTACCGCCGGCAAAGTCGGCAAGCCAATAAAAATTGGCCCAATAATCTACAGGGAGGAAGAAACGCCTTACCCGCTTTCTTATCGAGCAGAGAAATTCCCCATAGAAATAAAATCAATAGCGGGCCGGCGGGTGGAAAATTTTCCGGTCACGGTTACGAGTTCAAGCCTGCTTGGTAGGCCGCTTACTGTCAGCGGAACTGCCGGAGACACGGGAAAAATTGAAAAGGTTCTCTACCGGATAAACAACTCAAACTGGCGTGAAGCCAAGGGAAAAGAAAACTGGCAATTCACACTTCACTCCGATAAGGAAGCCCGTTTTCAAATAGAACTGATGGCCTGGAATGAGCAGGGGAAATTAAGTAAAACTCCGATTCAAGGCCCCATCAAATACCGGATTACGGAGAAAACTTTACCCCGCAACTATAAACGGGGAACGGTAAAAATTACTGTAAGTGATATCTGTGGATATTCCTACGATAAAATAGAAACACCTTTTCAACTTTTCCGCGATGATGCTCCCGGTGGGAAAATCATTGTCCGGGGCACCGCTCGGGCAGACCAGACCATCCAGGGCATTGCTTACAGTCCGAATAACGGGAAAGACTGGCACAGGGCCCGTGGAGGAGAAAACTGGTCTTTCACCCTCTCCGGAGAAGCTAAGCAAAATTTTGACAGGGTTAAAATTTTAGCTTGGACCACGGGCGGGGTGGTCGGGACGCCCCTGAAAATAAAAGAATTCAAATATACAGATAAGCGCTACTCTGCTCAGATCAAGGAGATATTTTCCGAACAATGGCGGCAAATCGAACAGGAAGATAGCAAAAAGTTTTTTAAAAATATTAGTCGAGACTTCAGTTACACGGATGATATTACCGGAGTTCAAAAAGATAAAAGTGACTTCAAAAGATTATTAGAGGAAATATTTCAACACAGCCGAGGGTTTAATGTCAACTACAACGTTCACTCTATCATTGCCAACCGAAGTGGAGGACAAATGGAATTCACCCTGGAAATCAAGGGGATGGCCAATAACTTTCGACGTCCTTTTTTAATCAAAGGCTTTAACAGCGAACAGCAATTTCGCCGGACTGCAAGAGGTAACTTTAAGATAACTGCTTTAAATGACCTGCCGTTGATAGTTTATCTTTATAACAAGGAAAAAATTCGTATACCGGACTTAGAAGGATTAAAAATACATTCCCTTTCGATCCCCCGGCACACCAGTGAAGCAGATATTCTGGCTGAACTGTCCACTCCGAATTTCGCTGTTAATACTTTAAAAATCGGCGGGGAAATTGCGGAGGGGGGAATAAAGAAAATTCCGATAAATGACTTTAACAGCGCCCGACATATTCCCGACATAAATAATAGTTATCAAAAAACAGTGAACATCAGTGAAAATAAGTTCTACGCAATCAATGTTCAGGACCAGCGGGGGAAACAATCCGTAGCCCTAATAAAAGTGACGCGGATAAGACCAGATTACGCAGGGATAAAGATCCTGTCCCCACGCGCGGCTCCCGGATTACCCAAAAAAGTTTATACCCGGTTTCGCGGGGTGAGCCCCTTTGAATAAACAAACTATTTTTAGTTATTTCCTCTTTTTGCTAATTGGCTTTTTTCTTTTTTCTGTTTTTTCCACGAAAGTAGTGGCCCGGCAATATTCGGGAATTTTACCCGGTAGTAGCAAGGAGACCAAAAAAGAGGACAGCGACACTGAACAATACAATTTCCACCGGAACCACTGGTTCGCGGGGGTGCTTTATCCCGGAGTAACACTCGGGTATCAGAACAAATATTTAAGCCTCGAATTGAGAGGTTTTCAGGGAAACAACATCCAGCTTTTCGGGCCGCGAATTAGTTTTGTTCTGGGAAGACTAAATACTGTTCGGTTTTACGGAGGAACTGATCTTTATAAAGTCCGGGAGTTTGAGGGGGAATTAACCGAGGGAGACGGTTACATGGGAGGAGTTATTTTTGGGTTGCAAAAATACTTCAGCCCTCATTTCTCTTTTACTCTTGACTCAGGACCATATTATATTTCGCTTCAGGATGACCTCTCCCGGCGTGAAGTCGACGGGTTAGAGTTTGTTATTAATACTGGAATTAACTTTCATTTTTAGGTGAACAAACGTGCTTAAACTCCTTAATGATTCCCGGCTATGGCTATTGATTGGAGCAGGATTATTATCTTTGCTTATTTTAATTCCCGCCCGGAGCCGGGCCGGAGAAACTACGACGGCTCAAATCCAGAGGCTGGCCGGGGTCCATTTTGGACCAATTAACGCGGTGGAAGAGAAAGTTAAAGAATTAGACAACAAAGCAAATAAATACTGGATTGGCCTGTGGGAGGATAATGGTTGCACCGGGGACCAGAGTTCTTACTCCTGCAGTGGCAGTAAACCTAATTTCCCCCAAAAAGTGTTAAATTACTGGGCCCAACACCCGGGGGACCGGCCGGATAGTTTTGGTATGTCAGTGACCAGCTCAAGTTCTTCTGCGGAAAATCAAAACGACACAGTGGGCAGCGAAAAGACAGCGGTGGGCAACTGGCCGGTAGGAACTGCCGGCGCTATTTCAGCAGCTCCCGCTTACGTTGAAGGTAATTCCCTCTACGTTAGCTCCAATGACGGAAACCTCTACGCCCTCAGCGACACCGGCACAAAAAAATGGCAATTTTCCACGGAGGGTGAAATTGACGCCAGCCCGGCAATCAACAGCGACGGAAAGATATTCTTCGGCAATCAACTCGGCAGATTTTATGCACTTAGCAACGAAGGCGACAGCCTGTGGACCCGCTCTACCGGGGAATGGATAATCAGTTCGGCAGCGATCAGCCAGTTTAATTCAATTTTTGTAGGCAATACCGGGGGCGAGCTGTACTCGTTTACAACAGCGGGGGAAACCAATTGGGTGAAACAACTCGAGGGAAAAATTACGGGAAGCCCGGTCATCGGAAACAGTTCGCACCTCTATATAGGGACCTGGAAGCACAAATTATATGCCCTGGATGCAACCGGCGGAACCACTGAGTGGACCTTTACCTCCGGTGATAAAATTAAGTCCTCTCCCGCCCTGCGTAGTGACAGCATGATATATTTGACCAGCCTCGACGGGTATTTGTATGCACTGAAAGACCTTGGTGATACCTACCAACTGGACTGGAAAACCCGACTTGGTGACAGCATTACCACCGCCCCGGCAATCGGTAGTGATTCTGATATTTACGTCGGATGCTGGGACGGTAAACTTTATTCTCTAACCGCTGACGGGGGGACGGTAAACTGGACCTTTCAAACTTCTAAACAGATCACCTCCAGCCCGGCCGTGGGTAGTAACGGGAACATTTACTTTGGCTCGGCCAACGGGAATTTTTACGGAGTGGATAAAAATGGTAACGGGCTGTGGAAATTGGAAACAGAAAATACCATCAGTTCTGCCGCGGCTCTTGCCAATAATAAAATTTACTTTGGTTCAAACGACAATAATATTTATGCCACCACTATTGATGCGACCGGTCTTTATCCCTCGGATTGGCCCAAATATCGCGGCGTCAACAGAAATTACGCCTCCCTACACGACCCGATTCCCCAGGTTAACACGGGGCCGGAATGGTATGTAAATGACACTTCAACCAGCGGCGACATTTACACGACAGCCCGGGGGGATGACGCAAACAGCGGTGGAATAACAGACCCCTTCCGGACACTCGACCGGGCCTTAGCCGCCGCCGAAACCGGAGAAACTATTTACGTGGACGCGGGAACCTACCGGGACACTGCGATAATACGCAAAAACAACCTGGGTCTGATCGGCGCCGGCCCGGACAGCACGGTATTTGATTATAACGACAGCTCGCTCGCCACCGGCGCCCTGGCTCTCCGGGCTGACACCCCCGTTAACCTGACCCTGAAAAAGCTTGGATTTAAAAATTATTACCGGGGCCTGAAGTTTTCTAACTTGCAAAATCTCAGTCTTAACGATATATCAGTAGAAAACTGCGGCGGGGCTGGCCTTCATCTGTCCAATCTTAGCCAATTCACACTTAAAAATTCCACCGTAAACAATAATGACACCGGGATTTATTTGAGCAACGGGAACACTGTCGAGATTACAAACCTCACTACAGATTATAACAACAGTTCCGGCTTCCGGGTTGTGAACTCCTCGTATCTTAATTTGAACAACCTGCAGGCTCAGCACAACGGCTCCAGCGGTTTGAAACTATTAAACAGTGATACGGTAACAATCACCCAGAGCCTCCTGGCCAACAACGATACCGGTCTGGTCAGCGACAGTTCAGCCAATCTATCCATAGTCGGGATAGACTTTACCGATAACAGTCAGGCCGGCGCTTTTTTAAGCGAAGTTGATTCAGCCAGCGTAGTGACTTCTCTCTTTGAAGCCAACCAGACGGGTCTGCTCAGCAGTAAAACAACCAGGCTCAGGGTAGATTCTTCAACAGCTAAAGCTAACACAAACGGGATTAAATTCCTCCAGACTGATCACGGAAAAGTAAGCCGATCCACTGCAGTGAATAATACGGGCGGAGGTTTCCTGGTTAAAAACTCCCTCGATAACCGGATAACCAATAATGTTTTCAAGGGAAATGGAACTTATGGAGTTAAATTTTCTGATAATACTGACAACTACGTCGCTGTAAACAGTTTTCTGCACAACAATCAGTACCAAATTTACTACAACAGCAGTAGCGGGGGAGATTCTATAATCAGAAATAATATCCGTCCGGCGGACGCCAATCCGGACAGCGGAGTATATGACCTGACCGGCGGACAGATCCTGGTAAGAAACTGGTGGGATACCTCGGACAGAGCAGAAATAGCCGGCAGAATTTCCGGAAGCAATAATTTTATCCCGTTTCGCTTGAATGAGATTGATACAGCGGTGGGGGCGGATACCGTAGCCCCCGCAACAGTTCAAGTGGACACGGCGCTGGGCCGCAGTTACCGGGTAATTGTGCGCTGGGAAAATGTAACCTCAGACGCCGACGGAAGTGAACTCGATTTCAACAAATACCGAATATACCGGACAACCTCTGATACTGTTACTGACTGGATATCAAAAGCCAGCCTGGTGGGAACCAATTCCACGGTTATGGACACGGAGTTTATCGATCACTCAATCGATAACGGTGAAACTTATTATTACCGAATCACCGCAGTAGACACCGAAACACCGGAAAACGAATCTTTTTTCAGTGACACGGTCGTGGCCTACCCTCAACACCTGGGCCCAGTCTGGTACGTAAACGATACGGCAACCACAAATGATGTTTATACCACAAAAATCGGCAGTGACTCTAACACCGGTGGAGCAACCGATCCCTTCCGGACAGTCAGTAAAGCCCTGGAAGTGGCGGTAACCGGCGAAACTATTCACGTGGACGCCGGAACTTACGGGGAAACAGTCAGTATAAACAGCGATAATCTCAGCCTTATCGGCGCTGATTCCACGCCCCAGGGAACTATAATTGATCCCCCCGGTAATGAAAAATACACCGCTATTGTAGGCAACTCCGTAAACGATATAGCTATAGAGAAGCTTCGTATTCGGGACGCCGACCAAGGAATAATTTTATCTTCTGTTGATAATTCTACTCTGTATAATAATACAATTAACTCCATCGACAACCACGGGATACGGCTGGAAAACAATTCCAATTCAAATGATATTTCCAATAACGTTGTAAATTCGGCTCATATCAACTACGTTCTCTCCAGTTCTACCAACAACACTTTCATTTCCAACGTAAGCCAGCATGGAGTTAATGACGGTTTTCAACTAAACAACTCTTACCAGAATAGTTTCAATAATAATAGCGTCATCAACAACGGTCGTTTTGGGATTTACCTGGCTAACCACAGCGATACTAACACTCTAACTCAAAATAATTTCGCGGGGAACTTAGGATTTGGGATTAAAAGTGACTCCTCATTGGCAAACGTTTTTCAAAGTAATTCTATTACCAACAACAGTGGTGGTTTGAGTCTGATTGAAAGTGAAAACACCCGGCTGACTTTTAACTCTGTTTATAAGAACAGTGATACGGGAATTGAATTCACTGGTTCACCCGGGGCCATAGTTTATCAAAATGAAATCAAGGAAAATGAATATTACCAGCTTGCCCTGAGTGGCAACAGCGGTAATTTTTACTTCCGTGCAAATAATTTTGACACTGACCCGGCTAAAGTCAACCAGGGATTAGTCCATTCTACAATCAATAACAATATCAATTTAGAATGGAACTGGTGGGGTATTACCAACATAAATACGATTAAAAATAATCTGGCAGGTTCGAACAGCAATAAATTAGACACAAAACCTTTCAGGCTGGGGAAAGCAGACACTACCGGGGGAGATACAATAATACCGAAAGATCCCACATGGATTAATTTTGAGGTACATAACTTTGAAGTTGGGCTGGACTGGGGGTCAGTCGGTAACAATCAAGATGGCAGTAACATTGGAGATCTGGAAAAATATCGAGTCTATCGCTCGGACATAGCAAATCAACTTGATTGGAAATATGGTGATTCCACCGGGATAGTAGCTTCACCTGATAATAATAAGGATGCCTATACGGACACTGAAGTTTTAAACGGTGACACATATTACTACCGGCTTACTGCCGTAGATGACAAGTCACCGGAAAACGAATCGTGGTACAGCGACACCCGGGTGGCCGGTATTCCGCCAATCCATATTTACGGAGAAACCTACGTGACCAGGTTTGATTCTATTACAATCCAGGACACCCTGGGGCCGGCAATGCCGGGAGATTCAGTTCATTTTATTGTGAATGGTAACCCCGGGGGGACCACGGTTGTAGAAACCGATACCGGTGTTCCATCCGAAACGGGCTGGGCGGATACCTACGTCAGCCTTTCAGATACCACTAACACAATCAAGGCTAAAATTTATGACAAAGTTTACGGCGTATTGTATGACAGCGCACTGAGCGTAGTTTATTACGATACTCAGCCCCCCGACACCCCTTCACTGCTCAGTCCGACAAACGGAACGGAGACAACCGCAATTCCGGTAGACCTGACCTGGGAGAAACCTGCGGATACTTTTGTGACGGATAAATTAAGCGATACCTACTTAACCTACAGGCTCCAGATAGACACAGAGGCAAACTTTGACACTCCCCTTGTCAGTGATTCAGAAAATATTTCCGGAACATCAATCAGCAGCCAACTCCCGGCAAGCGGAGAAACACTATACTGGCGGATACAGGCTAAAGACGTGGCGGGCAATACTTCACCATTTTCGCCCCCGGATTCTTTCAGCATCGTAGTAAACATCGACACTAACACAATCCAGATTGGAGACGGTGCAGATACACTTCACTATGACAATTTAGACGGTGATTCAATGTTAAGCGCAGACTCCGATCAATTGTTCTCGGCGACCGTGTATAACGCGGAGACAGTTACACTTTACTACACAGAAAACGGAAACACAGCTTCCAGTGATGATACTGCCGTATTACTGCAATCAACAGACAGCAACTGGAGCGGGACTATTTCTGAGGCAAACATTACCAACCAGGATACGATAAACTTCATCTTAGAGGGGATAAATACGGCGGGAGATACGGACGTAGAAGACAGCGGCGGGAACGGCTTTAAATACCAGCTTAACGATGCCAGCGAAGTTTTAAAGAGATTTCAAAATAAAGCCACAAATAGCAGGTTATGGGGACAAATTCACAGACGATCTAATAGCTCAAGCACGCCTCGACCAACCGGAGATTCAAGAAGAATACCATCGTTGCCGGCGACAGCTTCCTTGATTCGATCTTCAGCATTAGCCACAGCGGCAGAATTAAAAGCATAGCGGCCATCAAGCATATCGAGATCATTGGCCGAATCGCCAACACAAATGATTTCTCCGGGGTTCCAGCCTTTCTTTTTAGCCAGGTGATTTAAACAGCGTCCTTTCCCTGTTTCTTCGGGCACAACACCGAGATATATTCTATTTCTGATTGGTTTGCGATCATCTGGCAGGATATCCATTAATTTTTTCTCACCCCGGCGGGCTCCCGTTTCACTTTCAAAATGTAAATAACCGTCGGACAATTCCGCTTTAAACGAACTCGCCTCCAGCCAGTCTATGATCGGAGTGAGCCATTTTTCTCGTTCTTTCTCAATTTTACCGGATTTTTTTTGAAGAGACTGATTCCAATTCTCCCAGGGAGTAAAATTGTCTCCTTCGGCCTGGAAAATATATCTTTCACGGGCAATAAAATAATCTGGTTCTACCGGCCACTCATCAATAAATCCTTTGGTTTGTTCGGAGGAACGACCGGTAGCGATAACCCAACTCCCCTTATTTTTCTGCCATTTTAAGATTTTTTCAAAAAAATCAGGTGGGGGAACATCTTTGCCAATCTGAAACAGAGTATTGTCAAGATCCGTAGCTATAATCGTTATCAATTAAAGACACCATAACTCGTGAAAAAAATACTCAGAAAGAAAAAATCCTTAATCGCTTTTCTGGCTGCCTTCTTCGTCTTCATAACGTGGTTTATAGTAATTCAGGAGGTTTTGATAAATCCGCATGTTTTTGCGAGCGCCGGTAAGCCCGGTGTGTTCCCAGGCCTCTTCACCGTTGTAATACTGTGGTTCGTCTTCCAGGTCAAGGGTATCGGTAATTTCACTGGAATGAAGCTGGTTTAACCCCATCCCCCAGGCGAGTGAAGGTAAATCCATTACGTAGTCATGAACCATGTCAGTATGTTTACCGGCGTTTCGAAACATGTGATCAAGAAAAGCGGCGTCAAACGAGGAACGGTAGGCACTCATCATCACATTTTTATCCGCTGCTTTTTCCTCATAAAAATCCATAATAGCCTCAACTGTTTCGTCCGGAGAGAGAGTCTCGTATTTTTGCCATCTTTCAACGCTAAAACCGTTACAGCGGGCCGCTTCGGGCTGGGTTCGCTCGGGGTGTTCGGGCATCACCCGCCGGTGAAAGCTGGCTACTTCACCATCCTCCGGTTCAGTTAAAACAATTCCCACGTCAATGATCTCGTGGTAGCCGGGATTCAAACCTGTGGTTTCCACGTCCGTGAAAGCAATTAACCAATCATCTTCTTCAAATATAGCAAGCAATGTGAACATTCCTTTGCTGAAAAATGATCAGAAGATTACGTGGTGAATCAAACAACTAACCCGCATTATTCATGACAGCTTCACTGTCATGAATAATGCGCCCGAAGGGCCGCCCTCAATCGAGGATTATTAAATGTGATGAAACCTTCCGATTGTTTGTATAG
The DNA here is from genome assembly GCA_964631325.1 of uncultured bacterium. Taxonomy (GTDB): domain Bacteria; phylum T1Sed10-126; class T1Sed10-126; order T1Sed10-126; family T1Sed10-126; genus CAZVWJ01. The sequence goes on along the minus strand of CAZVWJ010000033.1, from coordinate 2,857 downwards.
ACTACTATATAGCCTCAAGTTCAATATTGTCCAACTCTATTGAAAGCGGGGTTAGCCCAGCCTTCAATGAGATCAGCAGCGTTGGAATGAAAAACACACTGTAAAATATAACAATTCGATATAAGTTACTCGTGTACAACCCTATTTCATTGAGGGCTGCCTTATAGGCGGTTAATTCATGGGCTTCATGAATTAACCGGGCTAAGTGCAATATAAAACAGTAACGACTGCCACTATATCTCCCCTCCCCTGGTGGGAGAGAAAATTTTCCGGATAGGTTCTTCACAATATTTTAACTGTTATTTTAAATCTGAAAAAATTGAACGACGCCTAAAATCACTATTGACAGCTTTCTTTTTCCAGTTCCCGTAGTTCACTGTATAGTTTTTCAACTTCCGGTTTCAAACAGATTCGGCTGTTTTTCTGAGTTTGCCGGGAGCGATCGATTCGATCCAGGTCAACGTCAAAACCAAGTTTCTGAAAACCCGGTTTGACATGTTCAGCCCTGGTCAACAAAGATCTATAGCTTAAAATTATACTGTCCTCTATATTTTCATAAGCAGCAATTAGTGCATTGTTATTCTTGAACCAGGAAACGGGAAATTCCGCTATTCCACGCTTAAACAGGCTGGCTTTAACGTCAGCCGGGTGCCGGTAAACAAGCACGGATTTTAAATTTTTAGTTAAATGCCGATAGAAAAATAAGGCGGGAATGCGGACGATTTTTAACCCGGCCCACCCATCAATTCCATTCAGCCGCCGAATAACCTGGTTCATATCCTCGGTATTCTCCGGGGTCATAGCCTTTTCCATCAAACGTTTGGAGACGGCCTTGGAAAGCTCAAGTTCGTAGTAACCGGACTCGTTATAATCATCCCCCTCAAAGTCAGAAGGAAATTTAACACCAGCACTTTCAACTAACTGGCAGGCCAGCGAAGTTCCGCTTCGGGGATGACCGGCCACAATTACTCCTTGCTTGAGAACCACTGCTTTAACCATCTATATCCGTCCTTATATTAACGCGGCTAAATTTTTCACTTCAGGAAAGGATTAATTTGCAAACAAAAAATCACAAATAAATTTTTACTGGCTTAATTGAATACTCAGTCCCTCGTCCGGGATAATATCACCTAAATTGAGCGATTATTATCGAAGAACACATAACTCTCCGGATTCATTCTCGCAGCCATCCAGGCTGCTCTGAGGGTTGTATTCCTCAATACGGACTCTTCCTGAGTCCTGAGGAATACAAAAATCCACCGGAGAGCAATATGTTCTTCTCTTCACCGCTATGGTGAGGATGTAAGATGTCCTGTTTCTGGATTTATACAGCTCTGTATTGGGCCGCAGGAGGCGGTCCAGGGGCTGTATACCTCGGAGACGACACGAAGTCGTCGAGAATGATAGAAACAGGTGATATCTTGCAGTCTCACCATAGAATCGCTCAATTTAGGTATCATAAGGGTTTAATCAGTAAACTTCTACTGTTTACAATTTTCTATTGATTTTTTAATATTTAAGCAAGAAATTATATCGGATTTAAATAAAAATCTCAAACTTTGCTACCGGTAAATTCTTAAGCAAGACCGTCCGAAAGCTAAAAATGTGGTAAATATAGATCATCGCCTGTGGTAGAGTTCCGTGCATCTGGCCGAATGGCGCTCGCACTGAGACTCACGACCCCTTTTCGGAGCGGGTCTAGTTAGAGGTTTTGTCGGTAAGGCGTTTATTTATTTCCCGGGCCACTGCTGTCGGTTCCTGACTGCGCAGTAAAAATTCCCGGAGACTTGACTCCACAAATTCACGGGCCAGAAGAGAAATTATCTGAAGATGGGAACCCCGATCTGAGGACGGTCCCACCGTAGCTATACAGATTTTAGCCTGTTTTCCAGTTTCAGTATATTCTATCGGTTGCCGGGGGATAAAAAGAGCCAAACGAGTGCTATTGAGTTCATCTACAACCGCGTGGGGAAAAACAATCCCTTCTTCAATATAGGTATTTTGCATTTCCTCCCGTTCCCAGAGCGCCTTTTCAATCTTATCTTTTATCCCGGAATCCCGGTCGGCAAAATAAGCGGCAATATCTTCAAATAATTCCTCTTTAGTCCGGGGAGATATATCGTATTTAACAGCATCAGCAGTCAAACAGCGGTCGAGTCCTTCCACTTCAATCCCAGTCTGCAGGATAGAACGGGAGCGTTTAACACTGGTTCGAACTTCAATAACTCCGCAGTGGGCTTCCTGAGCTATTTTTTCACCGACGGATTGACTAAACAACGAGCCGCCGCCGGTAGTTGACGCATCAATCACCAGTAAGTCATGATTTTTAGTCTGCTCAATAACATCTTCGTCCATCTGTTCCCAGCTAACCAGGCCGGTAGACGTTTTACTTTCACTAATTTTCATCAATTCACGCTGATAATCAGAAACATAGCCAGGTTCAGGAGTACAGCCCGGCTTTGGAGTATCCAAGAAAGTCACTTTCCCATTAAAAGCCTGAGCCAGACGGTCTGCTGCCGAAATCACGGCAAGGTCATTGGGACCCGGTCGGGCAAAAACCAGGACCCGGCCTCCAAATTTTGGTTTATTATTGAAATAAATTTGATTGCAGGGGAAATTCTCCAGCCACCATTTCTGCTCCCCGATTAAGAATTGCCACCGGGACGGCTGTTTCCAGCCAAAAATTATCCAGTAAGGCTTTTCTTCATTTACGTAATTGCGAAGTGCTTCCCGGGCATTATGGGTGATAACTTCATCCTGATGAAATTCTACGTCAAATTCCTGTTGAAGAAGCTGTACTCTTTCGGATATCCCTTCCGCCATGGTAGGATCAGCCTTGTAACTGGAAAGGAAGGAC
>CAZVWJ010000032.1:0-28218 GCA_964631325.1 uncultured bacterium | reverse complement strand
GGCATACGTTGACCTATTTTAGCATTAAAATCCTCTTGAATAAATAATTTGGCCACCCGGATAGCATTTTTGATAGCTTTTGGCGAACTGTCGCCATGGGCGATAATACAGCCTCCGTTCAAACCAAGTAAGGGAGCACCACCGACTTCGGCTGCATCAATTGTACGGGCAAAGTCTTTGAACACCGGTTTTAGCAGGAACCCGCCCAGCTTAGTTCGAAGCGAACTTTCCACCCCTTCTTTAATAAACTCAAATAATGTTTCAGCCAGGCCTTCGGAAAGTTTCAAAACCACATTTCCGACAAAACCGTCACAGACGATGACATCAACCAGACCTTCGTTGATTTGATCACCTTCAATGTTACCGATGAAATTCAACGGTTGTTGTTCAAAAAGTTCAAAGGCCTGCTTGGTCAATTCATTTCCTTTAACCGCTTCTTCTCCGAGGCTCAACAGACCTACGGAAGGTTCATCTTTATCCAGGACTATTTCCGAATAGACCACGCCCATCAGACCGAACTGCACGAGCTGACGGGGAGTGCAGTCTGAATTAGCGCCAACGTCAATGAGAATCGTATAATCGTCATCGGCAGTAGGAAAGAGAGTGGCAATAGCAGGGCGGTCCACCAGTTCCCGGACACCCCACTTTACCTTGGTAGCAACGGTTACAGCCCCGGTGTTACCGGCACTGACCATTGCTCGGGCCCGTCCCGCCTGGACGCTGTCGGCAGCAACCAAAAGCGAAGAATCTTTCTTCTGACGGACTGCGGTAATCGGGTTCTCATCCATTTCAATCCGTTCAGAAGCAGGAAGGACTTCATAAGTGCCGGGAACGTCTGAGTTGTCTCCCAGGCGCCTTTCAATCAGATCCTTCGGGCCGGCGAGAAGCAGCTTCAATTCATATTCTTCGAGGGCGGCTTTCACCCCGGCAAGTTCAGCCCCGGGAGCGTTATCCCCGCCCATTACATCAACCGCAACAGTAACCTCGGACATAATTAGCTCTCCGTGGACTTCTCACTCACGTTCAAAACTTTACGGCCGTCGTAGTAACCACAGTTCATACAGACCCTGTGAGGCAATTTAGCTTCGCCACAGTGATCACAACTGTTCAAATTGGGTTCAGTTTCATCATTCCAGTTGGCAAAACGGCTTCGTTTTTTTGCTTTAGAAGACCTTTGTTTGGGGACTGCCATAATTAAATCACCTCTTCAAAAATTAATCTTCAATACCTTTTTTTTAATAACATTATTCCCGGGAGAGACGCAAAGCGCCGGTAATCCAGAGAAAGTCTTATTCTTCTATATCAATATCCTGTAATTTTTCTAACCGGGGATCAATTTTTTCCTGCTCGTGGCCGCAGTCTCCTTCATTTAAGTTCTGACCACAATCAGGACAAAGACCTTTACAATCCTCCGAACAGAGCGGGCGCATGGGAATCTTTACCAGCACATCCTGGCGAATTAGTTGCCATGGCTCAATCGCACCTTTACTATATTCAATCCGATATTGTTCTTCGTCGAGCTCCACCTCTCGTTGATAATTAGTGGGCACGTAAAGACCGGAAATAAACTCTGATAAAGTCTTTTCAATTGGCTTCAGACAGCGACCACAGGGAAACTCTAATTGAGTCTGATAATTACAGTCAACGGAGAGCAAACCCGCCTCACTGTGAAAAATTGAAAACTCAAAACTTACTGGTTCAACCAGCCGGGAACCTTCCTCATCTAACTCGTGTCCGGTAAGCTCAAGCTCCCCTTTTTTCTCAAGGGTAGCTCCCGTTTTTTCCAACAATTGTGCTATATCAATTTTCAAGGAAAAACACCCACCCACAAGAGATGAATGAAATTATACGGCCTGCCAGCTTATTGAGTCAAGAGAAAGGTATTAAGCTTTATTCCCGGGAAGTCCCCTGGACCAGAGAAATTGCGCTGACTGTTACTATATCTTCTACACTACAACCTCGACTGAGGTCATTTATTGCGCCGGCCAAGCCCTGGAGCACTGGTCCATAAGCTCCGGCCCCGGCCAGCCGCTGAACAAGCTTATAGCCGATATTAGCTGCATTGAGATCGGGGAACACCAGAATATTAGCTTCGCCCCCAAGCGGACTATCCGGTGCTTTCCGTTCAGAAATTGAGGGTATCAGGGCTGCGTCAGCCTGCATCTCCCCGTCCGCCTGAACCGCAGCGTATTTATTTTTAAAGCGCCGGGCAGCTTCCGCAACCTTTTCGACGAGAGGATGCTCAGCGCTTCCCCGGGTAGAAAACGAAAGAAAAGCAACAGCCGGGTCACCGGCGACAATTAAATCTTTATACAACCTCACAGCCTCCCCGGCTATTTCAATAAGTTGTTCGGAATCCGGATCCGGCACTACTGCCGGATCGGTGAAAATAAGTTTTCCTTCCTGACCGAACGTATTATCCTCCAGTTCCATTATAAAACTGCTGGAAACCAGGGAGGTATCCGCTCTTGTTCCCACCATGTTCAAGGCGGCCCGAAGAACCGATGCCGTGGCATTTTGAGCGCCTGCAACCATAGCATCACAGCGATTCATAGCAACCAGGCCAGCGCTGTAATAAAGGGGTTCCCGAACGAGCTTCTCAGCTTCAGCCAGCGTAATATCATCTTCTTCGTTTGCCAGCCGATGGGATAATTCTTCACAATCACTATCCTGGTCAGCCGCCAGCACTTCAATTTCATTTTTACTAAAACTCTCACCGGTATCAACAAGATAAACCCGGCCGGCAATATTTTCAGCAATCAAGCGGCGGGCCGCCTCCAGCATCCGGTCATCCCCGCCCTCGGGCAGGATTACCGTCCCCTGCCGCTGACTGGCCTCTGCTTTAATTTCCTCCGCAAAACCCATAGTTTAAACCTCCAGCTCAAATATTCTATCCAAAAACTGGACATAATTTTCTAATGACACCACAACGTTATTTCGGGGGGAGGCGCGAACCGCCGAAAACCCGAAGCATGCATCTTGTGAACGTTTATAATTCAAAATTTTTGAAAAATGGATTGCCGGGTCACGCCCGGCAATGACGTTCGTTATTGATGAAAATGGATTTAACGCGTTCGCGTCACTTCTGGAGCCGGGCAAGCCCCGGAATGACGTTCTTTAGAAAGATTCAGGGATTGAATTTTTGCTCCAGCGACTTTTCTACCACCCCGGGGACAAGAGAAGAAACATCGCCGCCGTAGGAAGCAACTTCTTTAACCGTGGAACTGCTGACAAAACTATGGTCTTCCCCGGTCATCATATAAATAGTTTCTATATCCTCGGCTAATCTTTTATTCATCATAGACATTTGAAATTCATATTCAAAATCTGAAATAGCTCGAAGGCCCCGGAGGATAACGTTAGCTTCACACTCCTTTACGTATTCCACCAGCAATCCATCAAATGAACCGGTAGAAATATCAGACCACTCCCCGTAAGCTTTCTCAATCAGCTCTACTCTCTCCTCCAGAGAAAACAGGGTCTCCTTTTGCGGATTAATAACCACGGCCACCCGGAGGTGAGAAAAGACCCCCACGGCTCGCTCAATCAGATCCATATGGCCGTAAGTAAGCGGATCAAAACTACCGGGATAAACAACCCGCATAGTTATCTCCCCACATTTTTTGAGTTTAGAAAATCTGGATCAAGATACCATAAATAGACCCACTGACAAGAGCCGGAAACAGTGGTGTGGCAACCCAGCCAATGGCGATATTTTGAAGTGTATCAAAAGAAACAGCCTGAGTTCCCCGGGTAAGACCAACTCCGGCAACCGCCCCCACGATAGCCTGGGAGGAGGAGACGGGCACACCAAACTGTTTGAAAAAATTAAGACAAATTGACATGGCAACAACAGTGCTAAAAGCTGAAAAAGGGTCTAACGTGGTAATTTTAGTGCCAACGCTGTAAATCACTTTCTGAGCGTAAGTAAAACCACCGAGAGCGATTGCAACTCCACCAACCCCCGCTGCCCACCGGCTGGCACTAATTCCCAGCCAGTTCTTGAAAATACCCGCCTTATAGAAAGGAGCCACAGCTATCCCGGCATGGGTCGCTCCAAGCATATAAGCTCCGTAACCACCGGAACTGACCAGCAAAATCATAATTATACGGTTAAACATTTTTTCATTGCGAACAAGAGCACTGAACATTTTACTCCCCCATTTCTGAATAATAAAACCCAGTATCCCGGCCAGAAAAGGACTGATTATCCAGCTCCCAACCATCTTGCCAAACGTAGGCCAGGGAGGAAGTTCATAAATAAGCCCGTGCTGAAGTCCCAGTGCAATCGAAAGACCGAAGAAAGCGCCAATTGAACCCTGGGAAGTGGAGGTGGGAATCCCAAAATAAGTGGCAATATTAACCGCGAGGCCGGCGGCAACAGTAACCAGCACGGCAAGATTAACCAGTTTCCAGCTTGAGTATTGCTTGAGGAGATGAGTTTTGGGAAGAATCTTCCCGACGTCCGTAACCATTCCCTGGCCGGAAATCACCGCGCCAAGAAAAGCTCCGACACAGAGAATTGTTATACAAAAATTATAACTCAAAAGTCCGGAGCCAACGTGAGGACCGATTATGTTTGCTCCGTCATTTGCCCCAACATTCCAGCCCAGATAGGCTCCGGCTAACGATTTAATAAAATCTAAAATTACCATTAAAATATCTCTTTAGTGTAAAGAATTAATATTCGATCGGAGACATCTTCCACGCAATCAGAAACAGAAGCAATTTGATTAACCAACTCTCGCAAATGAATTTTCTGGGCGTTGGAAAGATCTTCAAACTGGTAAAATCGATCAATCAAATCCCACTCAATCCTATCAACCCGCTGCTCCGCTGAGGCAATTTTATCGATATACTCCTGAATCCGTGATTTTTCATGGCTATTGTCGAACCGGAGCAACTTTATCAGCGGCTTATAACTGGCCCGAACTTCCCGGGTTAATTTCCGCAAATCATCTCGTACTTCTGAAGGGACAAAAGGCTTTTCTTGAGCTATTTTTTCTGCACATAATTCAGCTCTATCCGCGATCTTATCTGTTAACTCAGCTACCATTATGTAATCTTCCCGAACTACCGGTAAAAATGAGCCATTATATATATGTCTCTCTACCTCCCGGCGTATTTCATCACCTTCGTGTTCTGATTCATGCACAGAATGCGCTATCTCTTTGTATACTTCATCATCGTTTAGGTAACTGAATATGAGTTCCTGAAATTTTTCCAGTGTGTCAGAAACTTGATCAACTAATTCATACAGTAGCTCGGCCGTCTCCCGTTCTTCACTTTTAAAGATTTCCATCACATACCACTCCAGAACTAAAAAGTCTCGCGAAGTTTGTCCCTTTCAAACCCCAATTCTATTTACCCAAAGAAGGATAAAAAGCATAAATTATTTCCCTTATTTTTCAATAAAAACCTCCGTAAGAAAGTAATCATAAAAAATACTCAGCCGAAATAAACAACGCGGCTGAGAAAAGTCCGGCCAGCCAATCGTCCAGGGCGATCCCCCAGCCCCCAGGCAATTGCTGAAGGAGATTAATCGGAGGAGGTTTAACAATATCAAAGAAGCGAAAAAGAAAAAATTGAATAACAAGAACCAAATAATAATGCGATGCAGAGCCACCGGAAGCACCAAACCAAAGTATTGGAAGCAACGCCAACCACTGCCCGGCAAACTCGTCAATTACAATCTGACCGGGATCTTTGCCCGGAAAATGCGAGCAGGCGAGAGCCGCGGCTGTCACGGAAAAAAAGAAAAAAACTACCAGTAACATATAAACCGTCCACACGGGAAGAAACAAATGAACGGCCAAAAACAGACAGGTAGCACCGAGGCTACCCCAGGTGCCGGGCGCCAGTGGTAAGTAGCCCAGACCACCGCCAGTAGCTATAAACAGTGTCAGGCGACGGAACATATCGATTTAAGCGCAACTATCTTTTCAGACATTCTTCAAAAATTTCCCAATTTTGGTAATAGTATTCTCCACCGCTATACAATGTAAGAATCAAAATAAGAAACATTGTAGTCCAGGAGACCCCTTCCAGCCAGGCATAAGAAACCAGCCCAAATCGATAAAAAATGAGGCCAAGCAGAACGAGAAAGATTCCGGCAAGCTGAACGGTAGTCTTATATTTACCGGAAGTAGTGGCAGCGAGAACCTGCTCTTCGATAGCAGCCAGGGTCCGCAGCGTATTGACGGCCAATTCTCGGGCTATCAACAAAATCACCAGCCAGGCCGGCCACTGCAGTTCCGGAATTTCAATAAAATAGATAAAAGCTATCAGAGTAATCATTTTATCGGCCAGCGGATCCATCAAACGTCCGAAATCAGTTTCCTGGTCCCAGCGACGGGCCAGAATTCCATCGTAGAGATCGGTGACGCCGGCGGCAACAAAAAGAAGTGCCCCGATAATTAGCCATTCAATCCGATTATAATTGAACAGAACACTGAGAAAGCAAAGAGCAATAAAAAACCTGAGGATAGTTAAACGATTTGGAATTGTCATAATTACCTGATCACTCGGTTTCTGTATCGGCTGTCTTGTTCTCAGTGTCCGACAAAAGATTACCGGTGTCTGACAAAATATTACCGGTGTCCGACAAAACTTCATCGGTATCCGCCGAAGTTTCCGGCGGTGGAATTCGCTGATTACGTAAATTTTTAATGTTAAGCTTCCCATCTTCCAGGGTAATAAGTTTGTCTGAAACTTCCCCCGAACGACCCAGTGGAGGTAATCTAACCCCTTCGTGGTAAAGCCGGATACCACCGGCATTTCCCAGCCTTAGTTTTATTGAATCTTCAGCCGTCCAGCGAACAGTGTCGCCCGGTTGAAGCAACAGCTCCTGTTCTCGAATCCCGTCAAACCGAACATAAATCCAGGTTTTCTCTATTGCTACCACTTTGAGTTCCAATTTTTGGACAGGCTGCTTAACAAAAGTATCGATATCCGTAGATCTATTCCAGGATTGATTTTCAACCGGCATCGAAATCTCTGGCTCTGGTAACCTGGTTTCCTCCCGGGGGGCCCAGAGATACACTCGATAAGCAAAAGCGCTAACTGCCAGGAGCATAGAAAATATCAGCAGTAGCCAATAAAACTTATGGTTATTAGCTTCTTCCGGCGACGGGGAATGATTTTTTTTCTGCTGTAGCTTGTATTTCATCACCAGGGCATCTGCGTCAAGCTCCAGGTAACGGGCATAATTACGGATAAAACCCAGCGTATAGACCTCGGCGGGAAGCTTCTCAAACTCACCTGCTTCAATTGCTTTCAGGTATTGTTTCCTTATGTTAAGTTCAGCGGCAATTTCTTCAAGGTCAATGTTTTTTTTCTCTCGAACTTTTTTAAACACCGAGCCAAATTCACTCATAAATCCACCCCACTCAGAAGCCGGGGATTAAACTGATTAAAGGCCTCTTCAACAATAGCCGGAAAACGGGATTCTTCCTCATATTTAGTGATTTTCAACTTATATTTATAATCGCTAATTATAACAAAAAATAAAGGGATTAGCTTATCTCGAGTAAAAACTACCCGAGCCTTTTTATATGGCAGGCGGGAATTATTATTAACAATACGTGCTGTGATAGTCTCAGAATAAGTAGTTGTCCGAACATTTTCCACCGGAAACGAATCTGACCGGAGGCCGGCAACCATAGCAGCGAGGGGGACTTTCCGGACAATTAGAGACTGTTTCTGGCGAGAAGTAAGCCGTCGAGTTTTGTAAATATCTATTTTTGGGTAATAAACGGCAACGGAATCCCCACGAAACAGAACAATTTGTTCCCTTTTTTGACGGCCTCTGAGCACCTGTAAAAAGCGATCCGGATAACGGTAAGCAAGAGTTACTGTGCTGGAATCAGCCGGTCGATCCAGGGGATATACCCGGGCCTGCAGATAGATACTGGAAGTCCGCCTGAACTTAACCTTGAGGCGGGAAATAAACTGTTCCGGGGAAAGAGCGTTAACCGGTGCAGCCTGAACCAGGCAAATTAACAGGCCGGTAAAGAGAAAGGCTGAAAAGCGAACGGTAATTTTATTCTTCATTTTCGGTTTCCTCAAAATACTCACCTTCATCCACAAGCACCCGCCGGGCCTTGCTTCCCCGGTGAGGTCCGACAATACCTTCCTCTTCCATCATATCAACCATTCGAGCAGCACGATTATAGCCCACTCTAAACCGGCGCTGGATCATCGAGGCAGAGGCCTTCCCCGTTTCCACCACGAGTTTTTTAGCGTCCTCATAATATTCATCGTCAAAATCTTCCTCTAATTCACCAATGGTACCCGATCCAAAGATGGCGTCCTCATCGAGATAACTGGGCCGGAGCTGTTCTTTGACGAAACGAATCACGTCTTTAGTTTCTTTATCAGTCAAAAACGACCCCTGCGCCCGCCGGGGATGAGGAGAAGCGGCCGAAAGATAGAGCAAATCACCATCGCCAAGCAAAGTTTCAGCACCGTTTTCATCAAGAATAACCCGACTATCAGTACCGCTGGAGACCCGAAAAGCCACCCGGGCGGGCATGTTGGCTTTAATTAAGCCGGTTATTACGTCAGTTGAAGGACGCTGGGTGGCAACCACGAGGTGAATTCCAACCGCCCGGGCCATCTGAGCTAAGCGAGTAATTGATTGTTCACATTCTTTTGGATTAACCAGCATCAAGTCAGCCAGCTCATCAACAATAATAACGATATAGGGCATTTTTTCATCTTTATCAACCGCTTCGTTGTAACCATTGATATCCCGGTAACCCGCCTCAGAAAGACGTTCGTAGCGTTCCTCCATTTCCTCAACCGCCCATTTCAGGGACTTGGTAGCATCATCGGGATCATCTATAACTTCGGTTATAAGGTGAGGCAAATCATCATAAAGTTTCAATTCCACTCGCTTGGGATCAATTAAAATAAGTTTTAATTCATCCGGCGGGAGATGATAAAGCAAACTGCAAATAATAGAATTAATGCAGACACTTTTACCACTGCCGGTAGCTCCGGCTATCAACAAGTGAGGTAGCGCTTCAAGGTCAACAACCAGGGGTTCGCCAAAAACATCCAGACCAAAACCGAGGGGCAAATTGTTTTCTTCGCTGTTGAACTCGGAAGTGCCAAGGACGTCGCGCAATTTCACCAGAGCACGCTCGGGATTAGAAACCTCGATACCCACGGCAGATTTACCCGGTATGGGAGAAACAATACGAACTGACTGGACCGCCAGACTAAGTTTTATATCATCTGCCCGGCTCTGAAATTTATTTACGGAAACCCCGGGCCCCGGTTCGACCTCGTACATTGTAAGAACGGGACCGGAGTTGGCATCTACAACTTCCGCGTCAATTCCAAATTCATCAAAGGTGTTCTCCAGCTTGGCAGCAACTTTCTCCTGAGTTTCCTCATCCGGAATAGCCTCATCAATATTTCCCGACTCGAGTAATTCAAGGGGAGGAAAGTCATAAGTGGACATATCCGCTTCATCTACAGCCGGCCGCTTTTGGTCCACTTCCACAGGTGAGGAACCATTTGCTCCCCGGGGCTTTTCCTCTTTATCCGGGCCGGTCTGGACGTCGGAAGACTCTTTTTTTTCAGCCAGGGAGACCACCGGAGTATCTGATTCGGCCTTTTCCGAATCCTTTTCACCGCTTTCTTCCTCCGCCGAACTGGTATCAGTTTCACTGGAAGATTTTGTTTTTGATGAATTTTTAGTTGGAGCAGACGAACGGGCAGGCGACGGTGAGGCTGTTCTTTCAGAGCCCTTGAACCAGCTATCCCAAAAACTACGGGTCTTCTCAATCAGCCAATCATTGTATTCCCGAAGAAGTGCGCCGCCGGTTTTAATTCCTTCGTAGAGCTGCTTAAACAGGTTAGAAGTCTCAATTAAGGTTTCCTGGATAGACCGGGCTGAATGGAGAGAAACCCCCACTAAAAATACAAAAATAAACAAAAGGAAGACGCCAGCCTGGCCAATCAGGGGCTCAAAACGAGTGACAAAATAAAGGCCAACCACTCCCCCGGCCATCGGGGAGCCAAGACTCATCATTGCCGCAAGTCCCACAAGCAAAAGCAACCAACCGGCTGCCGAAGACCAGCCAAACAAATCGGGGCGCTGGCGAATAAGCTGAATGGAAACGGAGAAAAGGGAAAGAACGATAAGCCAGCTCGAATAACCGAAATAAGCGTAAAGGTAGTAGGCAGTAAAAGCGCCTATTTTTCCACCTTTGTTAGCAAAACCCGGCCTGGAGCTTCCGGGGGGGTCAAGGGGATGGTAGGTAACCAGAGAGAGCAGAATAAAGAGACCGACAAATAAGGCAAAAAAGCCGAGTAATTCCAGCCAGCGTTTCTTTTTGTCCATCCAATATCACCGGTCAAAAGCTACTCCCCCTGGCAAACCTGCACCACATCGAGTACTACAATTTAAAACTAAATTTAAGGGCTAAGAGAACCTTTTCAGTTCTCCAGTTCCTTGTCAGCTTCGACTTTGCTAAGTTCAATTCCTTTTTCAGTGATGTCGGTACATTTAACCTTGACTTCGTCACCGACCTCAAGCACGTCAGAAGTGTTTTTAACGTGGTGTTCCGCCAGCTCCGAGATATGAACGAGACCGTCCTGGCCGGGCAGTATTTCAACAAAGGCGCCAAAGTCCGTAGTAGAGACAACAGTGCCCTCGTAAATTTTGCCTACCTCGGCTTCGGCCGTACAGTCTTCGACCATTTCCTTGGCCATTTCACCGGACTCCTGGTCGTCGGCACCAATGAAGACGGTTCCATCATCTTCAACGTCAACTGTGGCACCGGATTCGTCAATTATATTCCGGATGTTCTTCCCACCGGGCCCAATAAGATCTCTGATTTTATCCTGGGGAATTTCCAGGGTATAGAGACGGGGAGCGTGTTCCGAAATAGAATCACGAGGTTCGGAAATACAATCGCGCATAATACCGAGAATATCCAACCTGGCTTCATTGGCTCGATCAAGTGCTTCTTCCAGCAATTCCCGGGTTACTCCCTCTATCTTGATATCCATCTGAAGGGAGGTAACACCGTCCTCGGTACCAGCAACCTTGAAATCCATATCTCCCAGGTGATCCTCGTCTCCGAGTATATCAGTAAGAATCGCATAGTCTTCTTCATCCTTAATTAACCCCATGGCCACCCCGGAAACGTGCTTGTCAATCGGGACAGCGGCGTCCATCAAGGCCAGGGAGGCGGAACAGACAGTAGCCATCGAACTCGAACCGTTGGATTCCAGTATTTCAGAGACCACGCGGGTAGAGTAAGGCCATTCTTCTTTCTCCGGGAACTGGGAACGGATGGCACTTTCCGCCATCAAGCCATGGCCAATCTCACGGCGCCCCGGCCCGGTAATCCGTCGTACTTCACCAACACTATAGGGTGGAAAGTTATAGTGAAGGATAAATCGTTTTTCGGTTTCTTCAAATAATGTATCAACCTGCTGTGTTTCGCGGGGAGTACCGAGGGTAACTGAAGCAAGGCTCTGAGTTTCGCCCCGGGTAAACAGGCTGGAACCATGGGGGCGGGGAAGCGAACCGGCTTCCACTGAAATCGGACGGATGTCATCCAGACCTCGCCCATCAATTCGATCACCGTCTTCAAGAATGGAACTGCGAACTATTTCAGATTCAAGTTCGGAGAAAGCACGTGAAAAAGAGCGTTCCTTAATTTCTACTTCATCCGGTGAATCAAGCTCATCCAGGTCACCAAGAAACTCTTCTTTTAATGCTTCTTTTACTTCATCCTTGGCCTTTTTACGGTCCGGCTTTTTAGGAGTAAAAACCGCCTCCTTCATCCGATCGTAACCGGCATCCTTAACAGCCGAAATTAGTTCTTCGTCGTATTCAGGCGGTTCAAAACCACTCTGAGGTTTCTGGCATTGTTGAACCAGGCCCCGCTCAAGTTCCAGGATCTCCTGTATTTTATCGTGCGCAACATCCAGGCCGTCGAGAATAACATCTTCGGGGACTTCCGAAGCGCTGGCTTCCACCATGGTTATTGCTTCTTCTGTTCCCGCAACGACAAGGTCAAGCTCAGCATCGTCAAGTGTATTTTTGGAAGGATTAACGACTAACTCATCCTCGTGGTAACCCATCCTGACAGCTCCCAGCGGTTCGTTAAAAGGAGTGTCCGCTATCATCAGGGCCATTGAAGCGCCGACAATAGAAAGAACATTAGGAATATTTTCCTGTTCCGCACTCAAGACCGTAGAAACTATCTGAACTTCATTTTGATACTCGTCGGGAAACATCGGTCGAATCGCCCGATCAGTCAGGCGGGCTGAAACTGTTTCATGGTTACTCGGCCTCCCCTCCCGTTTGAAAAAACCACCGGGTATTTTACCGGAAGCATAGGTCATCTCGCGATATTCGACAGTCAACGGAAAAAAAGGTAAATCCTTGGGATCGTCTATCCCGGCCGTGGTCAATAGAACCGTATCACCGTATTGTATTTCCACTGCCCCCTGAGCCTGTCGTGCTAATTTACCACTGCGAAAAGTTAATTCTCTTCCACCAATTTCAATAGATCCAGAAAACTCCATCTTCTAACAAAACCTCCTAAAGAATTACCAATTACTCAAAAAATAAGAAAATTATCCCTTGCCAACAAAAAGTTACTTACGTAAATATCCTCCAAAAACGATTACTTTCAAAACTTGATGAAAATCATTCACAACTCAAACTATTCTCAGTAAAACATTTTCACCTCCGTCTATTCTAAAAAGAAACAACAGTCCCGCATACGACAAGAATAACTTATACAAACAATCATCCCGAACCGCTTGAACAAATTTACGAGAGCTTTATAGATCCAGTTCTTCTGTGATTTCCTGAAAACACTCGAATTTGTTGTTTCTTAAGTAATCAAGGTGTTTCTTTCGTTTCTCTACCAGGTCCAGCAAGCCGCGGCGGGCCTCGTAATCCTTGGGTTGAGCCTTTAAATGTTCGGTCAGGCTGTTAATCCTGTCAGTCAGCAGGGCTATCTGTACTTCGGACGAACCTGTATCTCCCTCTTCCTGCTGAAATTTTTTAATGATCTCTTCTCTACTTTCAGCAACTTGACTCATCGAAAATCCTCCTTAAAACGCTAAGTGGTTTTGTAACTACTCATCTAATCTTTTCCCCCTTGAGGGGGAAAACACAAATGAGGGTGAAAAAGCTTCAAAGATGCCTTTAACCTAGCTCTCTCACAAAAGAGCGGGGTTACCCCCCACACTCTAATAGCGCGTACGCGCCACAAGCCCTGTCCATGCGCAGGGCAAGCTCTCTCCCCTCAGGGGAAAGAGGATAGGTGAGTATTTACGTGATTTTAATTAATCATTTCGGGCCGGGAATGGACTGCAAAATATTTCCTGGCCTGTTCAACGTCTTCACAAATTTTATTCTTTAACTGTTGTTCAGTTTCAAAATCTATTTCCCGACGAACAAATTTTTCAAAATAAACGTGCGTTTTTTCTCCGACTTTAAATTCCGGTTTTCCCGAAAGCGAATGTACTTCCAGAACGGGTATCCGAAGTTCACTTATCGCCGGATTCCGACCATAGTTAGCAACGGCAGGTATTCTCCGCTCTGTTCCCAACCAGACTAAGTATACACCACAAAGCGGTGAAATAGTGTTAACCAGGGGAAAATTCAGGGTGGGAAACCCCAGTTCTTTTCCTTTACCCCGACCGGGCTGGATAACTTCCAAAACCGTATAGGGACGGGTTAACAACTCTCTTGCCCGCCGCATTTTTCCTTCCTTGATTAATTCTCGAATACGTGAACTGCTCACTGGTTGACCAGCATATTCAACAGGGGGGCAAAGCTCAAGTTCTACATCATTTTCATCCGCCAATTCACGAAGCCGGGAAGTAGTTCCCTGCCCCCGGGCACCAAATTTAAAATTATAGCCAACACAAACAGCTTTTACATTCAATTTATTTACTAACAAAGAATAAAAAAAATCCGCCGGAGACATCACTGCAAGCTTATCTGTGAACTCCAATTCTACACAACTATCGTATTCTGAACGTTTAATGATATTTAACTTATCTTCTCGCGTCAATAAGCGCCTCTGTTCAGGCCGCAAGTTTTGGAAAAAAGCCCGGGGTTCGGGATTAAAAGTCAACACTGTGGAAACTAAATTTTGTTTTTCAGCAAGCTTCAATCCTCGTTCAAGCACAGCCCGGTGTCCCCGGTGCAAACCGTCAAAAGTTCCTAAAACAACCATCCGCCCCCGGGAAGAATCTGGTATAGACTGAAAAACTTCCATAATTATTCATTCCCGGGTGACAAATTAAAACCCCGCTCGGGCTGCCAGACTTCTCTTCCCTGCTGAGTTTCGGGTCGCATAATAGCCAGTAACCGGTCTGAGCTGTTGAGCGCTATGGCTTTCTGCTGTGCTTCTGAGTTCTGCTTTCTTCCAACGGGAGTGCCGTGCCCGATCAGCTTTCTCTGCCTGTCAGAAAGCTCCAGGCATTCTAAATTATCAACTATCTGCCGGGGAAGAAAAATAGATTCTGACCACGTTCCGGGATTATCCAAATCGACTGCTTCAGTCCTGGTAAAAGGTCCATACCGTGTCCTGGTCAGCTCCTCTACCAAACCGCCCTCGAGCTCCAGTTTAGTCGCTAAATCTCTGGCAAGTGAACGAACGTAAAATCCTTTGCCACAGGTAATCTCAACCACGAGCACGGGAAAGGAATATTTATGAACCCGAAGATTATTCAGTTCAACGGGCCGGGCTTGTGGTTCTACCTCTTCCCCGTTACGAGCTCGATCAGAGAGTCTCCGTCCATCCTTTTTAATTGCAGAATAGCGGGGAGGTTTCTGGGACAAAATTCCGGAAAATGAAGCTAACGCATTGTTTATTTCTTCCGGCCCCGGCTCATGTGAATTTTCTACGGGAAGTACTTCTCCGTCGCAGTCCAGAGTTTCAGAAACAAGACTAAAATTAAACCGGGCCCGGTAAACTTTTTCTCTTTCTTGCAGGTAGGGAACCAGTTTAGTCCCTTCACCAAGAAGAACCGGTAACACCCCGGTGGCCAGCCGGTCCAGTGTCCCACCATGGCCGGCCTTAACTCCGGAAAGATGTTTCTGAACTTGGTCAACTACCTCCCGGCTGGTCAAACCGGCTGGCTTATCTATTGCCAGACCCCCGGCCGGCTCACCCGGAGAATTTTCCGTCAACGGCCTTTTCCACCACCTGAAGCACCTTATCTCTAACTTCGGCCATATCCCCTTTAATACTAGCACCCGCCGCTCCTGAATGCCCCCCGCCGCCAAAATTGTTCACAACAGGTAATAAATCCAGAGAGGATTTTGCCCTGAAACTCACCTTGACCGTATTTTCGTTTCGCTCACAGAACAACAAAGCTACCTCACTTTGATTAACCTGGCGCAAATAATTAATTACTTCTTTTAAATCTTCCTCGGTAGTCCCAGTCTCCTCAAATAACTCCCGGGTCACCTCCCCCCAAACAATCCCGTTCTTCTGGTTTAAATTGGCCAGAACCTTCCCTAACAAAATAACAGACTCAAGAGTTTCACGTTCATAAATATCGCTGTAGACACGGTAGGGTTCAAACTCCCCCAGGTCAATCAAATCAGCTACCACACGATGAGTCCGTGAAGAAGTGTTAGCATGGCGAAAACAACCGGTGTCGGTCAGAATACTAACATACAGAGCAAGGGCTATTTCCGGAGTGATATTTTCTTCGGCTTCCCTGTAGAGAAAGTAAGTTATCTCTCCAACACTGGAAATATCTGGAAAAACAGCACTGACATCAGCCGAAACCGCGTTATTCCGATGATGATCAAGACAAACTAAAACTTCCGAATTTTGAAGATAGTTTTTCAAGTCGGCAGTACGTTCCATGTTACCACAATCAATAACTATAGCCGTTTCCATCTGGCGCTCCGGGGGCTCACAGGAAAAATCAGCCCGGTCTACCAGAAAATCAAACGGGGCGGGAGCGGGATCGGGATTAACCAGGTGCACTTCCTTATCCCAGCGTTCCAACAAACGGAGCAAAGAAAGTTGAGACCCTATACAATCCCCGTCCGGCCGACGATGGGCAGTAATTACAAACGAGTCAGATTCCCGAAAAACCTTTAGAACATCATGAAGTTGTTTCTTCATTGTCTTTCTCTTCTCGTTCCTCTTTCAGTTGATCCATAATTCGATTTATTCGTTGAGCTTCTTTCATAGAAGTATCCTCACGAAAACGCAACTCAGGTATATGTTTCAGGGGGAGAGCTTTGGTTATTCCGGCCCGTACTTTTTTTTCATTGCGTTTTAACAATTTAAGGCTTCCCTTGCGTAGCTCTTCATCTTTTTTAATATGGCTTACGTAAACAGTTGCTTCCCGGTAATCGGGCGTAAGTTCGACCCGGGTCACGGAAAGCAGTTCCAGGCGATGTTTATCGGGCAGTTCGAACCTGATTAATTTACTAATAACCTCCCGCAGATCCGCCTCAATTTTTCTTTTCTTTCGCTTACCCATGGTATTTACTCCTTCAAAAAGTTAAAAATCAGTAAATTTGGCTGGAATAATTATTTATCTGTATCCGGGGGGAAGAGTCCAGCTTATCAACCAACTTATCCTTGAGACTGACGAGGCGTTTTTTCGAGGAATTTACAGCGGCAACTGACAGTTTAGCTTTCCTGTGCTGATCCTGGTAATCGACTTCAGCCGTAGATACATTGTAATTTGCAGATAATTTATCCCGCAGTCCCTTGATTATACGCCGCTTATCTTTTAGAGAAAAGCTGCCGGGACAATAGAGCTCAAATTCAACGCAGAGACAAAAGGTCGTCACTGGATCTCGGGTGTTACCTCACGTTCCCGGTAAACTTCCAGAAGATCCCCCTCTTTAATATCGTTGAATTTTTCCAGGCCAATTCCACACTCGTAATCTTCTTCCACCTCGGAAACATCCTCTTTGAAACGGCGAAGGGAACTAATTGGGCCATCGAAAACAACTGCGCCGTCCCTGACCACGCGGCACTTTGATGAACGTTCCACTTTTCCTTCCCGGACATAACTACCGGCAATAGTTCCCACTCCGGAAATTGAAATTGACTGTCTAACCTCGGCCACACCAATAACTTCCTCTTTAATTTCCGGTTCAAGCATTCCGGACATTGCCGCCTTCATTTCTTCTATAGCTTCGTAAATAACGGAGTAAGTTTTAATTTCTACACCCTTTTGCTGGGCCAATTTTCGAGCCCTGCTGCCGGGCCGAACCCCAAAACCAACGATCATTCCTTCGGCCGCTTCCGCAAGCATCACGTCGGACTCATTAATTCCACCCACACCACCGTGAACTACCTGCGCTTCTACTTCTCGGGCTTCCAGGTTATTAAAAGAATCCCTGAGCACATCAACTGCTCCCCGGGTATCAGCTTTTACAACAATATTTAAGTTCTTAATTTTTCCCTCCTCTATGAACTCCTGTAACTGGTCCAGGGTAACCCGTCCCTGGTCACTAACCTGGGCCTCTTTCAGTTCTCCCTGGCGTTCCTCAGCTATTTCCCTGGCCTTACTGTTAGATTCCACCACCTCAAAAAAATCACCCGGGGCAGCTAAATCATCAAAACCAAGAATCTCGACCGGGGTACCGGGCTCCGCTTTTCCCACCCGGTCGCCATAACTATTTATCATTGCTTTAACTTTCCCGCTGGTAGCTCCGGCCACAAATGGGGCTCCTTTTTTTAAAGTTCCCTGCTGAACTATCACCGTAGCAGTGGTGCCCATCCCCTTCTTTTTCTCCGCTTCAATAACGGTTCCTTTAACCGGACGTTCCGGACTGGCTTTCAGTTCCAATAGTTCAGCCTGCAGGTCAATCATTTCCAGCAGTTCCTCAATTCCTTCCCCTTCCAGAGCGGAAAGCTCAACGCAAATTGTATCTCCCCCCCATTCTTCCGGGACCAAATCGTGTTCAGAAAGCTGTTGATAAACTCGCTGAACGTCAGCCTCCGGTAGGTCCATCTTATTTACAGCTACTATGATTGGGACTTCAGCCGAACGGGCGTGATCAATCGATTCAACTGTCTGGGGCATCACCCCGTCATCGGCGGCAACCACGAGGACTACGAGATCAGTAACCTGGGCACCACGGGCCCGCATTTCTGTAAAAGCCTCGTGGCCGGGGGTATCAACAAAAACAAATTCCCCTGACTCTGTTTTTACTTCTGAGGCACCTATGGATTGGGTTATGCCACCTGATTCACCGGAAACCACATCAGTTTCCCGAATTGAGTCCAGAAGCTGAGTTTTGCCGTGGTCAACATGGCCCATTACCGTAGTAACCGGTGGTCTGGGCTGAAGCTCTTCCTCCGGGACATTCTCAGCCAGCCCTAGTTCTTTACGAAAACTAAGTTCCTCTTCCTCCCCTTCCTCAAATTCAACTTCAACCGCATATTCTTCGGCCAACAGCTCAACCGCCTCAGGTTCCAAACGCTGATTGATAGTCGCCATTTCCCCAAGTTCCATGAGAGTCTTGATAGCCTCATTAGCGGGAATACCAAGTTTTTCAGCCAGTTCCCCGGTAGTAATTTCTCCTTTAACGGTTATCTGTTCCTCCGCGACGTCTATTTCTTCGGCGGAATCCTCACTTATCGGTTCTTCTTCTTGTTTCTCTTCTTCACTTCTCGCCCCGGTTTCAGCTTTTTCTTTTGCTTCTTCTTCTTCTTCTTCTTCTTCTTCTTCGTAAAATTCCCGCACAAGGGGAACAACCTCTTCGTCAACTCCGCTCATGTGGTTACTAACTTCAAGGTCAAATTCTTCGTCCAGGACTTCAATAAGTTCTCCACTTTCTACATCAAGTTCATCAGCAAGCTCATAAATACGCATAAACAAATCTCTCCTGTACCAACCGTTTACTTGTTATTCAGTTTCTTTAAACGGGGAACGAATTTCCGAATCTGCTTCGACTTCTTCTGCTTCGGTTTTAGAATCACTAAAAATAGACTCTTTAATATTTTCGGCCTTTTCCTCTTCAGGCACTTCCTCAACACTCTCAGAAGTGGCAACCTTTTGCACGTATTCTCGTACCTGTTCATAGATTTTTTCCGCTTTTTTCTCTCCAATCCCACTAACTTCCCGGAGGGCCTCGGGACCGGAGTCAATAATTTCCGTGGGGATAGAGAAACCATTATCTTTTAGCTTACCGGCCAACCCCTCGCCAACACCGTTGATCTCAGTAAGAAAATCCTCTTCCTCTGAAGCAGCAGAATCCTTAAAAATTGAAGCAGCCACTTCCAGGGCTTCTTCACTCTGCAAGGAAGCGAATTCCTGTTCACTGTAAATATCAATGGACCAGCCGCTCAACTTCGCAGTCAATCGGGCGTTCTGGCCTCCTTTGCCAATCGCCAGGGAAAGCTGGTCCTCGGGCACCACCACCTGGGCCGTTTCCTCATCCTCAAGAAGATTAACCCGTGTGACATCAGCCGGGCTGAGAGAATTAATGATGAGTTTCTGTATATCTTTTTCATAAGGAATTATGTCTATTTTTTCTCCGTTCACTTCCTGGACAATTGACTGGATTCTGGAGCCCTGGGGTCCAACACAGGTACCAATAGCATCAATTGTGGGGTCATTTGTCTTTACAGCCACTTTTGATCGCGCCCCCGCTTCCCGAGCCACGTCAATAACCTCTACCAGTTCATCGTGGACCTCCGGGATGTGAAGTTCAAACAGCCGCTCAATCAGGAGCGGATGGGTTCGGGACAGAACCACTAACAGTCCCTGGCTGTTCAGACTGACCTTGACCACGAGGAACTTCATCCGGTTCCCCATCCGGTAATCATCAGCTTCCACCTGCTCACGGAAGGGAAGAATCGCTTCCACGTTATCATCCAGACGAACATAAACCGTTTTTTCCTGAAAGCGCTGAACCACGCCATTCACCAGGTTTAATTTTTTTTCCTTGAACCCCTCGTAGTGCTGACGCTGCTCCCCCCGCTCAATATTATCTTCAAAAATATTTTTTACCATGCGCAGATTGGACCGGCTCAAGTTATCGTCTTCCAGGGACACCATAATCCGTTCGCCAAAGTCCGGTTCATCGGTGAACTCCTCGGCCGCTTCGCGCTCTATCTGGCAGGATTCGTTAAATGGCTGGCGGACAATTTCCTTCTCAGTAAAGACCTCCAGGTTAAAATCACCCAGATCAATCTCCACCTGCATTTCATACTCACCGGGAATATTATGTTCATTTCGATAGGCTTTAGTTAGTGCTTTTTTTAACGCTTCAACCACTACCTCTTCGTCCAGGTTTTTCTCTTCCTGAATTTCCCGGATAGCTTCCAGGAATGACTCATCCATAGTTAATTATTCCTCCTGTTTGTTTAGTGCAGCTTCTGCATCAAAATAAAGTCTAACACTGGCAATTTTATTGATGGGAATTAAAATTTCTCCCGCCGGAGTATCTGCCAGTAAAACCGCCTCATTTTTTCGACCGCCCAGGGTTCCCTGCCACTCTTTCCGCCCCTCGCAAGGAGCATAGCAGTTGATTACGACATCTCTTCCCCTGAACTTATCGTATTCTTCTTCGCGACGAAGCCGTCTCTTGAGTCCCGGCGAAGATACTTCCAGGTTGTAAGGCCCTTTTAATTCGGGAACCTCTAGCTCCAGCAAAGGGGAAATATACTCACTCACCTTTTCACATTTGTCCAGCGGCACCCCTTCACCGGTATCAATTACAACCCGAATCAGAGGTTGTTCCTCATGAGTTTTTATCTCAACGTCAACCAGCTCAACCTCCAACGGTTCAACAATCGGCTTAAGATTGTCATATAATTTTTGTTCTTTATTTGTCACAGAACCGTCCATCAAAATTACCTACCTTTAAATTTGCACAATGTTAAACAGAGATTATACCAAAGCCCTGCCTGTAAACAACCTTATGAAGAGCAGGAACCAAAAAATCAGATAAACTGTCCAAAAATTATTAATTCAAAGGTTGGTTTAAGGGCTTTTCCGGTTCCGGAGGGAGCTCCTCAAGACTGCTTAGCCCTCTCAGGGAAGGATTAATAGCTGACTGCAATTTAACCTCTTCACCAATTTCAAACTGTTCTTTGTGGGTGTATTTACCCCCCTGTTTCCAGAGCAAACGTTCGGGCAGCTCAACCCCTTTATTTTCTAAAACAGTTCGAATTTCCATTCTAGTGTAAGCAAGTTTGCGCCTGTATTCACTGCCATCGGCCAAATCATCGTCAGCTTTCAACCACTTTCCATCCTCGGATTTTAACCGCGGTAACAGACGAAAAAGCTGATCGTTAAAAAGTACATGGAGCCGACCCTCAGGCAAAAAATCCCCGGCTTGAATATTGATTGGTTCGGGCTCTTCAGCAGGCAATAATTCCACGTTATCCCCGGAGCGTAATTTTGTATCCAGACTGACCTGTTCCCCGTTAATCTTTACCAGGGGTTGAAGTCGCTGTTTTTTTTGCTCAGTAATCCATTCACCATCCACACAGACCATCATCGTGGACTCCGGGTGGGCTTCCCGAGCCACATAACCCATGTCGGCGGCCAGGTCCTCAGCCCGGTATTCCCCCGGCGAAACCAGTCTCCGCATCCGGTCACCGTTTACAGTGAGGGTAAGACTGTAACGCCCCTCCCGGTCAGCAGCCAGCAATAAAATACCGTAAGCAGTGTAATCAAGTGGGGACTGGACTAAATTATCCGGATCTTCTACGCCCGGTTTTAACCGGGGTAAACGGCTGACCACGTCAGTTCGCGGAATATCCAAGCTCCGTGAAACAAGCCGGGGAAGATTAGGATATTTTGATCCTCCGCCGGCCAGAAAAAGAACTCTGGGCTCCCGCTTCGCAAACCACTTTTTAAGCGGTTTCATCTCTTTAGTAATCACGGGATTCAACCTTTCAATCATTTCCGACCGGGTAATTGTGCAGGTTTCTCCTCCCAGGTTTTTATAGTTAACCTCGGATTCTGCATGAAGCTGACGCTTAATTTTTTCCGCATCATTAAAATCAACTAACAGCATATCCTCCAGGCAACGGGTCAGACGGTCTCCGCTTCCCAGCAGAGTGCAAAAGTCCCTGATCTGACCATCCTCAAGCAGAGCGGCGTCAATTGTTCCCGCGCCAAAATCTATCAATCCCAACCGGGGCTTAAATTCATGTGAAGGGAAAGCAGCTTCTACTGCCGCCCGCGGTTCAAGCACCAACTGTCCGGGGATTAAACCACTTTTTTCAATTACTATTTTTTTGTTTTCTACTTCATCGGGATCAAGCGAGGTGATCAACCAGCGGGCTTCCATTTTACGCCCAAACTGTCCTTCAAAATCGAGGACTTCTTCTCCATCTATTTTTCGTTCAATTACCGACTCATCCACTATCGCTCCCTCCACCGAAGACTGGCGGCGCTGTTTAAAAAGCTTTTCCACGTCCTCGGCGATAACCTTCCTGGGCTCGTTAAATTCTAACTCAGCCTCGAATTCTTCAATCTCAATCCCCCGACCCGGCACGGCAAAATGGGCTACGTTGACCGAGGTCTTTGCTTCCTGCTGAAGTTTAGTGACCACTTTTTTGAGACAGTTGGCCGCTTCTTCCATGTCCACTACCCGGCCTTCTTCAATAGCCCGCCGGGGATACTCCGCCTGTTCCCGGGCCAGGATCTCAAGTTTACCGTCTACCTTCCGTCCCAGGAAACCAACAATAGTTCCCGTTCCAACGTCAACTGCAAGTAACTCGTTCATCCTTTCACCTCCGATATTCAGCGACTGTGGCACCACCGCCGCCTTCGTAATAATGGGCAGTTTTGTAAACTGCAATATAATCTACTTCTTCCAGTATCGAACGAACTTTTTCCTTAATTATTCCTTTCCCCCGCCCGTGAATGATCCGAACTCGCCGCCAGTTTTCCGCATAACCACGATCAAGAAATGGCAGTAAATTCAATCGGACTTCCTCCGGCCGAAATTCATGTAGATCAATTTCGGCATCGACCAACCCCATTTTCACTCACCTGGGAAACATATTTATTATCACAGTAAAAACGCCAGTTACGGTCCGTCGCAACGCTAATTCCCACCCGGGGGCTTTCATAAATTTTATCGGGAGTAGCGCCACTTTCAAGATAAAAATCATCACCGGCAAACGCCGGTTTTTCGTTAAACGTTTTATCCACCGCCAGGGCTCCGGCCAGCTTTCCCGGTCCATTTGTCAGCGACCGGCCGCTCAATCCCCGGTGTTTTTCCATACGCAAGACCCCCTGCAGTGGTTCGGCGGCTCGAATTAAGACGGCCTGGCCCTGCCCTTCAGCCCCACAGACCAAGTTTATCATCCAGTGCATCCCGTAGCACTTGTAAATATACCAGTGGCCCGGCGGCCCGAACATCACAGCCGAACGCTCTGTCCGGCCGTTACAGGAGTGCGAGGCAGGATCCCCTTCTCTGTATGCTTCGGTTTCTACCACGCGGGCCCGTAACCTGGTGCCGTCATCTAATTGTCTGACCAGTTCATTCCCCAGCAGGTCCCGGGCAACTTCCAGAACAGAGGTCGTTAAATTCATCGCGACAAGCGGAGTCAATCTACTCGAGTTTAACCCGGGGGCCAGCCCATTCCGCGACCGCCGAGAACATGCAAATGCAAGTGGTTGACGTCCTGGCAGGCATCGTCGCCATTGTTAATCACCAGGCGGTAGCCGTCCTCCGCAATTTCTTCCTGTTCGGCCAGGTCGCCGGCAACGTTAAAAATATGTCCGACCAGCTCGGTGTCCGATTCGTCCACCTCGTTCATATTAGAGATATGCCGGCGCGGAATTACAAGAAAATGCACCGGTGCCTGGGGATTAATATCCCGGAAAGCAACGATCTGCTCATCTTCGTAAATTATCTCTGAGTCGATCTCCCCTGCCGCAATAGAACAGAAAAGGCAATCCGCCATATTAGCACCTCCGAATATATTTATTCGAGCCCACTGAAAAATCTGCACAAATCTATGTTTGACTGTAACCTAAATTGAGCGATTCTATGGTGAAGAGAAGAACATATTGCTCTCCGGTGGATTTTTGTATTCTTTAGGGTTCAGGATGAACCCGTATTAAAGAATACATACCTCAGAGCAGCCTGGATGGCTGCGAGAATGAATCCGGAGAGTTATGTGTTCTTCGATAACAATCGCTCAATTTAGGTATAAGCTAACTCGAGGTTTTCGAAACTACTGTTTTCTTAAAACTGGTGTCGATAACGGCTTGAATTAGATAATATCATAATAAGACTGAAAAATTGAAATTTTCTCGGGAAGTGATTTATTATCAGCACTGGTAAGCAAGAGGAAACAGCGGTTTCTGTAGTAATCCCCTGTTACAATGAAGCTGGTTCCCTGCCCGACGCGCTGGAATCCGTTGCCAGCCAGAGCCTTGTTCCACGGGAAGTAATAGTTGCCGAAGGTGGTTCTACCGACCGGACTCCGGTAATTCTCGAGCAGTGGACAAACAAATTACCACTGCGGGTGGTGGAGAATCCCGACCGGCGGCAAGGCCCCGGTTTGAATCTTTGCCTGCACGAAGTGGAAACAAGGTATGCCGCCCGGCTGGACGGCCACACTCGCTGGAACGAGACATATCTTGAAACTTTAGTGGAAGAGCTGGAAGCAAACAAACAATTAGCCGCAGCCGGGGGACTGGTCCGCCTGGCCAAACCGGCCCCCCGGTTCGAGGAACTGGCCTGGCAGGCAATGACACACCCGTTTGGAACCGGCGGGCCCGCTTATCGCAACTCCAAGCGGCGGCGCAAAGTCTCCACGCTCCAATCCCCCGTCTACCGCCTGGAAGCTCTGCGGGAAGTTAATTTTTTTCGGGAGGATCTGCCCTGGGCCGAAGATGACGAACTGCACCACCGCCTGCAGGAAAAAAACTGGGAACTAATTCTGAACCCGGCCGCCAAACTTTCTTACCGGCCGCGGTCGGAGTGGCGCAGTTTCACTCACCAGTTCTATAATTACGGGCGGGGGCGTGGAAAACTGGCCGGAGAAGGTATCTTTCCGACACTGCGCCACTGGCGGCTGGATAAACTGCTCGCGCTGTGGACTTTTCTGCTCTGCTGGAACCCGGTCGGCTGGGGCCTGGGCCTGGTTCACCTTTTTATCTCCGCCTCAATTGGCCTCCAGCAAGCCTTCACCCGCCTCTCCAACCTTGGTCTTATCTTTCTTTTCCCCCTGATGCACGGTGCCTACTGGCTCGGCTGGCTCCGCGAACGGTTTAAAGGCTGATTTCTCGAGAAAACTGCTTAATTCAGGTGAAAGTTATTTTGAGACTTCGAGAGAAAACTTAATTTTGCTTAACACCAGTTTTTCTTCCCGAACCACCGACCATATTTTTTCGGTTGAACCGATCGGTTAAAAATTCGATATAAAACTTTATTGTAAAACGCCAAGCCATCCGGTAAGGACAAGCACGCTTAACAACTTGACCAAAATTAATTTGTACACTGAGAAGCTATGATATATACTACGGTACTGAGACCGTAAATTTGAACCACTAACTAGCCCCGATAGTTGTGAAATTATTTTCTGGCATTCTCGGTGATTTTAGCGCTACAATCGCTTTGATAATTCAAGTCAGCCGGCAGGAGTGATTTTGGTGAAATCGCCTGGCAATAGCTCAAATGGGTTGAAGTTGTCTTCTGATTTTTTGTTTGATCAGCCGAGAAATGACAAACGACACCTCCGTCCCTTCTAAAAAATTCTATGGGAAGTTCCCCCTTTGAGTTGGAGATTTTGACTTTTATATCGATGTACGATATATTTACTGTGGAAGGAGTAAAATATATTGATTCAGAGTTTTGCTGACGCAGGAAGCCGAGATATTTATGACGGGAAAAATACTAAAACAGCTCGCCAGACCTGTCCGAAAGAATTATGGCGAAAGGCCCAGAAAAAATTGACTTTTTTAAACACGGCTAAAAAACTTTCCGATTTACGGACACCGCCGGGAAATAGATTGAAAAAACTATCGGGCCGGAAAAAACTATATTCAATCAGGATAAACGACCAGTACAGGATATGTTTTTATTGGTCTGGTGAAGGCCCCTGTAAAGTAGAAATTACCGATTATCATGATTAAAAATAACGGAGGCTTAAAAAATGAAGGAATCACAAGAAATTACCGACTTAGTTGAATCGCTTCCTGAAAATCGCAAACCGTTTCACCCGGGAACTATCCTGAAAGAGGAATTCCTGGATGAGTTGAATATGACTCAGAAAGAACTGTCCGAGCGAATGGGAGTGCCTTATGCCCGGGTGAATGAACTTATTCACGGCCGCCGAGGAGTTACTATCGAAACCGCCCTGATGCTTTCCCGCATTTTTGGAACCACAGCCGAGATGTGGCTGGACATGCAGCAACAGTATGATCTCTGGAAAACACTAAATTCGGAAGAAAAAACAAAGAAAATAAAAAATGTAAAACCCCTGGAAAAATCCGGCTGATTTTGCGCCGGGTTGCCTCTTGGCTGGGTTAATCTCCTTCCCCTCGGGCTTCTGCTCCGATTTTTAATTTTGAGTTATTTAACAGTTTTATCCCCTAAAATTTTTCGATATTTGCCAATAATTTATGAACTTAAAGTACGATACCAGGTTTTTCAACGATATTCTGGTGAAACCTAAAACCTGGGAGGCTGGCACTGGTGGTAACGGCTGATAGCTAAAGTTTAAAGTTTAACTGCGACCCAAATCTATTGCGACATTCATTGGAATCTCAAATTTCACCCCCCGGCCCACTTTTAAATTTTTGGTATTAGTTTAGTAATTTTTTCCTAAATTTATTAACTCCTTAATGGCTTCGTTTAACGCCCCGCGGCGTTCCTCTTGGTTCTTCTTTTTACTTTCAGTTGGCGTCCCCCCCACTAAGACATTTCTCAGTTCTTGGGCCATTTTTTTGCCAAAAATTTCTACTAACCCAGCCTGAAAAGTTATAGGTATCCAACAAAATTTACGAGAATTATAGATGTAAATATGGGGCAGTTCCTGGCGAAAACTTAATATTTCGTCATAATGCTCAATTATATCGTTGTAAAGATCTATGACCCCGAAATTTTTCAACCAATTATCTCTATAATTTTCCAAGTCCTTTTTATCAACTGATTGAATAAAAAAATAAATGATCAGTTCAGGAGAATTTATATATCTTGAGATCCACGAGGGATTTTTAACTAAATATTCAACAGCATCCTCTACATCCGCGCCCACCGGACAACTATTTGTTTCATGATACAGTTTTCGTTTTAATTGATTTTTCTGCCAGTTATCTTTTAATAGTTGATTATAGTCTTGTTTTAGAATTTCGTTAGCGTCAAAAAAATGATTTCGGTATTGCCAAATCCATTCATACTTATTGGCTATTAGCCTACAGCGCCCATCAGAAGTACTAGATTGGGAATTAAACTTAACCTCTGCCAAAAATAATTCTGATTGTTTATTATCAGATACTGGTTTTTCATCACCTGAAAAAAGAATATAAAAGTCGGGCTGGTTGTGATAAGGAAGCTTTTGTTTTACATCAGCTTCATTAATATATTTCTCTGCAATACTTTCAATTCCAAAATCATCAACAGTAAAACCAGCCCCCATAAAATGATAACGAAATAATTCTTCCGCCACGGCACCTTTCCACTGATTTGCAGGATCAAATACTGACAAGCCAGACCCCCTCCTTTCGTCTGTTTTCTTGATACCAGCCGTCGAAATATAATTTGCCTCTGAGCGTATAATTAATTCTATCTAACAAGAATACACTGTTTCAAAACAATCAAAGAATCTTAATTTTTACCGTATTCTGATCGTTCCCCCGTGATTAATTTACTGTCTCCATTACTGGCAAATGACAACTTCACTTTTGGAAATTTTTCGATATTTCGCAATAACTTAAAAACTAAAAGTACGATACCAGGTTTTTTGGCGATGAAAATTCCCCGGCTGTCCTGCTTACAATTTTACACACCTTAACAAAGTCTGGAAAAGTTCTATTAACCTGTATTAAACCATATATAATTCAGAGCTGTAAGGGGCAACCCGCTCTTTTTTTAGGGACACTTTCCTGGCCGGCATTTCATCTTTCACTTCTCCCAATATCCCGAAAATTTCCAGCCACTGCAGATGCTAATCACACCCGGAGAACCTGGCAAACCCGTGCAGGTTTGCACAATGACGACATTTGTCGTGTCCCCCATGGTAAACTAAGGTAAATTGTAAA
>CAZVWJ010000031.1:0-28367 GCA_964631325.1 uncultured bacterium | reverse complement strand
ATTAAAGCGGTACGTGAGCTGGGTTTAGACCGTCGTGAGACAGGTCGGTCCCTATCTTCCGTGGGCGTTAGGATGACTGAGGAGTTTTGACCCTAGTACGAGAGGACCGGGTTGAACGTGGCTCTAGTTTACCGGTTGTTGTGCCAACGGCATTGCCGGGTAGCTATCCACGGACGGGATAAGTGCTGAAAGCATCTAAGCGCCAAGCCCCCTCCAGGATAAGTCATCCCTTGAGGCCCCTGGTAGACTACCAGGTTGATAGGCGGCAGGTGTAAGCATAGCAATATGTTCAGCCGAGCCGTACTAATTGGCCAACTGACTTGACCCCCTCTCTTATTTATCTTCATCTGTGACTGGCCTCATTCAGATGAACCCGCTTTCCATACAGGGTTTTGTTGTCAAAGATAACAAAACTTAATATATATTTGTGCCCGGTAACTAAAGCGAAGGAGTAAAACGCCCGTTTCCATTCCGAACACGGAAGCTAAGTCCTTCAGCGCCGATGGTACTACGGTGGGGACGCCGTGGGAGAGTAGGTCGTTACCGGGTCTTTTTTTATGTACTTTTGAAAAAATTATGGGGAAAGCGAAATTTAGTAGTCTTTTTCCTGGTGTTCTTGAATTGCCCAGCGGAGGGTTGATCTTGCTCTTTCCAGTTCCGATTTGAATAACTGGTGGATGGCTTGCTCTGTCATTATTTCTGTCTTGCGTTCATTCCAGTCAAGCCCAAAAGTCTTGGAAACTCTTTCTTTCATCCGGGGATAAAAAATATTGCTCGCATCATCCCCGTGTTTGATAACTATTGTCTGGGTGTCGGCTTCAATTGTGATTTCATGGTCGCTTTTTGTGGTTATATTTAATTCCCCTCTGTCCTGCTCTAAAGTGATGGAGTAGGTTTCATAGTTGTCTTCACTTTTTCCTTCTATCGCCATTTCTCCATCGAAATCAGGGTTTTCTACTAATAAATCTTCCAGTTTACGCCGTGCTCCCTGGGCTCCGTTGGAGGGAATGTATTTTAACAGGGAAATAATTCCAAGTATTGTCGGATGATTTTTTACCCGCTGCGCCCATTTGCGAAGTCTTCTAACCCATTCTTCTGCTTGCTTCAAATTGTCGGCAAAATTTTCTCCGATTTCCATTAATAATCACCGAATCCAGCAAAATAACCTGATAAACTCTTAACCATTAGACAAACATATACTATCATAATTATGAGATAAAGCTAATATTTTTCAGCATTTCTGAAGAAGGCACACATAATTGGTTATTTTTTTGTGTATGAAGTAACTTTATCCTTGTCAGTCAGGGGGTTTTTTAATGAATAAAATAGTTGATTTAATTCTTTCGGTTTTAGGTCTGGCTGCTCTTTACGAGGGCTGGCGCCGGTTTCGATCCGGTGTTCCTAAACCGACCCAGGAAAAACAAGTTACCCGCACTGATTATTTGAGCGGGAATTACCAGGATAAATTGGATAAAAGGGAAAAACGATTAAAATCGAATAAATACCAGGGAACTGCTTACATGGGGATTGGACTGGGTTTTCTGGTAGCCGGAATTTACCTTCTGTTACGTCTGGTTAATACCACTTCTCAGTCGGAGAACTCCCGGTAAAAATTATCCCTTGAATCGGCCAATTATATTTTCTCGCCCGGTATTTTAGAGTTCTTTTGTAAAGTTTTTATCCTTCCGATTTGATTGATTAACATTATTAACAGGAGTAATATTATGGACAATTATACAAATAATTTGACCTCTACTCTGGATTTTTCGGGGGAAAATTACACTTATTATGACCTTGAAAAATTTGCCGATAAATACGGTTTATCGTTGGCAGAATTCCCCTACTCAATTAGAATATTGCTCGAAAATCTAATTAGAAACAGCAATAATTTTGAAATTAGCAACAGGGTATTTGAAGCATTTGATAATTGGTCCGGGGGGCTTTCTTCTGAGTTGGAGGTTCCCTTTCTACCGGCCCGCGTCTTGATGCAGGATTTTACCGGGGTGCCGGCGGTGGTTGATTTTGCGGCTCTTCGGGAAGAAATGAAAGCAAATGAGGCATCACCCGGGAATATTAATCCCCTTATCCCCGCCGCCTTGATAATCGATCATTCCAACCAGGTGGATGAGTTTGGTTCACCTTCTGCCTGTGAAATTAATCAGCAAAAAGAATTTCAGCGAAATGAAGAGCGGTATGTTTTTCTCCGCTGGGGGCAAGAGGCCTTTTCCGATCTCCAGATAGTTCCACCCGGCCAGGGGATTATTCACCAGGTTAATCTCGAGTATTTTGGTTCAATTGTTAAACAGCGCCAGGCGGGGCAGAAAAAATTATTAATCCCTGACACCCTGCTTGGTACTGATTCTCATACGACGATGATTAACGGTCTCGGGACTCTTGGCTGGGGAGTAGGGGGGATTGAAGCAGAAGCCGTGATGGTTGGTGAACCTTATTACATGTTGGTCCCGGAGGTTGTTGGTGTTAGGTTAAAAGGTGAATTGACCTCCCAAACTACGGCCACAGACCTGGTCCTTTACCTGACTAAACTTTTACGGGATGAGGAGGTTGTGGGTAAATTTGTTGAATATTTTGGCCCCGGTACCTCCAGCCTTTCTTTGCCTGACCGGGCCACAGTCAGTAATATGACCCCGGAATACGGAGCTACGATGGGCTATTTTCCACCGGATGAAAAAAGTCTGGAATTTTTAGAACAAACTGGCCGTGGACCCCAGGCGGATATAGCCAGAGAATACTGCCGTCAACAGGGTTTACTGTATTCCAATCAGGCTTCGCTTCCACGCTATAAAACTGTGCTGGAAGTTGATATGAATGAAGTTAAACCCGCGGTTGCCGGTCCAACGTTGCCCCATCAGTATATCTCCCTGACGGAGTTGAAATCCTCCTTTTCAGAAACAGTGGAATCGGAGTCTGAGCTTACCGCCATTACTACAGGAAAAAAAATTAGCGAAGCTAAAATAAAAGAATATACACCAAGTTTTCCAAATTCAGGAGTAGAAATTCAAATTGGGGATCAGAGTTACAATCTCCGTCCCGGTGCGCTTGTTATTGCTGCTCTCGCCTCCTGTACCAATACTTCTAACCCCGGTCTGATGATTACGGCTGGGATATTTGCTCGGAATGCAGTTGAACGGGGGCTTGATATTCCAGCTTACGTTAAGACCAGTCTTGCTCCGGGATCACGCGTTGTTTCTGCTTACCTTGAGGAACTGGATTTAATGGAACCGCTTGCACAATTGAATTTTAATCTGGTTGGTTACGGCTGTTCCAGTTGTATTGGTAACAGTGGCCCGCTGCACCCGGAGGTGGTTAAGGCCATAGAGGAAGAAAACCTTTTCTCAACCTCTGTAATCTGTGGGAATCGCAATTTTGAAGGCCGGATTAGCCCCTATACCCGGGCAAATTACCTGGTATCGCCTCCGCTTGTTATTGCCTTTGCTCTGGCCGGAACCGTTGATATAAATTTTCAGCGGGAACCACTGGGAATAGATGATGGTGGCAATCCTGTTTACCTCGCTGACCTCTGGCCCGAACAAGCAGAAGTGGCCACTGCGGTTGATAAGGCCCTCACTCCCGAATTGTTTGAACGAGAATACGAGGATCTTTTCGCCGGTGATGCTCTCTGGCGTCAACTGGAGGCGCCGGCGGGCGAAGTTTACGACTGGCAGACTGATTCCACCTATATTAAGTGCCCCCCGTTTGTGGAAGGTGTGACTGAAGAAGTTCCGGAGACCCCCGATATAGACTCGGCCCGATGTCTGGCTTTACTCGGAGATTCGATTACTACGGATCATATTTCCCCGGCCGGAGATATACCTGTCGACAGTCCGGCCGGAGAGTATCTGCTGGAGAATAGTGTGAAGCCCGAACAATTCAATACCTACGGATCACGCCGGGGTAATCATGAAGTTATGATGCGAGGCACCTTTGGTAATATTCGCCTGGATAATAAAATGGTGGAAAAGGAAGGCGGCTACACCGTCCATTTTCCTTCCGGTGAACAGATGAGTATCTTTGCCGCGGCTCAAAAATACCGGCGGGAAAATGTGCCGCTGGTCGTTCTGGCGGGAAAACAATACGGGACCGGTTCTTCCCGGGATTGGGCGGCAAAGGGAACTGAATTGTTGGGAGTGGAAGCTGTAGTTGCGGAGAGTTACGAGAGGATTCATCGGGCTAACCTTATTGGAATGGGCGTTTTGCCCCTGCAGTTTAAAAAGGAAGAAAGCTGGTCCGCTCTCGGTCTTACCGGGAACGAAAAATTTAGTATCAGCGGCCTGGATTCACTGGAAGCGGGTGGCGTGATTACTGTAGAGGTTGAAACCGCGAATTCAGGGAATTTTGAATTTGAGGTTTTAAATCGCATTGACACTGACGTCGAGTTAAAATATTACAGGCAGGGTGGGATACTTCCTGCTGTTCTTCGCGATTATCTGCGGGAAACCTGATAAGAGGATTGCCGGCTGAAAAAAAGTGCCGGCTCACGAACTTATTTCATTAGGATTTTAATTATGGTTCTTTCGGAGTTACCCCCCGAGGAAGAAGCGCTCATCACCGGGGTTAACGGGGGCTATGGATTTCGAAAAAAGATGTTAAATCGTGGTGTAGTTGAAGGGATAAAAGTGCGCGTTCTTTCCCGCTGTGGACCGATAACTGTGGTCCTTAACCAACAAAATACAATTACGCTGGGCCGGGGAATGGCTGAGAGGATAGAAGTCCGTAAACGTGCCTAAATTTTTCCTTACCTCTTGAAGTCTGCTAACTTTCCTAATTTTCTCCCAGAAATTTAAAATTTATTCTAACTAAAGGTTGACTTTTTATTTATGATTTTTTAGACTTATCTAAGAATTTAAGACATGGCTAATTCAGGAGGGTGGATTTATGGCTGAGGAGCGGTTGAGTTCACATATGGAGGATTACCTGGAGGCGGTCCTTATTCTGGAGGAGGACGAAGGAGTGGTCCGGGCCCGGGATATTGGAAATTTGTTGGAAGTAAAGGCTTCAAGCGTTACAAACGCGCTGAAAAAGTTGGGCCGGGAACAGTTGATTAATCATGAAAAATACGGCTACGTTGAATTGACAGAGAAAGGGCGAACTCAGGCCCGGGCGATTCTTGAACGACACAATATGTTGATCAAATTTTTAAGTGAGATTCTCCAGGTAGATCCGGAAGTGGCCGAAAAAGACGCCTGTAAAATGGAACATGTGCTCAGCCCGGAAACTTCCCGAAAACTGACTAAATTCATTGAATTTGTGGAAACCTGTCCGGAATACGAGAGGCCGGACTGGTTGAAAAATTTTGATTATTATTTTCAAACCGGTGAACGGCGGCAGTGTAAAAAACGGGAACAGTCCGAGCCGGTCGATCAATAGGAACGGTGGATTTAAATGAAGAAAAAACTTGCTGAGCTGGAATATGGAGAAGTGGGGATTATTAAATCAGTCGAGGCGGATAATATAAATAAGCTCTCCGGAATGGGAATCAGGCCGGGGAAAAAATTAAAAATGTATACAAAACAGCCCATTGAGGGACCGGTTGTTTTTACTCTTAATGATTCGGCGGCGTCGGTAGGAATCGGGATAGCAGAGAAAATTCAGGTGGAGGTTGAAGGATGAAGGTATTACTGCTGGGCCATCCTAACGTAGGAAAAAGTGTTCTGTTCAATCGATTGACCGGGGCCAATATAGTTGAATCTAATTATCCCGGCACTACTGTTGATTTTACCAGGGGGAGTTTGAAATTAGGTGATGAGAAGGCAGAAATAGTTGATGTTCCCGGGACTTTTTCACTTGCTCCACACGGGAAGGCTGAACAGGTAGCTGTCCGGATGCTGGAGGAATACAAATCGGCAGTAGTTGTCTGTGTTTTGGATTCCACTAAAATAGAAAGAGGGCTTTATCTCGTTCTTTCAGCTATCGAAGCCGGATATAGGGTGATAGTTGCTTTAAATATGTGGGATGAAGCCAGGCAGAAAAATATTCGGATTGATGCCCAAAAACTGGAGGATTTACTCGGAGTCCCCGTGGTTCCGACTGTGGCGATAAGTGGCGAGGGCGTAAAGGAACTCGTAGATAAGTTAAAAGAGGCCCATGTAGAATCGATTGGTCGGATAGCCGACCGCGCTACTGAACCGGGGGAGGGGCTGACAGGATAAATGTCTGAATTGAACATGAACCAGCGTTGGGAACTGGTCGATAAAATATCCGATAAAACCGTGCAATACGGCGCTTATAGTGGTGGCTTGCGGGAAGCCCTGGCCGAACAGACCGTTAAGCCTTTGACCGGGATACCATTCGCCCTGGCGGTTCTTTATGGTTTCTGGGCTTTTTTCAGCGCCTTTGCCGGCTTCTTTACGGACGGTTACTTTGTTCCTCTTTTTGATAATTTCTGGCTTCCCTTTCTTCAGGACATCTGGCCCGAATCCCCCCACTGGCTTTATTATATTTTTGTTGGTGATCCCGCGGCAACAAATTCTTTTGAGGCGTTTGGTGTCCTGACCAGTGGGCTGTTCGTTGCGATTGGTATTGTTTTGCCGGCAATTGTTGCTTTTTACCTGATTATCACTATTCTTGAGGATACCGGATATATTCCGCGGCTGGCGGTCTTGGTCGATACTTTTCTCCACAAAATTGGTCTGCACGGGTTTGCAATTGTTCCGATGATCCTGGCCCTTGGATGTAATGTGCCAGGGATAGTCGCTACCCGGAACCTGGAAGAAAAACGGCAGCGATTCATCATGATGACTTTGCTGGCCATATTTATTCCCTGTGGGGCTCAGCTTGGAATTATGTTCACCCTGATTCCGGAATATGTGGGTTATGTTTTACTTTATTTAATTCTTGGTTTTTTTGTATTTGGTTACCTGCTGGATCTAATTATTCCCGGCAGTTCTCCAGAAATTATTACCGATGTTCCCCCCTTTCGGCTTCCTTCGATTAAGACGGTTGGTCGGAAAATGTGGATGCGAACCAGGAGTTTCTTCGCTGATGCTATTCCCTTTGTTTTGCTTGGTGTGGCGGTGGTAAATGTTCTTTACCTCAGCGGAACAATTAGCTGGCTGGCTTTTCTTTTCCGCCCGGTTTTGACCGGCTGGTTTGGTATCCCGGCTGAAACTGTGGCCCCGTTAATTGCCGGTTTTTTTCGTAAGGACCTGGCAGTGGCCCAGCTCTCCCGGATTGATATGACAGCATATCAGCTAGTCATTTCCGTGGTTATCGTTACTATCTACTTTCCCTGCCTGGCCACTTTTTCTATGCTGATTAAGGAGGGCCGGGAGAGTGGCGGAATTGTGGTGACTTTGTTGGGCAGTGTGACCACGATGCTCGTGGTTCTGTTTCTGTGGGGCGGTTTGTTAAATCTGGTCGGAATTTTCCTTGGGGTGAATTGAATGTTCAATTTGTCCGGACGCTTTTATAACTTTTATTTTTTTATTCTTGGACTACTCCTGCTGTTTGTTGCGCTGGCTGAAATAGTTGTTGGATTTTCCGGTCTCACTATAAAGTGTGTTCTTTTTAAGTTGCCGGAAAATTTTTTGATCTGGCGAACAATAGTCCTTTTCCTGGCCGGCCTAATTTACTTAGTCGGGGGAATTAATTTACCTGAAATTCATGCCCGTTCTCGGGTTGTCCTGGCCAGCATTATGGTCTGGATAATTACTGGTACGGATATATTTTCCCTGGTCTTGACCTCTATTTCCGGTTCTCCGGATACCTGGTTTAATAGTTGGTTTGGATTTATCTACTCTTATTCACCCCCGTATGTCCCGATTATATATATTTTTCCGTTTACTCTGGTTTGTTTAGCCTATTTCTATGGCACTATTTCAGTGGTCGGGGAGGCTGAATAATTATGAGGATTTTAGTGGCAATTTTGCTTGGATTGGCCAGTGTGGTCTATGTTATTTTTGCTTGTTACCGTAAATTTACTGGCCAGGGGGGCTGTGGAAGCTGTAATCTCTGTGACCTGTCACCGGAGGATTTAGTTGACTCTACCAAAGCTGAAACGGAAGAAGAGGAGTAGCCTACTGAGCCACATTCAAAGAAGGCTTTTACACAGTGCTTACTTTGAAAATTTACGGTGGGCTTTTTGCAGGTCAACCAGGTTTGTCTGCAGTTTTTCAACTGAGTTGAATATCCCCCGGTTAGTTATGTAAGTATCAATTAACTCGGCCGGAATAGTTTCAAACAGGGGATGTTCACGCTGTAATTTTTCCGGTAATGATTTTGGTGAGGGATAGCGGGGCACGTTTGTTATTGCTTCTTCCCGGGCCAGTTTCCACACATCAGTTACCACCCGGACCGGTGTAACATCCCGGGCGGAGCGAGCCAGCAAGCGTGAACCGGTTTTGTTGACAATTGATCCATCTTTGAAAATAGCGTCCACGCCCAGATACAGGGCGTCCACTCTCGGTAAAAAATAGCCGGCTTCTACGTCAAAAGCAAAAGTTACTTCTATTGCTTCATCCAGATCCTCGACCAGGTCGATTCCTTCCTCACCGGGGTAGGAGTGAAGGACTACTGATTTTTCAGTTGTTTGGGCGTTAAGGAGCAGCTTTAAAACTGTGCTTGAACGGCTAAAGGTCATTACATCCTTGTCTTTCAGGGCGCTCTTGGCGTGGTTTTCAATAATATTTTCATCAGCAGTCTCATGATCCGCCCGTAATTTACGTAATCCATCTTTAAAATTAGCCAGGTTATCGTTCTTGCTCCCATTTCTGTATTGACTCCAGAGCAAATAGCCGGTGTTGGAAACTATTGCCATTTCCGGACGAAGTTTCGTGATCTTCCCGCAGATACTTTCCACTCCCTCTTCGGGAAGAAAATCAATTTCTAATCCCCAGACCAATAGTTCTTCCAGCAGGGTTGTAACCAGTTCCCGTGAACCGAGCGAGCGATCCGCGGTAATTATGTTGAACAGCTCTATCACCGTATCAGCGTCGGGAAGATTTTTAAATTCATCCTTCATCAGCAACACTCCTCCAGGCTTCTTCCAGGCGGGGGACTGTTTCCAGTTCTCTGAGTTTCTCCTGTGAGCACCACCTGAATTCGGAATTTTCCCAGTTTAATTCAATTTTCGGGTTTTCTTTTGTCCGGAACTTAAACGGATGAATTTGCCAGAAGTGATTCTGTTGGTTGGATTCTACTTTTATCTTCTTTCCCCGGGCCTCCAGTTCAATTACCTCTTCCGTAAGCCCGGTTTCTTCAAAAATTTCCTGTTTTGCCTGTGCCACCGGGGGGTTATCCTCGCGGTAACCACTTATACCTGCCCATTGCCCCGGATAAGTTCTAACGGCTTCGCTCCGTTTTACCAGCAATATCTTCTTATCATTCACAAGAAAAGAGGTAACTACGTCAATTGTCTCTTCCAAGTTTACTCACCTTTGTCGGCTTGAATCAATTGTCTTCTCCCACAGTTCCCTTTACAAATCAATTTTATCTGAATCCGTCATTTTCTTTATTTAATAATTTTTGTTCTTGGTTGGTTCTGTGCCGCACCCGGTTGGGAAGGGGTTCCCCTTGTTGATACTGACGGACAGTTTCAACTATTTCTTTCCGTAAATCAGCCAGGAGATTTGGTCCAAAACCGGCTGCGTGTGGAGTTGCCAGGACCTTTTTGCTGGCCAGCAGTTGTTCTTCTGACGGTGGTTCGGGAGTATACACGTCAAGCCCCGCTCCGGCCAGTTTATCGTTCTTTAAAGCAGTTAGCAGGGCCGGTTGATCGACAATTTCGCCGCGGGCTGTGTTGATCAGGTAACTTCCCGGCTGGAAAAGTTTCAGCGAGTTAGAATTTATGAGACTTTTTGTTGATGGGTTTAGATCCGTATGGAGAGAAATAATTGAACATTTTTTGAGCATTTCCGGTAACCGGCAGTATTGGAAATAATCTGAGTTCTTTATCTCCGTTTTTTTCAGTGGATCACTGACCCGAACTTTTGTCTTGACAAGCGGGGAAAGCAGTTTTGCCACTCTTTTTCCTATTTCTCCAAAACCAATTATTCCAATCTCCCGGTCCTGGAGCTCAACACAGTTTTTTGCTGCCAGTTCACGCTCCCACCTGCCGTTTTTCAGGGCCAGACCTGTTTCGGCAAAATCTCTTAGCAGGCCCAAAATAAGGGCAAGTGTATGTTCACTCACCCGGCGTGCTCTGGCTTCCGGTGTGCGGGCTACTCTGACTTCATGGCGAACACAAGCTGTTAAATTGATTTGATCATAACCGCTGGTCGCCGTAATTATCAGCTCTACTTCCGGACAGCGGTCCAG
This sequence comes from uncultured bacterium, assembly GCA_964631325.1. Lineage (GTDB taxonomy): Bacteria > T1Sed10-126 > T1Sed10-126 > T1Sed10-126 > T1Sed10-126 > CAZVWJ01. Next base: position 18,095 of record CAZVWJ010000031.1, on the reverse strand, counting down.
CATTTTTTCGGTAACCTCAAAGCTGCTGTTTATCAGTAAAACCTCAGCTCCCGGCTCATTTAATTCCTCCGGGGGGGTTTGTATAAGTTCGTATTCCACCCCCAGGTTACGTAATTCCTCTGCTTCCCGGGCAAGTTCTGTTTTATTCTGATAACTTGAATAACTGGTCCGAAGCACTTTCATATAGTTTCACCGTTAAATAAATTTAAGTTTAAGTACATTTTAGCTCTTAACTCGTTGAAAATAAATCACTTACAGTATAATTTTTAACAGCCTAAAAAAATTGACGAATATTTGTTTTAATTATTAGGAACAAAATTGAGTTAAACGTAGACAATATTAATTTTCTGTGTTCTGTTCATTTTTATTCTTTCCTTTCTATCATCTGGAAGTTTTTATTGTTTGTAAAGCTCAATTGGTGTGAGCAAATGTAGTTTAGACTTTTAAAAAATGGTGAAAACAATGGCTGAAGCGGTTGAAGCAGAGCAACGGGATTCAAGCGCTGAGGGGTTTTCTTATCACATTGACCAGTTCCTGGAAATGATGGTTGAAAATAATGCCAGCGATTTGATAATGAAAGCCGGTTCTCCGCCAACTTTTCGGATTGACGGTTCTATTCGAAAAGCTAAAATGAGTTCTCTTAAACCACCTCACATTAAAAAATTAGCTCATGATTTTATAGACGATGAAGATATTGAAGAAGTGTTTGAAGGTCAGGAATACGATGGTTCCTATTCTGTTGGTGACCTGGGTAGATTTCGAGTTAACGCCTTTCTCCAGCGGGAGTCCCTGGCCATAGTTTTTCGCCATATTGAGTCTGAAATACTTTCTTTTTCTGAGCTTAACCTTCCCTCGAGTATAGAGAAAATACCGCGCTTTGAACGGGGGTTAGTCCTTGTTACCGGGACAACCAGCAGTGGTAAATCCACCACTCTTGCTTCGATCATTGATTACATTAATCAGAATATGAAAAAGCATGTGATTACGATTGAAGATCCGATTGAATACATCCATTGGGATAATAAAAGTATAATTTCCCAGCGGGAGGTGGGGATGGACACCGAGGATTACTCTTCGGCTTTGAAGTATATTTTACGCCAGGATCCGGATATTATCCTCATTGGTGAGATGCGGGACCAGGAAACCGTGGAAGCAGCCCTGGAAGCAGCCGAGACCGGCCACCTGGTGTTCTCCACTCTGCACACTAATTCTGTTCCCCAGACCCTGGACAGGATACTTGAGTTCTATCCTGAAGGTGAGCGGGAACATATCCGGGCTCTACTCTCGGAGTATTTGATGGCCGTGGTTGGGCAGCGTTTGCTTTCTCGAAAAGACGAACAGGGACAGGTCCCGGCCGTAGAAATCATGTTTAACATTCCGATAATTAAAAAATTAATTCTGGAATACCGGGTTGATAAATTACGTTCCGCTATTCACCAGGGTGAAAACGAAGGAATGCAGACTTTTGATCAGGCTCTTGTTAAACTTTATAATGATGGTCTTATATCCGAGGAAGAAGCAAAAACACACTGTTCAAAACCCTCTAATTTTAGCATGTATGTAAAAGGGCATTACCCGGACGTAGACACCGGCGTCCTCGGCGGCATGGGCTAACTTTAGTATTTTTCAATCACCTTGCAAGAGCCTGTCATCGGGAGCATTTGTTCGGTTAATATTTTTCCGGTAGCCGGGACTGGGGTGTCAACCCAGAACCCAGAACTCTCTCCGGGGGCTTAGCTCAGTGGAAGAGCGCTTGCCTTACAAGCAAGAGGTCGTTGGTTCGAACCCAGCAGCCCCCACCATTAAAACCTTGTTGCGAGTTATATGTTTCGGGTTCTGGGTTAAAATCAAGAAATATAAACCTAAACTGGTAGTTTGTGAGGGCACAGTTTATTATAAACATAAAAATGAAGAGGAGAGTGGATAATAATTACTGCTACCGAAAATAATGAGCGTCAGCCTACCCCTGACGCTGCCTTGAATGCCTTGGCTGATTTACTTAAAGATGTGCTTGATGGTTTAACCATGGTCGAGCTTTATTCAAAAGGTGGTGCTATCAGTCAGAGATTGATGAAGGTTGGTGTGGAGAAATCAGTATGTGTGGCGAAGGAACCACCGGAGGAACGGGTCGAACAGGATAAAATCATCTGGGTCCCAATGGATCCCGTGAAGTTTATGGATGAAGAAAGAGTCCAGGATGTGGGGCTTATTTATTCTTCGCCGCCGGAAGGCGTTGATCAAAACAGGGAAGTTATTTCCCGGTTTCGCAGCGCCAAAATGCTTGCCCCCAACTGTCTGGTTGTGTTGGAAGAACCGGCCTGGAGCTACACAAAATTAGACGATTACAACTTTTTTGAAGAAATTGACGTTAGTGATTATGACCGCACTAAAATAACTGTGGCCCAGATGGTTAGCGCAATGGAGTTTTAATTAGAGCTTCTCCGAAAAGGTCTTTCTATTTTTTTCCCTTGATGGGGGAATGCCTTTGACGCGTACGCGTTATTAAGATGGGTGTGAAAGGGCTCCAAAAGGTTTTTGACCTATATCCCCTCACCCTGACCCTGCCCCTGCGCAGGGCAGGCCCTCTCCCACCAGGGGGGAGTTTACGGTTAGGGTTAGTTAAAGTGTAAACGCCATCCCGCGGTGTGGTTTTATAATAGTTCCTTCGAAATTTTCCCTTATTTCTTCCCCTATTTCTGGCCAGGTATTTGGGAATTCAGTCGTGTTATAGTGAAAGGGGACTACGGTCTTGACTTCCAGTTCTGTTGCCAGATTTCCCACCTCAAGGGCACTGCAGTGTGACCCCCGGAAATATCGCTTGTAACCTTCGATTGCCTGGCAGTCAATCATTAATATATCGGCGTTCTTGCCCACCTCTTTTAAATTGTCATTCGGAGCGGTATCGCTGGTAAAAAATAATTTCTGGTTTTTACTTTTAAAGAAATAGCCAACCCCGCCCCGGCTGTGTTTTGTCGGCACTGATTTTATGGTTATTTTATTTGCAACTGTGAATTCTTGTATTTTATTTACTGGCAGAGGTTGAAAGTTGACCCGGAGATATTTATCAGATTGATTGAGATCAAAAGCCTCCAGAGCCTGTTTTAATCGTGGTACCGCTTCTTCTGGAGCACGGCAAGTAATTTTGTGGTGTTGCTGATAAAAACAGTGAGAAAGGAAAGGAAAACCATAAATATGATCCGGGTGGCTGTGAGTTAAAAATACGTCCGTGAGTTTGCGGTAGTCAATATTATTTTCTTCCAGTCGCCGTGGAATATTTCCCCCGGCGTCAATCAAAATTGATTTTTCCCCGTTGCCCAAGTGTAATGATGCCGTTGATTCACGTGGAGGAGTGATAGAAGAGGATGCTCCGAGCACTGTTAACCGCCAGTTTTTCATTTTTAAGCCTCCTTTATGCGAACGGACTTGCCGGTTCGATTGTTCCGGATTTCTTAAGTTCCAGGATTGGAATTTTATCCTCGTTGAATTCAATTATTTTTGCTTTCAACGGCCCAAAATAAAAGTAATCGTTTTCGCTATTTTCTAATTCTTCCTGCCTCTTGGGGTCGCAGTTGAGAATAACCTGCTTATTCCCTTTTTTAAACAGAGCCTTCAAGGAAGAACCTTCTACTTTCAGGCCGGCTAATTTTCCTTTAAGAATAAATGGATTTTCTTCTTCCGGGGTTGTATCCGGTGCCGAGAAATGAGTTAGAAGGCTCCTTAAATCAGCTCCGGATATAGTTTCGATCTCGCTTTTTTCGTCCGGCTTTAATTTAACTCCCTGGTCTGTGTCCACCTGCAGGTTGGTGATCTGAATTATTTTGTCTGCCTCAATATTATCCCGTGGATTAATTAATTTTAAGGTTTTTTCTTCTTTTACCCGGGCCTGTGGTTCGGGAAACGAAGGAGTCTGGGTTAAATAGATTTCACCGGAAAAATTTATAACTTCTCCGGCAGTTGCAATCCTTGAACCAGGCGGTGAATTAAGTTGAGCAACGTGATTTAGACGCCAGTGAGGGGGGGCTATTTTACGTTTTTTAACGAGTTGATTGTAATACTGGCGGACTCCTTTTCCGGTTAGCTTCAGGACTCGAAAAGGTTTATTTTCAGCAAGTTGACCGTGAAAAAAGTAGTTGGACTGAATTAGATTCTGAATTAGTTGGGTAAGCCGGGATTGGTCAGTTCGGGAAAAACTCGCAAAGAAATAATGGCTGAGGTAAATAGGTTTTAACGGAGTTTCCCCCTCCCAGAATGATCCGATATTCCCCAGCAAAAAACGTTTGAATTTCTTGAGTCCGGTCCAGAATGGAAGCGAACCGGCGGCAAAAATCAGTCGGAAGTATTCGTGGGTCTTCAAATCATCCCAACCCCTCCGGCTAAAAATTAATAGTTAAAGCTGCTGCCTCCTATGAATTCCCGGAGGATTGAAGTAGGCGGTATTTCGCGGATATCAATTGTTTTGAACAAGTTGATAAACCTCTGAATTCTATGAGCCGTGCGAAATGCTTTGCTTCCCTCGTCGACTTCTTTTAACGCTGATTCAATGTATGGTTTGAGTGCGGCGAGTTCGTAGAGAAGAGAAGAGTTAAACATTGAGTCCGCCCTCTCCTGGTAAGGAAAAATGTATTCATTTTCCCCCCGGCGTACACTTGGCCAGCGATTAATATTTGTTGTGGTGGTGATATCCCGAAATAACATGTCCCGCACTATTCGTCGTATCAACCGGGAATCAGAAGTGCTGATTCGGTTATGGCCGTCAATCACTAATTGTGTCAGGGCGCTGACGTAAATTAAATATTTTCGATGGCGATCAACTGCCTCGGTTAGCCGGGGGTTTAAGCCGTGAATTCCTTCTACTATTAATAGTTGATCTTCAGTAAGTTCCAGCGGAATAGTCTCTGACTTTCGCCGGCCGGTTTCAAAAGAAAATTGAGGCAGTTGTATTTCTTCCCCTCGTTGCAGTTGGATAAGATGCTTGTTGAAAAGCTCGAGGTCAATTGCTTCCAGAGCCTCAAAATTGTAATTTCCTTCTTCGTCCTGCGGTGTTTCTTCCCGGGGAACGAAATAGTCATCAGTAGAAATTCTTACTGGTTTGATGCCGTGAACTCTAAGCTGAATTGAGAGCCGCTTGGCAAAAGTAGTCTTGCCACTACTGGAAGGACCGGCAATAGTCACAAGATCTATATTGTGTAAATTATTCTTTATTTCATCAGCTATCCGGCTAATTTTCTTTTCGTGCAGTGCTTCTGAAATTTTAATGAACTCAGAAATTTCTCCGGCTTCGATTACTTCGTTTAGCGCCCCGGCGTTGTCCACTTCCAGAACTTTGGCCCACTCTTTTGTTTCTTGGTAAATTTGGAATAATTTTGGTTGATCCTTTGGAGCTGGAATTTTGTGGATATTTTCTCTGGCCGGGAATCGTAGGATAAAACCGGGAGTATAAGGTCGTAATTCAAACGTTTTTAATTGACCTGTATTTCCGGGAGCCGGAAAATAGGCTAGATCTAAATAATTGTCAAGCTGGTGGACCTCCACCATTTCTGTTTCCCAGGTATTCAACAGTCGAACTTTGTCTACCTGGTTATCGCGGGCAAAAGTTTCCAATGCCTTTTTGTGCGAACAGCAATTCACCTTAAAAGGAAGACCGGAGTTGATAATTTTTTTCATTTCGGTTCCGATTTTATCAAGTGTTTCTTCGGAAACCGGTGATTCGGCTGCGAGATGGTAATAGTACCCGTGCTCCAGCGAATGGCCAATTTGCAGCGTCGGGCCTTTAAATATACGAGAACAGGCAAGACCCAGGATAAGCGTCATTCCCCGGTGGTAATAATGTTTCCCGTAACGGTTATGATAGTTGATAAATTCTATACTACCGCCGCGGTCAAGGGGTTGCTGGAAAGAAAGTAAATGTTGGTTCAGCACTGCCCCGAGGATAGGATTATCACTTCTTTCTTCTACCCCGAATTTATCCAGTAGCTGCACCGGGGTAACGGGCAATTTTAATACCTTCTTCTGATCTCCATAAGTAAATTCGGCTGTTTTTTCTGCCATTGCCATCCCGGCCTAAATAAAGTAAAAAATATTTTTCAACCTACTTTTAAAATTTTAAGCATAGACATTATACCCAAATATGAGGTAGTTGTAAGTATTGAAACTTATTTTTCCGGGAACTTTTATTTATAATTGAAGCCATCCTTGGGACAAAAGTATTTGCTTTATAATTAATGAGTCCCCTTTAAAAACTCCTCCCTCTTGATGGGGGAGGATTTAGGTGAGGGTGAAAACAGGGTTTCAGGACCTTCTGAAAACTAAAAACTTCGCGAATAGGCTTTTTAGACTGCACTCAATTAATCATTGCAGAAATGAGGTATTTGTAATGAGCGATTTAGCTGTTCATAATACGCTGACCGGTAAACTGGAAGAATTTAAACCACAATCTTTCCCTGAAGTAAAAATGTATGTTTGTGGGCCAACTGTGTACGACGATTGCCACGTCGGCCATGCCCGGGCTTATGTAGCTTTTGATGTGGTGCGTCGTTTTCTTGAATACAGTGGATACCAGGTTAAATACGTCCAGAATTTCACCGATATTGATGACAAAATTCTCAATCGGGCTGAAGAGGAAGGAAAGGATTTTGGCACTGTAGCCCGGGAAAACACCAGGAAGTATTTTGACGTGATGGATCGCTTGAATATCCAGCGCGCCGACGTCTATCCTACCGTCTCCGGACATATTCCGGAAATAATTGAGCACGTTGAAGGATTGCTTGAAAAAGGACGAGCTTATGAAATAGAAGGTGATGTTTATTTTAAAGTAGCCTCCTTTGAAAATTATGGAGAATTATCCGGCCAGGATATTGAGGAGATGATGGAGGGAGAGCGGGTGGAAGCAGATAATAAAGAATCATCCCTGGATTTTGCTCTCTGGAAAAAATCGACCGGGGACGAACCCGGCTGGGACAGTCCCTGGGGCCGCGGTCGACCGGGCTGGCATATTGAATGCTCTGTAATGAGTCGCACCCATCTGGGAGACACTATTGATATTCACGGGGGCGGCCGGGGCCTTGTCTTCCCCCACCACGAGAATGAAATCGCCCAGACGACGGGACTGACCGGTAAAAAATTTGTTCGTTACTGGCTTCACAACGGTTTTGTAACTATTGAATCGGAGAAGATGAGCAAGTCCCTTGGTAACTATTATACCCTGAAAGAAATTTATGAGAAATTTCCTCCTCCTGTTGTCCGTTATTTTATCCTCACTCGACATTACCGTAATCCTATTAACTTTTCCTTTGAACGACTGCAGGAGGCTCGGGAGGCTTTTAAAGGTCTCCAAAATTTTTACCAGAGACTTTTAACAGCAGAGAGTTGGTTGTGTGGTGCTTCGGAACCAGGTGAGTCTCCACCGGCACTGACGGAGTTTAAAAAAAGTTTTCTCCAGGCAATGAATGAAGATTTTAATACTGCGCAGGCTCTTGGCGTTCTCCAGAAATGGAGTGGCCAATGGAATTCAGTTCTCGACTCCTGGAGCCATCGTGATCGTTTGCATCGCAGTGAACAGGAAGCAATTACCGGGGCCCGGACTGTTTTTGAGAAATTTTCTGTAGAAATTTTAGGACTTGATTTTTCAGCAAATCAGAAGTCGGAAACCGGGGGAGAAGAAGATGAGCTGCTTGACCTGCTTCTCCAGCTTCGCTCACAGGCTCGTGATAATGAAAATTATAAGCTGAGTGATAAGATAAGAGACCGGCTGCGTGAAATAGGTTTTGAGATTCACGACACCCCCCGTGGACCGCGGTGGGAACGACTCGATGAGTGAGTTTGTCTGCGGCCGGAATACTGTGCTGGAAGCCCTGCAACATTATTCAGAGGGAACCAGACGAGTATTTATTTCTACTGCCGCAGATGAAACAGGCCGGATAGCTGAAATCAAACAACAGAGTGAGGCAGGTGGTATTCCCCTTGAAAAAACTTCTTCTGCCCGGTTGAATGAGCTGACGGGGACCGAGAATCATCAGGGTGTGGTGGCAGCAATAGCTTCTCTACTTCTGTCCGATATGACTGAGTTGTTGGCCGTGCTTGCTTCAAAAAATCACCGGCGTCTTATCGTGCTTGAACATGTACAGGATCCTGTTAATTTGGGAAAGATAATTCGCACTGCACTTTTCTTGGGTGTAGACGGCTTAGTAAAAACCAAACATAATTCTGCTCCGCTGAGTCCAATTGCAATAAAGACTTCCTCGGGCGCTGCGTTTCGCCTTCCTCTGATAGAAGTAACTAATCTTCAACAGACGTTTTCGTTGCTGGAAGACAATAATTTCTGGACCGTGGGAACTGCTCCCCGGGCGGACCAGCCCCTGGAGTCGGTTCCCCGGAATCGAGACCTTGTCTATGTGTTTGGAAATGAAGGGAAGGGGCTTCGCCGGCTTACTACCCAACTATGTGATTATCTGGTTTCTATTCCCTCCTCAGGAGATTTCGAGTCATTAAATGTGGCAATGGCTGCCGGAATTGTCACTTATGCTCTTCGGCCTCCGGCGGAGAGAGATCAGTGAGTCAAAAAGATTTTAAGAGTTTTTTAAACCACGTTAGCAATAAAATTCACCCGATTAATGACGTTCATATCTCCGCTCCGGAGTCCCCGCCCGACTGGTCAAAATTAGGATGGAAGGAGGGCTGGATCGTTCAGGAATCTTATACTGGCTTGCAGTGGTGGATGACTGAGGAAAACGATTGGGAAAAGCTTACCGCTAAATTGGGTAATAACCGTCAGCAGAAAACCCAGACTTTTATTGACTGGTATACTCGCACGTTGAAGAAAATCGGCCAGAATAAGGGTTTACCTGTAAAATTGGAATCAATTCGTTGGCGGCGGGTGGACCTGGAAGCTATCGTGGATCGCCCCCGGATTCAGGACGAGACCTGGTGGGAGATTGAGATTTCCGACGATGCGCTGGGTAGCTGGTTTTTGATCCTACCTCAGCGATTCTACCACATTTTTGAGGAGGATGAAGAAACAGTGCCCGCTGAAGCAAAACCGCCCTGGGATTTTCCTGAGCTGTGGAATAAGCTCCAGCAGAGAGGGCGACGAAAATTAATGGAAATGATCGGTCCGCGCCGGGGATTGCGAAATCATCTTGCTTCCCTGGTAATCGGAGGAGCACTGGAAGCTCACGAAATAGTTTCCGAATTGCCCCAGAGACCTAAAGAAGAACTGCAGAAAACTCTACGTGAAAGGCGTGAAATGCTGGAAAAACAGTCCAACCGCCAGCGGCAGCAAACTCTGAATCAATGGACAAAAGATGCTAAATTCTATCTCACCAAAAAAGTGGGGGAGTGGCTGGAGGAAGAAGAACTTAAAGGAACGGAGTGGAAAAAATTTGCTACGGACTGGAAACAGTTTCGAATTCAGCAACTAAAAGAAAAGTTTAACCCAAAAAAATGGAACAGTCTCTGGACAGATTTGTCAGATAATGATTTAAAACAGCTTGTTCCCCGGCTTAATTTTGACCAACTTGCTTTTGCTTCAATTAAAATCAGTGAATCTCAACGCCGACGGATTGCCGGCTGTCTTTCCGACCGAAAAAAAAGTGAATTTAAAAAGCTTTCCGGTCGCGGTCCTGACCTGGGCCGAATTCTTGCGGCTCGAAAAAAAATCTATGAGCAAGCCCGGGAATTTCTCGACAGCCAGGATTACGAACCGGAGGGCGAATTTCAGCTTTAATCGGGCGGTTCTACCCAGTCCAGTAATTGATTATGCATATGAGTGTTGGAAGCAACAATATTTTTTCCCTCCAGCCAGTTGTCTCCGCCTCTCATGTCTGTTACTTTGCCTCCCGCTTCCCGGATTAAAACGGCTCCCGCCGCCACGTCCCAGGGACTGAGATTATACTCCCAGAACCCGTCGAACACTCCTTCCGCTACCAAACACATGTCGTGCACCGCGGATCCCGCCCGGCGAATCCCCTGGACCCGCTCGATGATTTTCTTAAATACAGGCAGATTGTAACGTTCTTTTTTCGTCCGCATATCAGCAAAACCAGTTGCCAGCAGGGAGTTCAACGGTTCCTTGTTTTCAGTCACCGCAATTGTTTCCCCGTTTTTGTAGGCTCCTTCACCCCGCCGGGCGTAATAAAAATTGTCGAGCCGGGGAAAATAAGTGTATCCCTCGGTAATTTCTCCCTTTTCCTGGGCCCCGACTGAAATTCCGAAGAACGGGTGATTGTGGACGTAGTTGGTTGTCCCGTCCAGGGGATCAATTATCCAGCGCCGGCCGCTGGTGCTTTTCCGGGAAAGCTCCTCTTCGGCCAGGATACCGTCGGCCGGAAATTTTTCTTCGAGTGCGCTGACAAGCCGGCGTTCGCTTTCTCGATCTACTTCGGTGACAAGATCTATTCGGCTCTTGTGTTCACTGCCGGCCGGTTCCATCTCCGATTGCCGGTTGAGCTGAAATTCACCAATTTTTCGCAGTGTTTTCTCGAACCAACTCTGTTTTTTCATCACTATTCACTCCTTTATAATTTCAATAACGTCCGCCGGATTTTAAACAATTAACCGGGGATTATCAACTCCACTCTCGAAAATGGTATTTCTGCGCACGATTCTGGAAAAATAGTAGTTTCTCAAAATACAAATTACTACAAACTGATTGTTGTTGATTCGTTCATCAATATATGACAAAATTTTATAAATAATCTAAAAAACAAGGAGTAAAATTATGGTTAGAGAAACTTCCCTGGAGATTACCCTTTTTGATCTGCTTTCAACTATGAGTAATACCATCGATCTAGTCAATCAAAATTTAACGGATCACCACTATAAGGTGGCTTACATTGCCCTGGAAATTGCCCGGCAACTTGGACTGGAGGATAAACATTTAAAACACGTGGTTTATGCGAGTTTGATCCATGATATTGGTGCGCTGACGGAAGAAGAACGGCTCAAGACCCTGAGTTTTGATTTTGAAAATCCGCAGGCCCACGCGGTAAACGGCTATTTGCTTCTGCGGGATTTAGAATTTTTTGAGAATATTGCCGAGGTTATTAGATTCCATCACACCCCCTGGCAAAACAGTCGGGGGTTGGAAGTTGAAGGGCAGGATGTTCCGAAATGCAGTCATCTTGTTCTGCTGGCCGACCGTGTTTCAGTTTTACCGGATGCGGACCGGCATATCCTTCTTCAGACGGAGGAAATTTGTGAACACATAGAATCTCGAACCGGGGAGATGTTTCGCCCCGAATTCGTGGACGCGTTTCAACAAGTTTCCGACCGGGAAGAGTTCTGGCTGGATTTAGTTTCCAATAAGCTTAAAAAGCGGCTTCAGGAAGAATTAGATTTTTCTCCGGTCCGCCTTACCTGGGAGGATGTAAGTAAAATCGGTCAGTTGTTTCGCCGGGTTATTGACTTTCGCTCCGGTTTTACTGCCAACCATTCCGACGGGGTTTCAACGGTTGCTGAGGAACTGGCTCGATATTGTGGTTGGAACGAGGAGGCCTGCCTGAAGATGCGAATTGCCGGTTTTATGCATGACCTTGGCAAACTCGCTGTTTCACCCAGTATCCTGGAGAAACCTGGTGATTTAAGCAACGAGGAATTTAGTGTGATGCGGACTCATACCTATTACACTTATCGATCACTTGAGCCTTTGCCCGGCTTTGAAGAAATTAACGAGTGGGCCTCCTACCATCATGAGCGCCTGGATGGGACCGGCTATCCTTTCAAACTTGCTGATGATCAGCTTTCCGAGGGGGCACGGATAATGGCAGTTGCTGATGTTTTCACTGCTTTGCTGGAGGATCGTCCCTACCGGGAGGCAATGGAGAAAGAAAAGGCGCTTAACATTTTGCGGAAAATGGCCAATAATTCTAAACTGGATGTCGATGTACTTGCAATGTTGGAAAAAAATTATTCTTTACTAAATAAAAAACGCTTACTGGCCCAGAACTCCTCGCGTAGCAGCTACCAGAAGTTCACAGAATCAGCCCGGGGATAATTTTTTTACTATTAATTTAATTTTTCTCGGGGGGCGAGTGTCTGCCCCGAGGTTAGGTTGAGAAAAAACAAGGAAATAAATAAAACCGCATCACCTGCTTATGGTTTATTGTGAAACAAACTCTTTGAAAGCGAGGGATTTTTAAATGTCCAAACAAGATAATTTACAGGAAAAATTTGAAGCCACAGAATTCCGGGAAATTGCTGATTCCCTTGCGGAAATTCCGGAGGATTACCGGGGATACGTAAAAAATATTCTGGTTGATTCCCTGGATTACGAGGCGGGCGAAAAGGAGGAGGAAGTGCTCCGGGAGTTAATGAAGTCCTGTGATTCACTGCTTTCCGCTTACCAGGATCAAAACCCGGATTTACCCTTGGAATTAGAAGAGTTAAACGATTTGCTCTGGACGTGGTTCCAGGATCCCCCGGAGTCAATAGAAGCCCTGCAATCGACGCTCAGTGAAAAGTTGGCTGCTCTCCTCCCTTATTTAAGTGAGGCTGATCAGGCTGAACAAAAACAACGTTGTCAGGCAACCACTGAAGACGGTTCGCGTTGTCGAAACAGTGCTCAGTATCCCGAGGCTGATCCGCAGTTCTGCAATGTTCACAAGGAACAGGCCGATCAGGCAGAATCTGAAGCCGAAGAAACCACGGAAACCGAATCCGATTCTGCAGGAACTGAAACTGAGCACCCTGAAGGTGAAGTGCTGGTTACTGAGCTGGATGTCGATCCGGATATTGCCGCCGACTTCCTGATGGAAGCCAACGAACAGCTTGAAACTCTGGACAATATGTTGGTCCAGGTTGAGGATGATCCCGATGATAACTCGCTGAACGAACTCTTCCGCTGCATGCATTCCTTGAAAGGTGGATTTGGATTTTGTGGCCTGGAAACCTGTACGGAATTAACCCACGCCGCCGAGGATTTATTGGGCATCCTCCGCGACGATATACCGGCGACAATTCCCGCCGCCTGGCTGGACTTAATGTTTGCCACCCTGGACAGTGTGCGAGCTATTCTTGCTGCCATGGAAGAAGCTGTTGACGAGGGCAGCCGGGAACTGGAAATTCCCCTTTCCGCCAACTTTATTAACACCCTGGAAGCTGATCTCCGGGCTGCCTGTGAAGGTGAAACTGACCTGGAGGCTTTCTCCAGCCTTGAACAACAGGAAGAAGAATCCGGGGGTGACCACGAAGAACTGGGGGAGGAAACCATTAACGTTGAGTTGAGTCAGATTGATAATATCGTTGATCTGGTTGGTGAACTGGTTATTTCACACTCCGGACTGCGTGATCAACTTGAGGATCAGCTCGACTACAAGTTGGACAATACTCTTAATCAACAAGACAAAATTCTCGATCAGCTTCAACGGCGCAGCATGAACATGCGTATGCTTCCAATGAAAAAAGAATTTAACAAGTTACCACGTATTGTCCGGGACCTCGCCCGGGATACGGACAAGGAAGTGGATCTAAACATCACCGGGGCCGAGACGGAGATTGATAAATCTGTGCTGGATTCACTGCATGATCCGCTTGTCCACCTGGTTCGTAATGCTATCGATCATGGAATTGAGTCGCCCGAGGAACGCAAAAAAGCCGGAAAACCGGTGGAAGGTCAGATTGATATTCGCGCTTACCACGAGAGCGGCAACGTCTATATTGAGGTTGAGGAGGATGGTGCGGGTCTGCCCCGGGAGGACATCGAACAGAAGGCGATCGAACGGGATGTAATTTCCGAGGACCACGACCTGGAACCTGGAGAAATTGAGCGGCTAATTTTCAGACCTGGTTTTTCCACGGCTGACGAAGTCACCGATGTCTCCGGTCGTGGTGTCGGGATGGACGTGGTTGCCAGTAAGATTGATGAGCTTCGGGGTACAATTGATATTGATTCTACTCCCGGTGAAGGAACAAAATTTACTGTTGAGCTTCCCCTGACCGTCGCTATCATTGATGGTTTGATTGCTAAGATAGGCGATGAGCGGATGATTTTCCCGGTTAACCAGGTGGCCGAGTCAATTAATCCCACCTCGGATGACATAAAATACATGCAGGAGAAAGGGCGAGTAGTTCGCTACCGGGACACGGTGATTCCGCTCATTGATCCGGGTGAATTGATTGCCAGTGCCAAGCCCGACGAGTCAGTTGACAAGCGGACGATCTACGTTGTCGTTCGTTCCAACATGGGCGAGTTTGCCGTCCGCGTTGATGAACTACAGTCCCACGAACAGGTTGTCATCAAGAACCTGGGTAAAGGCGAAATTGAAGAAGCCGACCTGGTCTCCGGCGGCGCTATTCTTGGTGACGGTTCGGTCGGTCTCATCCTCGACATTGCCTCTTTGATACGAGCTTACCGCGAACACAAGAGTAATTGACTCTTATAGATATTTTTGCGTTAATTAATCTTGGTAACATCAAGTCCTGAATATTATCTAAAAATGGCACTTATAGCGGTCTTATAACCGGGGTTGAAAACGGGAGTTAGCCATGGGCAAAGCTGAAATTCTCATCGTCGAGGACGAGTCGCTGATTGCTGAGGATTTAAAAACTCAGCTCCAGACCTGTGATTATTCTGTGGCTGAGCTCTGTTCAACCGCCGAGCAGGCCCTTCAACTGATCGAGGATTCCCCCCCTGATCTCGTGCTGATTGATATAGTTTTAGCCGGGGAAATGGACGGCATTGAAGCGGCCCGGCAAATTTGGAATCAGCATAAAATACCGCTCATCTATATTACCGCCCATCCCGAAGATTCCTACCGGGAAAGAGTTAAAAAAACTGAGGCTTTTGGCTACTTAACCAAGCCTATCCAGCAGAAAGATCTTCGCAATAACATTGAGTTTGCCCTCTATAAGAACAAAATGGAGAGTAAACTGCGGTGCAATGAAGCGCGGCTGAAAAGGGTCCAGAAACTGGCGGAAGTGGGAAGCTGGGAAATTGACCCGGAAACTGAACAGCTCACCTGGTCCGAAGTTACTCACCAGATTTTTGGCGTTCCTCCCGAAGAAGAGGTTCATTACGATGATTTTTTGGAATTTATCCATCCTGCCGACCGGGACTTTGTTGATCAACAATGGAAGCAGGCCCTGGAAACCGGTGATTACGAGGTCGAACACCGAATAGTCGTTGATGGTAAAACGAAATGGGTGCGGGAGAAAGCAGAGATTAAATTCAACCCTAATGGCCAGCCCTCTGAGGTTTTAGGCAGTGTCCAGGATATCACCGAGCAAAAACGTACGGAGGAACAATTACGCGCCGCCAACCAGCAATTGGAAGCCGCTAATCAACAACTGCAGGCGAGCGAACAACAGCTTCGGGCGGAAATAGAAGAACGCGAACAGATCGAGCGGGAACTGCGTAAAAAAAGTGAACGATTCCGCCTTATGGCCCGGAACATTGACCAGAACTTTTTTCTCCTTGCCCCTGATTTGTCAGAGGTGTTATACACAAATAAAAATGTTGAAATTCTCCACGGAGTTCTGAGCGAGGAAGTTTACGAGGATCCCCTGGCCTGGACCAGGTACGTACCTGATTCGGATCGAGAAAAATTGAAGGCGATTTTTGCAGAATTAAAGGCCGGGGACATAGAAGACTCTGTTTCCGTTGAATACCGGGTTGAACCGCCGGAACGGGACCGCCGGCATATCCGGGCGGATATTTATCCGGTTTATGAGGGGAACAAATTAATCAGGTTTGTAGGGGTTGATACGGATATCACTGAGCGCAAAAAACGTGAGACTGAATTAAAAAAATTATCCCGGGCCGTGGAACAGAGCCCGGCTACCGTGGTAATTACTGACCCGGATGGTTCGATTGAATACGTTAATCCCTATTTTAGAAAATTGACCGGATACCGTCCTGAGGAAGTGCAGGGAGAAAATCCTTGTGTGTTGAAAAGTGGTCAGCATTCCTCAAAATTTTACAGTGATCTCTGGGAGACAATAACTGCCGGCGAAATATGGCGGGGAGAGTTTCATAATCAGAAGAAAAATGGTGAACTGTACTGGGAGGATGCCTCCATTGCTCCGGTAAAAGATGATTCTGGAGAGATTACAAATTTTATAAAAGTGGCCGAGGATATAACCGAACGGCGGCGGGCCCGGAATAATCTGCGAAAAATTAACGAGTGTTTTTTAAATTTTACCCCTGATCCCCTGGAGAATATTGAAAGCCTGGTTGAGTTATGTGGTGAGCTGGCTTCGGCAGATATGGTTTTTTACAATTGGCTGGAAGAAGGGCAACTGCAAATCCGGGCTGGTTGGCAGGTTCCCGGTGAATTTTATTCGGCAACCCAGCCCGAGGGTCATGTCTGCTATGACGTGATTTGTGAAGAAGGAAAGGAGGTTGAGATTATTGATAATCTCCAGGAAACTGAATATGCCGCTAAAAATTCTCTTATTCAGGAGTTGGATCTTCGGACCTATATAGGCAGAAAGATAGAATTGGGGAAGGAATCAGTCGGCGCTCTTTGCGTGATATTTAAAGAGGGCGCAGAAGTGTCCGTTGAGCTTAAAACTATTGTGGAACTAATTGCTTCCGCCCTGGAGGTGGAGGAGGAAAGATTACTGGTTGAGAACCGTTTGAAGAGATCTAACCGGGAACTCAAACACTTTGCAAATATGGCCACCCATGACCTTAAACAGCCCCTGCGGACTGTGAGCAGTTACATTGAATTGCTGGGAAAACGTTATTCTGAAGTGCTTGATGAGCAAGCCGGAAATTACATTGAGCGAGCAACTAACGGTGTCCGGAATATGAAGAAGTTGTTGGACGGGCTAATGGAATACACCAGGGTACAGATGGGGGCCGATCAATTCCAGCCGGTTGAAATAGAGGCGCTGTTGTCCGAAGTACTGGCTGATCTGGAGGTAAAAATTCAGGAATCCGGGACACAAGTAAATTACCGGGATTTACCTGTTGTCCGGGGCGATAAACGCCTTCTGGCTCGGCTTTTTCAAAATTTAATTTCCAACGCTATCACTTATAGCAAGGAAGATGTCCCGCCGGTGATCGAAGTAGATGCCATGGTTAAGGCCGATAAATGGGAATTCTCAGTCTCCGATAACGGGATTGGGATTGAGCCCGATTATCAAGATAAGATTTTCAAAATCTTTGAGCGTCTTCATACCGAAGATGAAATTCCTGGCACCGGGATCGGCCTCTCCGTCTGTAAGAAAATAGTCAACGAGCACGATGGAAAAATCTGGGTGAAATCTGCCCCCGGTGAAGGGGCCACGTTTTATTTCACTCTTCCCGTGGTCAGGTAAGCTACTTTTTATTCTTCCTCTTCTTCCCGCCGCACTTCGGAACGCAGCTCCATTATCTTCTCAATAATTTGCGTCCGCTTGGTCGTGTAACGTACCCGGTTGCCCTCTGTTTTAAATTGCACTAAATCCAGGTTACGCAAAACTCGCAGATGACTCGAGATAGAGGAGGCGCTTCGTTCAAACTTCTCAGCCAAATTTTGTACGTAGCTGGAGGAGTTTAGTAACTCCAGGAGAATATTGAACCGTATCCCATTGCCCAGCGCCTTGAAAATTTTTACCAACCGATAATCCTTCTCATCCATCTTAATCACTCCTCAAGTGAGATTAAATAAAATTTCAAACAGTTTTACAATTACCACTAATTATTTTAGGTACTATTCAATCAGCCGGAAGACCACCCCGAACAGAGATGCAAAACGCCGAAATAAAAAGGCCCTGTTTTTTGACTTGCCACCCGGCTGATTTCCGGAACAAGCCAGGTGGTTGACATCAACCATTTGCTGGATCCCATGTATTCTCCCACATTTTCATCAATTTGTAAATTTCTAAATTTACAAATTTATAAATTCGTAAATTCGTAAATTCATAAAATGATTTAAAGGGCTCTATAGAAGTCGCTTTTAATTGCCTGTATCTAACAAAAACTGAGGCTTGCCCCTACGAAGACGAATTTATCGTGATATATGGCCCGGGAAGAGGTTGATTGTATATTTCGATGTCTCGGAGTTCCTCTGAAAGCGAAGGGAGAATGTGTCCCACAAGGGATTTTAAGCCTCAGTTTCATTAACCCGGATAATTCGCGACAGCGTAACTGTCGTGAATTATCCGTCCGAAGGACA
>CAZVWJ010000030.1:0-30199 GCA_964631325.1 uncultured bacterium | reverse complement strand
TCCTTCGGACGGATAATTCACGACAGTTACGCTGTCGCGAATTATCCGGGCTAAACAGGTTTCGCTTAGATATCTATTGCCTCCTAACCATATTTCACCTACAATAACACCTGCAATACTGAACAATTGTTCACAAGTTCAGGGTTAAATATCTTTTAGAGGAGTGATGAATATGGGATCTATTTTGGACGAACGTGATTACCGGCTGGCCCAATTGTGTGATGCGATGTCCAATGGAGTGAGACTGAAGCTGATTCTCTTGCTGAGGGACGATGAAAGATACGTCAAATCCCTGGCAGAGGAGCTTAATCGGCACTCTACGACCATTTCAAAGCAATTGAGCCGGCTGGCCCACCAGGACCTCGTGCAATCGGAAACCCGGGGAAGGAAGAATTATTATTCCCTGAAAAAACCGAAACTCATTAAAGAATTTCTCAAGCTACGCCGCCTGTTACGCCGTGAAGAATAACAGTTAAAAAACCCCTGAATATGTGCACAATTGTTCACACGTTCAGGGGTTTTTGGTAGGGATAATTGATGGAAGAGTGGTCGGTGGAAAAGCTAAGTTCAAACGCACGGGGAATCAGTGCGAGTCGACGGACGGATATTCCGGCTTTGTTTGCGGAGTGGTTCAGCCAGCGGCTGGAAACCGGATTCGTAAAATACATTCCGGCCGGACCACCGCGGACGGTTAGATGTCAGCTGAGCCCGGAGCTAATTACGCACTTCACCTTCTGGAGCCGCTGGCCAAAGCCATTTTTGTCTACAGTGGAAGAGCTGCGCCGGGCCGATTACCCGGTGCTTTTCCACTACACGTTAACCGGACTCGGGGGCACGCCGGTGGAGCCGGGCGTCCCCGAAACCGAGCAAAGCCTGGCAACTCTGGAACAACTCAGCGAACTGTTACCGGAAGGAGCAATCTGCTGGCGGTATGATCCGTTATTTATCACGGATAAATACGACCTGGAATATCACCGGGAGCAGTTCCGCAAGCTGGCCAACCGGATGCCACCGAAAATATCCGCGGTCGTGATTTCCTGCCTCGATGAATACGGGCGGATGGTCCAACCGGAATTAGAACGCTACGAAGCTGAAACCGGCGATCAAGTGCGGGTTCTGGAGACAGCCATGGAAGTTGAGCTGGCCGGGGAACTGGCCGCTATTGCCGCAAACAACGGCCTGGAGCTGAGCTTATGTTGTGAACCGGAGCTCTGTGCGGAAACCGGGCTGCCGGCCACAGGCTGCAATAGCTGGGCGCGAGCCCGGAAGGTTTATCCCGAACTAAGCGAGTATGCGGAAAGTCTCAGCTTGAGTCCCACCCGGGAGGGATGCCGGTGCAGTGAAGAGGTCGATATCGGCGTCTACAACATTTGCCCGCTGGGCTGTCGGTATTGTTACGCGAGTAAAAACCAGTCAAAAGCCCAGCGAAGGTACTCCGCTCATAAACCTGAAGAAGCCTGTCTTTATCCGGAGGTTTAATCTTTCTTTTGACTCAGGTGGGTTCACTTGAATAGTTGCTTAAAGTAGAAGTCTCTCGCAAGAGGTCCAGAATCTCATACCTTCAGCGAAGTCCTCCGGAGCCCCCCTTGTTGTTGAATCATTTTACCATTTCATAAATTTCTGAATTGATGAAATGGTAAGGTGAAGTGTAAACAATCGCAAATGTAAAACCTGTGAGGCTGGCACCGGTGGCAAGCCCGGTAGTTGAACTAATAACTGGTCCGGGCGACGACACCACTGAAATCTCATCCCCCGCCCCACATCGAAAGTCCTCAAGAAGGAAGTGAAAAATTAAGCGGCCCGGTAAGTCCGAACGTCTACCTGGACATTCTCTCCGGCAATTTCCTCGGCCTCTTTTAACAGTTCCTTTGTTACTTCTTCATCAACGTAAGCCTCACCGCAATTTTCACAGACCGCCGCCGGGACTTCTTTAAACACAGCCGTAGTGTTCCCCCTCGTTAAAGTAACAGTGGTAACTCCTTCTTTGGTTTCTCCCTGCTTACAAACCACACATTTCATTTATTTTTCCTCCGTTCAAAACTATTATCCCAAATTTCAGGATCAGGTTCATAAACTGTAATAATTATCAGTTGATCATCTAACTCATTTTTCGCAACAACTATATGGAGAGGCCGCTGGTCCCGCCACCCCAATATAAGCTTACTTGGATATGGGGTGTCATCCGGATATTCTTCTATCACTTTTCCTTCTTCAAGAACAGAAAAAACATCAGCCTCAGAAATCTTGCGTTCATACATCCGTTGAATAGCATGAGTTCGGAATCTGATTTCCGAATAATTCATATTTTTCAACCTTATGTCTAAGTGTAAACGATGGACTGTTTAGAAGCAAAATTTATAATAGCACTGCAATAAAAAAACTGCAAGCCAGGGAGGGAAAGGTCGGAGGACAATTTTGCTTTATAACCCCTTTGACAGAGGCACTGAGCAATCTAAGATTCGGGTATCTCACAAACCGGGAGGATGATAGTGTAAATAAGAAAACAGTGTTAGGAATAGCCAGAGATTTGCTGATTATTATAGCATGATTTTTACCTGGAAAACTGAGTTCAGGAATTTTTCCGTAAACCAACAAGCGTAGATAGTTTAACCTTGTTACTGGTAGTGATTTTTTGAATTAGCCGGGACAATCTGATACAGTTAACTGGCTCAGGTAAAATTCGTCTGCAGATGTAGGGCCGTGGAAATAAGTTGAACGGGTACCTTTTAGGAATCAATAAATCATTCTGAGAACACAGCAGAGTTTACTACAAATTCTTATGAAGAAAGGTGGTATTGATTATGACGGAGAAAGTTCAAGTTGATGATTATGCACTGGAAAAAATTTCTTCGCGAATGGCCAAGGATTTTGGCAAAATGAAAAAGGGAGAAGAGGAAGATTATAGTTTTATCCTATTCCACATGGAATCAAATATGCTCAAACTCCACCGTCAGGACCCGGAGCGAAGCGGCCTGCGAGCCCTGGAAGCCGTAAGGATGGCTCTTTTACACGTCAACAGCTATTTCCGGGAAGAGGAATACGATTTCAGTGCGGTTTCCAACCCCGAGAATAAGTCGCTCTGTGACGGTTTGCGGATGGCTTTTGATCCTTTTCACAACAAGGAACTCAAGGAGGTAGCCGCCAGTGAGTATGAACTTAGTTCGGAGTCAGGTCTGCAGGAGTATTTCACTGCCCCCGTAAAATGCTTGATCCGAATTGAGGATTCCATCCAACATTGGACCGACAACTGGGGCAGCAGTGGCTATTTTGATTTTCTGGAAGAAAATATGGGCAACGAAATACCCCGGGATAATGAAATGAATTTTGGCGTCAGGATGGAGGCAAATACCGGGGGGGACTTTCTTAATGGTTCCTCTTACAAATCAGGGGAGCTTTTTTGAACAAGATAGAAATTTGTAAAATCAGCTTATTCTTTTCAGAAGCCATATTAGTTGAAATGGCCGGTGCCGTCAAGAAAACACATTCCAAACCAGGCATATACAGGCGTGATGTTTTCCAGCGCAAGTTCTTCGGCCGAATTCCGGCGCTACTTTAACCGCAGGAAATCCAGGATACGGGGCAGGGATTAGACAGTTCTGTTAATCCCCCCAGACAAAGCATTTGAAAAGGTTCAGCCGGGGGGTAGACGAATTATTCTATTTCTACAATTCAAACTATTTTTCCATTTGTTCTTGGATGAACTTTGTGAAAGGTAAAATATCCTCTTCTATTGAAGCTTTTTCCAGACATTCCATGTAGTCTGACCGATCATCGACGTGGATAACGGTCCAGGGATAACCACCGGACGCTAACATGACGTTCATTACGAAACGGGCCATCCTCCCGTTGCCGTCGAAGTAAGGATGAATATAGCCAAAGAAAAAGTGTCCCAGGACAGCGCGGACTCCGGCATGACCCTCGTTTTTTAGCTTTTTGAAATACTGATTCATAAGGTCGGACACAGTTTCCCAGCGAGGTGGGATATGCTTGGAGCCCTGGATGTAGACGGAACTTCTACGATATCCGGCCAACCTTTTTGACTGGAGCAAATTAGCCTGAACCAGCGGACTAAATAATTCTCGGAACCATTTTTGATGGTCCGTTTCAATGACTTCAGCCGGATTGTTAGACTCGTAGATCTTTTTTACACTGTCTTTTACCCTGGCATAGGCATTTTCATACCCCTTTGCTGCCAGAACATTTTTTTCTTCCTTGGCGGCCTCATTTGATTTCGGATCCCATTCGCCATCTCTCACCTTCTCAATAAGCTTTTCGTCTACTTGATATCCTTCAATAGAGAGTGAATGGTAAGCATCACTGGTATAAATGGCGTCCATTCTTTCTAAGTAAGTCGCCTGGCTCGGTTCATTTTCAGGCGGGGCGCGAAAATTGTCTTTAACGACAGGACTCATTTTGTCCCACATTACCAGAAAACGGTCAATGACAGCGTTAGAAGTCTTTTCGTTGATGGAGGGGCTAAATTTTTGCTTCGAGAAGGGGTTTCCGATTTGTATTTTGTGACCCGCGGATTGCATACCATCTTCAATTTCCTCGGCTTTTCTATGTTCTTCCATCTCCCTGTAAGCTCCCGCCAGACGGCCGGCGGCACTACTGGCGCCTCGTTCTAACAAACACTCCAATAGCACTTGAAAATTAACCTGTGAGAGTGCGGTTTGGACGTTCGTTGGATGGTTCTCAAAATATGCCCGTGGAACCTTACATAGAGCCAGGGCAAGTGAAAAAACCCTTAACCCTCTAACAGTTTCATTTCTGTCAGGGACAGCATCGGGGTCCTGATAAATCAGGGCCGAACCCCCGGCTGGAAGATCAAGGTTGGTGGTTCCTCCTTCGGCGACCCGGACAACGATTTCATCCGGAATCCGCCCTGCTTCAGTTTGTAAGAACAGAGACGTCTCCGGGGAGAGGCAGTATTTATTACCAAAGCGGTGAGGTAGATACCGTTTAAAAAAATTCCAGCAGTTAATATACCAGGCAGTTGTATCTCCTTCTGGTGTTGTTTCCGGAACCAGGTAATACCAGCCGCGGATAATTTGCCGCAAAAAGTCCCGCTCTTGAAGTTTCTCTCGTTCTCGCCGGGTCAATTCTTCGGACCGAATAATATTATCGTGCTCATCAGCTAACTTTTTTGCCTTCTCAAGTGTCTTGGCTACAAATTCACTCAATTTTTCTCACCTGCCACCTACAATTATTTGCTATGTTTTGGTGTAATAAATATACTATGTTTAGATGTATCGTGTCAACTATGTTTTATTGTTATTTACTAGCTATGTTTAGAGGTAATTGAATTTATTCCTGCAAGATGTAGCCCTCAAATATTTCTACGAGGGCTTTTTGAGGAGGGTGAGGGAGCAAAAAATTACGATATTCTGGAGGCTCGGAAAGAAATTTTATGTTTAAACTAATTTTATGAGCTATGTTTAGATGTAATAGAGGTAGGTATTTTAGCCTGAACCGGACTATTTGAGATTAAATTTTATCGCACTTCGAGCGCATTACCGAGAGTTATCAAACTATTGCACCCTCTAGTGTATATCGTATTATCATCCGTTATTCTTTAAAACTTTCAACCTCCGAGGCTCGGTGAGGCTCGATGATTTGTAGATGTAGCTACGTTTAAAAAATTAAATTGCAAGAATTTCTCCAGTGACTGCAATTGTAACGTGTCGAATTATTTCCGGGAAACGTGTCATTTTAAAGCCGTACTAATACCCCCTTTAGCACACCTTTGATGAATTGTTTTTTGCCTGATTTGACGTTACTTATGGTTTAATAGACACACTGTTCTTTCCCGGCTTTAATTCGAAAGATTTCACGGGATTAGCGTGACACGTTACACTGCATTATAGCATCCTGAAGGATAATACTATATACATTACTAACTGTGAGAATTTCAGAAAGGCAAAAGGTTGGAAAGCGTACTGTAAAATTTACTTTTTAAAAAATATTACGAAAGTAAATTACCAAGCAATAAACTATAAGCTTAAAGGTAAGTAAGCCTGAAAAGAAATTGAATAAATTTTAAACTTTTGAAGAAAAATTTTTTCAACTAACACCATAATAATAAAAATCATCCTGATTATTAGAAACTATGGTTCTCTGCTTCGCTCGACTTACATTTATAGAATCTTCATCTATTTCGGCGTATTCTCCCTCTTTGGTCTTTTTAACAAACTTTAACAAAGTATTCCCTTTTCCTTTCTTTTCCAGCTGCTCTTTATTCTCCATCACTACAATCCTCCTCAGATTCAGGGATAACTTTCAGACCACTACGTGCTTCAATTTCATTCTTTACGCCTCTCAAATCCAACTCATACCCACATTCACAGATTATTTTATCACTTTCCGGATAAGGGATGAAACCTTCTTCTTTTAAATTATCGTTTATTTCAACGTCTTCCTTGAATTTTGCAAAAATCTTATGTTCACGACCACAATTATCACATTCAATAGTAATTTGAGCCCCATCCGGTCCCGCCTCCTCACCATCCCCCCCATTTTGGCTGCCCGGCGTAGGACTTTCGCTGGACTCTCTCACGGCTTGCTGACCAATATAATTATCTTCCGTGGCAAAAATCTTATATGTTGAACTAGAATGAAAGATTAGCCTGATAACTGTTTGAATTCTATAAACAATTTCAGCCAATTCTTGATCTTCATCAATCCTACCTATTTGTAGCCCAATCTCTTCTAAATCTGAAATTTTTAATGAACGACCATGACTAAGCCATTTTTCGTGATCAGTTAAACTTTCTGCTATCTCTTCTGCCCGCTCTTCTTTCATCTCTTCTGTAACTTCTAACCCTCTGTCATCTGTAACATCCCAATCCCTAAATTTATTTCGCGGAAGCCATTCTCTCACAAGTTCTTTGGCAAATTCCAGCGCATAATTGACTGATTCTAATTCTCCGGGGCTAATTTGTGCCACCATCTGAGCGTCGAATGGATTCAACTCTCCCTCCTCTTCAGCTTCTTCCCGAATTTTATCAACCCATTCAATATAATCATAAGCAGAAACAGTACTTCTTCCTACTGTTACTTGAGCATCAATTGGACCCAAACTCCCACTTTTAGTCATCAAAATTTTATTACCAGAAAGTGCTAAAATAGTTCCAGCACTTTTTGCTTCCCCCGATATTACAAAAGAAACACTCTCAAACTTTTCTGTTATAAATCGCCCGATCTCTTCAGCGGCTTCACCTTGTCCTCCGGGCGTCTCAAGATAAACGTCTAATTGATCCCCCTTATTGTCACGCAAAAGATCATGAATAACATGATAGTCCTGCATATCCATTGAAATTTTTGGTATTCGAGGTTTTGAAATAGCAGAAGAATATATCAATAAATACGAATCACATTTTTGATTGTAGGCTTTAATAAGATGATTAAGTTCCTCTCTGAGTTCCTGCAAATCGAGCCGTTTATTAATATACTCGTTCATCAAACTCAAATAAATCACCTATACCTTGAATTACCTGATACAAAAAAACTTTAATATTTGGTACCATCCAACAAACTTCTTTCTAACCGACTTCAGAAACTGATGTTTTTTTTAACCACCAGCGCAATCGAGTACTCTGAAGTATTATATAATGGACTAAACGGAAAACAACATCAATATTCCCCTTAGTCCACAAATTTCCTCATATTTTCTATTTTTCACAACAATCTAAATAATGATCACAATCAATAAGCAGTAGTAAGTCCGAAATTATCAAGCGGCACTAAAAATCACCACTTTCCGACAAAAATTATCACCACCCGTTAATTCAGGGTGTGATTCTGGCCCGTCTGGTTTCCTGGTGGAGCGAGGCCTGACAGAGGCGCGTGAAAATTATCGGGCAAAGGTCCAAAAACTGTGAATTAAAGCGGAATGTTTTCTTGGGGTAAGAGCCCGGAATAATTTTGTCCGAACGCAGTGAGTTTAAAGGATTTCTAGCTCGCGTCTCAATCCACTGGTTATAGTCATCATAAAGTTGTCTACCTAGCCAAACCAAGCATCGAAGGTTCACAGCCACAATTGAAAATTCTGCCGATTGAGTTGTTGAACAACTTTACCCTCGTGGAGATTTCGTATTTATGGAACTTGCTTTCCCTGTAATTCAGCAACTGCTTTTACCTCTTTAATTATTGTCTGTACATGTGTCAATTTCTTAGATGTTTTTACCAATGCTTCTTCATCAATTTTCTGGTTCACATATTTTGGAATAATATCCTGATCTTCTGCAACTTTTATGAGTGCGAGGGCATCCTCGCCTCCCCCTCCTAACACCCAAGCCATCAATGATTGTTCAGTGTTGGTTAATTGTTTGACGCCATTACTTGTCATAATTTCCAAAGCCTTTGAAGCGTTTTTTTGAACCTTATCTTCGCTGATACCTTTTTCCTCTGCAATTGACTGATAAGTAGATTCAAGCCCTACACCTTCGGATCCAAAACCACCGGAAACCGGCTCCTTTAATACCTTGGAATAAACTATATTAAACAATTTGGGATCTGGATATACCTCCATTAATTGTTTTAATAATTTCTGCCGTTTTGATCGAGCTTTTTTAAGTAAATCCCCATAGCCTTCAGTTTCAAAAGTAATCCCCAGGTTAGCTAAGTTTATTCGAGTCTCTTTGATTTTTAACAAATGTAGTGTTGTTTCTTTTTTAACTTCTAAATTCCTTATTCGTTCTGGATTCGGGTTTTCTTTTTGCTTTTCTTTTGAAAGTGAATTTTCCGCTATAGCATTTAGAACCATTAATTCTTCATAACCAGCTAACCGCTTCTTCCAATTATCGCTATCTGCGTTCTTCAATTTTGACAATATATCCTTATAACCAGAAATTAATTCCTTGTTTTTCTCTTTCCCTGAAAGTTGCTTTATTCTTTCAGTGACAGCTATTTGTGCCAATTTATCTTCTTCCGTCTTAGTCCTGGTTTGATTTGACACGCACCCCACCGTAAACAAGATCCCAACAATTAATAACATAGCACTTATGATTGCTGTTTTATTATCAAGAAACTTTTTCATAATCATCCCCATTCAATACGGAAAATCAATTAACTGTTGCACTTACGAGTTGAATCCAGCCTTCACGTACATCAGGGTGGTCATATTCCGGGACAACACGTCCGGAGCGTGGGAACTCTCCGATCTGTTTAGAACGATTTGTAAGACGGTCTATCGTCTGGAGAGCATAATACGAAGAATCAGTTTCTATGTACTCATAAATTTCAGAGAGTTGTTGTAAGGCGTGATTGGTCCAGGTTACCTATAATTTTTGAGGTTAAATTTTTCCCGAACTTCCGCTAAGTCAACAGTTTCATCTTCTCGACTGTCTTTTAAACCTTTTTCAATCGACTGGCGCACGTAGATACGCTCCATCAAGTCTTCCCAGGATGCTTCATCCGGTAAGTCATCTATCAGCTCCTGCATCTGCTCTTTAACGTTTCCAGTGACCATAAAACTGCCTCCTGAAACTTAATCAATCATCATAAATAGTATAAGCTATCCAAAACAAAAAATCCAAAACACAATAAGCCCTGGAGGTTGGTTGCAACTGCCTCTTCACTTCTTCAATTTTTCATAATCTCACTGCCAACTGTATTAAACCATATTCGATTCAGAGCTGTAAAAAGAAAATCAGGCTATGGACCGCTCCATTGCCCGAGAGGCGCACAGGTCGTGCGGTGTGATTTTATCCCGTCTGGTTTCCTGGTGGAGCTGGGCCTGACAGAGACGAGAGGAAATCATCGGACAGGGAGCGAAAGAACAAAGCGAAAAGGAATCTGGTGAATTAAAGAAGAAGGTTTTCCCAGAAGAGAGCTCGAAATGTTTCTGTCCGAACGCAGTGAGTTTAAAGGATTTCGAGCATACAGCTCAATCAACTGAGCATAGTCACCAAAAAAGTTATCTACATATCCAACCAAGCATCGAAGGTTCACAGCCACAATTTAAAGAATCTGCCGGTTGAGTTGTTGAACAACTTTACCCTCAAGGAGATTTCGTATACGAGCGAGATGTTGGGGGCTACAAACTTTCTCACGCATGCGTGAGAAAGTTGTTATGATTATTCGGTGGGATTAAAGTATTCTGGATGGCATAGAACACAGCCACTCAAAACCCCCAACTCACCGCCCCGCAAAAGCTTCATCCTCTTCCGAATATGGCCAGGTTATTTTGGGTGGCTTAGGAGCTGAGTGTTGAATTATAGGAAGGAGCTTCTGGATGTTTCATTTTTTTAACTCATCTGTTAGAGTTTATATTAACGAAGGCAGGAGCTTGCGGGACTCATAAAAACTTAGAGCTCCACGCAGCGTTAGAAGCGAAGGAGGGTAGGCGTTGCCGTCGGGGCGAAAAGAGCCTTGTCAAGCTCTTGCCAGGCCTTAGCAGGCCCCCGGTTCGACTCCGGTACCCTCCGGAATCATACTTGTATCTTGACTTGTCCGTTTTTATGGACGATACTAATAGTGGCTTGACAAGGCTATGGCAACGTCTACCTTGCCGGATAGCTACCGGCGTTCTTCGCAATACAAGCAGGGGCGGCATTGAGCCGCCCCTTTTTTTCTTTCCCTTAATTTTCCCAAAATTTAAGTTGCAGTTGTTCCGGCCAGTGACAATCAACAATCTCAAGAACACAAATCATTTCACGAAAATCCAAACACGCAACTCACGCGCAAGTTAGCGAAATTATTTACATTTATCTGAATTTCTCCAATTTCGCACCCTTGATCAAATTTCATCCTCTTTTTTCGCCTGATACGAAAAACAACGGTTGTTGAGACGATTGTTCGCCGATTCGATCGGTCTCATCCCCGACCGTAGTCCTCGTACGATACGTTTTTCGTTTTTTAATCGCCTTGCTGATTTACTGGAACTTTGAGCGTGAAAAAGTAAATTGTAACATCTGGCTTTGAGAGGCACCGGCGCCTCTGTCAAGCAAGTTCCTCAGTCATTTATTAATTTTCCGGTCATCGGATCCCAGTGAAAAGCTCGGGGTAGCGGGGCTAGCTTAGCGTTAGCCGTTTCCTTGTTCGCGTGGAGAAGTTTCCGGGTTCTACTGATTACTGAGTAGGTTGTTTTTGAAAAACGTTTTAGCCCCTGTGGAGTAAATTGGCCATCGTAGTAGCCCGCCAGGGGTCGACAGGGCGAGTCCAAAATGTAACCCAGTAGATGCTTCCGGCGCGGGGGACCGGCGTGCTGCCAATCTATCCGGTAATAAGGAGTGTCCAGAAGTGATCCCAACCGGTGATAGCGATCAATCATTTTTTTGCGTATCTGTTCACTTGAACCAAGGAGATTAAGCGTCAAATACCGAAGTTCCCTCAGGGGGCCTTGGGGTGAATATTTTCTTTCAAAAAGTCGAAGTATGAAATTACTTTCGTTCCACTTGGATTTTAAACTTATCGTCCCGGTAAACCAACTAAAACCCGGACTTATCGGCCAGGCTCCGGCGTCCAACAGCTGTGTCTGTAGTTGCCGGCGTTGTTTTGGGGAAAGATTTTTTTGCTTCAGATTTTCTTGAATATCCAGCGTAAGGTTTTTAATTTTTATCGTCCCCAGCAGACCGATAAGTACGGTGCGGGACTCAGTTAAATTATTAGCGGCTTCAGTTAAAAAATTAGTCTCCCGCAGGACTTGCTCGTATTTCCCGCGGTTGAGAAGGTAAAGTGATTTCAACTTAACAATACGGCCGAGGTCAATAAGACTAAACGTCGCGGGAATAGTGTCGTGTTTCAAGTAGTCCCGGGGAAAAAGTAGTGGACGGGACAGTAATTTTTTCCCCGCCTGTAGAGTATCGTTAACAGTAGTAAGGTAAGTCTTGGTATCAAAATCATCCTCGCTTCGAGCCGCCTCCGGATCCAGATTGATTCGCCGGGCAAATTGATCTAATTCTTTGAAGTTCTGTTCTGCGGTGGGCTGAGCCTCATAAACCCAATCAGGAGAATACAGTTTTGGGGGGGATAGAACCAAAGTGGCAAATATAAGGGTAAAAACGGCCAGACCCAGCACGCACAATCCCCCGATAACCAAAGAACTCAACAGGGGCCTGATAAATCGACTGCGAGTGGAGCCAGCCCAGCGGTAAAAAAGATCACTTCCCCCGAAAAAGAGGAGAATAACTCCGCCGAGGGGGTAAGCATACTCGGGACTCCCGAGGATATTTTGGATTAAATATACTGGCAAATGTCGGAATAGAACGTCATATTCATCCACTGGATAAAGTAGCCAGTAGCCACTCAGACTAAAGGGCCACAGACTGAACAGGATACTGGTGGGCAGGTCAATTTTAAACAGATTGCGAGCAGCTAAATATGTAATTCGAATAAACACCAATGCTGCCAGGATTGTCCAGACCAGAAGAAGCGGAAAATGATAGTTTAAATCCAGGCGGCGGAGAGTCCACAGGGGCACCCAGGCAGTAAGCAGAATTATTCCGCCAGCATAATAACAGCCGATCAGTGCTTGGTATTTAAAAGTGTCGGTTAAGTAAAATAACTCCCCGGGGTCGTGATTTAAATACCTCCTGGTGAGCCGCTGGCTCAACCAGAGGCTTAGACCAACTGCCAGAAATCCCCACGGAGCCCAGAAAAGTGGTTGCCAGACCTCGTAGAAG
Source organism: uncultured bacterium (assembly GCA_964631325.1). Taxonomy (GTDB): domain Bacteria; phylum T1Sed10-126; class T1Sed10-126; order T1Sed10-126; family T1Sed10-126; genus CAZVWJ01. The sequence continues at coordinate 17,576 of CAZVWJ010000030.1, read as the reverse complement.
CCGGGAAACCAGCCTAAAGGGGCAAGGATTAAAAAAATGATTAGAAGCAGGGTATAAATAAGCCAGACCAAGTGTTTGTAACCAATTCTTTCATTACCGGTAAATGAACCGAGCAGCCAGAAGCAGAATGGCAAAAACAAAAGTGCTGTAAAAACAGAGTAGGAAAAAGTAAATTCAGCCAGACCAAGTGGAAGACCAGCTCCCAGGCTAAAAGAAAGAACGGCAAGCAGCCAGCAGCTCCAGTCAGCTGATTCCAGGCAGCGGTTAAAATATGATTTGGGAAGAAAAAATAAGTTTTTCACCGGTTATCCTCCTTTTCCCGCTGATATAAGACACTAATACGTTAAAAATTTTTAAATTCGGCTTATTCTTTTCAGAAGCTATATTAGTTGAAATGGCCGGGGCCGTCAAGAAAACACATTCCAAACCCGGCATATACGGGCGAGGTGTCCTCCAGCGCAAGTTCGCTGGCCGGATTCCAGCAAGTTAGCCGGATTTCGGTGTTATTTTAGCCGCAGGGATACCAGGATACGGGGCAGGTAAAAATTTAACCGCCGGGGATTGCGGAGGGGGGCAGTTGCCACTGCTTGAGGAATTCGAAGGGGTAGATGAACATCAGAACATTGAGCAGAAAGCTGTCGCGGATGAAGTAGATCAAGCCGATTTCGAGGGCGAGGAAAAGCAGGAGCGTGGCATAGACGGGGAGCTTGCGGGCGGTCCAGAAGCCGAGAATCATCGCCAGCACGTCACACAGGGAATTCAGAATAGTATCCCCGTAGAAAGCAATTGCCATTGTGTTCTGGCGGTAATACTTGATCATAAACTCGGTGTTTTCAAAGACCTCCCAGCCGGCTTCGATAAAGATAGCGAGCAAAAGGCGGGCGCCAAACGGGAAGTCGGGCAACAGCCAGCAGAGGAGCAGGTAAAGCAACAGCCCGTGGGAAATATGGGAGAATGTGTACCAATCAGTAAGGTGTTGAGAAATCTGGGAGGAGAAGACTTTTCCGTACCAGAGCTTCAGTGAACCGTTGTAACATAAAAAAGGGCGGCCCATTGCAAACAGCACCGCACACATAAGAACCAGCAAAGTAACGGCTAAAAGCAGATAAGTCCGGGTTGAATAATTTGCGAAAAGCATCAGGTGGTTCAGTGCTCCCGTTCATAGAGATAGGCGGTGAAAGCCCAGCGGTTCTGCCGGTCGGCTTCGTGGTGTTTCAGCCGGGTTATCTGCCAGTCGGTTTCGTCGATCTCGGGAAAATAAGTATCTCCGTCAAATTCGGCGTGAATTTTGCTGAGGTAAATTCTTTCGGCGTGGTCTAAGAATTGTTGATAGAGAGAACGCCCGCCGGCCACCATAATTTCTTCCGCTGGCTCAACCAGCTCCAGTGCCGCTTCCCCACTTACCGCGGTCAGACAGCCGTCCGGGTGGTAGTTAGTATTTTCCGTAAGGATTATATTTTGTCGTTTCTCCAGAGGAGAACCGATAGCTTCGAATGTTTTCCGGCCCATGATCACCGGTTTTCCCAGGGTAATGTCCCGAAAATGCTGTAATTCAGCCGGCAGGTGCCAGGGCATGCGGTCGTGGTCGCCGATCAACCAGTTCTCATCAACAGCGGCGACGAGGGAAATAATGGACATTAGAGGAAGAAGTTAGTTGCCCAGCTTGAGGTCTTCCACGTCGGGGGTGGAGGATTCTTCCTGTTCATCAGTCGCTTCTTTAGTTTTCGTTGTTTTTTCCTTCGTCTCCTCCGCTTCCGTGGCTTCCGGTTCCGGCGGGTAGCTGAATGAATCCGGGAGGGAGATATCGAGGGTTCGCAAAAAAATCTTTATCTGTTTGGGACTGTAATTTTCGTGCTTGAGCTGTGGTTTTATTTTTTTCGGTAAATACCAGGCAAAATCGACGTTGGAAGTATCGCCGGTGATCTCCATGTCCATGTATTTGTTCACCATGGCAACGTAAGAGTGGATGTGTCGGTCCTCGAAAGGCAGGTCCTGCTTCTCGATGAATTCTTCCAGGATTTCGACGTGGTATTTGTTTTGCTGGATTGGATTAGTTAGCCTGTTTTTTTCTTTGTTTCCCTTGTATTCTTTGACCTGGGTCCATTTTTCGTCCTCCGCTTTTCCCTTCAGAGTCCCCGAGTAGGCCTTGGTTTCAATCGCAAACAGACCGGCCCGGGTGACTATAAGGTGGTCAATCTGGGCCGGGCGTGAATGGCCTTCCACATCGAGGTCGTTGAGGATAAGACAGTCGTCCGGCAGGTCGTTGCGAAGAATTTTAGTTACAAACTCCTCGCCGGATTTACCGCTCTCGAATTTATCTGCATCTTCGATGTTTTCCTTTGACTTGACCAGGTGGCTGACGGCAAGAAATAAGATAAAACCACCAAAAATTAGCCAGCCGACTCCGTTTTGCCAGAAATAGTAAATAAGTCCCCAGGCGACAAGTATTCCGCCAACTCCTAACTCAACGTAAAGTAATTGAGAGAGGATAGAGCTTTCCTTGCGCAGAGATTCACTCTGGGTGGAAAGCGTGTTTTCACTGGTTAATACCTGGCCCATAAATATTCACCAATAAGATATAGATATGAATTTTGTTGAGGGTTATCCTGTTAATTTTTCATAATCAGCCTAAAACAATATATACTCAATTGTAAGACAGACTTAACAATAATGCACGGAAGACGCGAGTAATGATGACCTAAATTGAGCGATTCTTGGATCGTATTTGGATTGTATCGTACTTTAAGTTTTTAAGTTATTGACTAAATAAAATAATAATTGAATTATCTGCGTTCGTTCGCGTGGATCAGCGAGCTAAAAAACGTAAAATCAAGCTGGATTCCGGGGTCAGGCCCCGGAATGACGATCGGGGAGACCAATCAAGGTCAAGCTGGATTCCGGGGTCAGGCCCCGGAATGACGATCGTGGAGACCCATCAAGGTCAAGCTGGATTCCGGGGTCAGGCCCCGGAATGACGACCGGGGAGACCCATCAAGGTCAAGCTGGATTCCGGGATCGGGGCCCCGAAATGACGACCCAAAAAGACTGTCATTATATAGAGGGATACATACCCTGTCAAGTATGCAGGGCAAGCCTCATCGCATCACTGGATGGCTTGAGCTGATCTCTGATCAGTCCTGCGTACGCACGGAAATAAATCCGGAGAGTTATGTGTTCTTCGATAACAATCGTTCGATTTAGGAATGAGTTATTGATTCCAGCCGGGAAGTTGTTTAACCTCGTTGGTGAAAGTGGTAGAATATTTATCCTCAAATACAAAAAAGGAGGTCTTGACAGTGGGATTAAAAGATCAGATTTACAGTGACTTCAAGGAGGCAATGAAAAGCGGCGACAAAGTTAGAAAACAGACCCTGAAGATGTTGAAATCTGCCGTGCGGAATGAGGAGATTGATTCCGGGGCAGACCTTGAGGAAGCGGATTTACGGGCTCTGCTGGCCAAACAGGCCAAACAGAGGAAGGAATCGATTGAAGAATTTGAAGCGGGGGGACGCCAGGAGTTAGCTGATAAAGAAAAGCGCGAACTGGAGATTATTAACAGCTATCTTCCGGAATCGCTTTCGGAATCTGAGCTGGAAGAAATGATTGAGGAAGTAATTGAGGAAGTGGGTGCGGTTGACATGTCTGATATGGGACCGGTTATGGGCAAGATTATGCCGAAAATTCGTGGCCGGGCCGAAGGGGGCAAAGTTCAGCAGTTAGTTCGTTCCAAACTTGGTGATTAACTTAACTTACTGGAGGGAGTAGATTAATGGGCGACGAAGAGAAAGAGAAAAAGGAAGAAATACTATCGGCGACGATTGATTCAATCGAGAAAGATTTTGGACAGGGATCAATAATGAAGCTGGGTGAATACCAGGAAGTCGACGTTCCGGCGATTTCCACCGGGGCCCTGACACTCGATCTGGCGACCGGGGTCGGTGGGGTGCCTCGCGGCCGGGTGACGGAGATTTACGGACCGGAGTCTTCGGGAAAAACAACGCTTGCCCTCTCCACTATAGCGCAGGCTCAGCAAGGTGGGGGGATAGCTGCATTTGTTGACGTGGAACATGCGCTTGATCCCGATTACGCCGAGGCTATTGGGGTGGAAGTGGAGGAACTTTACGTTGCTCAGCCAAATACCGGTGAAGAAGCCCTGGAAATTACGGAAAAACTGGTGCGCAGTGGGACGCTGGATATTGTCGTAATTGATTCGGTTGCGGCCCTGGTTCCCAAGGCGGAAATCGAGGGGGAAATGGGCGATTCACACATGGCTCTTCAAGCACGGCTGATGAGTCAGGCCCTGCGTAAATTGTCCGGAGCAATTAGCAAATCCAAAACAGCCTGTGTTTTTCTTAACCAGATTCGGGAAAAGATCGGGGTAATGTACGGAAATCCGGAGACTACGCCCGGCGGACGTGCCCTGAAGTTCTATTCTTCTCTACGGTTAGATATAAGACAGGCGGACGTGCTTAAAGACGGTTCTGACTCAAAAGGGATCAGAGTCCGGGTCCGATGCGTGAAGAATAAAGTTGCTTCACCATTCCAGCAGGCCAAATTTGATATTATCTACGGGGAAGGGATTTCTACGATCGGCTGTATCCTGGACAGTGCGATTGAACAGGAAGTGGTTGAACGCAAAGGTAGCTGGTACAGTTATGGGGACCTTCAATTGGCCCAGGGCCGGGAAAATTCCCTTGAATTTCTGGAAGACAACCCGGAGGTCCTCGAAGAAATAGAAACCGAGGTTAAGGAAAATCTGGGTATGATAGAATCCGAAGAAGAATCAGAAGCGGAAGCTTAACCGGCTGTATTGTGTGTTTTTATTTTTTCTACAAACCCACTCGGGGAACCCTGAAAAATTGAAGTCTACAATAAAAAAGATAATAAAGAGGCGGGGCTCGGTTCGTTTGATTGAGTTGACAGGTGGGGAACGTTTACGGTGGCCCGGCCCCGTGGTTACCGAATGCGAATTGGAAGAAGGAAAAAAGGTAAACCCGCGGGAATTGAAACAGACCCTGGAGGCCGGCGCACGTAAAATTTTACCGAAACGGGCCCGGGAATATCTGGCCCGTTATGCCAGAACAGTAGAGGAATACTGCCAGCACTTTGAGCAGAAAGGTTATCCCCCCGAAACGATTCGCTCGCTTGTTCCCCGGCTTAAGGAGGAAGGTTATCTTGATGATGAAAGAGTTGCCCGGGAGCATATAAGGAAAAGAATTGAAAATAAGCCCCGGGGAAAGAAAATGATTATTGCCGAGTTAGGGAAGAAGGGAATTGCGCGTACTCAGGCGAAGAATTTAGTAGAAAAAGAGATTGACTCCGGCAAAGAGCGTGAGCTTGCTCGGAGGTATTGTAAAAAAAATCAAGGTTTAAGCGAGCGTAAATTGGCCTCGCGGTTGGGAAACCGGGGGTTTCCCGGCTCAATTATCAAAGAAATGTTAAGAGAATATTCAGCCGGTGAGAAAATGTAAGGTTTATCGGGTGGCGGCGTATACCCAGGCGGGGAAAATATTTAACCAGACCCGGTGCAGATCTACCGGTCCGAATATTTCTTCGATGTTGTCCCGGTAATCCTGGGAATACTGAAATTGAACGTATTTGCCACCGGGTTTTAAAGTTCGATGAACAGCGTGCAAAACTCGGTCAGATAATTCATCCGGAAGAGTTGTTAAGGGCAGTCCGCTGACTACGTAATCCAGCTCCTTAATTCCTTGGTCCGTGCAAATTTCGTCGAGGTTACCGGCACTTTTGTTGAGTACCTCAATCGCATCTGCTTTTGGGTGGGCCGCGTATTTCTCCCGGAGATCATCACAAAATGATTCATTGATTTCGATTAACAAAAGGCGTGATTCCGGATGCATGCGCTTGACCAGCGGTCTGGTCAGGGCACCGTCAGCCGGTCCGAGTTCAGCTATATCCCGCGATTCAGAAAAATCAAGCTGATTTGCTATCTTTCGGGCCAGAAAAGGAGAACTGGGAAAGACAGTCGATAGCTCACGCGGATTTTTTAAAGCCTCAATTGTCCATTTCAAAAATCCCATAGCCTTAATATTTTTAAAGAAAAACCCTGAAAGGTCAACCAAAATTTAAGTAGGTCGAGATATATGGCTTTGATTCATGAATTTCAACGGACTGAAATTGGCGGGGGGAAGCATCCGGTTCACCAGGATCCCTGTCTTCACATTCGTCGGGAGAATCACAAGCCTATTAAAGGCTGGTCCCCTTTTTACCAGCCAATTCCAGCACCCCGGCTCACCTTAACTCCTTATATAGGTTGTGTGGCTCGCTGTGAGTTTTGCTTTCTTCGTAGTTTCCCGGGTCTGCACCGGTTAGGCAGCAAAGAGATGATTGTCACTGTTTATAACAATTACGCTGAACACTTCCGGGACCAGTTAGTTAACCTCCGGCTAGCTCCTCCCGCTGTAATTTCTCCGTTTACCGATCCCTTTCAACCGATCAATGACCGCTACGGACAGGCGGAGAAGTTGATCCAGGTTTGCGTGCTTCATAATCTCCCCCTGGAACTTGTTACTCGGTATCATGTGCCTGACGAAGCCCTGGCAATGATGGAATATTTGTCTGATTCGCGGGTTCAAATAAGTGTAGATCCCCTGGAGTTGGAGGGGGAGATTCCCTATGTCCTTGAACGACTTGATGTGCTTGAGAGAATCCAGCGGCTTGGAATCTCCGCAATTTTGCGGATAGATCCAATAATCCCAGGCCCACCAGAGTTTGAAGAACGGTTGGATTGGATTTTATCAGAAGCTGCCCGGCGTAACCTTGAGCATGTAGTGGCACGGTTCATTCAGGTACCAACCGGACTCCACGAACAGTACGTTAGTCCTCATGAAGAGCTTTATGTACCCCATTCACAAATTAACAACTGGTGGGAGCCGGTTTCCCGGGTCAAACGGGAAATTCTTGAGAAATTCCAACGGGCTTCGGAAGACCACGGTCTTACCCTGGGGGTGTTGGGGGAACTGGATCTACAGCAGCGATTTGGCAGTTTTGCTCGAATTTTCCCCCGGACTTTACCGTTGAGTTTTCGAGTTGGGCGGGGTGATAATTTTACTCCTCTTAAAGGATGTAAAGGGGACTGTCAGCAGTGTGCCGAGCCTTGTTGTGGGCTCGACGACTTATTTAATTCACCCTGGCGTGAGAAGCGGTTGAGCAGTGTAGATTGGAAACGGTGGAGCCGGGTTCATCTTCAGCGGGAGTTGCTTTAGTCATGGCTCTTGATGACTGGGAGGTAGCCAAGGAAGAGGTTAGAGAACGAGTTGACATAGTCTCCGTGGTTCGGGAATACGTGCGCCTGGAAAAAAAAGGAAAAAATTACTGGGCTCTCTGTCCCTTTCACACCGAGGATACTCCCTCTTTCTCGGTTACTCCGGAAATGGATATTTTTAAGTGTTTTGGCTGTGGAAAAGGCGGGGATGTCTTTACCTTTATGATGGAAATTGAAGGGTGTGAGTTTCCGGAAGCAATGCGTATGCTTGCGGACCGTGCCGGGGTTGAGCTTCCCTCCGGCAAGCAGTCGGAGGAAGAAAGAAGTCGTCGCCAGCAGTTTTTTTCTTTAAACGAGTATGTGGCCGAACGATACCAGGAAGCTTTCTGGTCGAAGCCCGGTGAGCAGGCCCGCCGGTATATGAAAGAACGTGGTTTTTCTGAATCACTGTTAAAGCAGTTCGGAATTGGTTATGCTCCGGCGGGCTGGGATAATTTACTTCGGGCTTTAAAACGAGACGACCGGTCTCCCAAGCAGGCGCTGGAACTTGGTTTGCTCAGCCGGAGTAACGACAACGTGTTTGACATGTTCCGTGAGCGAGTGATGTTTCCCATTCACGATCTCTCCGAACGGGTGCTGGGCTTTGGAGGTCGAGCTATAAACAGCGAGGATGAGGATACACCTAAGTACTTAAATTCACCGGAAACTCCAATTTTTTCCAAACGGGAGGTGCTCTATGGACTGCCTTTTGCCCGGGAGAGCATCCGGAAGGAAAATCGTTGTCTTGTAATGGAGGGTTACACGGATGTTATGCGTTGCCACGAAGCGGGTTTTGAAAGCGCCGTGGCCGCCCTGGGCACAGCGTTGACTGCCCAGCAGGTCCACCAGATTCAACGATATGCCGATGAGATTGTGCTGGTCTACGATGGTGATGAGGCGGGAAAAAAAGCAGCTCGCAGGGGTGGTGAAGTGGGGCTGAAAAATGGACTTAAAGCAACTGTGGTATTACTTCCCGCCGGGACTGATCCGGCTGACGTGATTGCTGAATCCCCCGAGAAATTCAAACGACTTATTAGTCAGAGACGCCCTTTTATCCGGGTCCTTTTCAATTGGTTTGTTGAGGCGGGAAAGCTTGATACCTCTGCCGGTAAAGAACAGATAATCAAAAATATATTGCCGCTGGTTAATCAGCTACCGGGCCGGCTTCAGCAGGAAGAAGAAATTAAATGGTTAGCTGGTAAATTGGGTGTGGAAGAAGATTTTCTTTTTAACCAGCTAACTTCCTTTACTCGAGCTAAAAACCGTCAGTTGAGTGAACAACTCAAGGATCAATCGGGTCAGAGCATTGAAGAAATATTTTTCCGAAGTCTTTCTCAGCAGCCGGAGAAATTTGATGCGGTAATGGAAAAAATTTCAAAAAAGGACTTTTTCTCTGAACGTAGTAAAGTAATAATGGAGGGGCTGGTTAAGCTTAAAAATCAAAATCGGGAGTTTTCTCCCCAGAATTGGCTTGAACAAGTTCCGGCTGACTTTCATTCCTATCTGGCTGGTTTATTGAGCACCAGTGAAAAAACTGAATTTGCCGCCGGGATAGATCCCCTGGAGATTACTGCGATGGTCAGAAACAGGTCGATCCGGCGCGAACGCTCAGAACTCAAGCGTAATCTGCGCGAACAGGACGATGAGAAAGATCGGGGGACCCTTGATGAAGCAAAAAAAGCACTACTTGAACAGACAATTGAAATGAAACGCCAGGAAGAAGACCAACAGGGTTAAGCCTAAGGAGGGTTTAGCAATTATGCAGCAGGTTAAGGAAAAGGTAAACAATTTGGAGGGGATTGAAGATGTACTGGATAAAGCCGAGCAGAGGGGGAATATAACTTATACGGAATTAAATGAATTACTACCTGACAAATCCACTGAAACTCAAAAAGTTGATGACATTATTATTTATCTACGGAAAAATGGGATTGAGATTATCAGTGAGGATTCTGGTTATGATTTTCCGGATGAGCTTGGTCTCCTGGAACGTGACGAGGATGAAATCGAAGACGGTTTAACTGATCCTGTCCGGCTTTATTTGAAGGAAATTGGAAACCACGAGTTGCTATCCTCCGAGGAAGAAGTGCATATTTCAAAACAGATTGAACTGGGTAAAAAACGGGTGATGGAGGCTGTTCTTGGTACTTATTACACTGCCGAAGAGTTCATAGACCTTGCCAAGCGAGTGTTAGATCGGGAAATAAGTTTAAAAAAACTTGTCCAGGTGAAGAAGACCCAGCGACTTGAGGAAGATGACGTAAAATACTGGTTTGACAAGATCAGTACTGCTCGCAACAGGATTATTCAGTATCGTTCCCGACTGGAAAAGTATTACAATCAGATGCACGGTGCAGAAGACGAAGAAGAATTAAAAATACGGAAAAATCTTCGTGAAGTTCGGGGAAAACTTTTTGAAGCTTTCCAGGAAGTGGAAATTAACAAGGATCTTGTTTTTGAGTGGGCGGATGAAGTAAAGGAAACCGTTGAGTCGCTGGCTGAGTTAAAAAAATTCGAACAGAAGGTTAGGGACCGGTTGAATCGCAGTCCAAATCAGTTGCTTAAGTTATACAATCGCTTGCGAGAGAATCACGAGGAGCGAGAAGGATGGGCTGAAAGGAGTAAATACCGCTGGCGAAATATTCGGCGGTTTGCTCACAAACTAATCAAGAAAGCCCGGCGGGCGGAAGATAAGCTTGATTCCTTCATGCTCCGCGAACGTGATCTGCGCAAGGTCTATCATAAAATTGAGTTGGCTGAAAACCGGATGCGGAAGTACCACAATAAAATGGTCAGCAGTAACCTGCGGCTGGTTGTCAGTATAGCCAAGCGATACACTAATCGTGGTCTCTCCTTCCTTGATTTAATCCAGGAGGGAAACATTGGTTTGACCAAGGCCGTGGACAAGTTTGAATACCGGAAAGGGTTTAAGTTTTCCACTTATGCCACCTGGTGGATCCGTCAGGCCATCACCCGGGCGATTGCCGACCAGTCCCGGACTATTCGGGTTCCGGTGCACATGGTCGAACAGATTAATAAAGTGCTCCGGGTAGCCCGGCAGTTGGTCCAGAAACATAATCGGGAACCCCAGCCGTCGGAGATTGCCGAGGCACTGAACTGGGAAGAGGAGCGAGTCAAGAATATTCTCAAGATCTCCCAGGACCCGATTTCGCTGGAAACTCCGATCGGTGACGACGGAGAAAGCAGCCTCGGTGATTTTGTCGAGGATAAAAAGCTGGAGTCCCCGATGAAAGACACCACTGACGAACTACTTCAGGATCAGCTTGAGGAAGTGTTGAAGAGTATTGACTGGCGGGAAGAGCAGGTGATCAGGCTGCGTTTTGGCCTTGACGACGGTTATGAAAGGACGCTGGAAGAGGTCGGTAACATGTTCAAGGTGACCCGGGAACGTATCCGTCAGATTGAAAATAAGGCCCTTGATAAGTTGCGCCATCCCTCGCGCAGTAAAATTCTTGGCGATTTTATTTCAAAGGAACAACTCCAGAACGGTTAAACTGACCCTACCAAATTTATTTTTTTGAGCCGCTGTTTCTGTGTGCCCCCCTTCCAGCGGGAACAGCGGCTCTTTTCTTTATCCCGTGGAACTTAACAGAACCGACAGAATACCGGTGAGGAATATTCCGTCAAACGTTCCCGCCCCGCCGATTGAAGCGATTTCGGCTCCGGTCCGGGAAAGGTTTTTCAGGTTCATCAAATCAGCTCCCACTAACGTTCCAATTGTGCCGGCAATATAAGCAACAACGGGAGAGTTATTTGGCGCGATTATAACAGCGAGCAGAGCAGCCAGAACCGGGGGAATGAAAAGTGGAAGAACGATTCCCACGCCCGGTGCCGGTTTAGCCATTGAATTAACTATAAGGGCCAGTATTGCCGTTGCCATCAAGGCCTGAAGGATATATTGTGGATAAAGCAGGAGAAGATAAAAACAGAACAGAACCGGGAAAACAGCCCCGCCGAGGTTAACCGCAAGAACGGTGTAGCGTTGCTGAAAATCGGAAGGGGTGTTAAATCGCCAGCTCATCAGGTGAAAAAGCCGGGACCGTTCGGCAATCCCTTTGTTTTTTATTTTAGTTACCGGTAAATTAATATAACTACCTAACAAAGAAGCCAGGAGCAACAAAAAGACATAATTAGGTGGAAGTCCCAGGTTCTTTGCCACTTCCAGCATACCGACTTGAACAAATCCAAAAAAAACCATTAGAAAAAATAAATATAGAGGTAAAAAGAAAAAAATAAACGGCAGTGAATACAAGATTTGCCTCCCGAACAGTATTTAGAACCTCAAAATGACTCTTTCTCATTGATGGCGGAAGATCCAGATAGGGGTGAAAAAGAGGAATTCCCCCTCACCTTAGTCCTCTCCCACCAGGGGAGAGGAGATTCGTTTTGAAGTTTTGTCCCGTATTTTTCTTGAATTTAAGCTGGTACTTATTTATGATAGCAAATACTTTTATTCTGATTGAGTAAAATTATTCCGGGTAGTGATTGAAGCATTGGCTTGGAACAATAATAATGGTTAAAGATTATACGTGCAGATAAAATAGGGAGCGAAGTGAATGAATTTGCAGAACAGCAAACAAGCGCCCGCCACTTTTATCACTCTTTTAACCATAATTACAGTTTTTCTCTACCTGCCTACCACTGCTCTCGCAAAATTAGGAGGGACTGTTAACAAGGAAACGGTTTCCAACCAGGGCATCTTTCCGGGCCAGGAACTCAAAATTTTTAGCGGAGAAATAACGGATGACTCGGCTGTTGTCGACACTCTTAAATTTCAATTTTCACTGGCTGACCTGGATGAAGAGGTGAGTGTGACCGATGACATCGTTCAGGCCCGCCTGCTTGAAAACGGTGTGTTAGTTGATTCAACTTCAGTAAATAACACTTCATTTCAACTGGAGGGGGGGCCGGCCAGCGAAGGGGATCCCTTTTCTTTTAGCGTTCGGTTGCTTGCCGACACTGCCGCGGATCACGGGGACGATTTTATTGTTGAGTTGGAAGCGGTGTCGGACACGGATGATCAAACCAACGCGATTGAAGGAACAAACACAGACCTGATTACGATAACTAATTTGATTGAGTCTTACGGTGAAGTAACCGGAGAAGGTATACCGGCGGTGATTGCCGCGGAAAGTGAACGGATCCCCCTCGTCCACATGCAATTCGCGGGGCAGAACCCGGCCGATAATTTAGGGTTTGATGACATCAATATTAGGGTGCGGGAACTACTCGGAGAAGTCATCCCGGGCGGCAGCTCGGATGACGCTTACGGTGATTTCTCTGAAATTAGCCTGGTTCGCTCTGACGCCGCTGAATATGGGGCTGGCAGCCAGACGGTACTGGCTACAATTGACCGGACGGAAATGCCAAAAGCGCCTACGGATTCCCACGTGATTAAATTTTCGGCTAGCAGTGAGTGGAAAACCGAAGACAATAACCTTTTTATAGATGCTGCGGATGAATCCCATTATTTTATCACCCTCCGGACCAATATTGGCTGGGGCACCTCCGATGAGACTGCAAACGCCCAGTTTTTTGGTTATGGTGATGCATGGGACGCTTGGATTGATACCGGTGCCATAAATTTTACTAACGGAATTGATAACGCAAATTCTGGCCAAACTGTGGTTGATGTAACCCAGGGGCCGGTTTACGAGGGGGTAAGAAACATTAATGGTTTTGATACCCGGCAGGTGGACAAACTGTTTGGGGACCCCGTTAATACAGTCAACGACTCGGAGGGGCTGGATTATCTTCCGGGCCCAATCCTGGAGTTTACTGCGATTGGTACCTCTGATTTACCGGGTACCCAGAAAACTACCATTGACGCAATTACTGTAACTTTCCCTGAAACCTCCGAAAATTTTGTGCCGCGGCGGGATATCCGGGAGTTAACCCAGAACGAGAAAAGTGGCCTCTCAATCTGGTTTAATAACCCCGGCTTCCAAAATTTTTCTCACGCTGATCAACTGCTACCACTTTCTCCGGATGCAACTGAGAAACCGGGGGAAACCGATTTTCAGACCTCGGAGTGGCTTTCGGATACCCGGGTTCGTTTGAAACTGCAAGAAGGTTTTCAACTTCGTCCACCACAGGATTCTATCTCTGAGCTCAACGCTGACCTGGAAACAAACCGGGGGATATTGCCCGGAAATTTAAACAGGAATTTCTGGATCGGAGTGCTAACTGATCAAACTGCTGATCACGGGGATACTTTCATTGCCAAAATACCTCACGGCGGTCTCCATTTTAGTCAGGGGAACAGTGTCGATTCATCAACAGTTAATTCTTTTTCACCTTCACTTCATCCGGTTCCCACCACTGAAACTCTTTCCGCTCAGACGGGAGAATTAACCCAGGCCGTTGAAGTTTATTTTTCCCGCTTGACTGAAGAAAATCAAACTATTGGTGCTCCCAGTCAGCCCGTCCCGGTAATTGGTCTGAACGTCCAGGATAATCATAATGCTAACGGGACTGAAGCGCTCCTGAACCGCCTGGATATAATTTTTGAAGACGGGAACCAGGAGTTTCGGGCCCAGGACTTGAACCCCCTCTCCAACACCGACCAGAGCGGAGTGGCAATTTATCGGGATAACAATTCCCATCCAAACAATCGCCCGGGCCAATTTGATCCGGGGATAGACGAGCGTATTCCCCTGGAAATCGGGCCGAATAAATCACGTAAAAACGCTTCTACAGGTGCCGCCGAAGACGATCCCTTTACCCGGCTTTATGTGGACCAGGCGGCTGCGACTGATGCTGTTATTCCTCACGCTGACACCGGTGACAGCGAAGGGGATGATTATTTTGTTGTAATTCGGACCAGCAAGCAGGCCGACAATCTCGATCAATTCCGGGCCACCCTGGGAAACCGGGTTATCAAGGACGGGATAAGGCCGATGATTGAATTTGTTGAGCGGGCCAATACCGATAATAGTATTTCTCGTATTTTTTCATGGGGGGATCAAATTAAGGCCAATCGCTTCTACACTCACCTGGTAGATATTAACACAATCACTGCTTTGCAGGTGAATGATCTCACAAAACCGGGCCAGAGGTTAGGAGTGGGGGCTCCGCATCTTGGAGTGATGGGCTTTAATGTTGCCGATGGTGAGAACGGGGATCAGACGCTTCAGCAGGTGGAGGTTACCGTGAATTTTACCGGAAGCACCGATACCGGTGATTTTGCTCCCCTCAGTTCAACCGCCTCCTCCGGTCTTGCTCTGTATCGGGATGATGGTGACGGAAGCTTTGGTCGAGAAGGGGACACGTTAGTTCAGATTGTCGCACCGGAGTGGAGCGTATTCACCGATTCGGCAACCGTGAAATTAACTCCCTCTTCCCCCAAACCGATACCTGACTCGAATGATCAGCTTGAGGATTATTATATCGGCGTTCGTTCCAGTGATTCCATGGAGCTGGGCGATTCTTTCACAGTTGCCGTTGAGGGCAAAGATATTATTTTTAGTGTTGAAAAGTCCGGTGAAGACGATACCGGGATAACCCATACTATTACTGCCGGTCTCCCCATTCTTTTCGCTGACAAAGGTTCCCCTCCGACTCATGAGTTGAGCCAGGCGAACTCCCCCCTCGGTATAGTGGGAATAAACGCTGCTGACAGAGGAACTGGTGAATACCTTGAGGAGCTAACAGTTACCCTCAACGATGTCGACGTTACAAATTTTTCAATTACCGACTTAAAATCTATAACTTCCGACAGCCAGACCGGACTTGGGATCTGGCGGGACAGCGATGGTAACGATCAGTTTGGGCCGGACACGGACGTTTTTTTAACTCCGACCGATATTTCTGATTTTTTAAACAATGAGCTAACCTTAACTTTTACCGGCTCAAGTTCTGATACTTCTTTGCCCGATGACCTGGACGCCAGTGATGATTTTTATCTTGTTTTTCGTCCGAGTAATACTATTACTGAGGGTGATGATTTTGTGCTGGGTGTTCCGGCCGGGGGATTTTCCACAGTTTCAAATCGATCCAATTCCGTTGCTTTTGAAAGTTGGGAGATTGTAAGTTCAGATGCCAACGTTGATAATACTCCGCCAGACGAGGTCCGGATTGAATCCCCGGATGAAGGCGACACAATTACTGGCGATACAATGTCTGTCAGGATTTTTGCTAAAGACAATGTACTGGATGATACAACTGTGGTCGATGAAGTCACCCTGTATTTGGACGGCATAGAAGTTTCCCCGGGACCCACTCAGGTTGCCACGCATTACTGGGAACGGGAGCTTACTAACTCTTCTGTTTCCTCCGGAACTCATACTTTGCAAGCCAGGGCTACGGATCTGTACGGAAATCAAAGCGTTCTTTCTGACACTGTTCAGTTTGCTTATTTCCCGCCCTCCCTGGTTATACCTACGTTGTCGGGCCAGTTGACTGGAGATAAGCTCGAAGTTCAAGCCGAGGCAACGGAGCAGGATGAGATAGAGTTAAGTCTGGCCGAGGACGATAATACTTCCCTTCCACCCGAAGATTTTACGGTTGTCAATCGAAAAGGACCGGATATTGCCGGGGGTAGCACCTTTACTTTTGAAGATGTTGCGGTTTCTCTCAATGCTGAAACAATTGCAGTGGTAGCCCGCTCTTTTACAGGTGGAGAAGCGTCGGGTCATTCGGATAAATTATATTTTCACCGGGATAATTTAGCGGGAGTCCAGCTCGCCGGCCGCCCGGGGGTGGATGTCAGTCTCTCCGATGCGTTAGCTGCTGAAGAAAATTTTGGTGTGGTGGTCTTCGGTGATAAAGGTGCCGGTAGCAGTAGCTCAAATCCGAATGAACCACGTTTTGATCCTTCCAGTGGTGAAACGCTTAAAATTATTCCCCCACAAAATTCCCGGGCAAAGATTAAGGTGTTCACTGTCCGAGATCGCCTGGTTTTTGAAAAAAATGGTCCGGTGGGCGAGGAAGTTGAATGGGACGGCTCAAACAGAGGCGGTAGTCTGGTAAATAATGATGTTTATATTGTTCGGGTTACCAGTGGCAGTAAAACTAAATCCTTTCCGGTGGTTGTTGCCAAATGAATTTTAAAAAATTCACTGTTATTTCGCTGGTAATTTCCCCGTTTTTATTCATATGCGTCATTTTTTCCTCTCCGGCGGGGGCAAATGTTACCTGGAGTGCCGCGGGTCGGGGGATGGGCGAGGCTTATACAGCCTCAGCTTCCGGATTGGACGGTATTTCTTATAACCCCGCCAACAATGCTGTCGTGGATAGCGGCCAGTTCGTTTCTAATTTTTCCAGGAGTTCTCAGCAATCGGTAGATGTTGATTACGGCAGTCTCGGCATTGGATTTTCAGGCACGTATTTTTCCCACGGGTTGGCTGTAAGTCGGACAAAAATAAATCACGGTTTTGATAATTTTCAATATACCTCCGGGCTCCAGCTTGATTACAGTCACGATATTTATTATTACAACCTTGCTGTAAAACGTTTTATACCCGGTCAGTTGGCCGCCAATTTTAAGTATTTTTCAACGGAGACTGATATGGAAGACGTGAATGCCACGGGGGAGGGACTTGACCTCGGTTATCTCTATGAACTAAACGAACAGTTGCGGCTGGGTGTAGCTGTCAGCAATATTATTGCAACCCGAAGCTGGGATAGCGGTCAGGAAGAGGATATTGCCAGAGAGACGCGAGCCGGTTTAAATTACCGGTTTGATTCGGGTTTGACCCTTGCCGGTGATCTTGTCAATCACGAAGGGGATAATTTGAAATCGTTCCATCTGGGTGTAAAAAAGAGCTGGAAGATAAATAATAAGTCATTTGAAAACAGTTTTTATCTTGCCGGGCGAATGGGGATGTCAAAAAGATTTTTGGGTGCGGAAGAATACAACTTGAGTCTGGGGTTATCCCTTTACCAGGGCCGGGGGCGGTTTACTTATGCTTTCCAGGAGAGAACAAACTTTGAGAACAAACACGTATTTGGGTACTCATTTCAGTTTGGGACCCGGTAGATCTGACCTGAATTAAGCTATTTTCCTTATTATTTGCAAGAATAATTTCCATCTCACCACATTTTTTTGCTCGCCAATTTCCGGAAAGCCAGCCCCTTGTTTACCGGTGAAAAACTGGACTACACCCCCGCTCTATTATATAATCAATATGTGCAAAAAGGTGATTTTATGCAGCTAACGGGATTTAATTTCCTCGATGTAATTTTTACATTGAAACCAGGACAATCAAATGTGTTTCTCCGGGCGAATTTGGGCGTCGTTCAAATCAAGGTTACAGATTAAAACGACATCTAATCATTAAAATCGCTTATC
>CAZVWJ010000029.1:6083-30565 GCA_964631325.1 uncultured bacterium | reverse complement strand
ACTAAGTTGTTAAAATGATTAGCACCTTGAAATAAGGGCTTTGCTATATGCGTCTCTCAACAACTTTAACCAATGTAAAGTATGTTCACAATTGCGAACATACTTTACATTGGTTGGGGGTCTGTGAGGTATAGCAATGGTAGATCAATGGGATAAAAATATTTTTGTTGCCGGCAATCAGAATACCGTGGTTGATTTCTGTGAGAATTTTATCGGGGCGGGTTACGAAATTAGTGGTTTAATCCACACAATTCAAGAAATTCCAATCACCTCTGAAAGGGAAAACGAATTTATATGTATGATTACGGCGACCGTGAGACATCTATTTTATTCAAGGAAAAATTATTAGAAGAAATACAAACTGCAATAAATGAATTTAAGCTGAATCTCAGTGGTCAAACCGTTCTCACAGAAGCAGCAACGGGTTGTTATGTTGTTACTCCGTTAATTGCAGCCCAGGCAGGAGCCACAGTATATGGCTACACTGAAAATTCGGATTTTGGGGATATTGAAACAGTTAAAAAGGAAACTTATAGATTTGCTCGGGAGATGAAATTACAAAACAAAATTGATGTTATTACTTCACTTGAAAATATTGATCTGAGTGAAGTTGATATCTTAACTAATACCGGTTTCTTGAGGCCAATAACTGAAGAAATAATTAAAAAACTTTCAGAAAACTGCGTTATTCCCTTAATGTGGGAACCATGGGAATTTCGGGAAGACGATCTTGATTTAGAGGCTTGCGCTCAGAAAGGAATAAAGGTTTACGGAACCGATGAGTCCGACGAGAAATTAAAAACTGTGGAATATCTAGCTTATATAGCCATGTATCATCTGTTACATTATAAACTCACACCATTCAGCTCAAATATTCTATTATTGGCTAATGAAAGATTTGCTGGCCCAATTAAGAGAAAATTAAGAGAAAGCGGTTATCAGATCGAAGTAAAAACAACCTATGACGATACACTAAACCCAGAAAATTATTCAGCAATTGTTGTGGCCGAACACGAAAGAGCTAAGCTTTTGATAGGAGCCTCCGAGGAAGCATTTATATCAAAAGATAGGATAAATACGGATTCTTTGGTGGTTCACATTTGCGGAAATATAGAAGTTTCCGAAACGCAGTTTGAATATGTCCCGGAAAAACCTGCCACTTTTGGAAACATGAGCTTTGGTGCTGATTTCATTGATAGCAAGGCACTTGTTGAACTGCACACTGCGGGATTGAAAGTTGGGGAGGGGATGCTGGAGGCAAATAGCTTAGATTTAGGGAAAGAAGAATATAAACATTTTATGGAAGATAATTACCCGGCTTTATCATTTAAAAAACGAAAATTCTGGTAGGGTGAACTTTATAAATGGGAAAATATAGAATTGAAGAAATCAGTCGTAATAACGAACAGGACTATTCTGAGTGGAAACAGTTACTTAAGGAGGCCCGGGGACAAACTTTATTCCACGACCCAGATTTTCTTGCGTATCATGGGGACAAGTTTAATGAAAATCATCTTGGTCTCTATAAAGGGCAAGAACTCTGTGGTATTTTCCCAATGGCCTTGACTGAAAAGGATGGTCAACTTACTGCCAGTTCCCCGTATGGAGGGTCCTATGGAGGTTTTATTTTCAAATTTACCCCTAAATATTCTCATGCTAAAGAAATTTCCAAACATCTCATAGACTACCTTGAAGAAGCCCAAGTGGACAAAGCAGTCATTACTCCGCCCCTGGACATCATTTATGAAGAAAAAAGTGACACCTTTACCTTTACATTATTGGAGGAAGGTTTCGAATTAATTAACGCGGATGTAAGTAGCGTGGTCCCATTACCAGAAAATGGTGATATAGAATACGAATGTTTGACTTCCAGTGCAAGAAATCACGTCCGAAATGCTAAGGATGAAGGGATTGAAATAGAAAAACAGGGTAATATTGAAGACTTTTGGGTGGTCCTTAAAAAAACCTTTGAACAGCACGGGGTTGCAGCAACTCATACGTTAGAAGAATTCAAAGATCTCAATGCAAGATTACCTGAAAAAGTTTACGTGGACATCGGCTGGTATGAATCAAAACCCGTGGCCGGCATTGGGTATCTGGTAATGAACTCCAGAGTTATCTCTTCTTTTTACTTAATGAGTGATCCCAAATACCGGGATACACAAGCTCTTTCTTTTTTAATTCTTGAAAGCCTCAGAGATGCTGAGGAAAATGGTTTTAAATATTACGATATGGGCACATCTTCAGTAGATATGCAGGCCAGACCTAATATTTTCTCATTTAAACAAAATTTGGGAGCAATCGGTAAATTCAGACGAAGATATTCATTGGATTTTAATAATTAGTTTAATGAACCAAAACTCAGAGGAGTTACGGCCAGAGATAATTCAGAAATTTAATTCAAAAATAAAAGAGATCGATATAACTACAGAGGAAGAACAAGACGCTGGAAATTTATCCCCTATCTTTATAGTAGGGGCTCCCAGAACAGGTTCTACCCTGTTATATCAAGCCATCGTGACTAAATATGACGTTGGCTATCCCAGTAATTGTATTGCCCGATTCTGGGATAATCCTGTAGTTGGATACATTTTGCAAAAAGATATCGCTGGAGATATTGACTTCCAGTCTGACTTTGACTCTGAGCACGGATACGCGAAGAATAAATTTTTAGAACCTCACGAATTTGGCTTTTTCTGGGACAGGTGGTTCGATAACTCTGATTCCCACTATTCCAGCCCAGACGAGGAAGTGAGTTTAAAACTAAATCAAGAGGTCTCAAAATTATTCGCAATTTCTGGTAAAAAATGGGTATTTAAAAATTTAACCTTAGGTCTTAAAATCCCCTTGCTCAAACAAGTTTTTCCAAAAGCAAAATTTGTCTGGATAAAACGAAACCCACTATTTGTTGCTCAATCTCTACTTATAGGTCGCAGAGAAAGATACGATGATATAAACACCTGGTGGTCTTTGAAACCAAAAGAAATTAATTCAATACAAAAATTAAATCCTGAAGAACAGGTTATCGCTCAAATATTTTTCTCTGAAAAACAGATAAAAAAAGATTTGAATCAGATCCGAGGCGGTGATTTTGTGAAAATTACTTATGAAAAATTATGTGAAAATCCCGACGAAGTTCTGGAAAATAAATTAGATTGGTTTAATTCGAGCAAAGAAAACAAGTTAAATAGAAATTTTAAAACTCGTAATAAAGTTAAAACTAAAAAAAAGGAAATAAATCTGCTAAAAAAATATATACAAGAATATTTTTAACTCCAGTTAAAAGATTTTGATCACTTTATTTTATGGGGCATTGTTATTATATGGAATTAATTTTAATAATATTTTTTTCTTTTTTGCTAAGATTCATCTTTTTGATAAATGATACATCAAATTGGTCAGATGACTCTGTACACTTATGGAACATTAGAACAAGAAAAAAGATTGGCAACTTGTGGGGACATAATGTAGCTGATATTTCAGTTTTCCGGGGAAAAAGGGGCTACCCACCTTTAGGTTCTTATATCATTAGTTTGTTTCCCAAAAAATACTGGGGTAAAGTCGGACGTTTTTTAAACATATTCTATGACTGCTTGCTTATTATCTTTTGTTATTTGCTAAGTGTTTATTTTCTTGATCTCAATTCACTGGGATCTGGCTTCTCAGTACCGGGTTTGCTCACACTTATAATAGCAACTTCACCTGTTTTATTACCCTTAACTTCCAGAATGACCTCCTTGGGAACACGAAGCCTGGGTTTATTATTTTCTTTTACATATTTTATTTCTCTCGGTTTTCTTATGTATACACCAAATAACACGGTTCAAATCATGGGGGGGGCGATTTGTGTTTTGATGGGTATCCTTATTATTTTATCCTCACAATTTGCATTACAAACCTTGATTATTTTTTCCCTCTCAATCTCCGTCATATATTTATCCACCATCCCCTTAATTATTCTTGGCTCAATCTTCCTAATTGCCTTTCTGCTGCCCCAGTTGGGTTTTCATGACATTCTTGCCTTTAAACTTGAACATTACAAATGGTACATAAAAAATCAACAGTCCGGGACAACTTCAACAGGACGAAACAAACTGAGTGACCATCTAAAATTACCTATATATTTCTGGAGTGATATTAATAAGTTTTGTAAAATAGTGTTTAGAAAATCCAGCTACATTATAGCGATTTATTCTCTTCCACCACTTATTATTTCTATCGGACTTATTGTTTATTTTTGTCCTGTTAATTATATATTCTCACTACCAATATTAGAGTATTCTTGTGCTATTATAATTGCATCCGGAGTCGCTTTTCTCATAACTTCCTTACCCCCATTTCTTTTCTTGGGCCAAGCCGAGAGATACTTTGAATATTCAATTCCTTTTATCGCTTATGTATTTATAGAGTTAGTTTCACATCTAAATCTATCAGCAAAATGGGTATACTATTTAATACTGTTACAAACTATAATAATTCTAACTCATTACTTAAGAATTAATAAATCAAGTATCCAAAACATCTTCTGTCATAATGAAGAAGTCAAAGATATAATTATTTATTTGAAAAAATGTGAACCTAAAAAAATATTGACTTTACCAACTAAAATTTCTTTCCTCTTCTCTTTTTCTTTAATGCCTCAACATAAATTTTACTTTCGCTGTATAAATAAAACGGGGGAAGGCTTCAATTATATGAACAAAGACTGGGTTAAATTTGAATGGCCTATCCCCCCACTTAGTTCTTTTAAAAAAAAATACGGGATTGACACTATAATTGTATTAAAATCCAAAACTAAAAATGTCCAATCAAATACTGATATAAATTATAACCTGAACAAGTTAGAAAAATCTTATGAAAATGAAACATTTTCCATATATGAACTTTGATCGGTATTTACAATAAAATTAAAACTCTATTTCAACAAAGATTAGAAGTATTTGAGGTTAACAACCATGTTTAAAATCACTTATATTATCCCCCCGCGCATAAATGGCAACTGGACAATCAGAGAAGAAATGAGAACCCGAGAGGAACCGTACCCTTATGTTATACCACCTTTTTTCGGGCCAGAAATTGCTGCCATCTTAGACAATAATATTAATCGAATGAACTTCGAAGTCATAGACGCTAACTTGTACAATAAAAATCACAATTGGATAGAAAAAAAAGCGGACAAACTAAATCCAGACCTTGTTATAAGCCATTTATCAGGTTACAACATCCCCCAGGATAGAAAAGCAGCAGAATTATCTTATCCAACCATTGCAATAATTACTCCCCCGTCAATCCCCAGAAAAGAAGCAATTAATATATACAACTTAAAGACTGAATATTTTGTGAAATATGAAATGGAAGCCACTTTATTGGCGGCAGTAAAAGAATTTAATGCCAAAGGAAAAATAGAAAACACTCCCGGCTTGATAATCAACCGAAATAAAAAAATAATAGATACAGGTTCCCCTAAAAGTATAGATGATTTAGAACTTCCTCTCCCAAAATTTGAACTATTTAACTATAATAAATATCTAGAGGAAAGAAAAAAATACGAAGGAAAAAAAACGGCTATTATACAAACTTCAAAGGGTTGTGTGGGAAATTGTAGATTTTGTTCACATACTAAATATAAATCAATCAAACTCAGGTCACCAGAAAATGTTATTGGACTTTTAAAACATCTTCAGAAAAAATATAGTATCGAAAGATTTGAATTATTAGACTCTTCGTTCTCATTGAAGTTAAGTCGAGCAAAAGAAATATGCCACAAATTAATTGATTCAGAGCTAAATCTAAAATGGTTCACAGAAAACAGATTCGATTTATTAGATGAAGAATTAATAGCTTTAATGGCCAAAGCCGGTTGTGAAAAAATCGGTTTTGGGTTAGAAACGGCCAATAAAAAAATGCAAAAAAAAATTAATAAAAAAATCGACCTAAAACAAGCAAAAAAAGTTCTACGTCTAACTAAGAAATATGGAATAGAAAGCTACTTACATATGACTCCTTGTATCCCTGGAGAAACGTTCGAAACATTACAGGATAGTATTGATTTCATCCTGGAAACACGCCCGGACAAAATAGGTACCGGACCATTATTTATAATTCCTGGTTCTGATTTTTATAATGAATTTAAAATAAACGGAAAATTATTAGAGCTACGTTGGGAAAAATTAAGAAATTGGCAAAAAAACAATAAGCTACTCTTTAAACATGATAATTTTCAAACTTTCGAGCAATTCACAACTGCCGCAAATTGGTTTAAATATAAGATTAAATTCCATAAAAAATGTTGGGAAATTAATTTTAAAAATCTGTTCAGTAAAAAACTTATCGAACTTAAAAATTTAGCCAAAAAATTAGTTTATTACTCGCTTAAAAAAATTCTAGTCCAATTGAGGTTATAATATGAATGTTTTGATCTGTAAACCCTCCACTGCTTTTGTTGAACCCTGTTGTGGACAATATTTAAACTGTCAACCTGTATTTTCAAGTGATATTTTTGCCACTTTTGATTTTTTAACAAATAAAGGATTTAATTGTAATTATGAAGAGCTTAACTTCCAAAATTGGAAAGAAACAAAAAAACAAATCGAAGGATATACTCATGTGATATTATTTGCTCCACTCGGTGACTATACTTCACCAAAAGAAAAGTTTAAAACCATTACTAAAATCACAAACAAAATAAAAAACAACGATGGGAAAATCATTGGTGTAATAAGATGTCACGGTTATTTAAAAGAATTAATGGATAAATATATAAATCTGGACATTGGTATTAATTGCTTAGACACAATAGCTGCAATTAAGTATCTGATAAAAGAAGGGTTCTTTGACGGGAAAACTCCTCCCAAACGCTTGTTAACTAATTCTAACATAAAATGGGAGGAAAATTTCCAAGAGAATCTCTCTTTCCTTAATCAAAAAAATACTCTCAAAAAATATTCTTATACTCAAACCAATCAAAGCAAACAGCGCTCCTTGAGTGCGGGAACTGGATGTCCTCATCATTGCACTTATTGTCAATTAGGAAGGACTTCTTGGAGTTCAAAGCCCCCAGAACAATTAGCCGAAGAAATGTCCTATTGGAATGGTTATAATTTAGCATTATTTCATACTAATATATTTCATGACCATGATTGGCTCAAAAAATTATTAAATCAACTCAAAAAGAGAGAGCCAGAAATTTCTTTTAGAACTCTTGGACGTTTAGACGATATTAGTAATAATCTAGATCTACTTCCCCTGTGTAGTCAAGTCGGAATGGAAAGAATCGATATTGGTTTTGAAAGTGCAGATCCGAAGATATTAAACTCAATGCAGAAAAATATAAATAACGAAAAAATGATTCATGAGGTTTTTAAAAAAGGAAAAGAAAATAATATTCTAATTCAAATGAATGTACTAATTGGAATGCCCGAAGAAAGTAAAGAAACTCTTAAAAAAACTTACGAAGTAATTAAAGAATTTGGGGCTACATTTAACTGTAGTATTCTCAGACCTGAGCCAGGAACCCCGGTATATCAAACAGTAATAAACGAGGGGCTAGCTACCCAAGAAGAATTAAATTTTGAAAACTTTTTAAATACTAGAAATAAATTTAAATCAGAACATCAAGCTCACGTTCCTACAAAACATCTTTCTAAAAAAGAAATTTCTGATTGGCATAAAAAAATAACCAAGTTAATCACGGAAAAAAATTGATCTAAAGCATTCCAACCATTCGCTTTTGAAGCTATTAATTAATCTTTTAACTTTCAAAATATAATTTTCATCTCTCTTTTTAAATATCCAATAAAAATAAACTTTTCTTTTGAGATATTTTTCGGCATTCTTTATTTCTTCCATAGATTTATACGTATTATGTGCAAAAGGTAACTGTTCAAACTTACGATAATTCATCCAATTTTTACTCAGCAAATCGCCTGAAGTTTTAAATTCTTCATACCAGGGAGATCCGGGCGTTAAAAATAAAATCCCCGAAGTAAAAGAATCTGGATTACACTTGATTATGAAATCAGCATTTTTATCTATAGTCTCACTAGTTTCCCCCAGGAGTCCCACAGTAAAAAAAAGCGTTGTTTTAATATCTAATTCACGAGCAAATTTCACTACTTCCCGGACATGATCAAGATTCACGGATTTGTTCAACTTATCCAAAACTTCTTTATCCGCGGATTCCACCCCCAAACGAATACGTTTTACCCCGGCTTTGTTCATAAGTTTTAGATACTCTTTATCTATTAATTCTGGCTTGTCATTAATATCTAATGAAATTTTATGATTCAGATTCCTCTCAATTAGTAATTTCAAAATTCTCTTTCCCCGTTTTTTGTTAATAGAAAACTCTGAACCTTGTAGAAGCATGTCAGTAAGCGAATACTTATTATGTAAATATTCCAGTTCATCAACAACTTGTTCGGGTGTCTTATATTTAATTCCTTCTCCCCAATTTGCTGCCACACAAAAATTACAATTAAATATACAACCTTTACTCGTGATCATATATCCTTCCCGAATACCTTTATTTTTTTTAACTATTTCCATATATTCTCTATAACGAAAATTTTCAAAATCGGGGCAGGGCAATTCTTTCATGATATTTTCATTATTTTTTTCAGTTTCAAATATATATTTACTTTTATTTATAATGAATCCAGGAGAATTCTTAATTTCACCTGTATTAATAAATTCCTGCACTCCATTTAAAACGGTAGATTCCACATTTTCTCGCACAATATAATTAGTTTTTAAATCAAAAATATCTATGGCTTCTTTATGGGGAATAGAAATAGGTGAAATAATAGAAATTATAGGTATTTTTTGTTCGAGAAACTTTCTGTCATGTTGAATCCGGTAAATAGAAGCTACACAAATAATAAGATCTGGATTTTGGTTGTGTAGCTCCCTCAAGGTACTTTCAGGACTTAAATTATCCAGTTGAGCATCTAAAACTTCAATATTCAAGTTTACTCCAATTTTGTTCTTTAATAGAGCACTTACTTGAGGAAGCAAATAGGGGGGTTCTGGAATCTGATCATCTCTAGTTCGAGTCCGTATTTCTTCTCGAGTTACCCACTTATTTTTGATTTTAGGAGGAATCAAGAAAAGAAGCTTAAACTTGCTTTTGGGCATAAATTATAAATTGAATTCCCTTTTTCGATTTGGTTTCGTTTTTCAATGAATTGTATTCCGCAGCTCCCACAGCCAAAGTTGCATATGAGCGAAGCTTGCTAAAAATTCGCGGTAAATTTAACTTCTTTTCAAAAATGTCATCAATTAGATCCATAATGTAATAACCACCAGACTTATCAATATAATAGTGAACTATAAAATAATACAAACGCCTCCAGGAGGTAATCCAAGAATCTTTATCTTTTACCCTGAAATCATATTCTTTTAGCTTAGATAACCACTCGTTCAGAGATAAATGATTATAATTTTTTCGGACTGGAAAAAAATTGTTATTATAAGAATTATGAGCATGCTTTTTCTTTCCAAAAAAATTCCATAAAAAACTCCTTGGATAAGAATATTCATACTGATCAGTAAATCCAGTCAAAATTAGTTCGCCACCATTATCACAATAAAGAGATAATTCTTTTAAAGCTTTATCCAAAGAAGGTATATGGTCAATTACGTGAATAGCAACTATCGTATTAAACTTAAACTCTGGTTTAAAAGGCAAAGAAGTAATATTGGCAAATAAACTATTTTCCCATAAATTCTCATTTATTATTCGGTTACCATATGCAGGCGAGTATTCAATACCAAAATCATATCCTCCCAAGTCATGCAACTTAGTTCCACTGCCATCTGCAATTCCAATTTCAAGCGAGTTGTCTTCAATATTAATCAATTTCTTTTTATTAAGATAATAGATTTCTCCTAATCTAAATAAGAGGAGCGAGGAATGAGTACGTAAATTCGAATTTTGTGGTATGTATTTTTCAATGAATTCATTTTCAAATTCTTTTATTTTTTTAAAATTGAATAAGTAATATAAATATATAGGAATATTTGTCAGAAAATAAATTAAACCAAGAAAGGTAGATTTCACAATAAACGATAGGTTATCTAATAAATGATTCGACGGACAGCCCTCTGACTTATCCTCATTTAATTTATCTATTTCTTCCTCGTAACTTTGCCAATTATATTTCTCAGAAATATTATCCTTAAATATCCATTCATATCTTTTTGAAATATGCTTACCGTAAATTTTTTCAATTATTGAAAAAACAATATTATCCATCAATTATCTCCCACATTTTATAGCTATTCTTCAACCTGATTCTGTCAGTTAAATAAATAATTGTACAAATCATTAAGTAAACTACTTGTTTTTTGATTAGTTATTTTTATTTTATTTTTAACAACTTATTTTACCATCCTACAGGTTAACTATTCATCAAAAACTCTCAATTTCCTTGCTTAACATAAAATTAAATTTATACTGTGTACTGAAAAGATGATTTTAAAATTTATGAGCAAATACCTGATTTCAACTAATTCAATGGGGTTCTCATTTATTCTGGTATTTTAGTGCTGATAATGCAGAATTACATAGAGAACCTAATATCAATATATATTGTAAATGATTAAAGATATTATCTCAGATTAATTTTGTTTGATTGTGGTGAAGTTAATAAATATTTCTTTTTCATTCTATCAATATCTCTAAAATGACCGATTTGATTCCGAACAGGCGGTATATGAGTTCATGAATTTTTCCGATTTTCCGGTCTGTATAAAAATTTCCAATATATTGAAAAAAGGCAAAAAATATAACGCCCAAGGGGAACCAATTGAACACAGACATGCTCCTATGCTAGATTTGAAATTAGGAGATAAATTAATTAAAAGACTACGAAGCTTTGGTTTTGAAAATATTTATTGTGTAGGATTCCTCAGGAAACCACCAACTTATAATTCCTCAACTTTCGCAAAAGATAAGAAAAAATTTAAGGAAATAAAATCCAAACTGAATATCCCAGGAACTATCTTACCGTTTAATTCTAAAAAAGATTCCCTCACAGAATGGAATATTTCTCTTTGGAATCATCTGTTAGAAAAATTATCTCTGACGAAAACCAATTTTCTCTTATATGTGAATACTAGAGCTTTATTCACTACTAAAAAAGAATTACATAAATTGCTTCATCCTCCCTCAAGAAATCATGTGAAGACCATCTTATCTGGGAAACAAAGTAGAGGGTGGCTCAAAGGAGAAAAAGCAACCGTTTTAAAGAAAAAATTTCTTGAAGTCGGCGTAAAAAACGGGGAACCACCTCCACCTACAAGATATTATTCATTACCAGCTAACAGTACTACCCCTCTCCCCAAGGAACTTAGAAATAATTTTGAATTCATTCCTGCCTATAAGAAAGTATTCAAAGAACTCTCAGATATTCCTGCAGGGAAATGGTCCCGAAAAAAATTAGTAGAATTATTCAAAAACAAACCCCATATTTTTAGGGGATTGCCATCTCACCTGGGGATTGAATTGACAAATAATAACAATCTTCCCAAGAGAAAAAAATTAAGTTCATTCTCTTCTAGACCCGTAACTTATCTTAGTAAAGAGGATTGGGTAAATGTCTTAGCCAGCGCAAAAAATCTCAATAAACAACAAGCAGTTTTTTCTATTGATTTTTGGAATTATGGTGAACCTCTTCTTCATGATCAATGTATCGATTTTATAAATATGGCTACACAAGAAGGGATAAGAGTAGATTTGTACACTAACGGTAAATTATTAAATAAAGAAACCTCACAAAAATTAATCCACTCTGGACTCGATACTCTTTTCATCCATTTAGACAACACAGCTCCGGGATTTTATCCAGAAAATTTAGACCAAATAATGGAAAATATCCCTTCTAATCTCCAGACTTTTTTAGAATTAAAAAAAGAACATAATGACTTGGATTGTCTTCCCTGGAAGCCAACAGTAGCAGCAGTAATTACAATGCAAGAAAATACTCCCAAAAAAGCTACCTCTTTTCTCGATAAATTTAACAACTTAAATCAAATAAGAAAAAATTTTGAGAAAAATAATCAAAGTATTGGCCGAAATAAGTGTATTTTATTTACTGAGCTATATAAAAATCATCCTCCTATAGAATACGGAGTTATTAAGGAAGCTAATACTTTTTGCGGTAAATTAACAAATGAAAAAATTGATTACTCCCCCCTAAGAAGAAAACCGTGTACTCAACTCTTTGATGGTTTGTTTTTACTCTCCACAGGTAAATACGTAATTTGTCGCGAAGATATCGGGGGAATGGAAGTGATCGGCAATGCTAATGAAGATATAGAACAACTCTGGAATAACAATAAGATGAATAAGTTACTTAATATGCATCAAAATGAAAACTGGGATGAACATCCACTATGTAATAAATGTAAAGATTGGTATAAAGCTTTTAGATAACAACCACAATTTTTTAATTTTAATCTGACCCAGTAAAAACGCACAATATGTGAATCTGGTTTCAAACCAACAAGAATTAACAAGATTAATTGTAATATGTCGAATTATACCCGAGAAACGTTCCGCTTTAATGCCGTGTTATTACATTCTTTAATGAATCGGTTTTACAGAATCGTAGAATAACTTATAAGCACATTGACCCCTGAAATTTCCCCGGTAACAGTCCGAACAGTCCGAAAGTTTTCCCGGGATTAGCGTGACACATTACAATTAATAAAAAAGTAAGAAAATTCAAAATTTCTTAATAATACTTTTACTTCTTATTATAAATATCCCAAACTCTTAAGCTTACCCTCAAATTGCTCGTTCTTTTCATTGTCGTATTTGACATTTTCTTCATCTTCTAATCTAGGCAAATTTTTCTTGTGGTCTTTCTTTATCCTCAACCAAGGAATTTCAACAACCTGCGGTGTGTAAATTTTTGGAGGATGTTCAAAAATAAAATATTCTCCTAAACTTTCCCCGTGATCGGCAGTAATCACAATATTACCGTTCAAATATTCTAAGAGTTTTTTAACTTCATCTAATACTAACTTTAAATTATCTCTATAAGCCTTTCTAACATTATCAATACTTATTTCCCCGCGCTTAACCAATTGCCAAACTTTGGTATCATGATTCCACCGTTCAGAATTAAAGTCTTCATTAGTATTTGTTGCATCATACGCGGGAGAGACTTTTGTTTCTAATTTGGTATTACCAATCCAGGGACCATGTGGTTGTATATAATGAATTATCATTCTTTTTTTAGGAAAATTATTCAGAGCTCTGAGACAAGCTTCTGTTACTTTACCAGGTAAAACTGTATCTAATTCGTCATCCCAATTATGTCGCCAGACATTCAACACTTTATAAAAATGATCAGTACCACAAAAATCATCCACTAAACGATCAGATATGTGAGGATTAGCTGATACATAAACAATGTCATATTTATTGGGAAAATTGTTTCTGAGCCACTCCGAAGTTTTCGAAGCATTACTTATTTTACATGTTAATTCCCCCGAAATATCAGAGTATTTTTTAAAATAATCAAATCTACAAGCATCAAGAACAATAAGATAATCCCATCCTGAATCGACAATATTAATATCTCCGGACGAATAATGGGGATGATATTTTCGGACTTGTTTTAAATGACGCTCATAAAATGTGGTCCAAAATTCCGCTGACCAATTCATATCTATAAATAAAATTCTCCTTCTTTAAATCTTCTATAAAAAGTTCTTACAAATATCCCAGGTTTCATTATCAAAAAAATGTAAACGAATGAAACTATATCTAAAAACCAGAGTGCCCCAGGCCTTAGAAACTGTAAAATTTTCAAATAAACTAATCCAGATCTGTTTAAGGACCAAATTCTACCCAGAGAATCCAAAGCAAAAACTTTAGCATTACAATTCTTCTTAGCTATACTAATAACATTTTTATAACCAGAAATAAAAATGTTATTAAACAAAATATAAACTCGATCAAAATTATCATCCACAATCCACATTTTTAAATCTTGGGATAAATTTTTACTAGAAAATTTATCATTGGGCAAACGTCGGATGTTAAATGCAGTTAATTTTATAATTGAATTGGGAATTTTTTGCGAAGAAGTTATCAAAATTTTCCCTTCTAAGTGATCCTCTGTATTTGCTAATATACTTTCCAACTTTTTTAAAGTTTGAGAAGAAGAAGCTAACACTAAAATCTTCAAAAAAAAACACCTCATAAACTCTTACATAAAAAATTACTAATAATCAAGAACAGAATTAAAAAATCGATGAAGTCGTTCACCGGCTTTTTCAACCCTGTATGGTGAGATGGCTCTAATAAATATTTTTTGCGGTATTTTTCGATTTAATATCTCTTTGATGCCCCGCGCTATTTCCAGGCTGTTTCCGATTGGTACTAATTTTCCATATCTTTCCCCCTTCAATATTTCAGACGTTCCACCAGGACAATCAGTTCCTACCACAGGAGTCCTTAATGCAAGCGCCTCTAAAATCACATTTGGTAACCCTTCCCACCTTGAACTCGAAACTAACACATCCGCGTGAGCGATATAAGGATAAGGGTTATCAACATACCCTGGCATATTTACCCAATCTTTCAGTCCTTTTTCAGCAATAAATTTTTCCAGTTTACTTCTTTGTGGCCCCTCTCCTAAAATCAAACATCTAACCGGACAATAACTTCGAAGTTGCTCAACAGCTTTCAATAATGTCATAAAATCTTTCTGCTCTGATAGTGCACCTACCGCAATTACAATTGGATATTTTCTCTTATTGTACCATCTATGTTCTGGTTTTAATTCAGCTTTTTTCCTTATTCTTTGTACCGGTAAGGGATTAACCAACACTTTAATCTTTTTAGGTAAAATCCCAATAAATTTCGCCAACTCTAAAGCAGAAGCTTTGGAATTAGTTACAATATGATCAGAAAAATTATAAAAAAGTGGAATGAGCCAGCGTAATTGCCTAAACTTAAAACTATTATGATTTTGTACAAAGTGTTGAATGGCATTCGATTCTCTAACTATAACTTTTACAGAAGGTTTACATATTATTTTTGCCCAAATTGCCTGTAAATTACAATGTGGAAGAGTTGAAAATAAGAGAGCAGGAGAATTATTATTCAAATATTCCTTTAAGTATCGCACCGAACGAATCCAGCCGGACGCATCAAGATTTACAATATTTACAGCAGGATTAACTAACTTTATGTTGGGACCACGCAAACGTCCCAAAACAAGATCAACATCATAATTTTTTTCAATTAAATAGTTTGCATATCGTACGAATACTTTTTCAGCTCCACCCCCTCCTAACCATCTTATATAAAGCGCTACTTTTTCTGACAATTATTCTATTCTCCTTTGTTAAATATATTTTTCCGCTAAAATTCAGCTATAGTCTTTTCTATAAAAAAATATTAAATTGTTGACTTGTCAAATCCTGCTTTATTATATTCTTTTTTAATCTTATCTTCTACGTTTCCTAGTTCTTCTTCGTTAAAATTTACATTTTCTTTAATCTCAGTAGGTTTAATCCCGAACACAGTGCCAGCATAATTACACTTCTGTTCAAAAAATCCTTTTTCTTTAAAATAATTCAAATAACAGAAAGTTCTATACTCCTTAGTTCCTCCAAGCGGATAACGGATTGATTTTTCACAAAAATCTTTCTGTTCTTCGTAATCATCAATAATAATACTTCCGCCAGGAACAATTCTATTGTAAAAAAATCTGAAATCTCGATCTATTCGCCCGTCAGCATCTAAAAACATGAGTCCTATTTTATTTATCTCCCGGGGCAAATCGGCCTCACTAACTAATTTTTTAGGTAAAATTTCTACCCACGCCTGCAAACCAAAAATTCCTATGTTATTTTTTAAAATTTCCAGATTGGTTTGTTTACCTCCAAAATCCGACCGTGAACCACCTTCGCATTTTTCTATTGTGTAAACTTTCCTATCTGAGTTTATATCTTTCAACCCCAATCCAAGGCTTACCGTTGAGGCTCCGTGGCCTGCCCCAACTTCAATAATATCTCCCCGTCTAATCTCCCGGGCTGTTTTGTAAAGTAATCGATAGATCCAAGGAGACATCATCCCGTTGGTAACTTTTTTAAGAAACTTGAAAAATAGCTTGTTTCGCAAAATATTTTCAGTTATCCAACTAGGCTTCATAAAATTTCTACCTCTGCTTTAAATTTATTCCCAAAAAAATTTCTACATTTGTCGTAAATTAATTTCTTGAATTATACTTTGCTATGATTCGACTTCATTTTTAGAAAAAATAACTCCTTAAAATTTTTAGATTATCACGGAAGTTATTATCCAACTATCTATCCGTAGACACAATTTTCTCACATTTATTTTATCATTTTTCTGGCAAAAGACAGAAAGTAAAACAGAAACTCTTTCCCAGAATAAAACCAGCATCCCATTTCTATTACCTATTTCCAACAGAAAGGAACAACCGTAAATATTGTTCAACAATTTTTTCTTGAGAATATTTTTGTTGAATTCTATTTTTATATGATTTCCGTGGTGCTGAAGAATTCAATTCCTCAAGCAGGGTTCCCGCCAATTTATCCGGTGCCCTCGGCGATACAAGACGTCCCAACCGGCCATTCTCCAGCAACTCCGCAGTTCCCCCGGGAGAGTCAGTCGCAACAATTGGAGTTTCAGTAATCAAGGCTTCCAAAATAACATTAGGACTACCCTCATAAAGTGAAGTCAACACAAATAAATCCGCTCGTTTTAAATACTTGTAAGGATTTTTCTTAAACCCGGCAAAATTTACACTGTCTACTAAATCTAGACTCT
Source organism: uncultured bacterium (assembly GCA_964631325.1). GTDB lineage: Bacteria > T1Sed10-126 > T1Sed10-126 > T1Sed10-126 > T1Sed10-126 > CAZVWJ01. The sequence continues at coordinate 13,749 of CAZVWJ010000029.1, read as the reverse complement.
CAACCTGCCGTTTTAATTTTTGCTCCAGAGGTCCTTTACCCAAAAGCAAAAGCTCACTATCAACTTTAGCCCTTATCCGGGAAAAAGCAGAAATCAATGTGGAGAAATCTTTTTGTTCAACAAATCTCCCCATCCCCATAATTACAGGTTTCTTTTTATTAAAATCAAAATCTCGAACAGGAGCTTCTGACTGCTCTTCTATGAACTCAATATCTACCGGGTTATGAATAACTTTCACTCTATTCATATTCAAGCCACCAAAATTTCTAAACTTTTCCCTCACTGCCTCCAGTGGAGCCACAATTTTATCGGCAAGGGGATAAGCTAACCTCATTAAAAACCTCTCAAACCAGTCGCTGTCAGAGGGGGGATTGGCCAACCTGAGTATTACCTTTCCGTTAAATTTCCGGGAAATTATTGAAGCAATAACAGTTACAATACTGGTAAAAGGCAAAGTTGAAAAAATAATATCCGATTCTTTTCGATTTAAATAATCCACTAATCGAGTTATGCCAAAAAACCAATTTGCAGTACCTAATTTAATTAAATTTACATTTTTCGGGAGTTTATCCAAGTAACTACCGTTTCCCCTCAAAACAATTAAATCTAAATCAATAGAAGTACTGCTTAAACCCTTCAAAAGATTTAATACAACCCGCTCTGCACCACCAGAACCCAATTTCCAGATAAAAACTGTCACTCTCTTATCTGTTACTGCAACATCCATAATATTAACTAAACCTCTCCGGCTCCAATTTAAAAAGTAACTCCCATCTCTTCCAGCCAGATCCTTAATACCAGCAGATTCCACAACAGCCAGCCGTGGTTGTATTTTAACCGGGAATGCTCCGCAATTACTGCCTCCAGTTCTGTCCGATCAATCAGCCGGTGAAAAAGATCATGTTTGGAAAGCAGACGTTCCTTTAAATAAGCCTCCAGCGGCCCCCGAAACCAGCTGGCGAAGGGAAACAAAAAGCCCTGCTTGGGACGGTTTATGATTGAAGCCGGAAGTTCCTTTTTAAAGGCCTCTTTCAGGAGGTGTTTTTTTCTTCCTCCCTTGATTTTATATTCGACTGGCAGGGTGGCGGCAAATTCAACCACTTTATGGTCCAGAAACGGACTGCGACATTCCAGGGAATTTTTCATGGTGGCGATGTCCACCTTGGGCAAAATATTTTCAGGTAAATAGGAAAAAGTATCCACCGCCATCGCTCTTTCCTTAATGTCTTTAAGCTCCGAAAACTGCTCAAATAATCCCTCCAGGTTAGCCTCTGGAGTTTCCAGCGGGGCTTCTTTAAGCAACCTGGAAAGGGCGGTTCGGGACTGGGGTGAAACACAGTCCGCGCCGTAAATATAGGCGGGATTGTTCGCTATCCGCTGGATGAAACTATAAAATTTATCAAACAGCCCTGTTTGCAGGAGCCGCCGGGGCCAACTGCGAACCATGGTTTGAAATGCAGAGCTAAGCTCACCGGCCGGAAGCAATTTTTTGGGGAGGAAATTAAACAGTGCCTCTTCAAACCGCAAATAGCGGCCGTAGCCCCCGAACAGCTCGTCGCCACCATCACCGCTCAGGCAAACTTTTACATAATCGGACGTTTCCCGGGCCACATAATAAGTGGGAATGATCGAGGGATCGGCCAGGGGTTCCCCGTAATGTTTGATCAGCCTGGGCAAAATTTCTACAAAATCCGGTTTGACCTTGAATTCATGGTGATTGGTGCCGCATTTTTTTGCGACTTCGGCGGCATAATCTGTTTCATCAAACCGACCGGTATCAAAACTGATTGTGAAAGTTTCAACCGGCTCAGCGAGAAGCTCACTCATCATACTGACGGTAATTGAAGAATCAATACCGCCGCTGAGAAAAGCCCCCAGGGGAACATCACTGCGCAGTCTCAGCCGGGTCGCATCTTTTAAACGACTTCTCAGTTCCGAACGGACCTGTTCAAACTCAAGTTTTTCCCTATTTTTATAACTGAGTTCCCAGTAGCGCTGGTGTTCCTTCACCTCACCTCCCTGGTAAATCAAATAATGGGCGGGCTTTAGTTTATTTATGTCCGCAAAGCCGGATGCAGGCGAGGAAATATATTTAAAATACAGGTACTGATTCAGGGACTTTCTGTTGAGTTTCCGGGAAATCCAGGGAAACTCCAGCAGAGCCTGAATTTCAGAAGCGGCCGCCAACTTATTCTTATTTCGGGCAAAAAATAATGGTTTTTGACCCAGCCGGTCCCGGGCCAGAAATAAGCATTCATTTTTTTCGTCCCAGATAACAAAAGCAAACATCCCCCGCAATCTCTTGAGACAATTTTTACCCCATTCACGATAAGCCTGAACCAAAACCTCGGTGTCCGAATCAGTGGTAAACTGATAACCAGATTGTTTGAGCTCACGGCGCAGTTCAATATAGTTATAAATTTCGCCATTGAAAACCACGGTGGCTCCCTGGCGGGTAAGCGGCTGTTTGCCCTTATCAATATCAATAATGCTCAAGCGCCGGTGGCCAAAAGCCACCGGGGCCTTCTTATCCACAAAAAGTCCGAAATCATCAGGGCCGCGGTGGGTTAATTTTTCCCGGGCCGGTTCGATATATTTAAAATCTTCCGGCGAGCCAAAACAGGTTACAAAACCACACATATATTTTTCCCCGGAATAGAAAGATTGAAGTTATTAACTCTGGTATTTACCCGGAGCAGGCGCAACTAATCAATTTGAACTGCTGACCGTTCTCTTCAAATAACGCCAAAGCAGGGCGGGAACAAAATAGACCAGGATGAAAATGATGGTCAAAATATCGAGAATTAAAATTGCCGGCTTTTTAAGCACCCGGGCGAAAAACAGGAGACAGCGATTGAAAAGATTCAGCTTCCACTCCCGATCGTAAGCATCCGCTCCCCGGATACGTCCCGGTTTGACCGCCCGGGCCAGTTTTTCCACGTTACCATAGCCAAACTCATAAATATCGTTATAGAGGACCACGACAAGGTCATAGCCGGTCTGTTGAAGATTTTCCAGCTCCGCCTCGGAAAGAGCGGAGAGATCAAACTGGCCCTCCTCGACCACGATCGCCTCCCCCTTCTCGGGCTCGGCCTCAACCGCCTGGCCGGGTTCGGAAGTGACAAGCACATCAATCTTGGCCTCCGAATATTGGTCTCGAAGCCTGCTTTTGAGGCTGGAATAGGCCCGGCTCGAGGATTTCATTACCAGAATATTTTCCATTTAGATCAGTCCTTTCTAGAAATTAATTGTGCATACTCTCACATCTTTTTAATCGGCAAAATTAAGCCTGTATTCAAGCGCGACTTATTGCTCGCTCAGAAGTTTATTATATATTTTTTGATAGTCGCTGGCTATCTTCCCGAAATTATGGTGTTTTTTTACGTATTTTCTGGCCGCAACACCCAGATCTTTACCGGGCTTATCAGCCAAAAGTTTGCGAGCAACCACAGCCAGTTCATCCACCTGGCCGGCGGGAACAAGGTAGCCGGTTTTCCCCGATTCCACCAGCTCCGGCATCGAGGTGGCCTCGTAGCCGAGCACCGGAGTTCCAGAGGCCATGGCCTCCAAGACCACGTTAGGACAGCCCTCGAGAACCGAGGGAAAAATGAATCCGGCGGCCTGAGCATAAAGGGCGGGAAGTTTACTCTTGCTGACTCTACCGGCAACAACAACATTTTCCAGGTCCGCACTTTTGCTCCGCAGAGCTTGCTCTTCCGGTCCCGAACCGACCAGGACAAAGCCGGCCTGTTTAAGTTGCCCGGCCACCTTGAGAACATCGGCCGGGTTCTTTCTTTTCTGCAGACTGCCCACGAATAGAAAATAGGGTTTTCCCACGCCCCACTCGGCCAGCAAATCACCGGGCTCAACCCCCGGGTTAAATTTTTGAAGATCAACGCCATTGTAAACAACCTCTGCCTCTACCCCGAACTGATTGCGGGTGGTTTTTGCCGTATGCCTGCTGACCGCGGTAACCAGGTCCGCCCCCGCAACCAGTTTTCGTTTTAAATCCGTTCGATACTTTGTGGCCGGGTCAACATCAACCCGCAGACTATGAACGTGTTTTACACCCGGATTGCGCAGTTTTACCAGGGGGACAACCCGGCTCAAAGTGTCCGGATAACCACCGGTGTGCAGAAGATCAAACTTCCCCAGGGCGGTGCGAATTTTGCGCAGGGTCCGCCCCGTTTTTACGGGCAATATTACTTCACGAACACGGGGGAACTCTTTACCAAAATACCGACCAGCCGAAACAAAAGCTGTGGCTTCAAAGCGGGAAAAATCAAGGCGGCGAATAACGTTCCGGTAAAGGTAGGGGATCGGCCGGTCAGAATCAATTACATACGGATAAAAAATTTTATACATCTGCCAGAGTCAAACCTCTCCTTAATTTTTATCAGATTACAGGTTTACCGGTAATTATATTTTTTCGGGTATTCCCCGGCTATCCGCTTAATTTTATCAATCTCGGCCTTCGAAAGCCGAGCCAAGCTGCGGGGGTTCATATTTTTTAAAGGCTCTTTTTTCTCATGAATCTGCCATTCCCGATTAAAATTATACTCTTCGGGCAAATCCAGCCCCAGAAATTTAAAAAGTTCTTTCAGCTTCTGGGCCGGAGTGTCAACCAGGTTCTCATAGGTGAGCTCCAGGTAATTATTGATTTCTCCGCAGGTCTTTTCGGTTAATTCTAAAGAGGCTGCCCACTGGCGGGCGCAGAGTTCGATCGGATATTCACGGCCGTATTCCTCGTTGGGCCAGCGGCTGAGGTTGGCCTTGCGACGGATTCCCTCGGCCACCGCGTAGCCGTTGCGGACAATGTGGATAAAATAAGCCGGTTGAAAATATTCCTGTAAAAATGGCATCCGCGTGGTGTTGGCGATCGATTTCTCAAGCAGACAGGAGGGGCCCTCCGGGAACCAGACCGACCACTGCTTTTTGGCCCGGTCGGCCCGCGCCTCCGGATTACGGTTCAGATCCCGGTTCATCTCCTTCAGACACCGGTGCCACATCCTCGTCCAGCCGTACTGCTCGGGATAGGGCAGAGCGTCGGTCAGAAAAACGCCCTCCCGGGGCAGGGTGCCGATCTCCTGGTGGGTGGCCAGAATTCGCTGGAGCAGGGTGGTCCCGGAGTTGTAACAGCCGACGATAAAGATCCACTTTTCCGGCCGGGGCCACCAGCCCAGGGAGGCGGACAGTTTTCGGAACCAGCTTTTTTCGCCGAGAAGAACCGCCAGCCGGCGCCGCTGGGTCTGGGTGAACATTTTTTAGCTTCCCCCGCCCGAAAACAGTTTCCGACAGCCCTGTTTGAAATTGGGCCAGGTAAAAACCTGCCGTTTTCCGTCCACCAGCAGGTAATCACCGGCAAAAGAAACGGTGTGGAGGCCCCGGCTAAACCGGCCAGTCTGGTCAGCCTCCAGCAAACAGACCGGCTCCTCCCTGAACTCTTCTTCCGCCAGCTTTAATATTTTGTTTATGACCACCCGTTTGCCGTAGGCCTGTGAACAGTCCTGGGCGGGCCGGTAAAGCGCCCCGCCGTGGCGGAAGGGAGTCCCCGCCGGCCGGGCGGAGCGAACGTCCATCTTGACCGGATTGCCCGGGTGGGGGCGCCAGGAACCAAATAGATCGGGGGCCCGCCAGAGCTGAAGCCAGTTTGAGGGGCCCTTGACCGCGTCGGTGAAAAAGAGCCACCAGCTGTCGTTGTATTTAAGCGGGGTGGGATCCAGGGCGGGGATATCTTCAATCAGCACCCGCTCGTCGGTTAATTCACCGGTATTATCATCCAACCTGTAAAGGGAGATCCGGTTTTTATCCGCCTGCTCCGGGAGACAGAAATACTCGTTCTCATGCGCCAAGAGATACGGATAAGAAAAATGGGGCTTTCCCCTCAAGACCTCCTTCTCCTCGGGCAGCCAGCCGTCTTTATAGCCGCAAGAAGCCAGATGTCCCCTGTCGTTCTCCAGTTTCTCATAAAAGACCTCTATTCTCCCCCGGTCTTTAACAATTCCAAAGGGGTCAGCCCGAAAATCAGCGGGCCCGGCGGGGGGGAACCAGTCGGGAGAAACAGACCCCTTCTCAAGCAGAGAAGCGGGAGATAATTTCAGGACCCCGATGTTCCATCTATTGTGTTTGAACAATATTTTCCAGCGAATTTTAAACCAGTTGATGAGAATTAAAACCAAGAATATTGCCAGGTTGTGCAAACCCGGGGGGGTTATTTTACATTCCGGTTTTTCCGGTAAACCAGCCGGGGGATCGCCGGCAGCCATTCTTCCGGCCTGAACGGGCAGGCTCAGCGCCTCGTGGACCAGCTTGTTGAGTTGACCGGAGTAGGAGCCGGACCTGGTTTTAAAATGAGCGGTGCGCAGAATTTTATTTTCCCCGAGCCGGCGCAGCCAGACCGGGGTGGCCGGCTTACCGCTGTAGAGTTCCCAGAAGCCGGGGGGAACGCCGTTGTAATGGGCCTGCTCCACGGGCGAGGGCAGCCAGGCGCCGCGGGCAGCCAGTGAATCAATCTCCGAAGCAAAGGGCAGGCGCGAGAACAGCAGCAGCACGTCAAGGCTGGCCTCCTTGATGACCTTTTCCTGTTCGGGGGGAAGGTCGAAACGCTCTCCCGCCCGGCGACACTCCAGAGAGTGGATCTTGTCCTCCGACAGATAATCGCGGATGTCCTCGGGTCGAAAATCGGGCGGGCGGTTCAGATGGCTGATGTAAAAATCAAGCAGGCGACCGACCGGAGATTTTTTTGGCCCGGCCAGCTCTTCAGCCGGAATATAGACGCCGGTGATTTCCACGTTTTTCTGCTCGCCCAGCTCCTTCAAACAACGCCACTGCCAGTAGGGGACCTCGGGACCGTCGCAGATGCAGCCCACCCGCAGATTATTATCGACTTTTCGGGAGCTCATTTCGCCACCAGCTCCCGAAACAGGTTCCGGTAGGATTCCTTGAGGTTCTCCCACTCAAGCGCCGGCGGCAGACCGGACGCTTCCAACTTTTCAGCGGCTATATACTCGACGAACTGCTCCGGTTCTTCCGCCAGGTTATCAACGTATTCAGGAATTACCCCAACCGGGGAGGCAACCACCGGCAGCCCCGCCGCCAGGGCCTCGAGGATCACCCCGGGCAAACCCTCGGTGCGGGAAGGAAAGACAAATAGATCGGCGGCCCGGTAGTAATCAGCGACTTTGCCAGGAGGGACTTCACCGGCCAAATGCACCAGCTCGGGGGAGAAATTGGCCAGTTTTTTCCTATACTTACCGGTGCCGACCAGACAAAATTGAGCTGAAATTTTCCGTTGGTCGCAGAGCTCAATAATTTTTAGCAACCGGTCGGCCCCCTTTAGTCGGGAAAGGCGGCCGACGAAGAGAATTGTCCGTGGCTCTGGATCCAGTTCAAGCTCTTTTTTTGATTTAGTTTTGTTTACCTGCGGGTCGGAATCAAACTGCCGGTGATCAAACGGCTGGGGGAGAACACTAATTTTTTGCTCGTGGTATCCACGGTTAATTAGCTTTCGCCTGAACCCGTCTCCCAGAGTAAGAATCCTGTCCCCCAGGGAAAACGCCAGCTCGGGAGCGAGGGAGTAAAACAACTTTTGTTTTAATTTTTTTAGCCCTTTGTACATCGAGAGGTCAAAGTTATCACCGGTCATTCTAATTATGGTGTTGACGTC
>CAZVWJ010000029.1:0-5983 GCA_964631325.1 uncultured bacterium | reverse complement strand
TGTACATCGAGAGGTCAAAGTTATCACCGGTCATTCTAATTATGGTGTTGACGTCTGTGAATTTACCGGCCAAACCAACGGCCACGCCAAGGGTCTGGGGTTGGTTTACGTTCATCAATAGATCCGGATCTTTTTTTTCAATATATTTTCTGCCCAGGTGGTAAGAGGAACGCAGATATTCCCGGTCAAAAATTTTAAAAGGGGGCTGGTGAAAAATTGAGTAATATTTTTCCAGACGTTCGGGGATATTTTTGGTGTGAGTGAGCAAATCAAGATCAAACTGTTTATTTAACATTCGCGCCAGATTGTAAAGAACCTGGTCTATATTAGGAGAAAATTTAGCACCAACTAAGATCCCTATCCGAGGACTGGCTTCGTCAGTAGTAGTGATTGAGGGCAAGGTGTTTCAGCTCGTTTTGAACATTTTATGCTTGAGGGAACGATAAAGCGTGTAGGGGAAGAAAAGTAAAAGGAGAAAAGTAACGTAGAGGCAACTAAACAAAGCAGAAGAAAATTTGGCCAGGTAACGGCGAAGATACAGCCAGAGGCGGGAAAGACGAGTGAAGCACACCCGGCAACCAAAGGAATCAACGCCAAACACAAAATCAGGATCCAGTTGGAGCGCTATTTTTTCGACGTTTGAATAGCCGGTATCCATTACGTTGTTATAGAGGACAACCACGAGCTCGTAATTATTTTCGGCTAATTTTTGCCATCTTTCCAGTTGGGGTTTGAATCCTCCTTCGTCCAGGGGAATCAAATTATCAATTTCCTTTTTTTCGGCGCTGTCTGAGGTGCCAGCCGGGACAACTGCATGGATTTCAGCCCCTGGATATTCATCGACCAGGTAATCAAGGGCGGGCTGAAATGCCCGGCTGGAGGACTGGAGAATTAAGATTTTTTTGGACATTTGATTGAAAACCCTTTGATCGTGATTGCGTTAATTTTTTCGTGATTGCGTGAATCGTGACGGCGTTATTCGTGACGGCGTTAATTTTATCGTGATTGCGTGAATCGTGAACCGTGAATAGAAACTACAAATTGCTCGTGACTGCGTGAATCGTGAATAGAAACTACAAATTGCTCGTGACTGCGTGACTGCGTGAATCGTGAATAGAAACTACAAACTGCTCGTGACTGCGTGAATTGTTTAAACCATTTTCGATTCACGGTTTTTTAACTATTCACAATTTACCATTCACAATTCACGTTTTTTTAAATCATTTACTATTCTCCATTTACGAGCTTTAAACTATTCACTTTCTTTCAATTTGCTAATAAGTCCATTTATCATAGCACCTATATCATTTAACTTTCCTTTCATCCGCTTAAAATCAGGGTTTTCAACGTAATCCAATTTACTCGAAATAATCAAAAGTGTTTCTATTTCACTTATTGAGCCGGAAGATATATGTAAAAATCGTACAAATTCCTTTGATGATTCACGGGCTGCCCCTTCAGCGATATTAGCCGGTACAGAGACTGAGGCCCTCCGTAGTTGAGACACAAGTCCAAATTTTTCATCATCAGGAAATGTTCTGGTGACATCGTAAATTATTTCCACAAATTCAATACTTTTATTCCAAACATCCAGATTTTCATGGGGGCGGCCCAAAATTTTTCACTCCATTTATTGTAATTGCGTAAATGGTGAATAGCCAAAACAATTCACCATTTACTTTTTCCTGGTTTTAAACTATTTGCGATTCACTGTTCACGGCTTTTCAAACTGTTCACTGATAACGATTTACGATTCACGTTTTACACAAACCAATTATCTCTAATATTTTACGGTTTCATAAGGTATTATTAGGATAGCAAATTGTCAGATAAAATATACTTACAGGTGAATACCAGCCAGATGCGATTGCTTTTTCTCTCCCCGCTCTATCCTCCGCAGACCGGCGGAACAGCAACTTTTGCTCGGCTGTTGCTTCCGCACCTGAAAAAATCCGATGTGCTGGATGAAATCTATATACTGACCGAGTATGCCGCTGAGGCTCCCTTGATTGAAAAGGATCGGAAAGTCACTGTCTACCGTCTGCTGGCGCCGCGGGATCGGGGCAACGATGCCCATCCCTTTTTGAAAATTATTTACTTTCTGCTGGCCCAATTTACGCTGCTCTTGCTACTGCCCTGGTTTGTCTTATCTAAATCGATCGACGCAATCCACATAAACGCTTACTTTACCGGGGACAAACGGTACGGCTTCCAGAATCCGCTTCAACCATTGCTGGAAAAATTACCGGTTCCTTTAATTTTTGACATCCAGGAAAACTTTTCACTGCCGGAAACCACCCGGCCCTACCGGTTTTTGTTCAGCAACTCCGAACAGATTAAGGAGGGAATAATTTCCAGGGCAAATCCGGATGAAAAGGAAAAAGGAAAGATCCTGAAGATACCTTACCTTTTCGAACTACCGGAAGTAAAAGAGCCCCCGGAAGAGCTAACAGATCAACTGCGGAAACCCTATCTCTGTTACGTGGGCACAATAACAGAACAGAAAGGCGTCTACGAGTTGCGGGACGGTTTTGTGAAGACTGAGGCAAGTGAGGCAGGTTTCTCCCTGGCTTTTGTCGGGCAGGACAACACCAGCGGTCATTTTCCAGCCAGCCTGGAAACAGAAAGTAATATTTTTTATTTCCCGCCTCTGCCCTACTCGGAAGTCCTCAGTTTTATTGAACAGGCCGAATTGCTGGTGCTGGCTTCTTTTTCCGAGGGACTGCCGCGGGTCTGTCTGGAAAGTATAGCACTGGAGACTAAATTTTTATATCCGCGGGGCATAAAAGAATTCGACGAACATTGTCCCGAGTGGGGCCTGGAGGAAATAACACCGACGGTTATAGCAAACAAGATCGATGAAGTTCTCGGGCGTAAAAATCTACCCGATTATCCGCTTGAGCAACATTATCCGGAGAACGTGGTTCCCCAAATTATTTCACTGTACAAGCAAGCCGCCGGAGAGGAGCCCGCAAATGAGTAAAAAAATACTGGTGATTCGCTCCGCGTCCATGACCTTCAGCCGCTTAGCAAATCGTCTGCAGGATTTGTTCCCCGCCTGCAACTTTGATTTACTTACCACCGCGGAAGTAAAAGATAGTGGGATTTACGAGCAATACAAAGAAATCCATAACCTCCCCATTAATAGTTTTTCCCGGGACGAATTGACTGAGGAGGAGCTTAATAAACTCCAGGGAAAGAACTACGACACAGTCCTTATTCTTTATAATTATTCAAAAGACAGCTCCTATTTGAACGTGGAAAAATTAGCCCGAGAGATTCAACCAGAGAGTGTTATCGGAATGGACTATTACCTGAACAAATATCCGCTTTCTGACTATAGCTATCCCTTTCGAGTTTTTATTAATAGCCTGAAAGAAACCACGAGAAGCTTTATCAATTTGCTGATTAGGATAATTTCAAAATTAATTGTCTGGCTCCATTTCCCTTTACTGATTCTTATTCGAAGGAAACAGACAAAAGATGAGTAAGAATATCCTTATCATTCACTCCGCGCCGGGCTGGCTTCTGAATTACGCGGTAGAAGAAATAAAGGAAGAACACTCTCAAATAAATTGTGACCTGCTTTCCTGTGCTGCTGAAGAAAAAATTCTCCCCCGCCTGGAATTTACGCCGGGGAAATTTCACCAACTGGAGGCCACCTCGTTCGGTTTGAACAACTTTCTCGGCGAGGTGTATGAACAAATCACAAACAATGATTACTCCCACGTGTTGTTGCCTTTTAACAACGAAACGGGGCTGGGCTACGAAAGTCTGTCCCTGATTGCCGGCCTCTGTGCACCGACGGTATTTACCGTGAATGTTTTGCTTCAGTTCAAAGAAAGAACCAGGTGGAATTTTCTCTATAGCTACTGGAAATTCCGGGGCCGGTTTCAACTCGGTTATCTTTACGACTGGCTGGCCTGCAAGCTCTTCTACAGGAAAAACAAGCATTGAAAATTGGTGTTGACGGCCGGCGAATCCGTCCTTTCGCCGGCGGAATCGGACAATTCACAGAGCAATTATCCAGAGCACTCGACAGAGAAAACCAAGCTGGCGATCGTGAAATTATCCTCTATGCTTTTGCACAAGATAAACTTAAGCAATTTAATTCGCTCACCCTCGAATTGACTCCAGTTACCGTTAACCATCCGCGGGAAAATTTTTATTTCCGCCGTGAAATTGCCCAAAAAAATATCGACGTATTTTTTTCTCCAAGCAGATTAATTCCCGAAACTGATTTGTGTAAGGTAATAACGGTGATTCATGACCTCTGTTTTAAAAATTTTCCAAATTTATATCCGGAAGTGCTTCTGGAAAAAGAAAAAATAACTACTGAGAAGAAAATATCAAACTCAGATCTAATTATGGCAGTCTCCGAACAAACAAAGAAGGATATACTTTCATATTTCGGGGTCAATAAACATAAAATTGAAATTTTACATCAAAGTGTCCCGCCTGAATTTTCTTCCGTTCAAAATTCAATTTCTTTCAACCCGCCTTGGGATAAACCATTTTTACTGTTTGTGGGGACTTTGCAACCTCGAAAGAACCTCCGCGTGCTTATAGATGCTTTTAATATAGTTTCCAACGATATACCACACGACCTTGTGTTAGTTGGGCAACAGGGCTGGGACTACAAAAAGATACAAGACAAAATAGAAAAAAGTCCGGTTACAGAGAGAATTAAGCTTCCCGGCGTGATTTTGTCCAATGAAAAATTAGCTCAGATTTATCAGGCTACTGATTTACTTGTTTTTCCGTCGCTTTGTGAAGGATTCGGCCGTCCTCTGCTGGAAGCCATGCACTGCCAGACACCGGTATTGTGCAGTGATATTCCCGTGCACCGGGAAGTAGCCGGGGAAGCGGCGCGGTTCTTTCCGCCGGAAGAACCGGAAGTTCTTGCTAAAGAAATTAAAAAAGTTACAACCAGTGACAGCATCAAAGAAAAACTGGTCAGGAAAGGGGAAAAGCAGGCTAAAGAGTATTCATGGAAGAAGGCGGCGCGGAAATTGTTAGAGGAAGCGCGGGGGTTGGTTGGATCGGGACGAGGGGACGAGGGAACAGCGTAAATCGTGATGCCGTGATGCCGTGATTAGGTGATGAGGGAACTTCAACACCATTAAATCGTGATTGCGTGATGAAGTTATGAAGTGATGAGGTGATGAGGCAAATCTAGGAAACCGGAAGTTAACGCAAAGGCGCAAAGACGCAGAGGAGATCGAAGAGGCGGAAGTTCTTAAACCCAGAACAGCGTAAATAACGCAAAGGCGCAGAGGCGCAAAGTAAGGCGTGAAAAAGGGACTGAGTGATTAAGGGATTGAGTGAAATTCAAGACCAAAGGCAGAACAAGGTCAAAATCAAGTGCTGGATCCACAGATTAGGGGGATTACACAGATTAAAACCTTAAATTCAACTTCATAGATCCACAGATTAAAGGGATTACGCGGATTGGGAGTTCAAATTCAAGGGCAACGGAGTGCATAATCGTGGTAAACGATTAACATTTGGCGATGTTTACGCAATTGTAGGTTTTAAGCGAACGCAAAAGAAGGTCTGGATTAAACGCAAACTAAGATTTGAGTTAAATGTAAATAAGGTTTTATTTTTCGTTAATTTCAGTCAGGATTTTGTGGTAGAAGGATTCATCAATCCACATTCCGGCTTCAATGAGACGATCTAATTCCTGGCGAACTGAAGATATAACCCCCCGTTCGTGGGCTTCAATTAGAATTCCAATTGTTCCCGTGATAGAAAGTTCGTGGTTGCGGGCGATTTCTCGTCCGTGTAGTTCATCAATAATTGCCAAATCAGCATTTGCTTCCAACCCAAGGGCAATTGTTGCCCGTTCGCCTGCCCCAAGATTCGAGGTTATTTTTTGTAAGTATTGTGGTGAAACTGGTGTTGATTGAAACTTTTCCTTTTGCAATAAGGAGTGCAGTGAATCTGCTTCTTCCCCCGGTTTAACCGAAAATTCTTCTAA
>CAZVWJ010000028.1:0-30667 GCA_964631325.1 uncultured bacterium | reverse complement strand
GATTGCCGGGTCAAGCCCGGCAATGACAATCTCAAAATTATGGGACGGAGATTGATTAACTTTTTTAGCTCGCAGATTTGCGCAGAAAGTGCGGATTTATTATTTTTGTAAATCAAGTTCAAAACCTTCGGATCCACAGATTATGGGGATTACACGGATTAAAACCGTTAATCGTGATTGCGTGATGAGGTAACTTCAAATTCAAGTTCAATTCCTGAATCCACAGATTATGGGGATTACACAGATTATAACCAGAAAGATCAAATTCTTTTTAGCTTGCAGATTGGCGTGGGTGGGCGCAGATTAGGTAATAACCTATCTGTACTATTGCGGGATTATTCAAATTTCGCATCCGAGGCGGGGGAATGTTCAGAAGATACAGGGAGATAATGATCAGGCAGGAATCTCGTTTTTTCCGTTTATAGTAAGTTTGAACTCAATGTCATATTCTTCGTCTAAAAATTCAATGAACTCTTCGCGATGCGTGGTAGAAAGTTGGAAAAAATCCTGAAAATTAAATTCACCGGCCAGAAATTCCGCTACCAGATGACCTACTTCCGGAGCAACAAGCTCATGGGATATATCTTCCCGTTCTTCCCATTTTTGGGGCTCTTTATCCAGAGTTTGATAGCGTTTCTCAGTCTTTTGTCGCAACTCATCAAGAATATCCATAATGATCAACCCCTCACCTGCCAGGCGTTATAAACTATGGAACCATAATATTCCGGGGAAACCGATTTATTGATTTGTGCAAAAGCTTCTTTTCTCTTCTCTTTATTAATTATAACACAAACATGCAGCAATTTCCCGTCCAGTGTCCGACCATGTATTTCAAGATCCGACTTATGTTTGCCAGAAGAGGCAGCCACTTCAAGTTCTTTTTGTGGTCTATTAAGGACCTCTCGTAAGTCTTGTCGGGTTATATGCTTTTCATGATTTGAATGTATATGCTTCATAGTAGTGTCAGGAATATATACCGGAGTTAGACGTAACATTTATCATTACTCACATTTTTATTCTGATTTTGGCCCTGAGCTTCGTTTTTTTAAAGCTGCCCTGCAGAAATTTTATTTTATCAACTTTGTACGCAGATGGAAATAAGAAAAACCTTGTTCCGGGTTCCGTGTTGGAGATCAAGTTCAACACCAAGGATAACGCAAAGACGCAGAGACGCAAAGGAAAGCGGGAAGCGTGATGAAGTGAAGAAGCTAAACCGTGAAACGTGACGAGGTGACGAAGGAACGAGGGGGTTCGTGATGAAGTGATTAAGTGAAGAAGTGATGGGGCGACTTCAAATTCAAGGTCAAGTTCTTTTTAGCTCGCAGATTTGCGCAGAAAGTGCGGATTTATTATTTTTGTAAATCAAGTTCAAAACCTTCGGATCCACAGATTATGGGGATTACACGGATTAAAACCGTTAATCGTGATTGCGTGATGAGGTGATGAGGCAACTTCAAATTCAAGGTCAAGTTCTATTTAGCTCGCAGTTTGGCACTGTTCACAGGCTATTCCATAGCTACGTCAACTGTATTTTTTGGATAGCTTGATTATTCTTCTTCATTTGCTAGCTTTAAAGTCTCCAAATATAAATCTTCAGAAATTCTTATCCCATTTCCGATTAGCTTCTTCAGCAGAGGCTTAACTGCCTTAATTTCACCTTTATTTTTTGACTTGATCAATACGCCTAAAGTTCCAATGGGATTCAGGCCCCGTTCTTTAGCAATACGTCTCCCCTTTTTTATCGTCCATAAGTACCCGATGAATGTCTAATTTTTCAGCAAGAACTATAACCTCAGCTTCCCCCTGATCAACAGTTAAAGTTAGTGACTCAACCAAGTCCTGATTTTCCGGGGTTTTAATTCTTCCTCCAGCTTCTTTTTCAATGAGACGAGAGAAGGCTTTTTTATCTCGGGTGGCTTCTTTGAAAACTGCTGTGGGAACAACCCAAGAGTCAAAAATTTGTTCAATACAAGATAATTGATCGATAGAGGCAAGTGCTATCAGCGGAGAAGTATTAGAAACAATCATGTGTTCAACTCACGTTTAAGTTCCTCCGGAGAATATCGTATGGCGGGGATATCCGAATCAGCGAGCATTTGCATAAATTCTTGCTGACTTTTCCCCGCTATCTCTGCCGCCTGACCAAGAGTTAGCTTTTCGTGCGCATAGAAAAACAACGCAGAATTTTCACGAACCGTCCGCTCAAACTCTTCTTCCCCCAGATTGAGACGATTTAAAAGACTATCCTCAAACTCTACCTTTGGCATTTTTTTAGCCTCCTTTTTCCTTCTTGATTTAAGTTTACCACATATTTCACCAAATTTCATTTCCTCATGCTTTAACTTGCAGATTGAAAGTTTGGAAATAAATTGAATGGAGTTGGAGCACAGGGCGGCAAGTTAAGAGCGGGAAACTATATAAACTCATAATGAAGTGAAGAAGTGATGAGGCGCCGGAAGCAAAGCTTCTGGGGTTCCGGGTTGAAAGTCAAAAGCAAAATCAAGATGGATTGCCGGGTCGAGCCCGGCAATGACGGTCGTTCCGTGGGGACGGAGGTGGATTATTGATTAAGGGAGAAGTTTTAGATCCCTTACAGCTGGGGGCTAATTATTAGTCGCTCTCCTTAAAGTGAAGATAAGCCAGGGCGCGGTCGGCGGCTCTGGGATCGTCAATTAGCTGTTTGAACTCCGCGGGAGTGGTTGGCTGGGCGACGAACAGTTTGCTGGCGCGGCTGGAGCCGAGACCGGGGATTGCTTCCAGTTGTTTGACGGAGGCCTCGGAAAATTTCAGGTCGGCCTCGACGCCGGTGAGACTGCGGTAGCCGTATTCAGTGACCCGCAGGTCGTAGTAGCGGTCGAGTTCAAGCGGATACTTGACCCCGACCAGCAAGGGATAGGTGCCAAACTGGCGGCCGAAGGTGGTGTTCCCTTCCCGTTTTTCCATCAACACGTCCCGGAGGACGGTGCCCCGGGGAAACATGCGTTCCAGCAGGGGCCGGTCAATCTCCGCGCGGACCCGTTTTTTGAACTGTTTGAATTCCTTGTGGGGGGTTAGTTCAAATTCCCGGCGGTGGCCGAGAACCTGGCGAATATTGATCCGCCGAACCCAGAGATCTTCCTCCAGCAGAGACTTCAGAAACTCAAAATTCAACCGGTAGGTCGCGGCCGTTTCGCCGGCCAGACCGGCAAGAAAATTGAGCCCCGGCAGGAGGGCGGGCATGCCGTTGACGCCCCGTTCGCGCCCTACTTCATTGGTCAGCTCAACCGCCCGGCGGACCTCAGCGGGCCGGGCGTTCAGGTTATTCTGCTCGATGACCGCCGGATCGGCGGACTCCATTCCAAACGCAAGAATGTTCCCGGGAGTCGTGTACTTTTTCAGGATTTTTAAGATTTCCTTTGTCTCGGAGGGATGCGCGGCCATCACCGCGGGGTTGGCGTTGTCCACGTGGAGCACGGCAAGCTCCGGGCAGCGCTCGCGAATCCCCGTGAAAAGTTCTCGCAATTGACCGGGCACCGGCCGGGGCTTCTCCTTCGCGCCCAGTTGTTCACAGCCGTAACTGATAATACAGGACTGGCCGCCGAGGCGGAGGTGCCGGACGCCCTGGTCATAAAGCCGGCCAGCTTCTTCAATTATTGCTGGCGGCGGCCGAAAATCAGGGCGACCAAATAGTGGTTCCGAACAGAAGGAACAGCCACCGGTAAAATAGCGGACACAGCCCCGGTAGGTACTGAGCTCCGCCAACAGACGGTCCGCGGCCAGCGGGTGAGCGTTGACGAGCCGAGCGCCGGCCTGCAGCCAGGCTTCACGTTCCTCGGGCCGAACCCGGCGGTCTTCCAGTTCACCGTTGAGATAAGTATAAAAATAAGCGCTTAAATCTTTTTGAACAAGGTGTGGGGCCGCCTCCAGCCTATCAGAAGTAGCCAGCGGGCCGCCGAAAAATACTTCCCGGCCCGGCACAATCAACTCAGCCGCTTCCTGTTCACTCAACGGCCGGCCGCGCAGGTAATTGCCGGGCACGGTAACGCCGCCGTACACGAGCAGTAAGTCAAACTCGGGCAGACCCTTCTCCCGGTATTCACCGGCGGTTAGATACTGCCAGTCCAACTGCTCCGTCGCACAGACCCCGACCAGTTTCCGGGGCTCGGGCGCCAGGTAAGGGGGCACGCCGAGGGTCCCGGGCTCGTCAACGTAACCGTCAAGGATTAATACAGTCAACGCAAACAGCCATAACTAAATTTCGGAGTCAATTATTAGCTGACAAGGTTGGTTGGTTTGCCGCGGAGGAAACAGCAGAGGTTGTGAGCGGTTGTCTCGAGAATCCTTTCGACCGCTTCGCGGCTGTTGTAGGCCAGGTGCGGAGTGAAAATCACGTTATCCATTTTTAACAACTGATTATTCTGGACTAATTGATTGAGCTGAGAGCGGGGAAAATCCTTATCAATAATATTTGGTTCCTCGAGGATTAATTCTTCGCCTTCGACTACATCCAGGGCCGCGCCGCCCAGTTTTTCGTTCTCCAGCGCTTCCAGCAGAGCTTCGGTATTAATCAGCGCACCACGGGCAGTATTGACAATTATAGCGTCGGAGCGACACTGCTCGAGCTGTTCTTCATCCAGAAGGTGGTGTGTGGCATCGTTCAATGGACAGTGGAGGGAAACAATATGGGACTCGGACAACAGCTCGGGAAGATCCACGTATTCAAAATCGAGTAATTCCGCAACAAATTTATCAGTCTGCGGATCGTAAGCGAGCACGTCCATGCCAAAACCGCGGGCCATTTTAATGACGTGTTTGCCGATGTGGCCGGTGCCGATAACACCAAGCGTCTTGCCCCGGAGGTCAAAACCCTGGATGTCATGGAAACCGTATTCACCGCGCTGGGAGCGAACGATTACCTGGTGAATTTTCCGGGAAAGGGCGAGGATCAGGGCAAAAGTGTGTTCAGCAACGGTATTGTCCCCGTAAGTGGGAACGTTGGAGACCGCGACGTTATGCTGGCGGCAATAGCCGAGGTCAATGTGGTCGTAGCCGGTGGAGCGAGTAGCGATGAGCTGTAGCTGAGGCCATTCTGCAAGTTCCTCAGCCGAACAATTCGAGCGGATAAACGGAGACAGCAGGATTGCTTCGTCCTTTATTGAACCAGAGACTGAATCTACTTCAGCCTCAGTAAATTCTAACTCAAGCTCAGGCTCATCAAGCTCCGACCGCAAAAACTCTTCCTGCCACTGCTCTTCAACTTCGGTGAATACAGCTAAATCAGCCAAAATTTGCGCCTCCTGAAATCAGTTTTAATCCATTTGAGTTTAAAACTTTTCCAGGTAACGGTCAAGTTCCCAATCACTGACAAAACACTTGTATTCATCCCATTCAGCCCGCTTGGCATCAACAAAATTCTCAAAGATGTGTTCACCGAGAGCATCTCTAATCACCGGATCAGCTTCCAGCTCATCGATTGCTTCCTCAAGGTTTTCAGGCAGAATATCAATTCCGTATTCCCGCCGTTTCTTCTCGGTGAACTCGTAGATATTCTCACGGACCGGATCAGGAGCTTCCAGGTCTTTTTCGATTCCATCCAGACCGGCCTGCAGACAAACTGCCAGCAGGAGGTAAGGATTACAGGAAGGATCGGGCGAGCGATATTCTATCCGGGTCCCCTCCGGTTTACGGGAAGCCGGTTTGCGAATCTGAGCCGAGCGGTTAATATCACTCCAGGCAACATAGACCGGAGCCTCATAGCCCGGAATAAGCCGTTTATAGGAGTTAACGTTGGGATTAGTAATTGCGGTTATCGCCGGGGCGTGTTCCAGGATCCCTGCCATAAAACTAAGAGCTACGTCAGACATGTTAAATTCAGCATCCGAATTATGGAAAGCGTTTTTATCGCCTTCGAACAGCGAAAAGTGAGTGTGCATTCCACTGCCGTTAATCCCGGCGATCGGTTTGGGCATAAACGTGGCGTGTAAATCATGGAGACCGGCGACTGCCCGGACAGCCATTCGGAAAGTGGCGATGTTGTCAGCAGTAGTCAGCGCATCATCGAATTTAAAATCAATTTCATGCTGGCCCTCGGCCACCTCGTGGTGGCTGGCCTCTACCTTGAAACCCATCTTCTGGAGGGTAAGAATAATATCCCGCCGTAGATCCGAGGCCAGGTCCTTGGGAGCCAGGTCAAAATACCCACCGGCGTCCTGGGTTATTGTCGTGGCCCGTCCTTCCTCAGACTTTTCAAAAACGAAAAACTCCGGCTCCGGGCCGGCATTAAGCTCATAGCCCATCTCCTCGGCTCGAGCAATTGCCCGGTGCAGGGCATAGCGGGGATCACCGATAAACGGGTCTCCGTTTGGCTGGGTCACATCACAGATCATGCGGGCCGTATTGGCCTCGTGATCCCGATTTTCAAAAGGAAGGATAGCAAATGTATCCGGATCAGGATCAAGACGCATGTCACTTTCCTGGATTCGCACAAATCCCTCGATAGAAGAGCCGTCAAACCAGATCCCCTCGTCAAGCGCCTTGGAAACCTGAGAAGCGGGAATAGCCACATTTTTAATTTCTCCCAGAATGTCAGTAAACTGCAACCGCATAAAATTAATCCCTTCTTCCTCCACCCGTTCAATCACTTCATTTTCCGTCATCAAGAACACTCCTCTAACAAAAAGATAGAAAAACAGTAGTTTTTTAAATTTTTGTTCATTTATTGCAAGTTTTTCTGAACGTTTGTTTCTTTTTGAGTCTATAATATTATCGTATAGTCAAAAAACTATGTCAAGAACCTTTTTTGGGGATAAATAGACAAACAAAAATACCAAACCCGGGGGAAATAGCTTAACCTATAGCTGTCGTCATTTTAAAAGGAAGTTTGTGCCCTGAATTTAGGTTCTAATCAGATGTGTTTTCTGATTCACTTTCCAGGGGAAGGGGAGAATTTTCCCGGAAAATATTTAAGACAATTGAAGTGTTTGAGGCAAGGATGGCGGAATTGCTCTGCAGTTCTTTGATTATGCTATTCATCTGGTCGCGGTCGTGGAAACGGCCAATGGCAAGAATATCGTAATCGCCGGTGATCTCGTAAATTTCGGTAAGAAAAGAATATGTTTTAAGTAAATTGAGAGATTCCTGGATCTTATCGCCCTCGACTTTAAACCGGGTAATAGCACTGTAATTATAGCCAAGTTTATCATAATCTATATCAGCGCTTATGCCCTTGAGAACACCTTCTTGTTCAAGCTTTTCCAACCGTTTACCGACCGTAGTGGCAGAAACATCAAATTTCTCTGCCAGTTCACGCAGTGACTGCCGGCCATCCTTTCTTAACTCGGCCAGCAACTGGTTAGAAAGACTGTTGTAGGTCATACGAAACACCAAAAGTAGAAGAATAATTGGTGCCCGGGGCGAGATTCGAACTCGCACGGGTCTAAAAAGCCCACATGGCCCTCAACCATGCGCGTCTGCCAGTTCCGCCACCCGGGCAGAAACATCAATTATAGCCAACTTTGAGAAGAGAATCAAACAAATGTCCAGTTAAACCAGAACTTCAAAACGAACCTCCTCTCCCGGGGGGAGAGGACGGACAGGGTTTGTGACACGTACGCGTTATTAAAGTGAGGGGGAGCAGGGTAAATGAGCTTTTGAAAACTCTTTTCCACCCCCATCTGTGTCTTCCCCCATCAAGGGTGAAGAATTATCTTGAGGTTTTCAGTTCCCTCAGATTTCCGTCTGAATTTACGTATGATTACAGGATAGGGTTTCAGCCATTTTATGATTTACTGGCAAAAAAATTATCACTTTGAATCAGGAGTGTTTAACTCCCGAGTAAAAGCAGTCTCAATTAATTGCCGGTGGCTGTTAAAAGGGATCGGGGGAAGCTTATCGTGCTCGACAAACTTTGCCTCCTGGAGTTCGTCGTCCAGGTTAAATTCACCGCCGGTTATCCGCACGGCATAGCCGATAATCAGCAGTTCACCGTAATAATCAGTTCGATGGATATAAATACCGAGGAAAGAAATAATTTTCGCTTCCAGACCGGTCTCCTCCTGTAATTCGCGCCGGGCAGTTTCCGCCGGGGTTTCACCAATTTCCATAAAACCACCCGGCAGAGCCCATTCCCCCCGGGCCGGCTCAAGGTTTCTGCGGGCTATCAACAACTCTCCCTCAAAATTAAACGCGGTGCAGACAGCTACCGGGATTGGATTAAGGTAATGTATCCACTGGCATTCGGGACAGGCCTGGCGGTGTTTCCCGTCGGGAAGTTCACGTTCTTCCAGCTCGGTCCCACAGAGGGGACAGAACCGGTAGTTATTTTCGGTAGTCAAGTGGGGGTTCCGGGGCCAATAGAGGGATCGAAGAAACGAGGGGACGAGGGAATTGGGGGGTTGAGTAGAAACAAAATCGACAACATAGCCACTTCCCTTTTGTCTACACCACTGGAAGCGTGAAATATAAGCCCCTGAATCAGAAGATTCCCGTGGTTCACCGGGCAAGTGTTCAAAGTAAGTCCCGGTCGATTAATTCTTCGGCAATCTGGATCGTGTTGAGGGCCGCCCCTTTGCGCAGATTGTCGGCAACAATCCAGCAATTGAGCCCGTGTTCGACACTGAAGTCGGAACGAATTCTACCGACGTAGGTCTCGTCACGACCGTCAGCGTCACGCATCGTCGGGAAAACGTTCTTTTCCGGCGAATCAAGGACTTTCACGTTGGGAAATTCTGCCAGCAGAGAGCGCACTTCAGCCGGCGGGCAGGGATTTTTCGTCTCAACGTTGACCGATTCGCCGTGGCAGTTAAGCACCGGGATCCGGACTGCAGTGGGAGAAACTTCAATTGAATCGTCCTCAAGGATCTTGCGAGTTTCCCAGAGCATCTTCATCTCTTCTTTCGTATAATCATGCTCGTCCTCAAGCACGTCCCCGATCAACGGAATTGAATTAAAGGCAATCGGACAGGGGAACTCTTCCGGAGCCGGTTCAGCCTCCCGGTTAACGACCGCTTTTGTCTGATCAAACAGTTCTTGGCGGGCCGAACCCCCGGCGCCGCTGGTTGACTGATAGGTGGAAACCACGACCCGGCTAATATCATAATTTTCATTGAGCGGGGCCAGGACCATTACAAGCTGAATCGTGCTGCAGTTAGGGTTGGAAATCAAACCGTCGTGATCGTCCAGCGCCCCCGGGTTAATTTCCGGTACAACCAGCGGAATCTCCGGCTGATAGCGAAAGGCACTACTGTTGTCCACGATCACCGTATCCTGGTCAAGAATCCGGTCCGCTTCCTGTTTTACCACGTCCGAACCGGCGGAAAAGAGGGCAATATCCACGTCTTCAAAAGAATATTCGGAAAGAACCTGGACCTCCACTTCGTCGCCGGCATAAGGTAATTTTTTTCCGCGGGAACGAGGACTGGCCAGAGCCACCAGCTCGTCCACGGGAAAATCCCGTTCAGCAAGTATTTTCAACATCTGTCGTCCAACAGCACCGGTAGCACCGG
The DNA here is from genome assembly GCA_964631325.1 of uncultured bacterium. GTDB lineage: Bacteria > T1Sed10-126 > T1Sed10-126 > T1Sed10-126 > T1Sed10-126 > CAZVWJ01. The sequence continues at coordinate 21,185 of CAZVWJ010000028.1, read as the reverse complement.
CCACGGCAACTTTAAACATGTTTATTCCTCCTTAGTTTTTCCTAAATTGAGCGATTGTTATCAAAGAACACATAACTCTCCGGATTCATTCTCGCAGCCATCCAGGCTGCTCTGAGGTATGTATTCCTCATTTCGGACTCTTCCTGAGTCCTGAGGAATACAAAAATCCACCGGAGAGCAATATGTTCTTCTTCCCACCATAGAATCGCTCAATTTAGGTTTTTTTAAGTTGTTCGAGCACCGTTTCCCCCATTTCGCGGGTGGAAAGTATTTCACTTTCATCATCGGCAATATCCACGGTCCGCTTACCCCGGTTAATTACTTTTGCAACTGCTGTTTCGATTTTCTCGGCCCATTCGGGTGTTTCCAGGCTATAGCGAAACATCATGGCCAGAGACATTATCATAGCAAGAGGATTAGCTTTACCACTGCCGGCAATATCGGGGGCACTCCCGTGAACCGGCTCATACATACCAAGCCGCCCTTCGCCCAGGCTGGCCGAGGGTAACAGTCCAATTGACCCGGAAATCTGGGAAGCCGCGTCGGAAAGAATATCACCAAAAAGATTCCCGGTAAGCAGAACGTCAAACTGGCCCGGATCGAGAATCAATTGCATCGCGGCATTATCCACGTAAAGATGATCCAACTCCACGTCGGAAGTAACAGTAGCTTCAACAACTTCCCGCCATAGCTTAGAACTTTCCAGGACATTGGCTTTATCAACGGAAGTTAATTTGCCCGAACGCTTTTCGGCAGCTCTCCGGGCGACCTTTGTAATACGGGTCACCTCTTTTTGTGAATAAGCCAAGGTATTGTAACCTCGCCGACTCTCCCCCGCTCCCTCAATCCCCCGGGGAAGCGAAAAATAAAGGCCGCCGGTTAATTCCCGGACAATGAGCAGATCAGCGTCCGCAGCCAGTTTATTTTTGAGCGGCGAACTTTCCACAAGCGCCGGAAAAACTTTTACAGGGCGCAGGTTGGCATACAGCTCACAGTCTTTCCGCAGTCTCAACAGGGCCTGCTCCGGCCTTTGATTAACCGGCAGATCATCCCACTTCGGGCCACCCACCGCGCCAAGCAGAATCGCCGTTGAATCCTGGGCCTGAGTCAATATTTCCTCTTTCAAAGGAGTATCATGACGATCAATGGACTCTCCCCCGACAATATATTCATCCCAGGTTATATCCAGGTTCGAGTCCTGCTCAGAAATCCATTCTAAAATTTTCAAAGCTTCTTCCATAATTTCCGGCCCGATTCCATCACCGGGTAAAACAGTTATCTGGTCTGGCATTCAAATTCTCCTTTGTGAATAAGTGATTAAGTTATTGAGTTATTGAGTTATTGAGTAAATTTGTCAACCACGACAGGGTAGCAACAGAGCCCCAAAAATATATCCCAGACAAGCGACTAAGCCAAAATCCCAAAAAATTTAAAATGGATTGCCGGGTCAAGCCCGGCAATGACGTACCAGTTTTGCCCTAATTTGTGGGGTCAAGCCCGGCAATGACGTACCAGCGTTGCTCTGATTTGTGGGAGCAAGCCCGGCAATGACGTACCAGTTTTGCCCAGATTTGTAGGAGCAAGCCCGGCAATGACGTACCAGTTTTGCCCTAATTTGCCGGGTCAAGCCCGGCAATGACGTACCAGTTTTGCCCTAATTTGTGGGAGCAAGCGCTGGCCCATTTTATGTTTTCGAAAATGACTACAGCAATTTTAAGTTCCGGCTGGCGAAGTAATTACCCGTTCTGTTTTACCGGGATTATACCGTGTCAGTGACCTGTTCTTCACGGCCTGACTGTTTACGATAGAGGACTCTATTAAGGGCATCGAGGTAAGCCAGGGCACTGGCTTCCAGAACATCTGTACTGGTTCCCCGGCCGTGTACATTAATCCCGTCTACCTCCATTTTCACCGTCACTTCTCCGAGCGCATCCATTCCCCGGGTAACCGAACGGATTGAGTAATCTTTCAAAGTCGGAGACTTCTCGATCAGACTGTTAATAGCGGAATAAACCGCGTCTACAGGTCCATCCCCGGAAGCGGCCTGGCGGGACTTCTCGCCTTCAATACTGATCTCTATCGTGGCTGACGGATAGATAGTATTGCCGCTGATAATGTGGACGTATTCCAGTTTATAAACTTCCGGGATACGAGCCACTTCTTCTTCAATGATTGCTTCCAGATCTTCATCGTAAATCTGTTTTTTCTTGTCCCCGAGTTCCTTGAACCGCTTGAAGGCCCGGGCAAAAGCTTCATCATCCAACTCATAACCAAGTTCTTCCAGCCGCTGGCGAAAAGCATGGCGACCGGAGTGCTTGCCCAGCACAAGCTGGCTCTCACCGTAGCCAACGTCTTCGGCTTTCATTATTTCATAAGTTCGACGTTCTTTGAGCACCCCGTGCTGATGAATACCGGCCTCGTGAGAAAAGGCATTTTCACCCACAATTGCTTTATTTCGCTGAACAGAAATGCCGGTCAAAGAACTAACCAGGCGGCTGGTTCGAGCTATTTCCCGGGTATTAACCCCCACGTCTATCCCGAAATAATCTTCCCGGGTCCGCAGGGCCATAACAATTTCTTCGAGCGCCGCATTACCAGCCCGTTCCCCGATCCCGTTAACCGCACATTCAACCTGCCGGGCCCCGGCTTCAACAGCCGCCAGGGAATTAGCTACTCCCAGGCCAAGGTCATTGTGGCAGTGAACGCTTATTACCGCATCTTCGATATTAGAAACGTTCTCCTGCAGATCCTCAATAGTTTTCCCGAATTCCCGGGGGACGGCATAACCGACGGTATCAGGAATATTTACCGTAGTAGCCCCGGCTTCAATAACCGCTTCAACAATTTCCTGCAAAAATCCAGGTTTGGTCCGGGCAGCATCCTCGGGACTAAATTCTATGTTGTCGGTAAACCCGGCAGCATATTCCACCGCTTCCACGGCCATCTCCAGGACTTCTTCCTTGGTTTTCTCCAGTTTTTCTTCCACATGCACGTCACTGGTAGCAATAAATACGTGAATCCGTCCCGATTCAGCCGGTTCCACGGCCCGGGCACATCGCTCGATATCTTCCTTTCGCGACCGGGCAAGTCCGGTAATTGCCGGTCCCCGGACAGTTCTGGCGACCTCGCGGACCGCTTCGAAATCTCCTTCAGAAGAGGCGGGAAACCCCGCTTCAATAATATCGACGTTAAGCTTGGCCAACTGCCGGGCAATCTCCAGTTTTTCCGAAGTATTCAAGCTGGCTCCCGGGGATTGTTCACCATCCCGCAGAGTAGTATCAAAAATTTTAACGCGTGGTTTTTCATTTTTGGTTTCCATGAAAATTTCCTCCTGCCCTCAATTAAGATACAGATTACTGTTGAGCCAGGGAATTACCCCTCTTGTATTTCTTTATCCAGTATTTTTTCGGCAAAAAGTATTTGAACCAACCGCCAGACGTCCAAAAATCCCGTCGCCAGGTAGCCAATAAAAAACACGGCAAAAACCCAGTAAGGAAAAAGGACCGCTATAAACATGAAAAACAGAAGCACAAAGAGCACTCCAAATGGATGTTCATCAAGCCAGGTAACATCTTTAAACGTCGGATAACGAATATTACTGAGCATTAAATAGGCCAGGCTGAGTAGAATCAGTGGAATGGCCAGTTGAAAAATCCGATAAACCTGAGGCGGAAATATTTGCTTGACTATAAACAACTTGTATTCAATAAAATAGAGGGCCACCACCGCTCCCGCAGCCGCGGGTGTAGGAAGACCATTAAAATATTTCATCGAATCTTCTTTAACATCATGCGCATTAAACCGGGCCAACCGCATTGCGGCTCCACAGACAAATAAAAAGGCCAGCAAAATACCGAGGCGCTCGTAAAAATAAAGCCAGTTTGTATAGGCCAAAATTGCCGGGGCAACGCCAAACGATAACTGATCGGCAAGTGAATCAAGCTGAAGACCAAATTCAGATTCCGTGTCAGTAAGTCGAGCGATTCGACCGTCCAGGCCGTCAAGAAAAAAAGCTATACCAATAGCAATTCCGGCATGAATCCAGTTCTGATTAAAGGAAGCAACCACCGCAAAAAATCCACAGAGAATGTTCCCCATGGTCAGCAGAGTTGGAATAAAATAAACACCTTTTTTAAACCGATCTTTAATCATCTTTATTCATCTCTTGGGCAACAACGGTTTCTCCGGCCCGCACAGTTTCCCCCGGTTCCACTACCGGTTCAACATCCAGTGGCAAAACCAGGTCGGTTCGGGAGCCAAAGGCGATCATTCCAAACCGCTCTCCCCGGTCCAGGTAATCTTCTACCTCCACCCACCAATGAATTCGCCGGGCCAGCACTCCCACAATTTGCCAGATTTCAAACTCCCGGCCCTGCTCATCTTCGCAGGTCAAAATATTCCGTTCGTTCCTGGACTCCAGGTTTTCTTTAAAAGCCGGTAAACACTGGCCGGGAGTATACTCCATCTGTTTTATCCGGCCGGCTACCGGCATACGATTTAAATGAACGTTAAAAATAGTCAAAAAAATTACCAGGCGCTGGCGGCCATCACCATCGTCCTTGATTTTTCGGACAATTCCGTCGGCCGGGGCGAGCCAATCGTACGAATCAGAAGAGGCCGGAGTTCTATCCGGATCTCGGAAAAAGTAAATAAAATAAACCGTGAGAGCGGCTAAAATTATAAACCCGACTAAAAAAAGCCAGTAAGGATAAAAAAGCCAGCCAAGATAACAGGCAAAAGCCGGCAGACCACTCCCTACCGCCCAGGGCCAGGCCAACTTTCGAACCGGCATTACAGTTTCCCGAGGTTCAAGTTAGTAATGACTTATTCTTCCTCAAAACGGTCCTCAAGCCAGTCCATCATTCCCCTGATTTTACGTCCGACATCTTCTATGTCATCACGACTGTGCTGTTCCCGGAGTGACTTAAAAACCGGGCGGCCGGCCTTGTTTTCACTGAGCCATTCCCGGGCAAACTCTCCGGACTGAATTTCCTCCAAAATTTCTTCCATTTCTTCCCGGGTTTCTTCGGAAACAATCCTGGGACCTCGGGTTAAATCTCCGTATTCAGCCGTATCACTGATTGAATAGCGCATCCCCTGGATCCCCGACTCATAAATTAAATCAATAATCAACTTGAGCTCGTGCAGACATTCAAAATAAGCCACCTCGGGCTGATAACCGGCATCAACCAAGGTGCCGTAAGCCGCTTTAATTAGATGGGTGAGACCTCCACACAGGATGACCTGTTCACCAAACAGATCAGTCTCAGTTTCTTCTTTAAAAGTAGTTTTTATAGTCCCTGCCATAGTTCCGCCGATCCCCTTGGAATAAGCGAGGGCTTTGTCCCAGGCTTCCCCGGAGGGATCCTGGTCTACTCCAATTAAGTTTGGAACTCCCAGCCCATCCTCATACATCGAACGGACTACGTGACCGGGGCCCTTGGGGGCAACCAGGGCCACGTCCACTTCTTCGGGCGGCTCAATCTGGTAAAACCGGATGTTAAATCCGTGGCCGAAAACCAGCATGTCCCCGCTTTCAAGTTCATCAGCAATATCATTTTCGTAAACGTCACGTTGAATTTCATCCGGGACAAGGATTGCTATTATCTCTGCTTCCCGGGCCGCTTCCTCAGCGGTCACCGGAGAAAAACCATCCCTCTTAGCCTGTTCAAAGTTCGGAGAACCTTTCACTTCAGCAACAGTTACATCGAGACCGCTATCACGCAAATTCTGGGCGTGGGCGTGCCCCTGACTTCCATAGCCAATAACCGCAATTTTTTTATCGGACAACTCATCCAGGTTTGCATCTTCATCACTGAACACTTCAGCCATCTTGAATCAACCTCCAGAAAAATATAAGACACCGAAAACTACCGGAAACAAGTACCCCGGGAAAAATAATAGCTGTATAGAAACCCTTAATAAAACTGGAACTTAAACCCCTTTCGAGACTCATTTCCTGACGTACGCAGGACAAGCTGGCCCCGCAGTCAATCGGGCTTTATCAGGGAAAGCTATAAGAATTATTCTGTAACTCTCCGATTGACTGCTGGGCTCCGAGGTATCGAAATCTATGAACGGCCCCTCCAGGGGCCATATATTTCGATAAATCCGTCTCCGAAGGGTTCAAGCCCAGTTTCTGTTAGAGACAAACAGTTAAAAAGGATCTCTACAGAGCCAAAATAATTACTTATTGCTTCCCAGGGCTACTGTTCCGGTTCGAGCCATTTCCTTAATGCCATAAGATTCCAGCAAATCAATTACGTCATTTATCCGACTATTTTTGCCGACAAACCTTACCGTCAGGTAATTATGGGTCATATCGACAATTTTCCCGTCAAAAACATCCACAATATCCATAATCTCTCCGCGTTTCTCCGGGGAGGCAGCCACCTTAATCAACAACAACTCAGAGCTGACGAAAGAGTGAGAAGAATAATCCTCAACTTTTATCGTAACAATCAACTTCCTGAGCTGTTTGACCACCTGCTCCAGGGTCCTCTTGTCAGCCTCCACGACAATAGTCATCCGGGAGACGTCCGGGTCATCGGTCTCACCGACGGAAAGTGAAGCAATATTGAATCCCCGGCCACTAAATAACCCGGCGATCCGGGACAAAACACCTGATTTATTCTCTACAAGCACAGATAATGTTTGTCGTTCATCGTTTTCCAACCGTCAATTCACCTCTTTTAATTAGGATATCATCAGTTTAAAAAATACCAAATAAGACTTTAATAAAAACCCAGGGATTTAAAAATCATTCGAGTGCCGGTGTGGAATCACAAATACACAAGATGAACCAAAAATAATACCAGAAACGGACATCATACAAATTAATTAATCTTAATTTTTTCGGATATTCAAGGTAAAATTAAGTGTTTTGGAAAACGTACAGTCAACGGGATTATTTTTTTCTATTACCCATAGATAATAACAAGAAAGTGTATAACTGTATACTGGATATATTACAAGTGGGCAAAAAGTAGATGGATATTTTAAGCCTCACCGGTTGGCCCGGTTTTAATTGTAGAGGTGAACTTAATGTGCGGTGGGATGAGATATCTCTGGGAGGGGAAAGAGCGAACCGTATATTTCCCCCAGCCTGAGCCAAAAGTTCCCGTCCAGGGCCCCAGGGGGAAAAATTTAGTTACCTGGGGGCGGCGAAAACAAGAAACCAAAAATACTCTCCCCGCCGGAGGCTGGGCCAGGTCAGAAAGTTTAAGCCAGGGACGCTGGGAGCAATGGCAACCTGCCCCTGTCGCTATTCTGGCGCGAGAATACATGGAAAAAAATGATCGTTCCTACTGGTTCAATCCACCTGAAAACTCAGCTATCGCCGGAATAGGAATAAAATCCAAGAAAAGAGCCAGAGTTTACGTAGTAACCAGAGCCGCATCTGAACCCTATCAAAAAATTCATGACCGCTGGCCCTGTTTTCGAAAACCAAAAGACGCTGTAAAAAAATGGTGGGAATAAGTTAATAGTATATTCTGATCTGACTAACTGATTTGGAGTGGTAAACTTGAGCAAAGACTACACAGGGGAAAATATTGAAGTCCTGAAAGACCTCGAACATGTGCGTAAAAGACCGGCGATGTATATTGGAACTACCGGTCCGGACGGCGTTCATCACCTGGTCTGGGAACTTATTGACAATGCCGTAGACGAAGCGGGAATTGGCTACGGAGATCAAATCCAGGTTCAACTCAAAGAGGACGGCTGGGTAAGCGTCAAGGATCACGGGCGGGGAATCCCGATTGATGAGCATGAATCCGAAGGAGTCTCCACCGTCCAGGTTGTAATGACTCAATTACACGCGGGAGGAAAGTTTGACGACGAAGCCTACAAAACATCCGGAGGACTCCACGGAGTCGGAGCCTCGGTGGTTAATGCCCTGGCCGAAAAATGCGTGGTCACTGTCCGGCGAGACAATAAAATTGCGCGGCAGGAATACCGCCAGGGAAAGCCGGTGGACGGAGTAGAAATAACCGAAAAAAATATTCGAAAAACCGGGACGGAAATTGAATTTAAACCTGACACTGAAATTTTTCCTGACGTCAGGCTGGATCGAACTAAAGTAGTTGAACGGCTCCGGGAACTCTCTTATCTCCTGCCTGAAGTCACCTTTGTGCTTAAAGACCTGCGCGACGAAGAACCTTTTAAACAAGAATTTCACTCCGAAAAAGGGCTGCCCGACTACCTCAAGCACCTGCTGGAAGAACGGGATCAATTGCTTGAAGAACCCCTCACCTACAGCGGTGAAAAAGACGACGTAAAGATCGACCTGGCTTTTAACTATGATCCCAACGGGCACACCGAAAAAGTTATTGGTTATGCCAACAACATAAAAACCGAATCCGGCGGCACTCACGTGCAGGGGTTCAAGATGGCCCTGACCAGGGCAGTAAAAGAAGTATCCGATCGTGATTCATTCCAGGGGTCTGATCTGCGGGAAGGACTGGTGGCTATTGTAAATGTAAAAATACCCGAGCCTCAGTTTGAAGGACAGACTAAGGCTAAACTGGGAAATCCCGAGGTAAGAAACGCTATTTCATCGGCCGCCTATGACGCTATTTATCGTTTTCTCTCCGAACGGCCTGACGAGACGGACAAGCTCGTCAGCAAAGCAAAAGACGCCGCCAAAGCCCGCAAAGCCGCCCGACAGGCTCGGGACGTCGCCCGGGAGGCAAACCAGGACGTCAGCATGGCTCTGTCCAGCAAGCTGGCTAACTGCGTCTCCAACGAAGTTGAGGAATGCGAGTTGTTTATCGTCGAGGGTGATTCAGCCGGCGGCAGTGCCAAACAGGCCCGGGATCGGCAGCACCAGGCAATTTTGCCGCTGAAGGGCAAAATAAAAAACGTGGAAAAATCGAGTCCAAGCACTTTTCTTAAAAACGATGAGATCAGGTCAATCATTACTGCAGTGGGCACGGGAATTGGAGATGATTTTGACATTCGTGATTTACGGTATGGAAAAATCATCTGCATGTCAGACCCCGACGTGGACGGCCTGCACATCCAGAGCTTGCTTTTGACCTTATTTTACCGCTATCTTAGTCCCCTGATTGAAGAGGGCCGGCTTTACATGGCTGACCCACCGCTTTACTATCACAAAACTAAAGACGGAATTGAATACCTCTATTCTCAGCCGGATAACGAAGAAAACGGAGATATTCGCCGTTTCAAGGGGCTGGGTGAAATGAATCCCGATGAACTGTGGAAAACAAGCATGGCCCGGGAAACAAGAAGATTGATCCAGATAGGAGTTGAAGAAGCTAAAGAGGCGGATAATATTGTTTCTACCTGTATGGGCCGCAAGGTAGCTCCGAGAAAAAAATTAATTCGTGAAAAAGCAAAAGACATGGGCACCAAAATAGATGTTTAGCCCTTTTAAGATAATTTATTTTTTATGGAGTGAAATACAAAGATGACCGCAACGGCAAAAAAAGTTCGTGAACAATCAGTTGCAGACTATCTGCCAGAAGTTTATTCGGAATACGCCCTCAGCGTAATTACGGATCGGGCGATTCCCGACGTCCGCGACGGCCTCAAACCAGTTCAACGCCGGATTTTATACAGCATGTGGACCCAGAATTTAACGCCTGATAAACCCCATAAAAAAAGTGCCCGGACAGTTGGTGAAGTGCTCGGTAAATACCATCCCCACGGTGACCGGGCAGTTTACGACGCACTTGTCAGAATGGGGCAGGATTTTACCCTTCGTTACCCGCTCGTCGACGGCCAGGGTAATTTTGGTTCAATTGACGGAGATCCGCCGGCGGCGATGCGTTACACCGAGGCCCGCCTGACCGAACTGGCCGAAGAGTTTTTTGGCCGGCTAAAACCGGAGGGCAGTGGGGTTCCCTGGCAGGAAAATTTTGACGGCAGTACTGAAGAACCCGAGGTTTTACCCGTCCCTTTTCCCAACCTCCTGGTCAACGGAGCCAGCGGCATTGCAGTGGGGATGTCTACGGATATCCCGCCTCATAACCTGGAAGAGATCCTGGAAGCGGCCATTCATCTGATTGATCACCCGCAGGCTCACTTCTCCACCCTGCTTGAAATCGTCGAGGGACCCGATTTTCCAACCGGGGGAACCGCTTACGCCGACCAGGAGGAGCTGGAGAAAATTTATAAAACCGGCAAGGGCCGCTTCGTGGTCGCCGGTCAGTGTCACATCGAGCAACTCAGTCCCGAACGCGGAGCAATTGTAATTGAAGAGCTTCCCTACAGCGTCCCGAAATCACGTCTCACTGACCAGATAGTCGACCTCGCGGGGTCGGATAAGGATCCCGGTATTTCAACGGTCCGGGACGAATCGGACCGCCAGGGACTACGACTGGTTGTGGAGTGCCGCCTCGGTAAAAATCCCAACGTCGTCCTCAACAATATTTACAAAAACACTGACCTGAAAAGTGGCCAGCGCTGTGCCTTTTTAGTTCTTAACGACGGTGTCCCTGAAATTTTGGACCTGCGGGCCCTGTTAAATCAATACAATGATTTTATGGAAGAAGTGCTGATCAGAAACACCCGCAAACGAAAAGAGAAAGCGGAAGCCAGGTTACATATAGTCCGGGGGTTAATTAAGGCGCTGGTTGATATTGATCGAGTTATTGAAATTGTCAAACAGTCGGATACGGCCAAAAAAGCTTCGGTCGCACTCCAGCACGAATTTTCAATGTCCGAAGAACAGGCAGAAGCTGTCTTGAACCGGCGAATTCGTTCCCTGACCGGGCTGGAGCAAATTGAAATAGAACAGGAAAAGGAGGAACTCATAGCTGCCATTGAAGAATACGAAGAACTTCTGGGCTCAGAAGATAAACGGGGGCAGGTCCTGAAGAGCTGGTATCGGGAAATTCGAGACAATTACGGAGATGGCCGCAGAACAGAAATCAGGAACGAAGAACTCGAGCTGGATTTGGAAGACTTAAAAGAAAACAATCCCGCTGTAGTTTCACTTTATCCCAATGATTATTTACGCCGGGACCACGGGGAGAAAGATCTTTCTGATCTTAATGTGGCCCCCCGGCAATTTATTCATACGCGAGATCTTGACGAAATGCTTGTTTTTGATCGCCAGGGCTCGGTTTACAGCTTCCGGGCCTCCGAAATACCCGAGGATTCACGCGATGACCGGGGGGTCCCCATCCAGCAGGTTAACTCGAACATCCCCTCGGTGGCGGGCATAGTTCCCGCCCGCTCTCGAGAAGTTTACATTTTTTCTCGCTCCGGCTATATAAAACGGATGAAAATCGCCGGTGAAAGTGATTTTCAGGATATCCGTCCCAGCGGAATTAAATACATTAATTTTAAAGAGGATGAAAACGAGGCTGTCAGCGTAGTCGCCGGACGACAAAATGTTACTGCAATTGCCGTGGCTGAAAACGGCAAGGGGATTCGTTTTCCGGTTGAAGATCTTCGGGCAATGAGCCGTTCAGCCCGCGGGGTGGTCGCCAAAAAGGGGGAACCGCTGGTAGGTGGAGTAATGGCCCGGGAAAATGAATTTCTGCTCCTCCGGGGAAACTCTACCTGCGCGGCGTTAAAGATCGGGGAAATCCCTTCACAGAATCGGGGCGGAAAAGGGCGTTACTTAATTAAGCCCGGTAACTCTGACAAAATCAGCTCTGTGCAGGTCAGTTCACAGCCCCGGGCCTGTAAGAACGGTGAAGTCGAAGTATTTGACAGCCGTTCAAAAATCGGGGGACACGGCGCTCAGCAGGAAATTGACTATTTTGTCACAGTGGCTAACTGGGCCGCCCGGGAAGAAAAAAAAGGCGAGCAACCGGAGTTGTTTGAAACTTAAGCATGAAATTTTTTCATAAGTTATGGACTGCTCTGGTTAATTTTTTATTAATTATTCTTCCCGTAATACTTCTTTCCCAGCTCCTCTATTTCTACCGCAATCCCATTGCAAATAAATTCAAAAATTTTCTCGGTAATCCGATCACGGAAATCATCAGCACTACCAAAAGTCTAAAAAAACAACAGCTCACTCCTCGCCGGTTGAAACAACTAAGGAATTTTCTCGATCAACTGGAGAGCCGCAAAGAGATCAACGAAGCGGATCAAAAAAGAGTGCAGAAAGCTCTTTTCCAAACCCACCACGCCGTAGTTAAACAACTGGAAGCAACTGCCCGCTCCAGGCAAAGCGAAGCCTTAAACAGCGCTTATTCAAATTTGCTGGAGACCCCCCTGCTCACCCGGATATTTCCTTATCCATCCCGGGCCCGAAATGAATTAATCTCTGACTTCAAACGGCTTCAGCCCCTGAACAAACTTCCTTCACATCCGGCTGCCGGAATAAACAAATACATGCAATTTTCGGATTCTGTCGCTCAAACAATTATTACTTATGGCCAAATTTACGGGGACCAGTTGAACTGTCAAAATATGTTTAATGCCCGGTGTGGCCAAATTTACTCCAGTTCTGTCCGGATGGCCGCGGGACACCTTCGGCAATATTTTGTCACCTGGCCGGATTTTGGCACCGGTAATCAGATGAATATTGTTAGATTTGCTGACAATTATCCCGGTTTCACCAAAACTCTTGACCGGCTCGGGAAAAAAATAAGAGGTTATCTTAAAGCACAACCCTGGCAGAAACAAAGTAAACTACTTCAGGCCCAGGAAAAATTCAGACAGCGTTTTATTAATAACCTGCAAATGAGTTATAAAAAAGTCCTGGAAAACCTCTCACTGGTGCCGGAAGATTTCACCACAACTTCTTTTGCAGATGTTACCGAAAAACTAAAATCGTTGACCCAACTTGAAAAAAGACTGCGTCAGAGTTCGCGTGACCAAGCCCTCCTGTTGACACAGGCAAACAGAAAGATCCGCCAAAAGTTAAAAAATAATCTGCAAGAAATTTACCACTGGCTGACAGCCAAGATAAAATTCGACCGAGATTTTGAGCCGGGTAAAAATAAACTACGGGCGCTAAATAATGTCCTTCGAGCTCTTCCCGGCGGCACAAACTTCATCACCTCGGAAAACCAACTCATCGATAGAATAGCAGATACATTTCAACGCCTGAATACCCTGTTCAGCCAAAAAAACTACGCAGGTCTACGCAATAAATTGACAGAGCTGGATAAAGAAAAATTAGAAAATATGGGTAAAGCCGGCTGGGCAATTATGCTCAAGAGCTTTCTCACCAATAATCGTCACCGTTTCCGGGCTTCCGACTGGCAGCCCCTCGGCGATGAAGAGCAACAGCCCTATGTTCGCCTGATAAAACAGGTCGGCAAACTGGGAGAAAAATATCAGCTAAAGCAAATCAATAACAATTGGGTGCAAGAAACCATTGCCACCCTGAAAAGTCGCCGGTTTACCCAACTGCAGGAAAAAATCACCAGCCGTCTTAGCAACTCTGAGATTCAGATCAACTCCGAACTTGTTCAACTGGTAGGGAAACTGGACAAGCTCGAAGAATTACCTCCGCCCCTGACCGGAAAACCCAGGGAATTAATGATTCGGGCCATTTTCTGTGAAAAAATAAGAACCGGGGGCAAGGAACTCTACAGGCAATATAAAGCCGTAGTTGAATCCAACGATTTCAACCAGAGGTGGAAGGAATTAACTAAAATTATCGCTTTTATTAACTCCACGTCACCACTCGACGCCCTCCGGGGAAAGCAATTAACGGAGTTCACCAACCGAGCCCGGACTTGGCTAAATCAAAACGGTGAAAGAGACCGACCGGTAAATCTTGCTAACAAATTTTTCCGGAAAAAATTGCGTGGTTTTTACAGTGAACTTATCTCAACTTTTAAATATCAAGCTCTCAACCCGAAACAGAGCAAATTAAACACGCTCCGGCTTTTAGAGATCCAGTCCCGTCTCAATAAGAGCCTGGCAGCACTTGGGAGAAATAATGGTTTACAATTTGATCTTGACACTGAGAAATATCGACACCTGCTCCGACTTCGCCAGCGTCTGGCCAGCCTGGACAGTCTAACTGAAAAACTGAGCGGAGGAAGTCTTTTCGGCCAGAATGAGCAATTTTCTCGGTTTGAAAAATTAACCGCCCCCATAGAACTCGGAGATTTTCCCGCCGGCTACACCGGCCAGTTTGAGACGAGTAAATTTGTCCGACTTCACAACCGCGTGGTTGAACGCGCCCAGGAGATCAGGAAGAAAAGCAGTGAGGATTGGCTTTCCGGCTGGGGCGGGCGAATCACCGGACGGGAAATCCTGACCGAGTGGATGGTATTTTTAGAAAGTCTTTCTAATTCACAAATTCCTGCAAAAATGAAGAACAAAGTAAAACAGGGCCAGAAAATCAGTCGCGAGTTAAAGAAAAAATGGAGCCAATAATATGAATAATAGCCAATCTTCGGGGCGAGCCCGAAAAATTCTCAAGTGGATGGTTATCGGTTGCTTTGTAATCCTTATTCTACCGTTAATTTTCAAGAGTCAATTCCGAAAACTATTCGCGGTCAGCATGCTCGGAATCTTTTACAGTGTTTTTCTAATCAACCTCTGGGAACGCTGGACTGAGCCGGTGCAAAACTTTGTCCGCTGGCTTCTACCCCAGATCATAGTGAATTTTCTAAAGTTTCTCGGACATACCGTAGTGCCTCTGCGTTCATGGGGCCTTGTCCCCTGTATAATCCAGGCTTTTCTGCTCCTCTGCCTGCTGGTTTTTGGCTGGCTACTTGCCCCGCTGTATTACGAGACTATCCGTAACCCGGCGGTCCAGGGCTGGATCCGCAACCTCTTTCAAACCGCGGCCCCGGAGGTCTACCGGTTTTTGAACGAATTAGTTTTTAATCCGCGCCCCTACTCTGTGCTCGCGGAAAACGCCCGCCAGATATTTTCCAGTTTAAACCGTTTCTTCTCGACTTTCGTTCTCCCCCTGACCTTTATTGTTTTCACCGGTATTGGGGCCCTCGTCTACCGCCCCCTGCAGCAATTTTTCCTGCGAGCCGAAAATTCAAATAAATCTCGCTCACAGATAATTACTACTTACAGCCGGCTGTTTGAGCGTTATCTGGTCTATAACTCGATTTACTACTTGATCCTCGGGGGAATATTTGGGCTTAGCTTTTACGGGCTAAACTGGCTGGGGATCGCCCAATTTGAACATAAAATTATTTTAGGACTTATCCTCACGTTTTTCCTCGGAAACTTAGTTGTCCCCGGTCTGGGTACAATCATCCTAACTATTCTCACCATTGGTCTACTTTCCATCTGGCAGGGCCTCACCGGCGCAATTGTGGCCGGCTCGGTGTTTGCGTTCTACTTTACTATTGACGACTACCTGATCAAACCGGTATTTCTAAACTGGATCGGCTCGGGAACCAGCAGTGAATGGGAGTTTGGCCTGGAAATTATTATCCTGGGCGTGGTAATTTTATACGCTTCCTTTGGCTTTACCGGCGCCCTGATACTCTTTCCCGGACTCTGTTTTCTTGCCGCTTACCTCCGCCACCAGTATCCCCAGCTAAAAACCTGGGTGCTTTCACCGTTAAAGACTCTCTCCGAACAACCGGCCGACTGAATTTTTACTGCTGATTGAGGCCGTTTTCATCCTCCGACCGGGTTAACAAGGGATACAGCTCCATGGCCTGTTCAATTAATTCCCGTCGCTTCAAAAAATAGTCCCTATAGTTATTCCTGGTTTTGGCCTGCACCAGGTCCTGGTCACGAAGGACCCGGAGCTGGCGGGAGGTAGACTGTTCGCTCAGCCCCAGCAATTTAGCCAGCTCACAGACACATTTCCTGTTTTCCTGCAATTCAAGCAAAATCTGAAATCGATTAGCATTACCCAGCGTCCTGAAAAACTTACTCAATCGAAAAATAAACTCATCCACCTCTTCGAATTCAACCACTGCCACCACTCCTTTAAATAATATTATTTTAACCTAAAAAATTATACCGCATTTCGCAATTAACGCAATTGCGAAGATTGCTAAATGCGTAATTTTAATACTTATTCGAATTGGAGAGCAAAACTTTCTAATGACACCAAAACGTCATTCCGGGTGGAGGCGCGAAGTGCCGGAAACCCAGGGCTTGCGTCTCGCTAATGCGTGAAATCAATCAATCTTTGAATTATGGATTTAACGCTTACGCCTCATCTCAGGAGCCGGTCAAGCCCGGGCTACGGTCCTGCGTAAGTCTGGGCAATGACAGCTTGTTAGAAAGTTCTTATTGGAAAGAGGCGTATTTTTTTGTGGAAAATCTTTTGAGAACTTTCAGGATTCGTGATTTCTGGAAAACGTGACCGGTGGTATATATACTCTGAGAATCCGAAACAAATATCTGTGGAAAGAATAAAAATCGCTGACCTCAAGATCTTGGCTTGAGCTGAATAATTTCAGGAATAATAGGAAAGGATGTCAATTGAGGGGGGAGATGATAAGTTCAGCCCTAAAAATAAGTTAACCCAGCACTCAAGCAGAACAAATATATTCCCTTAAAACAGCCTGTAATTTTTCAGGCCAATATTACAACTTGATTTATTTAGTCATAAAGTCTTGAGTGCTGTATCGTAGATACACATTATGCACGAAATTCTAGAATTTCGTGCATAATGTGGACTAAGAGAGCTAACCTAATTTATTGGCTGAACCAGTCGTAATAAATTTCTACCAGCCAGCGTCCGGGAGTGGTTTTAAGGAACAGATCACGCAATTTGCGGAAATGCTTGAGGTTGGCCGGGGCAAGACCAGTTTTTTCAATCAGGCAGCCCCCTCCTCCACCGCCCCCTCCACTTGTGTTGTTAGAAGTGACACTACTTATTTCGACATCTTTTGTAACCGTATCCGAGCCACCCTCGTTATCGGTGACAACCAGTTCCACCTGATATACGCCAGTAGTGTCATAAGTATGGGAAGGCTGGGCCTGAGTGCCGGTATCACCATCTCCGAAATTCCAGCTCCAGCTCGCAACATTTCCATCGTCATCGGTGGAATTATCGGAAAAATCAATTAGCTCATCGACTTCCGGATCCGCAGGGGAATAAGTGAAACCTGCCGTCGGCCATTCATTTGCATCACCGACGTTAACAATTTTGCTTTTGGTATCTGCTGAACCACTATCATCAGTGACAACCAGACGCACCTGGAAATTTCCGGAATCACCGTAAGAATGTTGCGGATTCTGAAGCCCACTTGTATCACCATCGTCAAATTGCCAGAACCAGTTCACGATATTTCCGTCCGTATCACCGGACTCATCGGTAAAATTAATATTTTCATTCACAGCCGGTTCGGCGGGGCCATAAGAAAAATCCGCGGTAGGTGGTAAGACTACCACAAAGCTATCCCGGGCAGTATCCTGGCCCCCCTGCACATCGGTGACTGTCAGTTGAACCGTGTATTCCCCCGGAGCCTGGTAAGTATGAGCGGGGTTGGAATCCGCCCCGGAAATAGTTGTGCCATCGCCAAAATTCCAGGCCCAGTTGCTAATCGTGGCCGGGCCGTCGGGATCTGTTGAGGTATCGTTGAACTGTATGCTGACACCAACCCGGGGAGTATCGGCAGAACGGGTGAAGCCAGCAGCAGGCGAAGCGTTACCGGCACCTATATCAATATTCCTGGCCATGGTATCCCGGCCACCGTGGTTATCAGCAACCACCAGTTGAACCAGGTAGGTTCCCGTATCAGCATAGGAATGGTCCGGAGTGGAATCCGACCCGTCTGAGGAGGTACTATCTCCGAAATCCCAGGCCCAGTTTACAACTTCTCCGTTAGAGTCAGAGGATTGGGCCGTAAAGGTAACCGCCTCCCCGGCGGCCGGATTAACCGGCGACCAGCTAAAGTCAGTTTCAGGAAGCGGGTTGTTTACGTAAATTGTTTTTGTCCTGGTGTCCGGGGCCCCGTCATTTTCTCGTACGGACAGGTGGACCTGATAAGTACCCGAGTCAGTATAGCTATGCTCTACGGTAGTATCCTGGCCACTATGTGTGGTAGTATCCCCAAAACTCCAGGCCCAGTTAACTATTGAATCAACCTCGGGCACGGAACTGTCAGTGAACGTAACAGTTTCACCGGTCACCGGATTAGCAGGGGCAAATCCAAAATCTGCGGTGGGTTTATAATCAAGTGCATAGACTTTACCACCAAGAGAACCAAAAACAATTTCCAGAGAGCTGTCAGCGTCAATATCCGCCAAGGCCGGCGAGGAGTAAATCCGGCCAACCCAACTATCAGGATTTACGTCAACCGCCCATTTGAAAGTTCCATCTGCTTCCAAAGCCTGAAAACGTGGGTCAGACCATCCATAAATACCATAGACAATTTCCAATTGATCATCACCGTCGATATCTCCCAGCGAGGGGGAAGATTTAATGTCCCCATTGGTTTGATAGGACCACTGTTCACTCCCCGTATGTGAAAGAGCATAAACCGTTGAAGAATCGGAACCAAATACTATCTCCGGATAACCATCTTCATCAATATCACCCACAGAAGGAGTGGACTCCACGGAAAGATCCGGGGGAGTAAAACCCCACTTAATTGCTCCCGTATCCGAAAGAACCAAAACCCCATCCTGAGAGCCAACTATTATTTCCAGAGGCGAATCCGCATCTATATTTTTTAAAACGGGGGATGTTACTTGCACCTCAGACGGAGCATTCCAGGTGGTGGTATCTCCATTACCTTCCAGAACTTTAATATTAGATTCTGCGAGAAACGCTATTTCCAAATCACCATCAGCGTCAATATCTCCAAGGGCCGGAGAAGTAATTACCGGATATTCGTCGAAGTATCTCCACTGTGTGTCGCCATCATGAGATAAAACATAAATACCACCATCATCGGCACAGTTATTTCCAAGATCTCCAAACCCAAAGACAATTTCCAGGTAGGTATCACTGTCAATATCACCGGTAACAGGAGGAGAATGAATGTCATCACACATTTCAGCAGGCTCATTAATTGCAAAGCTCCACAATTTATTTCCGGTGCCATCAAACGTATATAAACTATTATCGGCAGACCCAAAAATCACCTCCAGAGAGCCGTCTGAATTTAAGTCCCCGAGAGCAGGCGAAGAATATCTTTCAGCCCCATCATCATTCCACCCGGTAGGATAGCTCCATTCCACATTCCCGGAGCCGGAAAATACATATATTTCCGTATCGCTGTTACCAAAATCCAAGTCTTTACCGGCGCCAATTACAATTTCTTTTTCTCCGTCATCATCTATATCTCCCACGGCCGGAGAGGAATAAACTTCACCGCCGGTGGCATATTCCCAGGTAATTCCCCCGGTGGTCATTTCCCCCTGGCCTTCGGAAAGTGAATTATTCAGCGGGCCGTTACCATACATCGTCCAGTCCAGGGGATTATTCACAACAAAGGATTTAGTGATTGCATCCGTAGCTCCCCGGTCATTAGTAACGATTAGTTCAACCTGGTAAATACCGGGTGAAGAATAAGAGTGTTCCACCGAAGAATCCGGCCCGGTTCGAGTGTTTCCATCACCAAAATCCCATTGCCGGTTAACAATCTGGTGACCCCGGTCAACGGAATGGGCCGTAAACGTTGCCGTCTCACCGGCAGTTGCGGCGACCGGAAAATAACTGAAATTAGCCGCGGGGCCATCATAATCGAGGGCATATATCATATTATCATCAGACCCAAACACTACTTCCAGAAATCCATCTCCATCGATGTCCCCCAGGGCCGGCGATGACTTTATCTCACCTACTGCAGTAAAACTCCACTCCACTGCTCCGGTATCAGAAAGGACAAACAATTTTTTATTATCACAACCAAAGATAATTTCTAATTTACCATCACCATCGAGATCACCGAGGGCCGGTGTAGACTCTATCTTTGGTTGAACATTATTATCCCCCTCTTCGGTTTTAAAACTCCACTCAAGCGCCCCGGTATCGGAGAGGGCCAGAACTCTATTATTATCCCAGGAATTTCTAGTCACTACAATTTCCATTGACCCATCGTCATCAAGGTCTCCCAGGGCCGGCGAAGTACTGATATCACCAAAATTTTCCCCAGCAAAATATGACCACTGTAAGGCTCCGGTATCAGAAAGAACATATACAGTATCCCCCCTTGTGCGGCCAACCACTACTTCCAGAGCCCCATCACCGTCCACGTCCCCAAGGGCCGGAGATGATTTAATATTATAACCAACGTCGAAACTCCACTGGACAGACCCAGTGTCAGAAAAAACATAAACCTTACCGGTGTCAGTATCAGAGCCCATAACAATTTCAGTCCGCCCATCTCCATCGAGGTCACCAAGCGCGGGAGTGGAATTATGTGCCCCGCCAATATTATAAGACCACTGGGTAGCCAGGGTATCAGAGAGAACATACAATTTATCATCCGGCCCGCCGATTATAACTTCGAGTGGACTGTCATTATCCAGATTACACAGTTTAGGAGAAGAGGTTATATTGTTCGGACCGGGAAGATTATATTCTGCTGATTTTGTTATAAAGTTATCAATCTCTGCTATAACAACTTGTCCTACCCTATCAGCAACTACAATTTCCAAGTCCCCATCCCGATTCACGTCTCCAAGGGCTGGGGCAGACTCGATTCTTCCAAAATCATTAATAGTCTCCTCAGCTATTTTAGCGCCGGTAGGAGATAAAATTAATAGCTTACCGTCCTCATTCCCGACCGCTATTTCTAATCCGGTGTCCCCTACCAAGTCCCCCAGGGCCGGAGAAGATTTTACGTCTATCAAAGCAGCCGGTATCTCATATTTCCATTCTTGTAGAACTGTAGTCATCTCGCCTGTTCCCGTAGTCAAGCCCGAATTTCTGAGGTCATTGCCAAAAAAGTGCCAGGTGGTGTCATTACAAAATGCTGGTTCAAGAAAAAACACCAGACTTAAAAGCAGAAAACTCAAGAAAATAATTGCTATTTTTTGTGTTAAACACGAAATCAAGGGGATTCCTCCTCACAGGACAGAACTTTCTAATAAACCCAAAAGGCCTCCCGGGAATAACCCGAAAAGGACAACTCATTAGAAAGTTCTGCTAATAGTTTGAATTAAGAAAAATTTGCCTAATAATCTGGTACCTAATTATTAAAAATCAGGTAAATTTTTTCATTCTACAAAATAAATGTCAATGTGATTTTTATCACACAGGAAACAGAGACTAAAAGGGAGGAGCAAAGGAACCTGCCTGACTTGGCTAACCCGGATAATTCGTGACAGCGTAACTGTCGTGAATTATCCGTCCGAAGGAC
>CAZVWJ010000027.1:0-31943 GCA_964631325.1 uncultured bacterium | reverse complement strand
GTTAGTGGGGATACTCTTGCTGTGTCATTTTTAATGGGGGGTGAAGTTAAGTTAATTGAGTTTTTGTAAGGTGGCGCGGAAGGATTGGCGCCATCGTTCATATTCCTTTTCCCAATCAGTTATTAGTTCCTTCAACCAGAACAAGTAACGTTGCCATGCTCGGGTAGTTTCCCCACCGCTTCGAAGTGCTCGAAAGTACTCGTATTGTTTGTGTAGCCATTTTTTCGTGGTGTGTTCATCCGGGGATTTAAAGCAAAACTTTTCCGCTTGTCCTTCCGGGTTGTCCGGGGCCGGGTTGCCACTCCACCAGCGTGGCTCCGGTTTTACCGCTTGAATCGTTTCAAATTGTTGACCGAGAAACTCCAGCCAGCGCTGTTGAGTCTCAAGCTGGGAGTGGCGGCCCGAGTATTCGCGTTTAATTTTTTCCTGGTGCCAGCCCGGCAGGGTATAAAAGCGATTTAATTTTTCCCGGACCTTTTCCTCACGCCCGGTTCCCCGGGCGTAATAGCGTCCCCGGCGGCTTTCTAAGTCCATACCAAGTAAATAAATGTTGGAAACAGGTTTATCCAGCAACCATTTCACCAGGGTCGGACTGGCTGCACTGCTGGCCGCTCCCCGAGTGAGAAAAGGGGCGCCGAACATCCAGTCGGTGAACGGTGAAGTGAGGACCATCAGGGTAAATGGAACGTCCAGTTCGTGAACTACTGCCGGATTTACTGCCGGCGAAACCAGTAGGTGATTTAATTGGCTGGCTGCCAGGTCCTCATACACCTTTTCATCAGCATCAGCGGCAAAATGGAGGTCGACCTCGACGTTGGCTTTGGCGAGAATTGGTCCGGCGGTGTTGATTGCCACCACGTTCAGGTGCTCCCTGTTTTTTCGCAGCCAGGGGAGTTGTTTGTCCAGTGAGGGGCCGGCCCCGACCACGGCTACCGGTCCCTGGAAACTTTCCGGGGTAGGAACGTTGGTCTCCGGCAGAAGCGGTAATAATTGCCGGGTTTGTTCCAACCACTTCTGGCCCCTGTTGCGGAGGGTGAGCAGATTTATCTCGTGATAATGATTTAATCCCTCCAGTTGAATTTTCATTTTTCTGAAAAAATCCGGAGCCAGTTGACGGTATTTAGGCCAGTCAATTAGCTCCCACCTGTTATAAGTTTCAAGGGGGAGAAAATTCTCCAGGTGGGCGAGGAGTTCCTCTTGCCCGGGCTCAATAATCACAAGCTGTTCATAGTCTTCCGGCGTCCATATTTCCAGCTCCCGGCCGCGCTGCAGCAGTTCGGGAAAAGGTTCGAGGACAAGAGCACGCGGCGGGGTGAGGAGTTCAGCCAGCTCGTTCAATCGATAGCCAAGCCCGGCCCCCACCAGAATCGGTCGCGCTTCCGGCCGGAATTTATCGGGGAATAGCTGACGGGCTTCCCGGTAGGGATTGACAGGGGAGTGTAGAGTAGTTTTGCCCTGGAAATCTTTTACGTAATATCCTTTTTCCTGTGCTGGTTTTATTTGCATTCAGTATTCCTCGTAGTGAGTTCTGTGACTTTTTTCAGGTGGCTAATGCAATTATCAGTTTAATGTAGCAATGACAAAAGATTCAACCATAGGAATTATGTTCTATCGCCGGGAGGAGGTCAACCGGCAAGTTCCCCGGCAGATATAATCCTTTCTGGAATGTAGAATTATTTATCTGTTCAAATAAAATTATTGAGAAAAAAATTGCATAACGTAACTCTGTGTAGTATATTTTTACTGGGTGGATTTTTGGATCTAACTACTCTTTAAAAAATTTAGTTTGCGTGAATTAGTCGAAGTAATCCAGATTTTGTTTAAGTTATTTAATTAAGTGGTCGATTATAAGAATGTCTGGAATCCTTCATTGGAGGAAGGATACAGAGAGTTTTCTGGTGTGCAGGGATAATACACAGGGAGGTTTTGAAAATGGCTGTTTCGTTTAGTGGACTTTCCTCGGGTTTGAATACTGACAAAATAATTGCATCACTCCTTCAAATTGAGCGCCAGCCCATTCAAAGGTATGAAAGTCGCATAGAGGAAACAAAAACCACCCAGGGTGCGTACCGGGACTTGAATAACCGGGTTTCCAACCTGCTGGACAAGGTGGATTCCCTGGCTGATTCTGACACCTGGGATCAGCTCAGTGTTAACAGCTCTGATTCCAGTGTGGTCGGGGTTTCCATCACTGACAAAGACAAGGCGGCCGAAGGAACTTACGAGGTTTACGTCGAGCAGTTGGCCACCCAGGCGCGTCTTTCCAGCGGCCAGGTGATTAACAACCAGGTGACTTTTGACAATGATGCGGCTCACGATGTTTCCGGTGATGCATATAGTGGCGGAAAAGCCTCCAAAAGTTATTTTGAAGTTGTTGAAGGCTCGGGTGAGCTGGACCTTGATTCAACCTCCTACCTGAATCAACTCTCCAAATCGGTCTCAACCAGTGGAGACAGCACGGCTGAATGGCGGATTGATGATGAGACCAGTGGCTGGGACGTCCCGGTAGACTTGGATAAATACAATACTTTTCAATCTATGATTGACGATGTCAACAGTCAGTTGAATTCGGTTGAATTTGGTTATGATTCCAGCGAAGACAAGTTTTATTTTCAGGCTAATGACACTGACGGAGACGGGGGAACTTCATTTCGTCTGGACGATGACAACGGGTATGAATTTTTAACGAAAACCGGAGTGACTGGAGATACTACCATCCATACCTTTTCCGAGAATCAAGCTACAGCCGGGTCCAATGTAATCAGTGCTGATTCCTCGGCCAACCTGGAGGATGTCCTTTTCACTAACAGTGTAGACAGTTCAGGTACCATTTCCGTGGCCGGTGAATCAATAAGCTGGGATGCGAGTAGTGATTCGATTAACAGTATAGTCCAAAAAATTTCCGAAGCCGAGAACGGGGTAACCGCTTCCTACAGTGATCTTTCGGACAAAATCACTCTGCAGACCGAGAATACTGGCACGGGTGAAATTGAAGTTACCGACGAATCCGGGAACCTGGCAGAAGTGTTAAACTTAGAAGACGGCAGTGTCGGGGGACAGGCGGCCGGTGACTCGACCGCCGGTCAGAGCGCAAAATTAAAGATTAACGGTGAAACTGTTTATGCGGACGGCAATACCGTGGAGACCCAGGGATTGACCTTGAATTTGAAGGACCTTTACAAGGAATCAAATAACTCTGGAGATCCGATCCAGATCACAGTTAAGCAAGATACGGCCTCAACTCAGAAATCCGTGGAGGAATTTGTCGCCCAATACAACAGCGTCGTGGAATTTATCAACAAAAAAAGCTCTATTAACGTGCCCAGCGAACCGGGCGAAGAAACCGGAGAGAGTGGGCCTTTTGTCGGTAAATCGATTCCACGACAGGTGAAAGCAACTTTGAACCGGCTGGTTACCGACAGGTACGAAAACGCTACAGCCGCGGACAGTAAAATTCAGTCAATAGCCGACATTGGTATTGAAACTGTTGATCCCACGCTGGCCGCCGATTCTGATGTTGGAAAATTGAAATTTGATTCTTCTGAATTTCAGAGTAAATTGGATTCTGACGAACAGGGTGTGCGCAGTCTGTTCAACGCTGACACTTCGGAAGGGGACAGTGCCGATGGGATTGCGACAGAGCTTCAGAGTTATCTTAATGATGCCACCGACAGCAGTAACGGTATCCTGCCCGAGCGGATTGACAGTTTTGACACCCGGATTGATAACCTCCAGGAACGGATTGAAGACCAGGAGGATCACGTCCAGGCCAAGAAAGAACAGCTTGAACAGAGATTTTTGCAGATGGAACAAATGATGGCCGATCTTAATCAGCAACAGCAAGCATTAAGTTCTAATTTATAAAATAAATCCCCTTAGTTTCTTACCTTTATTTCTCTCGAGTTAATTGTCCCTCCCAGTTGCAAAGGTAATCTGCTCCCTTGAAAATAGTTCCGGAACCGGGAAAACCTGCGAGAATACTAAAATATTGTTAAACTTAAAAGACTTGAATTCAACTATCAAATGCAACAACTTTCATTCCATCATTCCTCCCCCTTGATGGGGGAGGTTAGGTGGGGGTGAACACTGTTCGTGTCATCGTTCCCCCTCCCCTTAGTCCCCTCCCACCAGGGAATAAGGGAAGAGCGTTAATTTTGATTACGGCGATAGTAGATAGTAAAAAATCTGCGTTTATCCGTGTAGATCTGCGAGCTAAAAAGATGTAAGATCAAGTTGGATTCCGGCTCGGGGCCCCGGAATGACGACCGGGGGGATGACCGTCATTGCCGGGCTTGATCCGGCAATCCATTTTGAATTTGACGTTGATCTCCGTTAAAGGTCAAAACCAAGTTGGATTCCGGGCTCGGGGCCCCGGGATGACGTTTTGAGGTTCTGTAAAAATATTGGTGAGGTGAGTAAAGATGGCGAGAAAATTTAGATATTTAGCTCTGGCTACTCTGTTTGCGGTATTACTTATCTCAGCGCCGGCCTGGGGGATGGGGGAACGACCGGCGAAACAACCGGGCCAGCCCCTGACAATTTTGCATACTAACGATATTCACGGCCATTTCATGGGCCAGCGGGCCACCTGGCTAAAAACAGATTCCCCGCCGCTTGTGGGGGGGGTCGCGGCCCTGGCTACCTACTGTAGTGAAGTTCGAAAAAATGCTCACCAGCAGGGACGGGGACTTTTGATTCTCGATGCCGGCGACTGGTTTACCGGCACGCCGGAATCGGATTTAAACGGTGGCAAGCCGATGATTACCGGTTTAAATCAGCTTAATTATGACTTTACAACAATTGGCAACCACGAGTTTGACGTGGGGACTGCGACTTTAAAAAAACGTATTCATTCGCTGGATCTACCAGTTCTTGCCGCTAATATATTAACTGAGGCCGGAAAACAATTTCCGGGGACCAGGCCCTGGGCAGTCAAGCAGGTCCAGGGAGTTAAAATTGGGATTTTTGGTTTAATAGTAGGTCCCGAGATGAAACATCTCGTTAAAGCCGGGATGATTGAAGGAACCAGTTTTAAAAACAGCGCAAAAATGGCTCGCCGGGCCGTTCGAAAACTGCGTAAGAAGAGCGTTGATTTGATTATTGGTTTGACCCACCAGGGACTCAAAGCGGACAAAGAACTTGCCCGCCAGGTCGCCGGGATCGATCTGATTATCGGCGGCCATTCTCACAGCCGTGTTGATCCGCCCCTCGTGGTGGGCAAAACTATTGTAGCCCAGGCCGGGGATGCGTTAACCTCGGTCGGCCGGCTGGATTTGTGGATTGATCTTGAAACCGGGCAGATCCGGAGATTTAACGGGGACCTGGTTTCTCTGCGGCATAAACTTTATCCTCCGGATACCCGGGTTAAACAGGCCCTGGCTCCTTACAGGGAACGAATGAAAGAAAAACTTTCAGTTAAAATAGGTCATGCTGACGTTCGCCTGAGCCGGGATTCAAAATCCAGCTCCCGGCTGGGTAATTTAATTACTGATGCTATGCGCCGGGCCGTGGGAGCTGACGTTGCTTTTCAGAACAGTTACGGGATCCGGTCCGAAATTCCGGCAGGGAAAATCACCGTGCGTCATCTTTACCAGGTTCTCCCGTTCGGGAATGAGCTGGTTACGATGCAGTTAAAGGGCAAGAAAATCAGGAGTATAATTGAACAGGGAGCGACTTTGGATAAGGGTTTAATCCAGGTGAGCGGGGCCCGGGCCAGGATTAATTTTAACAACCCGCCGGGACGCCGGGTGACTGGGGTCAAACTTGGTGGTCAGCCACTGGAGCCCGAACAGTCCTACAAAGTAGTTACAAATAGTTTTCTCGCCGAAGGTGGGGATGGTTTCAAGGACCTCGCCGGCGGTAAGAAAAGATTCACGCATACCGGCTTGACTATTCGGAAAGCTTTGCGCGAATATCTGGAGAAAAACTCTCCGTTGACTACGGGAAGTTCGTTTGTGGAAGATCGTTATTTTTTGAAAAATATGCCTTCCCGGGAATAAAATCCATCACAAAATTTTGAGGTGTTAGGAATGTATGCCAGACTTTTTGTGGACGCTTGTATCGAAGCGGAACTGGATGAAGAAGCAGAGGCCGAATTAAAAAAGAGGGTTGAAGATAAGCTGGGCGAGCTTGACAGAGTATCTGATCCTCGGGTTATGCTCAAAAAGCAGGTAGATACTACCACACTTGGATTTTCGGTTAAAACAAACTTGAAAGAGCTCGCTAATAATCCGGCAAACGGGCGGTACCTGGGTCTTTTCATTGTGGACGATGAAGGTGAAATGATTTCGGAGAAATTTATCTTAAATCCGGCGATCAAGATTCAGCGGGGCCGGTTTTCCCTGGTGCTAAATATCTTACAACAGAATAACGTAGATAAAATTTTAGTAGCTTCGGCGCCGGAGGAAGAAGAGCTTAAAATAATTCAAAAAATGAATTTTGAATACTCGGTGGTGTCAACGAATAATCTGGATAAATTGCGGGACCACCCGGGAGAATTAAAGGGCTGACCCAATAAGAAGTCTTGTAACTACTCACCTATCCTCTCTCCCCTTGTGGGAGAGAGCTTGTCCTGCGCATGGACAGGGCCAGAGAGAGGGGGACTATCAGTTTCTTAGGCGAAATTGTTGCGTCAAAAGGCCTTTTAAGGCTCTTTTCACCCCCATTTGTATTTTCCCCCATCAAGGAGGGAAAAGATTAGGTGAGTAGTTACGAAGTCTTTTTTTGTGGATACTTGAAAAGGTTTCTGATATAGTTCCTAAACGTTTACCGGGACCCGGCTTTTTTTCTTGTCGGGCTATATGGTTGAAAAAATATTAATTCTTTGAAAGTATTAGATACATTTAATTTGGTTTTGAAGATAGAAAAATAAGGATATAAAGGGGAATTTTTAAGATGCAACTTACTAAAATTCAGACGGGAGGCTCATAAGATGGCTAATTTAGCCGGTGACTGGGCATTGATTTTAGGTAGTTCCAGTGGTTTTGGAGCGACAACTGCACGTAAACTTGCCGCAAAAGGAATGAATATAGCCGGAGTTCATTTTGATCGTAAATCTGATTTACCAGAGGTTGAAGAACTGATTGAAGAACTTCGAGATGAAGGCGTGGAAGTGGTTTTCTTTAACAGTAATGCCGCCAAGGAGAAAACCCGAGATAAGGTTATCGAAGAAATACAATCGCGAAAAGATGAGGGAGCCAAGGTAAAATTATTGATGCACTCGCTTGCTTTTGGCACCCTCAAAAAGTTCGTGAACGGCGGCGAGGATGATTTGGTTAAGCCCAGTCAGATGGAAATGACCCTGGATGTTATGGCCAGTACTCTTGTTTACTGGACTCAGCGAATCGTTGAACCCGGTTTAATGGTAGAGGGAGGCCGAATATTTGCCATGACTTCTGCCGGAGGCAGTACCGCCTGGCCCTATTATGGTCCGGTGTCTGCCGCTAAATCAGCCCTGGAAGCAAATATCCGCCAGCTTGCTTATGAACTGGCGGATAAGGGGATTACTGCCAATGCAATCCAGGCCGGGGTTACTGACACTCCAGCTTTAAGGAAAATACCGGGAAACAAGGATATGATTTCCGAGGCCCGCCGGCGTAATCCTTCCGGTAGAATTACGGAAACCGAAGATGTGGCGAAATTTATCTCCCTGATGGCTGAGGAAGGTAGTCAGTATGTGACCGGCAACGTGATCCGGTGCGACGGGGGCGAAGGAATCGTTTCCTGAATTACGTTTAATAATTTTTTGAGGTAGGTTTATTGTAGGTTTATTTACGAGTTTACGAGAGGTCCTGCGTGGAGTAAATTCTGTTTTTCCCTGTCTGTTTGGCCTGGTAAAGAGCCAGTTGAGCCTGTTTTAATATATCGGCAGGATTTTCGCCGTCTTCGGGATAACCGGCCAGCCCGCCACTGAAATTTATATTTATACTGTCTTCTTCGGTAAAGAAAATCGGATCTTCCACCAACTTCTGAAGACGGTGGGCTGCGTTGTCAGCAGCAGCCAGCGGAGTATTTGTAAAAAGAAGCCCGAAGTTATCGTTGGTGAAGCGGCAGGCAATATCAACGGTGCGAAAGCTGTTGTGGATTAATTCACCGATTTCCCTCAAGATCGTATCGCCTGTACTGTATCCATAATCGTCATTGATTCCCGAAAAATTATCAATGTCCAGCAAAAGAAGAGAGCAGGGAGTGTTGTATCTTTTCCCCCGGGCTATTTCTTCCCGGATACGATCTTTGAAGTAGTCCTCGGTTTTTAACCCGGTTAATTCGTCATGAAGTATCTTTTTCTTGCTGGCCTGCCCGAGTGAAATATCATGTAAATGTGAGCTGGCCAGGGAAGCAAGTAAATTAACCTGCTCTCGAAGAAATTTTGAGTCGATATCTTGTTCTTCAGGGCTGAAAATAGCTATCAACCCAATTCGATGCTGGTGAATCTGGAGAGGAATATAAATCCGTTCTTTTCCGGAGTTAGCTTCGGATCTGACAAAGATTTCTTCTTCTAACTGGACCTCTTGGATTTGTTTTCTCGGGATAGTTCGCCGTCGAGGAATTTCGTCGATTGAAAAACCCGTATGAACTTTTAACTGGTAGTTATTTCCCCGGGGGATGTAATAACCAGTATCATCAGAACTGAACAGGTTACCCAATTGTCGGAGAAAATAATTGGCAATTTTTTGAGCTTTATACTCAAATTGAAAACTGGTTTGTGCCCATTCACCAAGTTGAGCCAGTTGAGATTGATATTTATAAGAAATACCAAGTCGAAAAGTTCGATGCCATAGCTGTTTTTGTTCTGCTGAGATTTTAATTTCAGGGTTCTGGTGAGCGAGAGCGCCATACCAGTGCTCGCCGTCTTTGAATTCAGTTAAGTAATAATCTGTATTTTCGTCCTGCTGAGAGACCAGTTCCTTTAATGTTTTTTTGCCGGGAAATTCATCAGGTTCTCCTTTAAGTAGAATTGGTTCTGTTTCGGTGAACTGGTTGTTTGGAAGATCCACAAGCGGGGAGGGACGGTAGAAAACAAGTGGCTTGACTTCAAGGTTTTGGGAAAACCAATCCTGGACAATTGAATAGAACTGTTCGAGGTCTTCAGCGTTTTCTAATAATTCGAACAAAAATTCTCTGTCAAATTCTGACATTAGCTTCACCTGATAAAAAAAATCAGAACCACGAAAATATTCTTTCATATCAGTTGTCAACTGGCAACTGGTCTTTTGCTTTTATATAATTGTTTTTCAATAGAATCAACAATTGAAGTTACGGAGGGTTTAGTTTGGGATTTTTCAGTAGTTCTGAAACTGAACAGGAAAATAAGGAAAAATTCAAGAATGCTCTGAATAAATTCCGGCAGGGAGTAAAGAAAGTCTGGCCGGGTTCCGGAGTGGATCAGCGGGCAATTGAGGACCTGGAGGCTGCTTTACTGAAGAGCGATGTTAGCCTGGTGACCGTAGAAAAATTACTGGAACCACTGCGCTCTGATCCTGACGTAGAAGACGGGGAAAAGTATTTACGGCAGAAAATCCAGGAAATTTTTAGCCGGGCCGGGGAAATAGATCTGGATAGAAGTTCAACGCCTCCCTCTGTCTATTTTTTCGTCGGCGTTAATGGAAGTGGAAAAACCACAAGTATGGCCAAACTGGCGTCACAATTAGAGGGAGAAGTAATTTTTGCCGCGGCGGATACGTTTCGTGCGGCGGCGATTGAACAACTGGAAAAATGGGGTGAAATGGTGGGAGTTGAAGTTATCTCCCATCAAAAAGGTGGAGATCCGACTGCGGTTGTGTATGATGCCCTGGAGGCGGCCGTGCAACGTGACGTAGATTACTTATTCGTCGATACTGCCGGTCGGCTTCATACCCGTGGCGATTTGATGGAACAGTTGCAAAAAATGTACCGGATTACGACGGAAAAAAAAGAAGGTGCACCGGTGGAGACCTTGCTTGTCCTGGATGCTTCCACCGGTCAAAATGGGCTTCACCAGGTGGAAGCTTTTGCCGAGAAGCTCCCGGTAACCGGTCTGTTTCTAACTAAACTTGATAGTACAGCCCGGGGTGGCATCGCTCTCTCCGTGGCGGATGAACTGGAGGTCCCGATTAAACTCGTGGGAACCGGAGAGACCCTCGAGGACGTTGCCCTTTTTGAACCGGATGTTTACTGCGACGCATTGTTTGCGGAAGAATTTGCCTGAGGCGATTTAAAATGATCGAAGAAAAAAGGGATATAATGCGAATTTTGTTTGAAGAAGCCCGGAAAGGAGCCGGTCAGACCGGTACTAATCCGTTGGTCGGTGCAGCCCTGGTTCGAGACGGAGAACTTCTGGCTACGGGTGCCCACACTCGTTATGGTGATCTGCACGCTGAAGCCCGGTTGCTGGCTGAATTTGAAGGTGATCCGACGGGAGCCGAACTTTATTGCACGCTTGAACCATGTATTCATCAAGGGAAAACACCGCCCTGCCTGGATAGAATTATTGAGGCCGGGATAGAAAAAGTGGTGATTGCCCAC
The DNA here is from genome assembly GCA_964631325.1 of uncultured bacterium. Lineage (GTDB taxonomy): Bacteria > T1Sed10-126 > T1Sed10-126 > T1Sed10-126 > T1Sed10-126 > CAZVWJ01. Next base: position 21,440 of record CAZVWJ010000027.1, on the reverse strand, counting down.
GAAGATCCACATCCCGCAGTTCAGGGAGAGGGACTTAAAGCCCTGAAACGAGCTGGAATTACGGTGGAGTTTCCCCTTTTGAGATCAGAGTATCGCTGGCTTAACCGGGCTTATTTTTACCATCAACAGTCGGGTAACCCCTGGTTGGAGGCCAAACTTGCTCTTTCCGCTGATGGCTATATTGCCACTTCTGAACACCACAGCCAGTGGCTCAGTGGCAAGCAAAGTCGAAACTACACCCATCAGTTAAGAGCCCGGGTGGATGCGGTCATGGTCGGAGCGGAAACAGTGCGCCGGGATGATCCCCGGCTGACTGATCGAGTTACGGATTCGCCTATTCAACCCCTGGCAGTAGTGGTTACTCGCCGGCCCGAATCCATTCCCCTTTCCACCCCCCTGTTTTCCGAGCGGGCGGATGAAACTATTCTTGTTGCCCCCCCCGGTCTTGACTCAAAACTTAAGAAAAAGCTTGAAAAAAGAGGCGTAACCGTCCTCGGCTCAGACCTGGAAGAGAATAAATTTATCTGGCACCAGGTCCTGGCGCGGCTGCAGAAAAATGGAGTTGGCCGGATCCTGGTTGAAGGTGGAGGCCAGTTAATCGGGGATTTACTGGCGAATAATTATTTGAACGAAGTGCACCTTTTTTACTGTGGACATTTTTTAGGTGAAGGAATTCCGGCTTCCGGGCTACCGGAACCGCCGGCAGAAGTTTATAATTCTCCACGGGCCCGGTTGGTTGAGCACAAGCAGTTCGGAGATGATGTTTACATTCGCCGTATTTTTCAACAATCTTTGCGTAAATCCGGGTTTGTTCTTAATTTTCCCGAGGATGGTTTCAGTCAGTAGCTGTTTTTACTTTTGTCTCCGGCGGAAATGAGGATACAATTATTACTTGTGGCTTAAACGAAGAACAATAACTCTGTTAAGATATTTTGTAACTACTCATCTATTCCCTCTCCCCTGGTGGGAGAGGGTTTGCCCTGTGTACGTCAGAATTTTCCCCCGTCAGGGGGAAAAGATTAGGTGAATAGTTAAGATATTTTTTTAGAGAACAGTTTTAACTACGAGAGGCGATTAAGTTGTTCACCGGAATAATTAAAACAGTAGGCGTAATTCAGGGAAGTAAACCGGCAAGTGGGGGGGGGCTGACCCTTTCAATTGAATTTGGTTCGAATGAAGATATTTCTCTCGAACCTGGAATGAGCCTGGCGGTGAACGGCGTCTGTCTTACGGTTACTTCGGTCAGGGAACCGGTGGTCGAGGTCGATGTGAGCTCTGAAACAGTGGAACGGACAACTTTTTCTACTCTGGCCCGGGGCACAAAAGTTAACCTTGAACCGGCTTTAACTCCGGGGACTCCCCTTGATGGCCATTTTGTTTCCGGTCACGTTGATGGAACCGTGGATGTTTTAAACATTTCTAAAAAGGGTTGCGAACACGGTTTCCGGTTCAGTTACCCGGAAAAACTGGCCCCGTTTCTGGCCCGAAAAGGATCCGTGGCCCTGGATGGGATTAGCCTCACGGTCAACCGGGTGGAAGAAGAATTTTTCACTACTAAAATTGTTCCGTATACCTTTGAGAATACTATCCTAAACCGGCGGAAACCGGGGGATGCGATGAACCTGGAAGTTGATTTACTGGCTCGCTATCTCTATAATTTTTGGCAGTCGGGGACGAGCCAGGATAAACTCGATAAGGAACAGCTTTTTGCTTCTTTTTCCGGAGGCGATTACAATGCCCGGTGAGGAAGAGCAGATATCTGCGGTGGAGTCGGCTCTGGAATCAATCAGGTCCGGCGAAATGGTGATTGTGGTGGACGATGAAGGGCGGGAAAATGAGGGAGACCTGGTAATTGCTGCGGAAAAAGTCACCCCCGAGGCAATTAATTTTATGACCAAGGAAGGTCGGGGCTTAATCTGTCTGCCGATGGTTGAGCAGGATCTTGAACGACTGCAGTTGCCCAGTATGGTTCCCGATAACACGGATCACCTTGAAACCGGTTTTACTGTCTCAATAGATGCTAAAGAGGAGACCAGCACGGGAATTAGTGCCTATGACCGGGCGGGGACGATTCAGAAAGCCGTTAATCCGGAGAGTCAGCCGGATGATTTTCAGCGCCCCGGCCATATTTTTCCGCTGCGGGCCGAAAACGGGGGAGTTCTCCGCCGCGCCGGCCACACGGAGGCAGCAGTGGACCTGGCCAGGCTTGCCGGATTGCGGCCGGCCGGTGTTGTTTGTGAAATAATGAGTGAGGATGGGACAATGGCCAGGCGGCGGGAATTGTGTGAGTTAGCCGCGGAACACGACCTGGAAATAATTTCAATCGAAGCGCTGATTCGTTACCGGCGTCGAACCGAGAGGCATATTGAAAAAACCAGTGAGTCGGAGCTGCCCACGAGTTCTGGTAAGTTTCGCGCAATTGGTTACCGGGACAAATTGCAGGGACGTGAACACCTGGCGGTTATCAAAGGGGCGGTTGAAGGGAAGGAAGAAGTACTGGTCCGGGTCCACTCCCAGTGTTTGACCGGAGACGTTTTCGGGAGCCGGCGTTGTGATTGCCAGGCCCAGTTACATAAGTCCCTGGAAATGATTGAATCCCGCGGCCAGGGTGTTATCCTCTATTTGACCCAGGAGGGAAGAGGAATTGGGCTCTGTAATAAAATTGAAGCATATAACCTGCAGGACCAGGGGCTTGATACGGTTGAAGCTAACAAGGCCCTGGGTTTTAAACCTGATTTACGGGATTATGGGATTGGAGCTCAGATCCTCGAAGACCTGGGGCTTTCTACGATTGAACTTTTAACTAACAATCCGCGAAAAGTTGTAGGACTGGAGGGATATGGTTTAAAAATTACCGAGCGAGTCGGTCTTGAAGTTGAACCGACCGAGGAAAACGAAGAGTATTTGCATACTAAGAAAAGTAAGATGGGTCATATTTTAAATCAAGTCAAGGAAGGATGAGTAGCCGTGGTTGAAGAAATCAAAGGAACTTACGAAGGAAGTGATTTAACAGTTGGGATTGTCCTGGCTGAGTTTAATGATTTTATTACCGGTCAATTAAAACGGGGAACAATTGAGACACTGGAAAAGTGTGGAGTCGATCCCGAAGCAATTACAATCTGCCGGTCTCCGGGTAGTTTTGAAATACCCGGCCTGGCTCGAAAAATGGCCGCGACCGGTAAATATGACGGAATCATTTGCCTGGGAGCTGTGGTTCGGGGCGAGACCGCTCACTTCGAATACGTTTCTTCGGAAGTTACCCGCGGAGTGGGAAAGCTCAATTATAGTTCGGAGATCCCGGTGGTATTTGGAGTTATTACTGCGGATACACTGGAACAAGCAGTGGATCGGGCCGGGGTGAAAGCCGGAAACAAGGGGGCGGAAGCAGCCCGGGCTCTCGTTCAGCAAACTGCTGTCTATCAGTCGTTGTAGGCCCGGGATGTCGAGAAAGAAAAATCGCGAAGAGGCTTTTAAAGCCCTCTATGCCGAAGAAGTTGCAGGGAAATACACGCCGGAGCCCCGGGTTGATTTTACAAGTAAATTGGTTCGGGGCACCCGAGAAAATCAGGCTGAAATTGATGAGCGATTAGAGGAGCACCTGGAAGATTGGCGTCTGGATCGAATTTTTCCCGTAGAAAAAGTTTTACTTCGAATGGGACTTTATGAAATTCTGTGGATGGATACCGGCAAAGCAGTTGTAATCAATGAAGCAGTGGAGCTGGCCAAAAAATACGGAGATGAGGGAACTGCTTCGTTTGTTAATGGTATCCTGGATAATTTTAAAGCCGAGGCTAAGTAAATGCGTTCGAAAATTCAGCTCGTAATTCTGCTCTTATCTTTTGCTGCCCTCGTTGCCGGGGGTTATCTCGCTTATCGGTTGATAGCCTCTCAGTTGATTGCTCCCCCCCCGGGACCTGGTAAAAAGCCTTCAGCGGAAGAACCGGCTAAGAAACCGGAAGTTAAAACTGAGGTTGTGCTTCCCGAGGAATTACGGGAACAGATGGGCCGCAGTGAACAGCGCCAGCGAGAATTGTTTCAAGCTGCTCAAACTGATCACAAGGCCGGTAATTACGAGGCGGCGGCGTTTAAATATAGACGGGTGTTGTCAGCGGCCGGCAAGGATCGTTTTGCTGTGCTTTCCTACCGCTTTTTAGGGGACATTAATGCCCGCCGGGGAGAGCATAAACGGGCCCTTAAACTCTATAATTTTGCTCTTTCAATTAAGGATACCTATCCGGAAATATTTTATCGTCGTGGGCGGGTCCGGAAAGCCCTGAACCAGGACACCCGGGCCTTGCAAGATTTCACCACGGCAATTCAGCTTGATAATCGGCCCGTTTTTTTCCTGGCCCGGGGAAATTACTATTTTGAAAAGGGTCGCTACGACTCTGCTGTCGCTGATTATACCAGGGGCTTAGAAAAGGAAGGAGAGGAAGCCTCCTTATTAATTAATCGGGGATTGGTCTATCAAAAACAGGAGAAAGTAGTTGAAGCCCTGGAGGATTACAGACAGGCCCGGGAGTATTCACTACCGGAAACGGATAAATATCGACTGGCTTTGAACCTCGGTCAACTTTATCTGGAAGATCAACAAGTTGCCAGTGCTGTGGAAGAGTTTCAACGAGCCCGGCAAGTTAAGTCTACTTCTAAAGCTTTTTATAACCTGGCCCTGGCTCAGCAGGAAGCCGGGGAGACCTCGGCTGCGATTCAAACTCTGAATCAAGCCCGGGAAGAAAATTTGGCAAGTGTAGATAGTCTCGTTCAGCTTGGTTACCTATTGCAACAAACCTCTCAGTGGGACCGGGCGATTAAGGCTTACAGTGAAGCTCTGGACCGAGGGGGGACAGAACCCCGGCTTATCTATGCGGTGGGGCGTCTCTACGAATTGGTGGGTCAATCACAGAATGCCCTGGATTATTACAGGCAGGTTATGGAGACTGAACCCGGTGAACAATTTCAACAGCAAATTTTTCGCCGGGTGGGGGAATTATGGCTGGAACAGGGAAAACCGCGAAACGCAATCCCGGCTTTTAAAAACGTTATAAAACTTGCTCCCGAGGATCACGAAACTCGTTATAACCTGGGAGTAGCTTATTTCAGGGTAGAGAACTTTCAGGAAGCCATCTCTGAATTTCGTACCGCGCTGGCTGCCAGGTCTAATTCCATCATCTATCGTGAAGGGCTTGCCCGGGCTCTCTATTGGGCGGGAAGGAGAAAAGCGGCCCGCCGGGAGTTTCAGCAGATTTGGAAACAAAAACCGGAACATTTTATGGCAGATTACATGGTGGGGCATATTGATTACCAGTGGGGAAAAATGGAGGCTGCCCGGGAACGTTACCAGGAATTGTTGCAAAAAACCGATCAGAAGCGGCGAAAGGCTATTATTCTGCAGAACCTGGGAAATATTGAAATGCGACTTGGAAATTATAACGCGGCCGTTAAAAAATTCAGGGAATCCATTCAGTTGGAAAAATTGCCGGAGAGCTTTTATAATTTGAGTCTTGTTTTTTTGCAGAGAGAATTCTGGGATCAGGCCCTCTCCGCTCTGGAGAAAGCGCTTGAGTATTCCCGGCCAAATCCCCGGATCCAAACCGCTTTGGGTTATGTCCTGTATAACAAGGGTCTTTACCGGCGGGCCGAACAACATTTGCAGAAAGCGTTGAAGCTTAATCCAAAAAGTATGCGAGCTCGTTATGACCTCCAGCGTACGCGAAAGGCTGTGGAGGAGGTTTCTTCAGATGAATGACAGTTATTTTAAACAAATAAGCCGGCTTTTTGATCAACTGGCGGAAGCTCCACCAAAGCAACTGGATGATTTCCTCCGGGATATTTTTGCTGCTTGGGAAGCCGGGGGGAAAGTAATTAGTTTTGGTAATGGCGGAAGTGCCACGGACAGTCTGCATTTCACTACGGAACTGGTGGCCAAATTTGATAAAAAACCCATTCATCGTCCGGCGATCAGTCTTGCCGCAAGCCCTTCCACTCTTACGGCAACTGCTAATGACTGGTCGTTTGATGAACTTTTCGCCAGACAGATCGAGGCCCAGGCTAAGCCAGAAGACATATTGCTGGGTATTAGCACCTCGGGGAATTCTCCGAATGTTCTTAACGGTCTGCGGGAAGGCATGGAAATTGGTGCCAATTGTTTTGGCTTAACCGGCAAAAGTGGTGGGCAAATGCGGGAACTGGAGGTTGAGTTGATTCGAGTCCCGGCAAAGGAAACCGCTCACATCCAGGAAGCACATATTGCCTGTCTTCACTGGATTTGTCGCCAGGTGGATCGTGAAATCAATGGTTGATGTTTGATTCTCCATCTCTCTCCTAAAAATGACTCTGAATTAATAATCACTAAATTTGGGTTTGAATTAAACCTTGAGTTCAACTATCAAATGCAACAACTTTCATTCCATCATTCCTCCCCCATCAAGGGGGAGGAGATTTTAGACCCTTTTCGGAGAGCGTGTAAATAAGGAACTATTTTGTACTGTTAGAGTAAATTATTAAGGAGGTTTGGTTGATGAGCAATTACGACCAGATTGAAGTCCCTGCAGAGGGTGAAAAAATTGAATTTAAAGATGGGGAATTTGAGGTTCCTGATTGTCCGATTATTCCTTATATTTCCGGGGATGGAACCGGGAAGGATATTTCTCCGGTTATGCGGGAAGTGATCACCGCCGCGGTTGAAGAAACGTATGGGAATCGATCTATTGCCTGGATGCGGATTTATGCAGGTGAATCGGCTGACGAAGTTTATGGGACGGTATTTCCCGAGGAAACCCTGGAAGCTATCAGAGAATTTAAAATAGCTATAAAAGGTCCGTTGACTACCCCGGTGGGCGCTGGTTTTCGAAGCTTGAACGTAGCCCTTCGTCAACAGCTTGACCTGTATGCCTGCGTTCGACCCGTTTATTACCTGGAGGGTTTGCCCTCGCCGGTTAAACGACCGGAAGCGGTTGATTTTGTGATCTTCAGGGAAAACACCGAGGATGTTTATGCGGGGATTGAGTGGGAAGCTGAAACTCCGGAAGCGGAACGGGTTCGGGACTTTGTTGAAGACGAGATGAATGTTTCCAGTATTTATGACGGTCCGGTTGGCCTGGGTTTGAAACCAATTACTGAATTTGCCACCAAACGTCTGGTGCGGCGGGCAATTGATTACGCCCTGGAAAATAATCGGGAATCTGTAACTCTTGTTCACAAAGGAAACATTATGAAATATACCGAGGGTGCTTTCCGGAGCTGGGGCTATGAGGTTGCCGAAGAGGAATACGGCAGTGAAGTTATTACGGAAGATGAACTCTGGGCGGAGTTTGACGGCGAAACCCCTGCCGGGTCCCTGGTAGTCAAGGATAGAATTGCCGACAATATGCTCCAGCAAATTTTAACTCGAACTTCTAATTACGACGTGCTGGCTCTTCCTAACTTGAACGGAGATTACGTCAGTGACGCCGCCGGCGGAATGATCGGCGGCCTGGGCATCTGTCCGGGCGCTAATTTTGGTGACGGCCTCGCCCTGTTTGAACCAACCCACGGTAGCGCTCCCAAGCACGCCGGCAAAGATAAAGTCAATCCAACTGCAATTATTCTCTCGGCCTGCGAAATGCTCGATCACCTCGGCTGGTCGGAAGCCGCCCAGGCGGTCAAGACCGCTCTCCGCAATACCTTTAAAGAAAAGTATGTAACCTATGATTTGGCCCGACAACTGGAAGGAGCTCAGAAAGTCAAATCCAGTGAATTCGGCCAGCGTGTGATTGAAAATATTCAGTAAAATTGGATATTTTCTTGAAAAATTCCCGGTAATTTTGTAGTTGCCAAGTTAATTAATCAAAAACTGGACAATTGATTAATTGACATCTCTTAGAATAATGGTAAGCTATTACTTACTTTTCTTTTGCGAGAAGAAAAGTAAGCAAAAGAAACCTGTTGTATTAAAACCAAAATGAAAATGCTATTAATTAGACCCCATCCGAAAAGTCCCCTCTCCCCTGGCGGGAGAGGGTCAGGGTGAGGAGATTTTAGACCCTTTTCGGAGAGCGTGTAACTACCAGGTTTTTTGATCTTAACTTTTTCTCGCAAAAAAAGTTAAGCAAGGGAACCTGAGTGTTGGATTATCAATCCAGGCCGGGAGGATTAATTATGACTTCGGAAGGCTTGAAGGATGTAGTTTTAACTGAGTCGGAGATGAGTTATCTGGATGGGGACAAGGGGGAGTTGGTTTATCATGGTTATGACATCAATGACCTGGCTCATAAAACCCGTTTTGAAGAACTGTTTCATCTTCTCTGGGAAGGAGAATTTCCAACCCGCGGGGAATTTGCAGAAACATGTGATACGCTTGCCGAGAATCGTCCTATAAACGAGGAGACTAAAGCTCTTGCCCGCAATTTAGCCGAGGCGGATTTGCATCCCATGGCTGCTCTTCGGTCCCTTGTCTCGTCGTTGGCCGCCTATGATCCCGAGGCCGAGGCTTCCCCGCTTGACCAGGATTCAAACTATCGCAAGGCCCAGCGGATTGCGGCAAAAATAATTACTTTAATTGCCACTTTTGACCGCTATCGCCGGGGGCTGGACGCCATTGATCCTGATCCCGAGCTCAGTCATGCGGCTAATTTTCTTTACATGTTAAACGGAGAAAAACCTTCCGAAGAAGCCGAAGAAATTTTTAACACCTGTCTTGTTCTTCACGCCGACCATGGCTTTAACGCTTCAACTTTTGCCGCCCGGGTTACGGCTTCCACTTTGAGTGATATTTATTCGGCGATCACTTCGGCAATCGGGGCTCTGAAAGGGTTAATTCACGGGGGGGCAAACACCGAGGTTATGCGGATGCTTCTGGAAATCGACGCGAGCGGTGCTGACCCGGTTGAATTTGTTAAAGAAAGACTTGCTGCCGGCGAAAAGGTGATGGGGTTTGGTCACGCGGTCTACAATACGATTGACCCGCGTTCACCTTATTTAAGAGAAATGTGCAAACAGCTCGGTGAGGAGAAGGATCAGCTCAAGTGGTATGAATACAGCGTAGCAATCGAGGATTTCCTCCGGGAAGAAAAAGGAATTCGCTGTAACGTGGATTTTTATTCTGCCTCCGTTTATTACCTGCTGGGGATTCCAATTGATCTTTATACTACTATTTTTGCGGCCAGCCGGGTAGTTGGCTGGCTGGGCCATGTGATGGAACAGCTCTCCGATAATACCCTGATTCGTCCGCGGGCTAAATACGTGGGTCCCCGGAACCGGGAGTTCGTGTCACTCTCAGAGCGGGAATGAAGTATTTTATTTCCCCTGAAAAAATAAGAGTCGGTTTTTGATGTGAAAATTGACTGTCATACCCATACTAACCGTTTTTCCCCCTGCTCTCAGCTTGCTCCTGACGAGTTATTGTTTACAGCCGTCGAACGGGGCTTGGATGCCGTTGCTTTTACTGAGCATGAGCACTTTTGGCCGCGAAAGGATATTAGCTGGCTGCGTAAGGCTTTTCCTGAAATTAATCTATTCATTGGGGTGGAAACGGCTGTGGGAGGCAATCATGTAGTTGTTTTTCTGCCGGAAGCTGATCCCGGGGTGCTGAAGCTTGATTCCGCGCCCCGTTTGTGGGAAATGGTTGATTCCAATGGAGGTTATGCCTACGTAGCTCATCCCTTTCGATTTAATTCACATTTTGGCCAAGATAATCCCGATTACCCTTTTCCCGGGCTCGAAGTGGCCAGTTATAATATGAAAGATGTTTCCGCGGTCGAAAAATCCATTCAATTTGCCCGGGATAACGAAGTGGATATGCTGACGGCCAGTGATGCTCACAGCGAGAAATTTGTAGGTAATTATTACCTGGAGCTGGAGTCTACGGTTGAAAATGAAAAAGAATTGTGCAATTGCTTGAGAGCCGGTAATTTCACTCCGGTGGCTCCCGGTCTGTAAAAAGAGCCATTTATCATTCCACGAGATTACGAATATTGAATAAGTGTAGACATATGGTGATAGAATGAGCTGTCTATTTTGTGAAATTATTGAAAATGAAGCCCGGACTATCCTTTACTCGTCTGAAAAATTTGTGGGATTCTACGATAAATATCCCGTCAACGAGGGCCATACATTGCTTATTCCGCGTCAGCATATAACGGAATTTTCTGAGCTTTCACCGGAGCTTGGGAAAAAAATAATCCAGGCTCTGCAGACAGTTACAGTCAAGCTTGAAGAAAAGTATTCCCCGGCCGGTTTTAATTATGGCTTAAATGATGGCGAAGCGGCCGGGCAATCGATTGAACACCTCCACTGGCACATAATCCCCCGTTATTCCGGCGATGTATCAGATCCTCTTGGCGGAGTCCGGGGAGTTATTCCGTCGCGCCAAAAATACGAAACTGAATAAAAAAATATTGCGTCTCTAACGTTTTTCCCTTATATTTTAATTACCGACTAAAATTCAAGGCTGGAGGAGGCAAGTCTATTTCCGGGAGGGTTAGACTATGCTTTCCTCAGCCCAGCTTGTTGCTACTGTTGAGAAATATCCCGAGGCCCGCCTTACCGAAACTGAGATTACCCACCTCTGGCAGTATATTGTTCCTCATCTCAATCAACTTGTTACCCTGGAAGAAAAAGAAGTTAAATTAATTGACCCTGGTTCGTCCGGGGGAGGCAGTGGTCCGGATATAACGGATGTTCGTCTGGTAATAGGGGGGATACGAAAACACGGTGCGGTTGAAATTCATCGCCAGCCGGCTGATTGGTATCATCACGGTCATCAGGAGGATCCGGCTTTTAACCGGGTAATTTTACATCTCTGTTTTTCTAATCCCGGACGTTGCCCGACCCGGCGGGAAGACGGTGTAATGATTCCCCGGTTAATTCTTGGAGATTATCTTGCTGAAATCAAAAAAATTCTTCGTCGTCGGAGCCGGGGGACCGAAGACCGGCGGTTAAAAGCTGTAAAGCACGATTGCTACCGGGTAAAAATTACTAAATACCGCCGTCAAAAATTCAAGCACAAATTACTGGAGGCCGGGCGGTGCTGGCTGCAATATCAGGCTGGTCGCTTACGCCTCTTACCGGCAAATAAACGTTATTTGCAAACGGTGATTGAAGCGTTGGGATACACTGCTAATCACCGGCAATTCAGAGCCCTGGGGAGGCGACTTAAACCGGCGGAATTTTATCGTCATACGAGAAAATCCCTGACGCCGGTGGAAATGGAAAGCTGGTTCCTGGGCCGGGCCGGCTGGTTTTACGGGTCGTCGAGAAAAAACTTCAATAGCTCTATTGAACGTCGGCGGCGTTGCTGGAAGTCGACTTGGTCAAAAGCTGCTTCCCTGGTTCGAACAGAAAATTTTTGGTCCCGGGGTGGAGTTCGCCCGCAGGCTTATCCCCACCGCCGCTGGTTAATTTTTGGCTGGGCCACGCGTAATCTGGCTACCACCTGGCGCGAGTGGTTTTTGGGACCTCTCGTTGATAGGTTGGGAGCTTCTGATTTCCGGGGGGGATTAAAAAGCGAGTTAAATCGAATGTTTAGTTTTCCTTCCCAAAGTTACTGGCGGCATCATTATACATTTAAAGACTGTTCCCGGGAAACTGTGCCGGCGCCGGTGGGGCCGGGCTGGCAAGCTCAATTTACAGTTAACATAATCTTTCCGGCTCTCTATTTCTTTGCTCTTACCCGGGGAGACAAGAAATTACGCCGGAAAGTGGTGGATGAATTTCTCGACTATCCACCGGTATTAGAGAATCGTCGCACCAGGAAATTTATACGTCAGGCTGGATTTTTTGATTTCAATTGGAGATCCGCGGCCTGGCAACAGGGAGCTGTTTACGTATACAAAAAATTCTGCCGCCGCGGCCGCTGTCGGAAATGCCCGTTTTCTCTTTCCACGGTGTCAAAATCTTTATTTTAAGAGCATGAATTAATAATGACCTTTTCGTAACTACTCAACTATCCCCTCTCTCCTGGTGGGCGAGAGGGGGACTACCCGGCTCTTTCGGCGAAATATAGAATCTCAAAATGAATCTTCTTTCCCCCTGACGTACGCAGGACCGTAGGCCTGGTGGGAGAGGGCCTGCCCTGCGCATGGACAGGGTTTGTGACGCGTACTCGTTATTAAGGTGAAGGGGAAGAAGCATTTTGAGGTTCTGGCGAAATAGGTGAGTAGTTACACCTCTTCCGGGAAGATGTTATAATAAATTTCGGAGGTATAAACCAGTGAATCTCTTAGTCGTTGGGGTTCTATTTTTAGCAGGATTAGCTTTGTTGCTGGTCATCGTGGTGGCCCTGCAGGAAGAAGAAAAGCAGGAATTTAACTTCGATCATTTGGCAGAGGAGTTAAATGACCGGTCAGTGGGCGCGGAGATAGCTGAAACGGCACCTGAGCAACCTGCTAAAAAAGAGGATAAATCCGACGGGGAAGTTCCGGTAGAAGATTCGGAACAGAAGGAAATTTTCGTGGAGGAAAGTGAAGCGGAATCAGAGTCAACAACTGAAAGCGAGCCAGGTGAAGAAGTCACCGAACCGGACCCGGAGCTCTCTTTTGAGCCGATTAATACCTTTGCCCCGGAAGTCGAGCAGTGGAGTGGATTATACCAGGAGCTAAACCGTTATCCCTGGCCGGAATCTGATGAATCACGGACGCTGGATTATGACGATCGAACCTCTCTATCGCCAGCTTCTGAAAATTTGCGGGCGGCTGTGGATTGGATTTTAGAGGCCAGCACCGAGGCCATCCATCAGCATCATAAATACCAGGAATTCATAGAAAATTTATTACCCTTTATTGAATCTCCACGCGCGGCCGGTGCTGAAGTTGTAGCTGGAACGCAGTGGCGGGATAAAGCAGCCAATATTAGCCGTTTACTCGGCGAACGGTTGTTAACAATAGCTTTTGGTTTAAGCTGCTATGGGCCGGTGGAAATGGATTCGCACCGGGAAGCACTTGAAGTTTTACTGGCCAAACAGTGGAACGCGGATGGTTTGGAGTCACCGCTTCTATACCAGGTGATTGGTCGTTTGGGTCTATTGACGCCCACCGAAACTGAGGATTTACAGCAAGTTTTGATCTCTCGAATTTCCGGTTGTGCCCCCCGCCGGCGAGGGACGGAGCAGAAAGAGGAAATCGATAAAAAGGAGAAGGCTCGTTTTCATTCCCTGCTCTTAGCAGTCTCTATGGGGCCGAATTATCCTTTTCCACGAGCCGAGAATGATCTTTCCCGCCTCTGGCACTGGGAAGAAAGTAGTCCGCCTCTGGCTGGCTGGGATCATCTTCAGCCGGTCCTCTTCACTCTCTGGAATTATCACTGGATAAACGAAGATCAATCGGAGGCCGTCCGGGACCTGGCTGCCCTTTTTGGTAGCTGGTGGGATGATTCTTCCCCTGAAACCGAATTTTTCCATGAAAATCCTGACACCTGGGAAGCATTATTGATGTGTTGCTGGGCCTGGGCTCCCGGTCATCAGATGGTCTGGAATAAATTGCAGGATAGATACGAAGAACTTGAATTGGAAGATCCCCGGCTCCGGGAAATTACGGCCGGGTATGTTGATTGGCACGAGCATTACCTGGAGAATTCAGAAGCTCCGCCGGAAGCATTTTCCGGTCGTCGGTTCCCCCCCCGTGAGTGGATCGCTCCGCTGGCTTCGGATATCCTGGACGAGGCTTCTCAGCCTTCGTTTAATTTCCCTCAAAGTTGGTTAGAAGCACTCGGTGAACTGGAATCACCGGATCTTGATGTATTACGCCGGGAAGTCTCGTAAAAATAAAATCTGATAAAAACAGTAGATTTTAAGGAGTTTGGTATATTTGAATCTTGAGCTTGATTCTGATCCTTTGCGGGAACAACCTTTGACTCAGAATGAGAAACAGGTTCTGTCAGAGTATTTTCAGTTAGAGGGACGCCGGCAGTTTGATAATTACCGTTCTCTCCAGGTGCTTTCTCCGGACACGAAACCGGATTTGTTTTCGATGGTAAATTTACCGTTGGATGTGGTTAAAGAGCTTTCCGATAAACAGCTTACCCTGGAATTAAGCCAGCGGGAACACTGGATTGAACTGATGAAATCAATTCATAGCCGTTTTTTCGACCGGCAGCCCTCGCAGCCGGAGATTCTCCTCTGGGTGATGATTTCTCTGGAAAAACACGCCATCGTCCAGTTGGAGGTTGGGCGTGAGGAATACAGACCTCTGCTGCAAGAAGCACAGCACCGCCAGGTTGCTTTGCTCGGGCAGCTCGGGGAAGCTCGTGCCCGAGAGTTTGGGGAGGATATTAATCTGTTTTATCAATTGCTAAATATTGACGGTTTGTCGAAAAATCTTATCAGGCTTTAACTTTATACGACTTCCCCTTTGAGCCGGCTAATTATGGCCGTTATATTTATTTCGCGCGGACAGGCTTCCAGACAGTTGTAATCAGTTTCACAGCTCCATATACTTGATTTTTGATTTAATTCGGCCCGGGCTGTTTTTTGTTGTTTTTCCGTTGCCACCTGAAAGTAGCGGTAATATTTTAGTAGTTTGGCCGGGCCGGGAAAATTTTCATTTTCCCAGGTTACGGGGCAGGCTGAATCGCAGATTCCACAGAGATTGCAGATTGCTGCCTCCCGGGCCCGGTTGAAGTTTTTGGCCGTGGTATTTTTTTCTTCTACCGTTCCGTTTGTGGGCCGTGCTTCGGCTCCGGCTTCCTTGATTTTGTCGAGATTGACGATTAAATCTTTTTCCACCTGGTAGCCGTTTAGCGGCCTGATAGTTACGCGATTTGGGGTTCCCAAATCCGAAAGTAACGTCTGGCAGGCAAGTCTGTTTTCCCCGTTGATATTCATGGCGTCAGCTCCGCATTGCCCGCTTTTACAACTGGCTCGAAAGCCTAAACCGGGAGCCCTGGTTCGGCGGATTTTAAGTAAAAGATCCAAAATACGTTGGTCCTTTGTTGTTTTTACCTCGAATTTTTGCCAGTAGGGGGTAATACCTTCGGTCGGATTCTGCCTGAGAATTTCCAGTTCGATTCTGTATTTTTGTTTGTTGTTCATTTGTGGACACTTTTCTGAGAGATATTAAGTTTGTTTTTCTGGGAAACGGCAAGGGTGTGAAACCGCCAGTTTTTTTCGTCTTTTTCAGGGTAGTCACTCCGAAAATGAGCCCCCCTGCTTTCCTTTCGCCGCAGACCACTTTTTAAAATTATCTCCGCTAAGCCAAGCATGTTTTTAACTTCAAAAGCTCGGATCAGTTCGAGATTGTAGTTGTTTGAATCTGTTTTTATTTCAACGTTTTGAAACTGATTTTTCAACCGGGTAATCCTTTTTAGTCCATCCCGGAGCCCCTCGCCGCTGCGTACTATACCGGCTCGAACAGACATCGCGTTCTGTAGTTTTTCACGGAGTTCATCAACTGAGATATTGCCGTCGTTTTTTTGCAGGCGAGAGATAATTTGGAGGTCATTGTCTATTTCTTTTTTAGTTATTTTCGCCGGTGAATTTTTGGTAGAGCCGGTAGCCATGTTTCGGCCGGAGTTTTTCCCCATTACAATTATTTCAGCAAGGGAGTTGGTGCCCAGCCGGTTTGCACCGTGGATTGATACACAGGCACATTCTCCGGCAGCATAAAGTCCTTCAACCGGTTGATTTGACTCGTTGAGGACCTGCCCCCGGAGATTAGTCGGGATCCCCCCCATCAAGTAATGAACCGCCGGTTTGACGGGCAGAGGAGTTTCCAGCGGATCAATGCTCAGGTAAATACGGGCGGTTTTTTGAATTTCCGGTAGTTCGTTTTTTAGTATTCCCGGTTCCAGTCCGCTTAAATCCAAATGAACGTAGTCTTTTCCCTTTATCCCCCTTCCACCTTTTATTTCCCGGTCGATTGCCTGGCTGACTACATCCCTGGGAGCCAGCTCCAGGTCCTCGGGAGCGTATTTTTTCATAAATCTTTG
Source organism: uncultured bacterium (assembly GCA_964631325.1). Classification (GTDB taxonomy): domain Bacteria; phylum T1Sed10-126; class T1Sed10-126; order T1Sed10-126; family T1Sed10-126; genus CAZVWJ01. The sequence continues at coordinate 5,543 of CAZVWJ010000027.1, read as the reverse complement.
TTTTTTGGCGTTAAATAATTTACCTCCAAGGCTCCGGCTGGCCTCCGTAATCAGGATGCCGGTGTTTTTAAGAGCGGTGGGATGGAATTGAATAAATTCCATGTCCTGCAGGGGAAATCCCGCTGCGGCAACCATTGCCGGCCCATCTCCGGTGCTGGGCAAGGGATTAGTAGTAAATTCATACATCTGGCCCAGCCCCCCGGTGGCGAGTAAGGTGTGGTTAGCGCGAAAAAATTTCAGAATCCCGTTTTTGATATCAAGTGCTGACACTCCTTTTATCCGTTGGTCTTCGGAGAGTAAGCGTAAGGCAAAATGTTCTTCGTGAAGTTTGGTTTGTGTCTGGAGCAGTAAATCGTGAAGAGTATGAAGAAGGAGCTGGCCGGTTCGGTCAGCGGCATAGCAGGCTCTTTTTACCGGCTGACCGGACTTGTTTTTGTGACCTGCAAATTCTCGCTGAGCAAGGTTAGCCTGAGAATTCAAGGTAAAAGGAACACCACGGTGAGCCAATTTCTTAATTGCTTCGGGTGCCTGCTCACAGAGTGTTTCAACCGCATTTCGGTCACTTAATCCCTCGCCGGCGGCTATTGTATCTTCAACGTGCGAGGTGGGAAAATCCTTTTCCTCGTTGCCCAGGGCTGCTCCAATCCCCCCCCGGGCTACTACGGTGGGACTCCGTAAAATGGGTACTTTGGATAGGATAGTTATCGAACCAGCTTTGTTTTTTCGGGCGGTTAGGGCTGCTTGCAAACCAGCTCCGCCTCCACCAACAATTAATATATCTGTGCTGATCACTTCGGTTTCCAATTTATTTCACCCGTCGGTGTCTCCGGATTGGTTAAAAACAATCTAATTTCTATCTTCAATTCGGGGTAATAATAATAACAATTTGAGCTAAAAAATAGGGAAGTAGAATCTACACTCTTTCCAGAGGCTGTGGTACTAATTTATAATAAATTTCCTCCGGAAAATATTTTTCGGAGGAAATGTAAGTATTTTAATAGAGTCTTCTAATCAAGTTGGGTGGGGGTTCACTTTGCTGGTATATTTTTTGTTGTTTAATTGGATTTTAACCGGATTGTTCTTCGGGATAAGTTTGTACCAGATATATAGGCGTGATTTTCCCTTCGCGCGTAAATTTTACTATCAGGTTTGTGGGGCGGGGTTACTATGTTTAGCTTTTGGAGGCTTGACCTTAAACGTTACCTTTAACCTCTTATTCTCCTCCCTTGTTTTTACAAGCAGCTTAGGGTTGATAACTGTGGGCTCTCTGTTGTTTATAATTGCTGCGGGGGATAATTTGATTCAGAATTTTCACGGCCGGCGGGGGTTAAATTTCATCCGTGAGTTTTTATTTGGTGAGTTTAGAGATCAATATGAGTCTATCTTCTGGCAGGCACCTAATTCCATGTTAATTCTGGACGGAATAAGAATAATTGAATGTAATTCAACTGCGGAAGAAGTTTTTGGTTGTCCAAGGGAGGAAATAGTTAGTAAAACGCTGGTGGATTTCTCTCAGTCTTTTCAGTCAGACGGGGAAAAATCCGGAAAGAAATTGCGACAGAAAATTGCCCGGGTCCGGGAAAAAGGAAAAAAATTTTTTGAATGGACGCACAAGCGAGCCGATGGGATTCCTTTTTCCGGTGAAATTAGTTTAACTTCTGTGGGGTTTGGGAAACGGGAGTACATAATGGCGATAATAAGGGATATTCATGGAAGAAAAAAGCTGGAGCAGGAGCTTCGGGTTGCTCGCAACAAGTTGAAGAAAGCGAATGAACGGTTGGAAGAACAAGCAATTTTTGATGAGTTAACGGGGATTTTAAACAGGCGTGGCTTTGAACGGGCACTTTCCGAAGAGTGGAATCGTTGTCGTCGACTTCAAAAGCCGCTCTCCCTGTTAATCATCGATATTGATTTTTTTAAACAATATAATGATAGCTACGGCCATGTAGAGGGGGATGATTGTTTAAAACGGATTGCCGGTTTGCTGAAAGAAAACGTGCGGCGAGCCGGGGACACAGCGTCCCGGTACGGCGGAGAAGAATTTGCAGCTATTTTGCCTGCAACTCCGATGGAGGGGGCCAAAACCGTCGCTGAAAATATCCGTCAGGCAGTTAAAGAGGCTGAAATCGAACATCCTTCTTCACCAATCGCTGATTTTGTTACGGTTAGTGTCGGAGCACACACACTGATTCCCGGTCCGGATAAAGAGCCGGGAACTCTCGTCAAAACCGCGGATCAAGCTCTTTACAGGGCTAAAAATGCAGGGCGCAATCGAGTTGAACCGGCGTGATTTTAAATTTCTTAAGAGGTGAAATTTTATGGATATAGAAACTGCTTCTCTTACCCTTGCGCGACAGGCTGTGGAGACGTTCTGTCGGCAGAACACGGTAATTGATCCCCCGGATAATTTGCCGGAGCGTCTGTTGGAGGAACAGCAGGGGGTTTTTGTGACTCTGAAAAAAGAGGGAGAACTACGCGGGTGTACAGGTACTTTTTTACCTACGCAGGAGAATATTGCCCTGGAAATTATTCGTAATGCAGTGGGTTCTGCCTCCCGTGACCCTCGTTTTCCTCCGGTCGAGGAGTCGGAACTGTCGGTCCTGACTTACACTGTTTCCCTGCTGAGCCGTCCGGAACCGGTAGAGGATCCAGGTAATCTTGATCCGGCTAAATACGGCGTTATAGCTGAAAAAGGTCGTTCCCGTGGGTTGCTGCTTCCCGACCTGGAGGGAATAGATACCATTGAACAACAACTTTCAATGGTGAACCGTAAAGCCGGTCTACCCCCGGACGCTTCCGGAGTCGAATATGAAAAATTTACGGTAGAAAAATTCACCGAAGAATAATTCAGCCCTTGCCAGTCATCTCTCCGGTGGTCATTCCGGGGCCCCGACCCCGGAATCCAGCTTGATTTTGACCTTTAGTGGGGATCAACGTCAAATTCAGAATGGATTCAACGCGTACGCGTTATCCTGGTTTCTCTCCGAAAAGTCCCCTTTCCCCTGGTGGGAGAGGGCTTGCCCTGCGCACGGACAGGGCCAGGGTGAGGGGGATAAAACGTATTGGGCGTCGTAACCAACTTTATGACACCTTTTCCTCCCCACCTTAGTCCTTTCCCATCAAGAGGGAGGAGATTTTAGACCCTTTTCGGATAGGGTCTATCTCAGGAGCCGGTCAAGCTCTGGGACGCTTGCCACGTCATACGTGGTTTTACGTTTTCGACAATGATAAAAGTATTTTGAAGTTCCAAACCAAAAAATAATTGGCTGGACTTATCGAAGAATTAAAGATACCATCTTGGGCTTTTGTAGAACGGGTAGGAAAATTATAGTTGTTTGGTTTTGGGTAGCTACAGTGAAGTTATTTTAAGGAGGTTTTAAATAGTGGAATTGATTGCGGAAAATCACAGCATGTATCCCCGGGTTGGAGAATCAGCAGAGGACTTAAGGCTTCGTCGGGCTCACCACGATTTTGATCACGGTGAAATTGATCGGGAAGAACTTGAGAAAGTTGTAGACTCTTACGTTAAAGAACTTATCGAAGAACAGGAAGATGCCGGTCTCGACGTAGTTACTGACGGTATGATCCGTTGGTATGACCATATATCCCATCTCTGTGGAAAAATTTCCGGAGTGGAGGTTGGCGGGCTGGTCCGGTATTTTGACACCAATTACTTAGTCCGCGAAGGCTTGATCAAGGAGAAGCTCAGCCGGACTGAACCGCTTCTGGTTGACGAGTTCGAATACGCCAGTTCGATTGCTGACCGGCCGGTAAAAATGATTCTCACTGGTCCCTACACCCTCGCTTATTTTTCAGATATTGAGGATAATTCTTATCCTCACAAGCAGTCCTTAGCCGAGGATTATGCCGAAGTTCTTCGAGAAGAAGTTGAAGCACTTCGAAAGGCCGGGTTGAAACACCTTCAGCTTGAAGTTCCGATGCTTCTTCAGGACACTGAGGAGGCTGATTGGGTCTTCCCACTGTTAGATAAAATTATGGAGCCGGCAAGCAAAGATATGCAGATACGGCTTGCCACTTATTTTGGCGATGCTGTTCCTCTGTATGACCGGTTTCAGCATTCAAATGCTGATATGTTGTTATTTGACTTTTCTTACAGTCCGGATTTGCCGGAGGTAATTAAGAAACAAGGAACTGAAAAGAGAATGAGTTTTGGGATCTTGAACGGACGAAATACCAAGCTCGCCGGGGTTGATGAAGTAGTAGATGAATTGACACCCCTGCTTGCTGAGTTGCCGGAGGGGACGAATTCGATTTCATTCACTTCAAGTCTTGATTATCTTCCACGGGACAGAGCGCAATTAAAACTTAAGAGGTTGGTTGAAATTTGTGACCAACTCCAGGAGGTATCTGTTTAATAATGAGCCGTGAAAAATTAGAAAATTTGGGAATTGAATTGCCGGACTTACCCTTGACTACGGTGGGGAGCTTTCCCAAACCACCGGAACTAAAGGAAGCCCGGAAACAGAATCGTGAAGGGGAACTTTCCCGGGAGAAGCTGGACGCGAAAGCCCGGGAGACTACTCGTTTCTGGCTGGATAAGCAGGAAGAACTGGGTTATGACGTTTACGTTGACGGTGAACAATATCGCGGTGATATGGCTACTTATTTTGCTGAAAATTTAGCCGGTTTTGAAATTGGTGGACTGGTTCGTTCCTACGGCAATCGTTATTATCGGAAACCTATTGTTACTGATGAAATCGTCTGGTCCGAACCAATTACGGCCGACTGGTGGAAGTTCGCCCGTGATTATGCCGACAAACCGGTTAAAGGAATGTTGACCGGCCCTTATACGATGATGGACTGGACGTTTAACGAGTATTATTCATCTCGCGCTGAAACGGCCCGGGCTTTTGCAGAAGCTATCCGTAAAGAAGTGGAAGCGCTAATTGACGCCGGCTGTAAAATAATTCAGATCGACGAACCGGCCTGTTCCGTTCGCCACGATGAGATGGGTCTGGTTAAGGAAGTAGTGGGTGAAGTTGTTGAAGGCCAGGACGCTTATTTTATTTCCCATATTTGTTACGGAGAATTTGCGGAAATTTATCCGGAAATGTTAGAGATTCCGGTTGATAATTTTGACCTGGAATTTTCCAACAGCGAACTGTATCTGCTCGATTTATTTGGCGAGGATCCGTTTACTAAGGATCTTTCGTTTGGAGCGGTAGATGTCCACGATCACCGGATTGAAAAGAAGACGGTAGTTAAGGACCGGATTAAATCAGCCCTGGAAATTATGGATCGTCCGGCCCTGTGGATCAGTCCGGATTGTGGACTGAAGACTCGTACCGTGGACGAAGCGTACGGAAAAATGGAAGTGCTGGCCGAAGCCACCCGCCAACTGCGAAAATAGCTGTTAGGCGGGAGAAGTCTTAGATGGGGAATAAATAGAAATAACCCTCTCTTGTATGGGGTCTTTGCCCTAATAATAGCGCGTTCGCGTGACCTAACCCGGATAATTCGCGACAGTGTAACTGTCGTGAATTATCCGTCCGAAGGACAGCCTTCAATCGAGGCACCCTATT